>JBFLVP010000036.1:0-52048 GCA_040758395.1 Pseudomonadota bacterium
GGTCGTGGCGCTGCAGGTCAAGTCCCTGCTGCGTGGCGAGCACCTGGGCGATCCGCTGTACCAGAACACCTGCTACGCGCTGGCGGGCAACCAGAACTGGGGCCAGTTCGTGGCTGACGTGTTCCGCATCAAGGACGGGCGGATCACGCGTGTCCCTGCCAGGCGCTATCTGCCACTGGACGCGGGCCCGGTGCAGCGCAACCTCGCGGCGCTCTACACCCATGCCTGGATGAAGTCCTTCACCGATGATTGCTTCGCGTAATCGGGAACCGCAACACAGGAGATGAGCATCATGACTCCGGAAGAAGAGAAAAAGGTTCTCCAGAGTTCCCCGGTGGGTACCTGGACGATTCTGGCCATTTACGGTGTGCTGTTCACGCTGGGGTGGCTTTGGATGTGGTTCCGCTTCATCAGCCACGGGCCGGTGAACTAAGGAGACAACAACATGGCAACCATTCATATCGATCCGCTCGAGCAACGCTGGATCTGGATGGTGGGCGGCATCGTCGCTCTCTCCATCGCGATCCAGGTCTATTTCGCGGCAAGCGCGAACATCCATCCGCCGAGCAACGTGGAGGTCATCGACTCCGCCAAGCTGCACCTCGGTGGCGAGTTCGCCGAGGACAAGCTGGGCGTGAAGCAGGAGGCCGATGGCTCCTACACCGTGACCATGGTCGCGGCGCGCTACGGCTTCTACCCGCAGAACATCGAGCTGCCGGCCAACACTCCGGTCAAGCTGCGCATCGCCAGCCTCGACGTGCTGCACGGTCTGCATGTGCCCTACAGCAACATGAACACCATGGTGGTGCCGGGCTACGTCTCCGAAGTGAACACACAGTTCACCCGGGAAGGCGAATTCCCGATGATCTGTAACGAGTACTGCGGTCTTGGTCACGATTACATGTACGCCAAGGTACATGTGACCGGCGGCAAGTCCTGAGGGAGAGCTTAAGAATGAGCATTACTGCAGAACAAGCGGCAGGCCTCGCGGCGGAAGCGCGCGAACCGTCCGCCGTCGTCAAGAGCCAGGGCAACCGTCTTGGCCTTGGTCACATGTGGGTTGGCTTTGCCTCCCTTGGACTTGGCCTGCTCATGGGCCTGTTCCAGGTGGTGGAGCGTAGCGGCTTCTTCCCCGGCCTGGAAAACACCGCCCTCTACTTTGCTTCGGTGTCCACGCACGGCGTGCTGCTGGCCTTCGTGCTGTCCACCAACTTCATCATGGGCTTCGGCTATCACACGATGGCCAACAGCATCAAGCAGCCGCTCTGGAGCCCGTTGTTCTCCTGGATCGGCTTCGTGGTCAACGTGCTCGGCATCGTGCTGGCGGCCTCGGTGCTGCTGACCGGCCAGGCTTCGGTAATGTACACCTTCTATCCGCCTGAAATGGCCCATCCGATCTTCTACATCGGCGCGACGCTGGTGGTGGTCGGTTCCTGGTTCTGGGTGGCGGACATGATCGTCGGCATGACCCAGTGGAAGAAGGCGAATCCGGGCAAGCCGGTGCCGGTGGTGATGTTCGGTACCACCATGAACGCACTACTGTGGATCTGGGCAAGTACGGGCGTTGCGGCTGAAGCGCTGTTCCAGCTGCTGCCGCTGTCTCTGGGGCTGGTGGATACCATCGACCCGGGCCTCGCGCGCACCCTGTTCTCCTGGACCCTGCACCCGATCGTGTACTTCTGGTTGCTGCCGGCCTATGTCGCGCTGTACAGCATTCTGCCGAAGGAGGCGGGCGGCAAGCTGTTCTCCGACGAGATGGCGCGCGTGGCCTTCGTCATGCTGTTCATCTTCTCGGTTCCAATCGGCTTCCACCACCTTTACATGGACCCGCAGCAGGCCGCTGGCTGGAAGCTGCTGCACATGTTCGGCACCTTCATGGTGGCCGTGCCGACCTTCATCACCGGCTTCACCGTGCTGGCCTCTCTGGAGATCGCCGGTCGCCTGCGTGGTGGCAAGGGTCTGTTCGGCTGGGTCGCCGCCCTCGACTGGGGTAATCCCGTGGTCGTCGCGGGGATATTCTCCCTGCTGATGCTGACCGTCGGTGGCTGGGGTGGCGTCATCAACGCCTCCTACTCGATGGATGCCATGGTGCACAACACCCAGTGGGTGACTGGTCACTTCCACCTCATCTATGGCGGCACCACCGTGATCATGTACCTCGCCGCGGCCTACTGGTTGTGGCCGAAGATCACCGGTCGTCAGCTCTACTCGCGCAAGATGGCGGTGCAGCAACTCTGGCTGTACTTCATCGGTATGATCGTCCTCACCGGTCCGTGGCACATCCTGGGTATCTACTTCCAGCCGCGCCGCGTGTCCAGCACGCCGTACGATTCCGAGCTTGTCGCCCAGTGGGGTGTGCACGAGGCACTGATGATCGTGGGTGCGACCATCCTGGTGATCTCCGGCATCATGTTCCTCTACAACCTGGTGATGACGCACCTCAACAAGGTCCCCGAGGCAAACCCCAAGGTCGAGTACGCCGTGGCCATCCATGATCCCGTCCAGGTGCCCAACATCCTGAACAGCCTCAGCTTCTGGAACTGGGCGATGCTGGCGTACATGCTCGTCAGCTACGGCTATCCGATCCTGCAGTTCGCCTTCATCGGCACGCCTGGCGTGATTCCTTGGGGGTACTGATTCATGAAGATCAACACCATGAACATCAAAGCAGTAACAACCGTGGCGGCCCTCGGGGCTGCCCTGATGGCGATGCCGCTGATGGCCGCGGAACATGAAGCGGGCATGGGCGCCAAGGGGCCCTCGACCAATGTGGCCTGGACTGCCGAGCAGATGCGCTTCGTCGCCAAGGGGGACATGGCACGAGGCGGGGTTCTCAATCGCGAGCTGTTCTGCGCCTCGTGCCACGGTGACGCCGGGATCGCCCAGTCGGGCAACTGGCCTTCACTCGCTGGTCAGCGTGCCGAGTACGTCTTCAAGATGTTGAAGGACTACAAGGATGGCAAACGTCACAGCAGCGAAGCCTCCGAAATCATGGTCCAGGTGGCTCAGCACATGAGCGACCAGGACATGGCGGACATCGCGCAGTTCTACGCCAGCTTCGAGTTGCCGCAACTGCCGGCGGGGGTCAGCTTTGATTCCACCATGGCCGAGCAGGCCAAGGCGGTCATCAAACGTGGGGATGGAAAGCGCCTGCTGGCGCCCTGCCAGTCCTGCCACGGCCCGAACGGCGAGGGTGCCGTGACCGATACCCCGGCCCTGGCGGGGCAGACCCCTGAGTACTTCATCAAGACCATGCATGAGTACAAGAGCGGCGCGCGCGCCAGCGATGTCTACTCGCGCATGCGTCTGATCGCGCAAAGCCTGTCCGATGAAGAGATCGCCCAGATGGCGCATTACTACGCGGGTCTGACCGCCAAGTAATCCTGTCCCCAGGCTTCACTTCCCAAGGCCCCGCAACGCTTGCGGGGCCTTTTTCTTTGTCATAATGCGAGCCCATGAGCGTTCAGACCTGTTTCCATTGCGGCCTTGACGTGCCCGAAGGTATCGATTTGCACTACCGGGTTCTGGGGGCGGAGCGCGCCTTCTGCTGCACGGGTTGCCATGCGGCCTGCAAGACCATCGTGGATGCGGGGTTCGAGGATTTTTACCGCTACCGCGATCAGGAAGGCGAGGTCAATGCGCAGGTTCTGCCCGAGGTGCTCAAGAATCTCAGCCTCTACGACCGGCCGGAGATCCAGGCCGGTTTCGTCCGCTCGGATGGTCAGCTGCGCGAGGCGGCGCTGATCCTCGAAAACATCCGCTGCGCAGCGTGCCTGTGGCTCAACGAACAGCACCTGCGGGCCCATCCCGGCGTGGTCGATGTGCACATCGACTATGCCGCCCATCAGGCCCGTGTGAAGTGGGATCCCGCGGTGACCCGGCTCAGCGATCTGCTGCAGGCCATCGCAGTGATTGGCTATATCGCCCACCCCTACGATCCCGCCCAGCGCGAGCACCTGCTCGAGCAGGAACGTCGGCGCAGCATCGAGCGCCTGCTGTTCGCCGGCCTGCTCGGCATGGAGGTGATGTTCTTCGCGATCTCCACCTACTGGATGGGCGGCTTCGATGCCCAGGGCAAGTTGCAGCTCTGGGAGGTCATCGGCCGTTGGACCTCGCTTGTCATCACTTTCATCATGCTGGTGTACTCCGGCGCGGATTTCTTCGTCGGTGCCTGGCGCGACCTCAAAAACCGCAGGCTGGGGATGGACGTGCCGGTCGTGCTCGGTCTGGTGACCGCCTGGGGCGGAAGCCTCTGGGCCACGATCGTGGGCGACGTGGACGTGTATTTCGACTCGATCGGCATGTTCATCTTCTTCGTCCTGCTCGCCCGTGTGGTCGAGCTGAAAGGACGCATGGCGGCGGCCGATGTGCTCGATCGGCTGATGAAGGTCATTCCCCCAACGGCCTGCAGGGTGGAGCAGGGCGGCGATGTCGAGGTCCCGGTGGTCGATCTCAAGGCGGGGGACGTCGTTCGGCTGTTGCCGGGCGACAGTGCGCCGGTGGACGGGCGCCTGCTCACTGGCGCGAGCACCTTCGATGAATCCCATCTGACCGGTGAAGCGGTGCCGGTGTTGCATCGCGAGGGTGACTGGATCGCGGCGGGCAGCTGCAACGTCGATCAGACGGTATTGATGCGGGTGGAGCGGGTGAGCGCCGATTCCACCATGAACGAACTGCAGCGCCTGATGGATCAGGGCCTGGCCGACAAGCCGCGCATGGCCGAGCTGGCCGAGAAGCTGGCGGTGCCGTTCGTGGCCGTGGTCCTGGTGCTGGCGACGCTGACCGCGCTGGCCTGGTGGCTGATCGAGCCCGTGCGTGCCCTGCCCACCACCATCGCGGTCCTGATCATCACCTGTCCCTGCGCGCTGGCCCTGGCGACGCCGGTGGCGCTGGCCATCGCCGCTGGACGCTTTGCCGCGCTCGGGATCCTGCCGATGCGCATGGCGGGTGTGGAGGCGTTGGCGCTTGCGGATACCCTGGTACTGGACAAGACCGGTACCCTCACCCAGGGGCGCCCACGCTTGAGCATCGCTCGTGCGCTGGGCGGGATGGATGAGGTGTCCGCGCGGAGGCTCGCGGCGAGCATGGAGCAGCACTCTGAGCACCCGATTGCCCGCGCGCTGCGCGAGGGTGTGACGCCGCTCGAGGCGCGGCTGGAGGTGCGCAACACTCCCGGGCAGGGGCTGGAGGCCGAGCATGGCGGCGCGACCTGGCGCCTTGGTACCCCATCCTTTGCTCTTCCTGGTGGGGGGCTGCCAGAGGATGAGCAGGCCTGGCTGCAGGCTCAGGTCGACGATGGCGGCATTGTCGTCGTCCTGAGCCGTGCAGGTGAGGCGCGCGCCCTGTTCGTGCTGCACGACGCCGTGCGCGACGGTGCGTTGGAGTTCGTGCATCAGGCGCGGGAACTCGGCATGCGGCGCGTGGTCATCCTCAGCGGCGACCAGCAGGGCGCGGTGGCCCATCTGGCGCGCCAGCTCGGGATCGACGAGTTCCATGGGGCGATGCGCCCGGAAGACAAGCTGGCCTGGATACGCCGGGCCCAGGCCGAGGGGGCGACCGTCCTGATGGCGGGGGACGGCATCAACGACGCGCCGACCCTGGCCGCGGCCCAGGTTTCGGTGTCGTTCGGCGCCGCCACCACCCTGGCCCAGCTGCACAGTGACTTTGTCCTGCTCGGCACCGATCTGCGCGTGCTGGCACGGAGCATCCTGCTGGCGCGTCACACACGGCGCATCACCCGGCAGAATCTGTACTGGGCCGCGGGCTACAACATCGTGGCGGTGCCGTTTGCCGCACTGGGGTTCGTGACGCCGTGGCTGGCGGCGATCGGGATGTCGCTCAGCTCCCTGCTGGTGGTGGGAAACGCCCTGCGTTTGCGTCGCCTGGGTTTGCCAAAAGCTGATCGATCGCTATAAATTGCTTTGATGTCAGATCATTCATGAGTGGGTTGTCGATGACCAAGCGCATTTCGGGCCAGGCTCCGGTGGCCGTAGCCGTGTTTCTCATCCTGATCGCGGCCCTCGTGGTCGCGGTGTTTTTCAAGTTCCAGCGCACGAATGTCGATCTGGCGAAGGTGGTGGATCCGGCCGTCCTGCGCATCATGCCGCAGCCCATTCCGGTGCCGGATGCCCAGCTGACCCGGATGGACGGCCAGCCATTCGGCAAGAAGAATCTGAGCGGCAAATGGACCTTCCTCTACTTCGGCTACACCCTGTGCCCCGATGTCTGTCCGACCGAGCTGACCGCGCTGGCCGAGGTGGCCGATATCCTGCGCGGCAAGAACGTGCAGTCGCGCTGGCAGCAGGTGTTCGTCTCGGTCGACCCGGAGCGTGACACGCCGGACCAACTGGCCAGGTTCGTCAGCTATTTCGACCCCAAGATCATCGCGGCCACCGGGCCGGATGCTGAGCTGCGCATCATGGCGCAGCCGATCGGCGTCGGCTGGGAGAAGGCCGCGCTGCCGACCGCGAACGATGCGCCGTCGAGTTCCTACCTGATCAACCACACTACGTCGATCCTGCTGGTCAGCCCGGATGCCACGGTTGTCGGCGTGTTCCCGACGCCCCACAATCCCGAAGCGATGGCCAAGGCCTACCTGGCCGTGACCCGTGAATAACGAGAGGTTTCCCGTCATGCGCAAACTCCTGCTTGCCGCCGCCCTGCTCGCACCGCTGAGCGCCCTGGCCGAGATCAAGGTCGTCGAGCCCTGGATCCCGGAAGCCCCGCCCAATGCCCAGGCGATGGCCGCGTTCATGTCGATCGAGAATGACGAGGACCGCCCGGTCAAGGTCGTCAATGCCCACGCCCCCGGCTTCAAGGTCATCGAGCTGCACAAGTCGGTGGAAGAAAACGGCATGCACAAGATGCTCAAGCAGGAGGCCCTGGTGGTTCCGCCGATGGGCAGTCTGGAACTGCGCCCGGGCAGCTACCACATCATGCTGATCGGGGTGCAGGACCCGCGCCCGAAGGCGGGTGACGTGATCCCCGTGCGCCTGGACCTGGAGGACGGCACCCAGATCACTGTGCAGACGCCAGTCAAGAAGCGCGCCGACATGATGCAGCGCATGCAGAAAATGCAGGGGCATTGATTGCTTGCCTCTTGCAACCACGGCCGTGGCCCATATCCTTCCCGCTCCCCGTTGAGGAGGTGATGGCATGGGCCGCACCGTCAGCAGCCAGCGCTGGCTGCACGAACATTTCACCGATCCCTACGTGCAGCGCGCCCAGCGCGAAGGTTGGCGCTCGCGCGCGGTCTACAAGCTGATCGAGATGCAGGAGAAGGATCGAGTCCTGCGTCCGGGCCAGGTGGTGGTCGATCTTGGCGCCGCACCGGGCGGCTGGTCGCAGTATGTGGCCGGCCTGCTGGGCGACCAGGGGCGTCTGTTCGCGCTCGACATCCTGCCGATGGACGGCTTCGCCGGGGTCGACTTCATCCAGGGCGATTTCACCGAGGAGGCTGTGTTCGAACAGCTCCTGGCACGCCTGGATGGCCGCACGGTCGATGTGGTCTTGTCCGACATGGCGCCGAACATGAGCGGGCATGACGCGGTCGATCAGCCGCGTGCCATGTATCTTGCCGAACTGGCGGTCGATTTCGCCCTGCGCGTGCTTGGGCCGCAAGGCGTCTACCTGGTGAAGCTGTTCCAGGGTGCCGGCTTCGATGCCTACATCCGTGATTTGCGCAGCCAGTTCCACAGCGTGACCATGCGCAAGCCCGACGCATCCCGCGCACGTTCCAGGGAGGTTTACGCCCTGGCACGGAACCCGCGCGTGGTATAGTCCTCAAATCCCCTTACGTCACTTTTAGCTTGATCGAGGCCACCCCTTGAACGACCTGGTCAAAAACCTCCTGCTCTGGCTTGTCATCGCCGCCGTGCTGATGACCGTCTTCAACAGTTTCCAGAGCCGCGCGCCTGTCAGTCAGCCACTGGCTTATTCGCAGTTTCTCAGCGATGTGAAGTCGGGGATGGTCGACCGTGTGGTCATCGATGGCAATGTCATCCGTGGCAAGACCACCTCGGGCGGCGAATTCATGACCTACAGCCCGGAAACCGACAACAAGGCGTTGATTGGCGACCTGCTGAACGCCGGTGTGGGTATCAACGCGATTCCGCCGGAGCGTCCCAGCCTGTTGATGAGCATCTTCATCCAGTGGTTCCCGTTCTTCCTGCTGATCGGCCTGTGGGTGTTCTTCATGCGTCAGATGCAGGGCGGTGGCCGCGGCGGCGCGATGAGCTTCGGCAAGAGCCGTGCGCGCCTGATGGGCGAGGACCAGGTCAAGGTCACCTTCACCGATGTCGCGGGTTGTGACGAGGCCAAGCAGGACGTATCCGAGCTGGTCGAGTTCCTGCGCGACCCGGGCAAGTTCCAGCGCCTTGGCGGCAAGATTCCGCGTGGCGTGCTGATGGTAGGCCCCCCAGGTACCGGCAAGACCCTGCTCGCCAAGGCGATCGCCGGCGAGGCCAAGGTGCCGTTCTTCAGCATCTCCGGCTCCGATTTCGTCGAGATGTTCGTCGGCGTGGGCGCGGCGCGCGTGCGCGACATGTTCGAGCAGGCGCGCAAGAACGCGCCCTGCATCATCTTCATCGACGAGATCGATGCGGTCGGTCGCCAGCGCGGCGCGGGCCTGGGCGGCGGTCATGACGAGCGTGAGCAGACCCTTAACCAGATGCTGGTCGAGATGGACGGCTTCGAAGGTCACGAAGGCATCATCGTGATCGCCGCCACCAACCGTCCTGACGTGCTCGACCCGGCCCTGCTCCGTCCGGGCCGCTTCGACCGTCAGGTGGTCGTGGGCCTGCCGGACGTGCGCGGTCGCGAACAGATCCTCAAGGTCCACCTGCGCAAGGTGCCGGCGTCACCGGACGTTGATGCGATGACCATCGCGCGTGGCACGCCGGGCTTCTCCGGCGCGGACCTCGCCAACCTGGTCAACGAGGCTGCCCTGCACGCGGCGCGCTCGAACAAGCACGACGTGACCATGGTCGACATGGAGTGGGCCAAGGACAAGTTGATCATGGGCTCCGAGCGCCGCTCGATCCTCATGAGCGACGACGAGAAGAAGCTGACTGCCTATCATGAGGCGGGCCACGCCATCGTCGGCCGCCTGGTGCCCGAGCACGATCCGGTCTACAAGGTCAGCATTATCCCGCGCGGCCGCGCCTTGGGCGTGACCATGTTCCTGCCTGAGCAGGACCGTTACAGCTACAGCAAGCGCAAATTGGAAAGCCAGATATCCAGCCTTTATGGCGGCCGTCTGGCCGAAGAATTGATCTTCGGCGCGGAAGCGGTGACGACAGGCGCGTCGAGTGACATCGACCGCGCGACCGATATCGCGCGCAACATGGTCACCAAATGGGGCATGTCCGACAAACTGGGTGCGCTGGCTTACTCGGAAGAAGAAGGCGAGGTCTTCCTTGGTCGCAGTGTGACCCAGCACAAGAACATTTCCGACGACACCGCCCATGTCATCGACGAGGAGATTCGGGCCATCATCGACCGCAACTATGAGCGGACCCGTACCATCCTGGTCGAGAACATGGATATCCTGCATGCCATGTCCGAGGCATTGCTCAAGTACGAAACCATCGATACCGCACAGATCGACAACCTGATGGCGCGCCGCGAGCCGGGTGAGCCAAAGGGTTGGGGCGAAGATGATCGTGGCAACCCGCCGCAGGCTGGGGGGGATGCAACGGTTGCGGCCGATGAGGGTGAATCCCGCCCGCTCGGTGGCCCCGCCGGTCAGCACTGAGGTCAGCCGCGCTGAATGTCGGCTCTTGATCTGCAAGCCTGGACGCGCGAACGCCCGCGCGTCATGGGCATCCTCAACGTGACCCCTGACTCCTTTTCGGACGGGGGTCGTTTTTTTGCCCGTGACGCGGCGCTGGCGGCGGCCGAGCGCATGATTGCCGATGGGGTCGATATGATCGATCTGGGGGCTGAGTCGACTCGACCCGGCGCGTCGCCGGTCAGCGTCGCCGAGGAGCTGGATCGTCTTGGTCCGGTCCTTGAGGCGCTGCGCGGTGCCGCGGTGCCGCTGTCGGTCGATACCAGCAAGCCGGAAGTCATCCGTGAGGCGATCCGGTTGGGCGTGGCGCTGATCAACGATGTGCGAGCCTTAAGCTTGTCGGGCGCACTGGAGGCCGCCGCGGCACAGCCGGTCGCGGTCTGCGTGATGCACATGCGAGGCGAGCCTGGCGAGATGCAGCTGGATCCGCGGTATGACGACGTGGTGGCCGAGGTGGAGGGCTTCCTGCTGGAGCGGGCCGCAGCTTGCATGGCGGCGGGGGTGACCTCGGCCTCGATTGCGATCGACCCGGGGTTTGGGTTTGGCAAGAGCTTCGGGCACAATCGCGCCCTTTTCAACGCTATCCCGCGTTTGGCCGGGCACGGTTTTCCGCTCCTGGTCGGGATGTCGCGCAAGCGCATGATTGGCGAGCTGGTCGGTGTGTCCGACCCTTCCGGGCGCGATGCCGGTTCGCTTGCGGCCCATCTGCTGGCGCTGGAACGCGGTGCGCGCATCGTGCGCGTGCATGCAGTCCGGCCGATGGTCGATGCGCTGCGGGTCTGGAGTGGGTTGGTGGATTCAAGGCAGGAAAGATGAAGTATTTCGGTACCGACGGGATTCGCGGGCGGGTCGGCCAGTGGCCGATGACCCCCGATTTCGCCCTCAAGCTGGGCTGGGCGGCAGGCAAGGCGCTGGCCTCGTCAGGTCGGCGCAAGGTCGTAGTTGGCAAGGACACCCGCATCTCCGGTTACATGCTGGAGTCTGCCCTGGAGGCCGGCCTGATCGCGGCGGGGGTTGATGTGCGTCTGCTCGGGCCCATGCCCACCCCCGCCATCGCATATCTGACCCGCACCCTGCGCGCTTCCGCCGGCATCGTCATCTCCGCCTCGCACAATCCCTTCGAGGACAATGGTGTGAAGTTCTTCAGCGCTGAAGGCACCAAGTTGCCCGACGAGGTTGAGCAGGCCATTGAATCCCTGATCGATGAGCCGCTCACGGTCGTTGCGCCAGAGGCGCTGGGCAAGGCCAAGCGTATTGATGACGCGGCTGGCCGCTACATCGAATTCTGCAAGGCCACCCTGCCTATGGGATCAAGTCTGGCGGGCTTGCGTGTCGTGCTCGATTGTTCGCATGGCGCCACCTATCACATCGCGCCGAAGGTGTTCGCCGAGTTGGGTGCCGAAGTGCACGTCATCGGCGCCACGCCGGACGGCTTCAACATCAACGACGGCTGTGGGTCGATGCACCCTGAAGCGCTGCGGGAAGCGGTGCTCGCGCACAAGGCAGACATGGGTATCGCCTTCGATGGAGACGGCGATCGGGTGGTGATGGTCGATGAGACCGGTGCCGTGCTTGATGGCGATGACCTGTTGTTCGCCATCGTGCGGGATCGGGTAGCGCTGGATGGCTACGCCGGAGGGGTCGTCGGCACACTGATGAGCAATCTCGGGCTTGAGTTGGCCGTGCGCGAATTGGGTTTGCCCTTCGTCCGCGCCAAGGTGGGGGATCGTCATGTTTTCGAGGCGCTGAAAGAAAATCACTGGCTCTATGGCGGGGAAAGCTCCGGCCACATTCTCTGCCTTGATCGCGCCGGCACCGGGGATGGCATCGTCTCCGCCTTGCAGGTGGTGGCGGCGATGCGGCATCGCCGGGAGCCGCTGAGCACCCTGCGCAATGCCGTCAGCAAGTTTCCCCAATTGATGATCAATGTGCCGCTTGCGCGCAAGGTCGACCTGTCATCCCTGGAGGAGGTCTGGGCGGAGGTGCGCAGCGTGGAACAGGCCTTCGCAGGCAGGGGCAGGGTGGTTCTGCGCGCCTCCGGCACCGAGCCCCTGGTGCGCGTGATGGTTGAAAGTGACGACTCGGAACGTACGCGCAAGGCTGCCGAAATGCTGGCCGGAGCTGTGAGGCGCGCTGTCGGCCTCGCTTAGAACGCCATTCCCCATTGTCGCCGGATTGCTTTCGGGCCCTTTTCACATTACTCTTGTCGACCGTTTTTGAGAGCCCGAATTAGCCCATGCGTAAGCCGATCGTTGTTGGAAACTGGAAGATGAATGGCCGCCGCGCCAGCGTCGACCAATTGATCGCCGGTTTGCGCCAGGGAGTTGCCGGGGTAAGCGATATCGACATCGCGGTTTGTCCTCCCGCTGTCTATGTTGGACAAGCTGTGGCCGGCCTTGCAGGCAGCGTCATTGCCGTTGGTGCGCAGGATGCCGCCGTGGCGGAGACGGATGGAGCCTACACGGGCGATGTGTCCGCCGCGATGCTGGCTGATGCGGGTTGTGCCTACGTCATCGTAGGGCACTCCGAGCGCCGTGCGATGCACGGCGAGACAGATGATGTGGTCGCGCGCAAGTTTGCCGCCGTACAACGTGCCGGTCTTTGCCCCATCCTGTGCCTGGGTGAGACCCTGGATGAGCGGGAGCAGGGTGTCACCGAATCCGTGGTTGCCCGTCAGCTTGACGCGGTGCTTGCCGATGTTGGTGTCGAGGTCTTCGAGCGTGCCCTGATTGCCTATGAGCCGGTCTGGGCGATCGGCACCGGTCGCACCGCCACGCCGCAGCAAGCGCAGGATGTACATGCCTTCATCCGTGCCCGGCTGGCGGCGCATGATCCGGCCGTTGCATCGCGCGCGCGCATTCAGTACGGCGGCAGTATGAAACCCGATAACGCGGTTGAATTGATGGCGATGCCCGATATCGACGGCGGTCTGATCGGTGGTGCCTCCTTGAAGGCGGAAGATTTTCTCTCCATTTGCCGTGCGGCCGGAGGTGTGGCGTGACGACGCTGCTGATGACTTTTCACGTGCTGGTCGGGTTGGCGCTGATCGCGCTGGTGCTGATGCAGCATGGCAAGGGCGCCGATGCCGGTGCGGCCTTTGGTGGCGGCGCATCGTCGACCGTGTTTGGCGCCCGTGGCGCGGCGACCTTTCTGAGTCGTCTGACTGCCTGGCTGGTTGCGATTTTTTTCGTGACAAGTTTGTTGCTTGCATATATTGTGACGTCCGCCCCGGAGCGGGGTAGCGTCGTAACCTCGGCGCCGTCCGTTGCCACGGAACCGGCCAAGCAGGACAACAAACCGGCGGATGTGCCGTCGGCAAAATGATTTTCGCGGATGTGGTGGAATTGGTAGACACGCTATCTTGAGGGGGTAGTGTCGAAAGACGTGTGGGTTCGAGTCCCACCATCCGCACCATTTCAAGGGTTTCGGCAACCCGGAATCCGATCGGTCACCAGAACCGAGCATTACAATAACCACGATAAGGGCAACGGCATGATCCGGAGCGCGCGAGCGCGAAGGATGTATCCTGCGCTCGATTGTCCGGAGGAGTGAGGCGCGTGCTGGAGAACTACCTGCCAGTCCTGGTGTTCTTTGTGGTCGGCTTGGCATTCAGTCTTGCCATGCTGGCCGCGGGCTTCATTTTGGCTCCGCGCCGTCCCGAGAAGGAAAAGGACTCGCCCTACGAGTGCGGCTTTGCCGCCTTCGAGGATTCGCGCATGAAGTTTGACGTGCGCTACTACCTCGTCGCCATCCTGTTCATTATCTTCGACCTGGAAATCGCATTCCTTTTCCCCTGGGCGGTGGCCCTGGATGAGATCGGTGCCTTCGGCCTGGTGGCCATGGGCCTGTTCCTGTTCATCCTGGTGATCGGTTTCATCTACGAGTGGAAGAAGGGAGCCCTGGAATGGGAATAGAAGGTATTCTCGACAAGGGCTTTGTCACGACTTCCGCTGACAAGCTCATCAACTGGGCGCGCACTGGCTCCCTGTGGCCGATGACCTTTGGTCTGGCCTGCTGCGCGGTCGAGATGATGCACGCCGGCGCCTCGCGCTACGACCTCGACCGTTTCGGCGTGGTGTTCCGCCCGAGTCCGCGCCAGTCCGACGTCATGATTGTCGCTGGCACCCTGGTCAACAAGATGGCCCCCGCGCTGCGCAAGGTCTACGACCAGATGCCGGAGCCGCGCTGGGTGATCTCGATGGGTTCCTGTGCCAACGGCGGTGGCTACTACCACTATTCCTACGCCGTGGTGCGTGGCTGCGATCGCATCGTGCCGGTCGATATCTATGTGCCCGGTTGCCCGCCGACCGCCGAAGCCCTGCTCTACGGCATCATCCAGCTGCAGAACAAGATCCGGCGTACCAGCACCATTGCCAAGCAGCCGGTTGAGGCTTGATCCATGGCCAAGACGCTTGAACAACTGCGTGGCGAGATCATCGCCCGCTTTCCGGGGTGCATCCTCAGTGCGGACGAGTCCGCAGGCGAGCTGACCATCGAGCTTCGTGTCGAGGATCTGCAACATGTGTGTGAAGTCCTGCGCGCGGACGTCGGGTTCAGCTTCGAGCAGCTCGTCGACCTCTGTGGCGTGGACTACAGCGACTACGGCAAGAGCGAGTGGATCGCCGACGACAAGGTCAGCAAGGGGGGTTACAGCCGCGGCGTGCAGGAGGCCACCGCTGGCCGCCTGAAGTTCGGCGACGACCTGCCGCTGGCCGCGACCGATCGTCCGCGCTTCGCCGTCGTCTACCACCTGCTGTCCTACCGCCACAACCATCGCCTGCGCCTGCGTGTCTACTGCGAGGACGAGAGCCTGCCGGTCGTGCCTTCGGTGACCGCCATCTGGTCGGGCGCCAACTGGTTCGAGCGCGAGGCGTTCGATCTGTTCGGCATCCTGTTCGACGGTCACCCGGACCTGCGCCGCATCCTCACCGACTACGGCTTCGTGGGTCATCCGTTCCGCAAGGATTTCCCGCTCATCGGTCACGTCGAGATGCGCTACGACGAGAGCAAGGGCCGGGTCGTCTACGAGCCGGTCAGCATCGAGCCGCGTGTGCTCGTGCCGCGCGTGATCCGTCACGACCATCGTTACATCCTCTCTTCGCAGAAGAAGGGCTGAGTCATGCCCGAAATCGTCAACTACACCCTCAATTTCGGTCCCCAGCACCCGTCCGCGCACGGCGTACTGCGCCTGGTGCTGGAGTTGGACGGCGAGACCGTGGTCCGCGCCGATCCTCACATCGGTCTGCTGCACCGCGCGACCGAGAAGCTGGCCGAGAGCAAGCCGTACAGCCAGAGCATCGGCTACATGGACCGCCTCGACTACGTGTCCATGATGTGCAACGAGCACGCCTACGTGATGGCGATGGAGAAGCTGGCCGGCATCCAGGTGCCGGAGCGCGCGCTCTACATCCGCACCATGTTCGACGAGATCACCCGCATCCTGAACCACCTGCTGTGGCTCGGCGCGCATGCACTCGACATCGGCGCGATGACCGTCTTCCTGTACTGCTTCCGCGAGCGCGAGGATCTGATGGACTGCTACGAGGCGGTCTCCGGCGCGCGCCTGCACGCGACCTATTACCGTCCGGGCGGCGTCGCCCGCGACCTGCCGGATGCCATGCCGCAGTACAGCCCGTCCCAATGGCACAGCGCCAAGGACGTCGCGCGCATGAACGAGGTGCGCCAGGGCTCGATGCTCGACTTCCTGGAAGACTTCGTGAATCGCTTCCCGGTCCTGGTCGACGAGTACGAAACCCTGCTGACCGATAACCGCATCTGGAAGCAGCGTACCGTCGGCATCGGCGTGGTGTCTCCCGAGCGTGCGCTGGCGATGGGCTTCAGCGGCCCGATGGTCCGCGGCTCAGGAATCGAGTGGGACCTGCGCAAGAAGCAGCCCTACGCGGTGTACGACAAGATCGATTTCGACATCCCGGTCGGCGTCAACGGCGACTGCTACGACCGCTACCTGGTGCGCGTCGAGGAGATGCGCCAGTCCAACCGGATCATCAAGCAGTGCATCGACTGGCTGCGCAAGAATCCCGGCCCGGTGCTGACCGAGGACCACAAGTTCGCGCCGCCGCGCCGCGAGGAGATGAAGGCCGACATGGAGGCCCTCATCCACCACTTCAAGCTGTTTACCGAGGGCTTCTGTCTGCCGGAAGGCGAGGTCTATTCCGCCGTCGAGCACCCGAAGGGCGAATTTGGTATCTACCTGATTTCCGATGGCGCCAACAAGCCCTATCGCCTGAAGGTGCGCGCCCCGGGGTTTGCCCATCTTTCCGGTCTGGACGAGATGTCACGTGGTCACATGATCGCTGATGTGGTCGCGATCATCGGTACCCAGGACATCGTGTTTGGTGAGGTTGACCGCTGATGAACGCGCAAGAACGTGAACAGAAGATCGCTCTGCTGAGCGAGGAAACGCGCGCCGAGATCGAGCACTGGCTGGCCAAGTACCCGGCCGACCGCCGGCAGTCCGCGCTGCTGGCCGCCCTGCGGGCCGTCCAGCATCAGAATCATGGTTATCTGACCACCGAACTGATGGACGCGGTCGCGGCCTACCTGGGCGTGCCCGAGATCGCCGCCTACGAGGTCGCGACGTTCTACTCGATGTTCGAGACCAAGCCAGTCGGTCGTCACAGCATCTCCGTGTGTACCAACATCTCCTGCTGGCTGATGGGGTCCGATCGTATCGTCGCGCATGTCGAGAACAAGCTCGGCATCAAGACCGGTGAGAGCACCCCGGATGGCAAATTCTTCCTCAAGTGCGAGGAAGAGTGCCTGGCCGCCTGCGACGGCGGTCCGATGATGCAGGTCGACCATGTCTACTACGAGCGCCTCACTCCCGAGAAGGTGGATGCCATTCTCGAGGCGGTGGTTCGCGAAGATGGGCATACAAAATGAGCGTTCAGGTTTGTTTCGCAACCCGCCAGTATGAAGAACCGTGGAGTCTTGAGAGCTACCTCAAGACCGGCGGCTACCAGGCCTGGCGCAAGATCCTGGCCGAGAAGACCGATCCCGCGGTCATCATCGAGGAGCTGAAGGCCTCCAATCTGCGTGGTCGTGGCGGCGCGGGCTTCCCGACCGGTCTGAAATGGAGCTTCATGCCGCGCAACGCACCGGGGCAGAAGTACATCGTCTGCAACTCGGACGAGTCCGAGCCGGGCACCGCCAAGGACCGGCAGATCCTGCTCAACAATCCGCACGCGCTGGTCGAGGGCATGGCGATCGCCGGCTACACGATCGGCGCCACCGTCGGCTACAACTACATGCGCGGCGAGTTCGGCGACCTGCCGTTCCAGCGTTTCGAACAGGCCCTGAAAGAGGCCTACGAAGCCGGCATGCTGGGCAAGAACATTCTGGGCTCAGGCATCGACATGGACCTGCATGGTTCGCTCGGCGCCGGCGCCTACATCTGCGGCGAGGAAACGGCGCTGCTTGAATCGCTGGAAGGCAAGAAAGGCCAGCCGCGCTTCAAGCCGCCCTTCCCGGCCAACTTTGGTCTCTATGGCCGCCCAACCACCATCAACAACACCGAAACCCTGTCCTCCGTGCCAGCGATCATGCGCAACGGCGGCAAGTGGTTCGCCGACCTGGGGGTGTCCAACAGTGGCGGCACCAAGATGTTCTCGGTCTCAGGCCATGTGAACAAGCCGGGTGTGTTCGAGATTCCGATGGGTACGCCGTTCGCCGAACTGCTGAAGATGGCGGGCGGCGTGCGCGACGGTCGCAAGCTCAAGGCGGTCATTCCGGGGGGCTCCTCCGTGCCGGTGGTTCCGGGTGACGTGATGATGCAGGTCAACATGGACTACGACTCCATCGCCAAGGCGGGCACCTTCCTCGGTTCCGGCGGGATGATCGTGATGGACGACAGTACCTGCATGGTCAAGGCGCTGCGCCGCATCTCCCGTTTCTACTACTCCGAGTCCTGCGGCCAGTGCACGCCCTGCCGCGAGGGCACCGGCTGGCTGTACCGCATGCTGAGCCGCATCGTCGAGGGCAAGGGCTCACTGGACGACCTGAAGCGTCTGGACGATGTCGCGAGCAAGATCGAGGGCCGCACCATCTGCGCCCTGGGCGATGCCGCCGCCATGCCGGTGCGCAGCTTCCTCAAGCACTTCCGCCCGGAATTCGAGTACTACATCGAGCACGGCCACAGCATGGTCGATGCCATGAGCCGCTGAAGGCCTTCAGGAACAGAACATGAGCGATGATCTGATCACCATCGAGGTTGATGGCCAGAAGCTGCACGGTCACCAGGGTGACATGCTGATCGAAGTCACCGATGCGGCGGGTATTCATATCCCCCGTTTCTGCTATCACCGCAAGCTTTCCGTGGCGGCCAACTGCCGCATGTGCCTGGTGGAGGTCGAGCGCGCGCCCAAGCCGCTGCCGGCCTGCGCCACGCCGATCTCGGAAGGCATGCGCGTGTTCACCAAGTCGCCCAAGGCCATCGCGGCCCAGCGCGCGACCATGGAGTTCCTGCTGATCAACCACCCGCTGGACTGCCCGATCTGCGACCAGGGCGGCGAGTGCGAGCTGCAGGACGTCGCCATGGGCTATGGCGACGGCGTCGGCCAGTATTCGGAAACCAAGCGCGTGGTGAAGGACAAGGACATCGGTCCGCTGATCGCCACCGACATGACCCGCTGCATCCACTGCACCCGCTGCGTGCGCTTCGGCGACGAGATCGCCGGTCTGCGCGAACTGGGCGCCACCGGCCGCAGCGAGCACATGGAGATCGGCACCTATATCGCCAAGGCCATCACCTCCGAGATTTCAGGCAACGTGATCGACCTGTGCCCGGTCGGCGCGCTGACCGCCAAGCCTTCGCGCTACACCTTCCGTCCGTGGGAGCTGGCCCAGCAGCCGGCCATCGCGCCGCACGACGGCCTGGGCTCCAACATCTACATGCACACCCGCGAAGGCGTGGTGATGCGCGTGGTGCCGCGCGAGAACGAGGTGGTCAACGAGGTCTGGCTGTCCGACCGCGACCGCTTCAGCTACCTGGGCATCCAGAGCAGCGATCGCCTGACTGTCCCGATGCTCCGCGTCGAGGCGGGCTGGCGTGAGGCCAGCTGGGAGGAAGCGCTGGAAGCCGCCGCTCATGGGCTGAAGGCGGCGGGCGCCGAGTTGCAGACGCTGGTCGCACCGCACGCGACGCTGGAGGAAATCTACCTGGCCCAGAAGGTCACCCGTGGCTTGGGCTCCGCCAACATCGACCACCGCCTGCGCCAGCGCGACTTCCGTGACCAGGACGCCCTGCCAGCCATGCCCTGGCTGGGGCATGACGTGGCCGATCTTGATAACCGCCAAGCGGTGCTCGTCATCGGCAGCCACATCCGCCATGAGCAGCCCCTGCTGGCCCAGCGTCTGCGCAAGGCTGCGCTGGCCGGTGCCAAGATCAGCTTCGTCAATCCGGCGGTACTGCCGCAGACCTTCGAGGTTCAGGCGCAGTTTGCCTCCGGCAACTCCGGCATGGTCGACGATCTGGCGGCGATCCTGGCCGCGCTCAAGCCAGAAGGTCTGAGTGGCATGCTGGCCGCGCTGGTCGGTGCAGCCAAGCCGGATCCCCGCCACGAATCCGTGGCCGCCACGCTCAAGTTCGCCAAGCGTGCGGGGATCTACCTCGGTGCGTTGGCGCATGCCCATCCGGATCTGGCCGTGCTGCGCCAGCTTGCCCAGGCGATCGCCCACCACGCCGGTACCACCATGGGTGAATTCGCCGCCAGTGGTAACAGTGCAGGGGCCTGGCTCGCCGGCGCGGTGCCCCATCGTCTGCCGGGTGGGCTGTCCGCCCAGACCAAGGGCAAGCATGCCGCGGAGATGCTTGCCGCTCCGGCGCGTGCCAGTCTCGTGGTGGGTGTCGAGCCCGAACATGACAGTCTGATGGGGCAGGTCGGGTTGGCTTCCCTGGCTCAGGGTGGTTTCAACGTGGTGCTGAGTCCGTTCATGAGCGACGCGATGAAGTCCTACGCCCACGTCATCCTGCCGATCGCGACCTTTGCCGAGACCTCCGGTACTTATGTCAACACGGAAGGTCGCTGGCAGGGCATGCGCGGTGTTGCACGCCCGCAGGGTGAGACTCGTCCGGGTTGGAAGGTGCTGCGTGTGCTTGGCAATCTGCTCAACCTGGACGGTTTTGACTTCGTGAGTTCCGAAGAGGTGCGTGATGAACTGCGCGCCCAGTGCCAGGATCTGGTGCTCGACAAAGGTGTCGTGGCGCAGGATGTCAACGTGCAGGCTCTGTCCGCCACTGGTTTTCAGCGTGTTGGCGGCGTGTCGCCGTATGCGGTTGACGCCCTTGTGCGTCGTGCGGCTGCTCTGCAGGCCACCGCTGAGGGGTCCAATATCAATGTGCGTCTGAATCCGTCCGAACTGGCCCGACTCGGCCTGATCGACGGGACGATGGTCGAGGTTTCTTCTGCCCAGGGCTCCGTCATGCTGCCGGTGCAGTCTGATGAGGGCATGCCGGAAGGCTGCGCCTGGGTTGCGTATGGCAGCGCACTGACTGCCGCGCTGGGCGACGCGCTCCATGTTCAGGTTCGGGGGGTATAAGGGATGGCCGAGTTTCTCTCACCGCTGCTGAACCTGTTCCCGGAAGGGCTGCGCGAGCTCGTCCTGATCCTGATCCAGATCATGCTGGTCGTGATGCCGCTGGTCATCGCCGTGGCCTATGTGACCTATGCCGAACGCAAGGTGATCGGCTACATGCAGGTCCGCATCGGTCCGAACCGCGTCGGCCCGCTGGGCCTGTTCCAGCCGTTCGCCGACGTGTTCAAGCTGATGTTCAAGGAGATCATCGTCCCGACCGCGGCCAACAAGTTCATCTTCTTCGCCTCGCCGGTCATCATCCTGTTCGCCGCGCTGGTCGCCTGGGCGGTGGTCCCGTTCGATGACGGCTGGGTCATCGCGGACGTCAACGCGGGCCTGCTCTACGTGCTGGCGATCGGCGCGGCGGGCGTGTACGGCATCATCCTCGCCGGCTGGGCCTCCAACTCCAAGTACGCCCTCCTGGGTGGCATGCGCTCCGCCGCCCACAAGATCGCCTACGAACTGGCCATGGGCTTCGCCCTGGTCGGCGTGCTGATGGCCAGCCAGAGCCTGAACCTGCAGGAGATCGTGCGCGGTCAGGAAGGCAGCATCCTGCACTGGTACTGGCTGCCGCTGCTGCCGATGTTCCTGGTCTATTTCATCTCCGGCGTGGCCGAGACCAACCGCGCGCCGTTCGACATCGCCGAGGGTGAATCCGAGATCGTCGCCGGCTTCCATGTCGAATACTCCGGCATGGGCTTCACCCTGTTCATGCTGGCCGAATACGCCAGCATGATCCTGATCTCCGCCCTGACCGCGGTCATGTTCCTCGGCGGCTGGCTGTCGCCGTTCCAGGGCACCTTCCTGGAAGGTGCGTTCGCCTGGGTGCCGGGTGTGTTCTGGATGTTTGCCAAGGTCGCCATCCTGTTGTTCCTGTTCATCTGGTTCCGCGCCACCTTCCCGCGTTACCGCTATGACCAGATCATGCGCCTGGGCTGGAAGGTTTTCATCCCCATCACCATCCTCTGGATCGTGGTCGAGGGTGTGGCCGTGTACTTCAAGCTTGGCCCCTGGTTTGCCTGACGGAATCCCGCCATGAATAGCCTCAAGCATTTCTTCAAGACCTGGTTCCTGTGGGAGCTCCTGCTGGGACTGAAGCTGACCGGGCGCTACCTGTTCGCGCGCAAGTTCACCGTTCAGTACCCGGAAGAAAAGACCCCGATGTCGCCGCGCTTTCGCGGGCTTCACGCCCAGCGCCGCTATGCCAGCGGCGAGGAACGCTGCATCGCCTGCAAGCTGTGCGAGGCGGTCTGCCCGGCGCTGGCCATCACCATCGAGTCCGAGCAGCGTGAGGACGGCACCCGCCGCACCACGCGCTACGACATCGACCTGTTCAAGTGCATCTACTGCGGCTTCTGCGAAGAAGCCTGCCCGGTGGACGCGATCGTCGAGACCCGCGTGTTCGAATATCACTTCGAGAACCGCGGTGAACACATCATGACCAAGGACAAGCTCCTGGCCGTGGGGGACAAGTACGAGGCGCAGATCGCCGCCGACCGACTGGCCGACGCCCGCTACCGCTGACAGGCCCAATACGACAGGACTTTTAGAATGAGCTTCCTCAAGCTGCTGTTCTTCATCTTCTCCTCGGTCGCGGTGTTCTCCGCGTTCCGCATGGTGACCACGCGCAACTCCGTGCACGCGGCGCTCTACCTGGTGCTGACCTTCTTCAGCACCGCCCTGGTCTGGCTGCTGCTGGAGGCGGAATTCCTCAGCATCGTGCTGGTGCTGGTCTACGTCGGCGCGGTGATGGTGCTGTTCCTGTTCGTGGTGATGATGCTGGACGTCAACACCGCCGCGACCCGCGAGGGCTTCATCCGTTTCCTGCCCATCGGCGCGACCGTGGCGCTGGTCATGATCGTCGAAATGTCGCTGGTGGTCGGGCCAAAACTTTTCGGCCTGGAGATGTATCCGGCACCGACACCGAAAGCCGCTGACTACAGCAACACCCAGGAACTGGGCGGCGTGCTGTATACCGTCTATGTCTATCCGTTCGAGATCGCGGCCGTGATCCTGCTGGTGGCGATGGTCGCCGCGATCATGCTGACCCTGCGCCGTCGCGAGGGGGTCAAGTACCAGGATGCGGCCGCGCAGGCCATGGTGCGTCGCGAAGACCGTATCCGCATCGTCAGCATGCCCGCCGAAAAGCGTGGCGCGGACGCTGAAAAAGAAGGAGAAGGCGCATGATCGCCCTGTCTGATGTGCTGATCTTCGGCGCGGTCCTGTTCGGGCTGGGCCTGGCCGGCATCTTCCTCAACCGGAAGAACATCCTGATCCTGCTGATGAGCATCGAACTGATGCTGCTGGCGGTGAACGTCAACTTCGTCGGCTTCTCGCACTTCCTCGGTGACACCGCCGGCCAGGCCTTCGTGTTCTTCATCCTCACCGTGGCCGCCGCCGAGGTCGCGATCGGCCTGGCGATCCTCGTCGTGCTGTTCCGCAATCGCCGCAGCATCAACGTCGATGACCTTGATAGCGTGAAGGGGTGATGGACATGGAAAACATCTACCTCTGGATTGCCCTTTCTCCGCTGATCGGCTCCATCATTGCCGGTCTGTTCGGCCGCCAGATCGGCCGGGTGGGGGCGCATTCCGTCACCATCGCCGGTGTCGCGGTGGCCTTCGTGCTTGCCCTGATCGCGTTCAAGTTCCACGTGCTGGACGGTGGCGCGGCCTTCAACGGTCCGGTTTACACCTGGCTGGCCAGCGACGTGTTCACGTTTGAGGTTGGTTTCCTGGTCGACAACCTGACCGCCGTGATGATGGTCATCGTCACCGGCGTGAGCCTGATGGTGCACATCTACACCATCGGCTACATGCACGACGATCCGGGTTACCAGCGCTTCTTCAGCTACATCTCGCTGTTCACCTTCTCCATGTTGATGCTCGTCATGAGCAACAACTTCATGCAGCTGTTCTTCGGCTGGGAGGCGGTGGGCCTCGTGTCCTACCTGCTGATCGGCTTCTGGTACAAGCGCGACACGGCCATCTACGCCAACCTGAAGGCCTTCCTGGTCAACCGCGTGGGCGACTTCGGTTTCCTGCTCGGCATCGCCGCGATCCTGGTCTACACCGGCACCCTGGACTACGCCAAGGTGTTCGAACAGGCCAACCAGCTCGCGAGCATCCAGGTCAGTCTGATCCCGGGCGTGGAGTGGTCGCTGATCTCCGTGATCTGCATCCTGCTGTTCATCGGCGCGATGGGCAAATCCGCCCAGATTCCGCTGCACGTCTGGCTGCCGGATTCCATGGAAGGTCCGACCCCGATCTCCGCGCTGATCCACGCGGCGACCATGGTGACCGCGGGCATCTTCATGGTGGCGCGCATGTCGCCGATGTACGAGCTGTCCGAGGCCGCGCTGGCCTTCATCATGGTCATCGGCGCCATCACCGCGCTGTCCATGGGGCTGCTCGGCATCGTTGCCAACGACATCAAGCAGGTGGTGGCCTACTCCACCCTGTCCCAGCTTGGCTACATGACCGCCGCGCTCGGCGCATCGGCCTACTCGGCGGCGATCTTCCATCTGATGACCCACGCCTTTTTCAAGGCCCTGCTGTTCCTCGCCGCCGGTTCGGTCATCATCGCCATGCACCACGAGCAGGACATCCGCAAGATGGGCGGCCTGCGCAAATACATGCCGGTGACCTTCTGGACCTTCCTGATCGGCGCGCTGGCCCTGATCGGCTTCCCCGGCTTCTCCGGCTTCTTCTCCAAGGACGCCATCATCGAGGCCATCCATCATTCGACCCTGCCGGGCGCGGGTTTTGCCTACTGGCTGGTGCTGATCGGCGTGTTCGTGACCGCCTTCTACACCTTCCGCATGTTCTTCCTGGTTTTCTTCGGCAAGGAGCGCATGGACGAGCATACCCGCGAACACCTGCACGAATCGCCCAAGGTGGTCACCGTCCCCCTGATCCTGCTCGCCATCCCGGCGGTGGTGATCGGCTGGATCGCGATCGAGCCGATGCTGTTCGGTGACCTCTTCAAGGGCATCATCAGCGTGCATGAGTCGCATGACGTGCTGGCCGTGATCGGTTCCACGTTCCACGGCGCGGGTGCCTTCGTCCTGCATGGCCTGATGACCCCGGCGATCTGGCTGGCCGCTGCCGGTGTGGCACTGGCCTGGCTGATCACGCTGAAGTCGCCCGAGATCGCGGCACATGCCGAGCACCGTTTCGCCTGGCTCAACCGGGTCCTCAAGCGCGGTTACGGCTTCGACGACTTCAACCAGGCCTTCTTCGCCAACGGCAGCCTCAAGCTTGGCGGCGGCCTGTGGAAATGGTCCGACAGCAAGCTGATCGACGGCCTGCTGGTGAATGGCTCGGCCCAGGGTATCGGTCGTCTGGCCGCCGTGGCGCGGCTGATGCAGACCGGCCTCATGTATCATTACGCGTTCGTGATGATCCTGGCCCTGCTGGTCATGCTGAGCTGGGCGCTGTTCCTCTGAGCCGCGCCACCTTCGAACAACACTTGAACTAGGACGCTTGGATGTTTGCCGATTGGCCCTTGCTTAGCCTGCTTGTCTGGCTCCCCATCATCAGTGGTGCGCTGGTGTTGATGGTGGGCGATCGCTCACCGCAAGCCGTGCGCCGCATCAGTCTGTTCAGCAGTCTGGCGATCTTCGTGCTCAGCCTGCCGCTGGCGATCGGCTTCGATGCATCGACCGCGTCCATGCAGTTCGTCGAGCGCTTCTCCTGGATCGGGACCTTCAACATCGAGTACTTCCTCGGGGTGGACGGCATCTCCATGCCGCTGATCCTGCTGACCACCTTCACCACCGTGCTGGTCGTGCTGGCAGGCTGGGAGGTGATCGAGGAGAAGGTGTCCCAGTACATGGCCGCCTTCCTGATCATGGAAGGGATGATGATCGGCACCTTCGCCGCACTGGACGCCATCCAGTTCTACTTCTTCTTCGAAGGCATGCTGATCCCGATGTACCTCGTGATCGGCATCTGGGGCGGTCCACGCCGTGTCTACGCCACCCTGAAGTTCTTCCTCTACACCTTCCTCGGCTCGGTGTTCATGCTGATCGCGCTGATCTACATGTACTTCCAGTCCGGCAGCTTCAGCGTGCTCGACATGCACAAGCTGCCGCTCAATATCACCGAGCAGACCCTCATCTTCCTGGCCTTCCTGATCGCCTTCGCGGTCAAGATCCCGATGTGGCCGGTGCACACCTGGCTACCGGACGCGCACGTCGAGGCGCCGACCGGCGGCTCCGTGATCCTGGCGGCGATCATGCTCAAGATCGGCGGCTATGGCTTCATGCGCTTCTCCCTGCCGATCACCCCGGACGCGAGCCATGCGCTGGACTGGCTGATCATCTTCATGTCGCTGGTTGCCATCGTCTACATCGGCTTCGTCGCCCTGGTGCAGAGCGACATGAAGAAGCTGGTGGCCTATTCCTCGATCTCGCACATGGGCTTCGTCACCCTCGGCATGTTCGTGGTGTTCATGATCATGGCCAACCCGGTGGGCGAGGGCGGCGCCTCGCTGGCGCTCGAGGGCGCGATGATCCAGATGGTCTCGCACGGCTTCATCTCCGCCGCGATGTTCCTCGCGATCGGGGTGATGTACGACCGCCTGCACAGCCGAGAGATCTCCGCCTATGGCGGCGTGGTCAACAGCATGCCGTGGTTTGCCGCCTTCGTGGTGCTGTTCGCCATGGCCAACGTCGGCCTGCCGGGCACCTCGGGCTTCGTCGGTGAATTCATGGTCATCCTGGCGAGCTACAAGGCCAGCTTCTGGATCGCCTTCATTGCCGCGTTGACCCTGATCATCGGGGCCGCCTATACCCTGTGGATGGTCAAGCGCGTGATCTTCGGCGAGGTGCGCCACGCCGAAGTCGCCCGCATGCCGGACCTCAACGGCCGTGAATTCGTCATCATGGCGAGCCTGGCCTTCTTCGTCATCCTGCTCGGCGTGTGGCCGGACCCGCTGGCGAACGTGATGCACGCCAGCATCGACAACCTGGTCCACCACATCACCCAATCCAAGCTCTGAGCCCTGGACGCCCCATGACCCTCGACGCGCTCAACCTGATGCCCATCCTGCCGGAGATCCTCCTCCTGACTCTGGCCATCGCGATTCTCCTGATCGACGTGTTCATGCGCGCAAACACCCCGCGCGACGTGACTTACTGGTTCAGCCAGGTGGCCCTGGCCGTGACCTTCGTCGCGGTGCTGTCCGGCATGAGCATGGAGCAGCGCCTGAGCTTCGAGGGCAGTGTGATCAACGACGGCCTGTCCGACGTGATGAAGCTGTTCATGTTGCTGGCGACCAGTATGGCGTTTGCCCTCTCGCGCGACTACCTGAAGGAGCGCGGCATCCAGAAGGGCGAGTTCTACATCCTCGGCCTGTTCGGCGTGCTCGGCATGATGATCATGGTCAGCGCCTACAGCCTGCTGCTGATCTACCTGGGCCTCGAACTGCTCTCTCTCGTGATGTACGCCCTGGTGGCGATCCATCGTGACGACATCCGCTCGTCCGAGGCGGCGATGAAGTACTTCGTGCTCGGCGCGCTGGCCTCCGGTCTGCTGCTCTACGGCATGTCCATGCTCTACGGCGTGACCGGCTCGCTCGACCTGCCGGCCATCCGTCAGGCGGTCACTGCCGGCACCTCGGCGGATACCGCGCTGCTGTTCGCCATGCTGTTCATGGTCGCCGGTCTGGTGTTCAAGATCGGTGCCGCACCCTTCCACATGTGGCTGCCCGACGTCTACGACGGCGCCCCGACCGGCGTCACCCTCTACCTGAGCGGCGCACCGACCATCGCCTCGCTGGCCCTGCTGCTGCGCCTGTTCGGTGACGCGCTGATCGTCATGCTGCCGGACTGGCAGACCATGCTGGTGGTGTTCGCCGTGCTCTCGCTGTTCGTCGGCAACGTGATCGCCATCGCCCAGACCAGCTTCAAGCGCATGCTGGCCTACTCCACCATCTCCCATGTCGGCTTCATCCTGCTCGGCGTGCTGGCCGGCACCAAGGCGGGCTTCGGTTCGGCGCTGTTCTACACCATTGCCTATGCCCTGATGACCCTCGGTGGCTTCGGCATCATCGCCTACCTCGCCTCCAAGGGCCTGGAGGCCGATCAGCTTGACGATCTCAAGGGCCTCAACGATCGCAGCCCTTGGATGGCCTTCATCCTGCTGGTGCTGATGTTCTCCATGGCCGGCATCCCGTTCACCCTGGGCTTCTGGGCCAAGCTCGCCGTGCTGCAGGCCGTGGTCGAGATCGACATGATCTGGCTGGCGACCTACGCGGTGGTGATGTCCGTGATCGGCGCGTTCTACTACCTGCGCGCCCTGAAGATGGCCTATTTCGACAAGCCGCTGGTGCAGGGGCTGCCCAAGCGCAGCTGGGACATGCGCCTGGTGACGAATGCCAATGGCCTGGCCATCCTTGCCCTCGGTCTCTATCCCACCGGCCTGATCGCGCTGTGTGCCAGCGTGTTCAACGCGGCCTGAGCTGAGCCATGGGTGCGCAGGCCGACGTCCTCCCGCTGGTGCTGGTCGCCTTCGTTCTGGCCAACCTGCCTTGGCTGAACGAGCGCGTTTTCGCCGTGATGCCCCTTCGCTCCGGCTTGAAGCCCTTCTGGGTGCGGTTGCTGGAGTGGGGCTTCGGTTTCGTCCTGGCGGCGCTGCTGGCCTGGCGCCTGGAACTGGGTTGCCTGAGCAGCCTGTCCGCCTTTCTCGGCCTGGCGGCGTGCCCCGGCGAGATCCATCCGAAGACCTGGGAGTTCTATTCCGTCACGCTCGTCCTGTACGCGGTCTTCGCCCTGCCGGGCTTCATCTACTTCGTCGAGCGTCGACGCACACGCGCGCCCCGCACGAGCTGATCAGGCCATCCTTGTCCAAGAACGAGAAAGGCGATCCACGGGATCGCCTTTCGTCATTTAGGGCCGATTTCTGGTCTGGGTGTACCGGCCTGATTAGCTGACCACGTGCAGGCCGCTGCGCAGCAGGCGTTCGGCGGCCTCAAGGAAGCGCTTGCGGCGAAACAGCAGATTCAACTTGCTCCCGCCGCACTGATGCCACAGCACGGCGGAGCGGATGCCCGCCAGCAGCACCGCGCGGATGCGCTGGGCCACTTCCGGGCGGTTCAACTGGTGCGGGTCGCCGTTGACCATCACTTTCGGGCTGAGCGTGCTGATGGTCTGCTGGTAGATGCGGGCAAGATCCTCGATCACCTCGGGCGAATGTGCGCCGAAGGCCTGCCTGCGGCTGTCGGCGGCCTGGATGCCGCGTTGCAGGGTCGTCATCATCTCCGGTGTGTTCATCAGCGTGCCCGCGAGGTGCAGCAGGGTGATGGCGCGGCGGGTGACTTCCGCGTCCTGGTTGCCGGTCTGGCCGGTCAACTGCTTGCGCAGATGGCGCAGGCCCTCGCCCAGCCGCATGGCGCCGCCATAGATCGAGGGCACATCCGGTGCATCGAGGGTAAAGATGCTGTCGATGCTTGCCGCGTAGGCGGCCTCCGGAGCCTGGCCCTGGTAGGCCAGTTCGCGCGAGAGCACGGAGGCCTGCACGACACCCGCAAGGGCAAGGGTCTGGTCTTCAAACGTACGGGCCATCAGGCATCACTCTCCAGGTTGATTCCGGCTTCGATCACCGCGCCGCCCAGGCACTCCTCGCCGGCGTAGAACACCACCGATTGACCGGGCGTGATGGCGCGCTGGGGCTCGTCGAACACGATCCTGATCGTGTCCTCGCCCGTCGCGTGAATGGTACAGGCCTGATCCGGCTGGCGGTACCGCACCTTGGCCGAGCAGAGCAGCGGCAGGGCAGGGGCTTTGCCCGCGATCCAGTGCACCTGCGAGGCGATCAGCGCCGGGCGATAGAGCGAGGGGTGATCGGTGCCCTGGGTGACGATCAGGCGGTTGCGCTGAAGGTCCTTGTCGACCACGAACCACGGCTCTTCCGAAAAACCGCGCAGTCCGCCGATGCCCAGCCCCTGGCGCTGGCCGAGGGTGTAATACATCAGCCCGTGATGGCGGGCGATGACCTGGCCTTCCAGGGTGACGATCTCGCCCGGCTGGGCGGGCAGGTAGCGCTGCAGGAACTCGGTGAAGCGGCGCTCGCCGATAAAGCAGATGCCGGTGCTGTCCTTCTTCTTCGCGGTGGCGAAGCCCGCCTGTTCGGCGATGTGGCGAACCTTGGGCTTGGGCAGGTGGCCGATGGGGAACAGCGCATGGCGTAACTGCTCCTGCCCGAGGGCGTGCAGGAAATAGCTCTGGTCCTTGTTCTCGTCCAGCCCCTTGAGCAGATGCACCCCCGCCGCGTCGTGGCGTACGCGGGCATAGTGGCCGGTGGCGATGGCCTCCGCGCCGAGGTTGTTCAGCGCGTGGTCGAGGAAGGCGCGGAACTTGATCTCGCGGTTGCACAGAATGTCCGGGTTCGGCGTGCGGCCCGCGCGGTATTCCTCCAGGAAATAGGCGAACACCCGGTCCCAGTATTCCTGCGCGAAATTGACGAAGTGAAAGGGAATGCCGAGCCGGTCGCACACCGCCATCGCATCGATCATGTCCTGCCTGGCGGAGCAATACTCGTCGGTATCGTCGCCCTCCCAGTTCTTCATGAACAGGCCTTCGACCTCGAAGCCCTGTTCCTTCAGCAGCAGGGCGGCGACGGAGGAATCGACCCCGCCGGACATGCCGACAATGACCTTCGTGCTCATGATGGGAAATGCCGGATCAGATCGAGCGGATAGCGCTGCCCGGCGCGATGGTCCTCAATGCAGGCCAGCACCAGCGGACTGCGATGCTGGACCACGCGGGCTAGCGCCTCCTCCGGAGTCAGCCAGATGGGACCGATGATGCCCTCGTCCAGCACAGCCTGCTCGATGACGCGCTCGATCTCGCCGCCGAAGGCCGCGCGCAGATAGGTCGCCCCGGTCTCCGGCGCGCGCCATTGATACAGGCCGATCAGATGGGTGGGGCGGAATACCAGGCCCGCCTCCTCGATGGTCTCGCGCACGGCGGCCTCGACCAGGCTTTCGCCTTCTTCGAGATGCCCGGCGGGCTGGTTCAGTCGCAGCTCGCCCTTGATGCGCTCTTCGACAAGCAGATAGCGCCCGTCCTGTTCCAGCACGGCGGCCACGGTGGCATGGGGTTTCCAGATCATGCGCGCAAGGGTAGCAAATCGGCGTTCATGCGTCAGTGAGCCTGCCCGAGACATGAGGTATTGGTGCCGAGATCGCGGCTTTGATGGCTCAAGCCATGTGTTCACTGGTGCTCTTCAGATTGGCCACTCCCGCATGCCTCCTCCGAATTTCTCTTCCAGAAAGCGACCATGTGCGAGCAGAGCCTGAGAGCCTTCATGGAGCAACTCGAACTCAATCTTGATCAATGAGTTCTCCAGCAGCGTCAATTGCTCGATCAAGCTTTCAGTGGGCGTCCTGTCATTGGAAAGCCTGTGCGAGTTGGCGAATTCTCGGGGAAGACGCAAGTATGCCTCCAGCATGTCGGGTAGATAACTTTCGACTGATCGACGAACAATGAAGCCGTTCTGATTTGCGGTTATGCCGTGCCTTAGGGTGGGAAGCAGGTGTTCGATGACGGTGATGATCGCATGTACTCGGTCTCGAGCTTCGCGAGGCAATCTGAATTTGACCTGTTCGTACAAGTGAGCGAGATCCCGCTCAATGTCATCGAGCTGTTTGGTGTGCTTTTCCTGAGAGGCCGTGCGCGTGCTGATGGACAACCCCAGCAGATAGCCAGCGGTGTATGCGGTAGCGACGATATATGGCCAGAGTTCGGTGACGGTGCCCTGGAAATGGAGCGCAAGGGCGGCGATGCCCATGGCTGAACCGATGTCGTTCTCGCGGCTGTACAGGAAGTCGACAATCTGGTCCCAAGTTGTTTTCTTTGGCAGTAGAGGGGAGCGGCGGGAGGGATTCCTGCTCATCGACGTCATTCCTTGCGTTCGTCCTGATTGGAGTCTGACGCCATCGTGCATATGAAGGGGCCGCAATACTTTGTTCAATCACGGTATTCCATGCGAGGCGTGTAGCTGGATATTGAAAAGTCACCACCCTCATAACGTCCCTGAAATGTCGCTGGACGTTTGCCGGTGGTATGCCGCAACACTTGAACGGCTTGCAGGTAATTCTTGTCCACGGAGCCTTGTTTCGTATGGGTCTGGTATGCAAAGAAATATCCTGCATTTTGCCAACACCCATCGCACTGAGACGGCTTGTACGTATGGAAAACAAGGGGCGTTCCCGCGTCTATACCGATCACGCTCTGTTCGTGATAGCCCGCAAGAATGACCCGCTCAATCCGTACCCCTGGAGGTTTCTTGATAATCCATCGGGTCGGTTCATAGGCCATGAACGCCAAAGCAAGGGGGCTAGCCGTATCGCGGACGGTGACCTCAACCAGCCTGGTCGTATGCTGACCAGCGTGTTTGGCATGACACTCGATCATCTTGGCTTGGTCGCTAGGGTCCCCGCATTTTGCCCACCATGGCCTATCGTCCTCTCCTGGTGGCAATGCGCCTTGGTATACGCCGATTAGATGCAATTCAGCTTTTTCTGATAGAGGCGGCGGCGCGCTGACGCGACCGACATCCACGAGCTCGGGTTCTTTGTGGAGCGCTTCATGCGTGCTGATCAGGTTTGGTGGAGCAGCAACAGCTTGAGGTGGCGGTTTGATGATGTGTTCAGTATCTGGAATCGTGGGTTCGTGGTGAGCCTCCTCGATCGGAGGTTCTGGAGGTTTCGGGGCTTGAGTTTCGGCGAGTTCGGGCTGAGGCGGAGGCAGGGCCGCGATAAAAATCCCGAGCACGAGGATGCCCGTGAGAACCGGACCCGAATGACGGACGATCCCACGAGGTGTTTTTCCTTCACTTGATGCATGCATGTTGTGGCCCGCGCATCCGTGGCGTGAGTACGGTTCAGTCTAACTCATGAAATTGGTGAGGCATATCCATCCAACGCATGCTTGCAGGCATTCGGCCAATACATTGAGATTGGCCCTATAATGCCCGCGAACAGAAGCCCAAAGAGACTGGAGCAGCTCATGTCCTACGCCAAGATCGTCGTGCCCGCGAACGGTGAGAAGATCACCACCAACCCGGACAACTCCCTCAACGTGCCGAACAACCCCATCGTGCCCTTCATCGAGGGTGATGGCATTGGCGTGGACATCACCCCGGTGATGATCAAGGTGGTGGATGCGGCGGTGGAGAAGGCCTACGGCGGCGATAAGAAGATCGCCTGGATGGAGGTCTACGCGGGCGAGAAGGCGAACGCGGTCTATGGCGAGAACACCTGGCTGCCCGCCGAGACCATGGAGGCGGTGAGGGATTACGTGGTGTCCATCAAGGGCCCGCTGACCACGCCGGTGGGCGGCGGCATCCGCTCCCTGAACGTGACCCTGCGCCAGGACCTGGACCTGTACGTCTGCCTGCGTCCGGTGCGTTACTTCAAGGGCACGCCCAGCCCGGTGAAGGAGCCGGAGAAGACCGACATGGTGATCTTCCGTGAGAACTCGGAGGACATCTACGCGGGCATCGAGTGGGCCGCGGGCTCGCCGGAGGCGAAGAAGGTGATCGAGTTCCTGCAAAAGGAGATGGGCGTCACCAAGATCCGTTTCCCGGAAACCTCCGGCATCGGCATCAAGCCGGTGTCCTCCGAGGGCACCAAGCGCCTGGTGCGCAAGGCCATCCAGTACGCCATCGACAACAATCGTGATTCGGTGACCCTGGTGCACAAGGGCAACATCATGAAATTCACCGAGGGCGGCTTCAAGACCTGGGGCTATGAGCTGGCGAAGGAAGAGTTCGGCGCCCAGCCGCTGGACGGCGGTTCCTGGATGGTGGTCAAGAACCCGAACACCGGCTCGGACATCGTGATCAAGGATTCCATCGCCGATGCCTTCCTGCAGCAGATTTTGCTGCGTCCGGCGGAGTACAGCGTGGTCGCCACCCTGAACCTGAACGGCGACTACATTTCCGACGCGCTGGCGGCCCAGGTGGGCGGCATCGGCATCGCGCCGGGCGCGAACCTGTCCGACACCGTGGCCATGTTCGAGGCCACCCACGGCACCGCGCCGGACATCGCGGGCAAGAACATCGCCAACCCGTCCTCCATCATCCTCTCGGCCGAGATGATGCTGCGCCACATGGGCTGGTTCGAGGCGGCGGACATGATCCTGCACGCCATGGAAGCCGCCATTCCGGGCGGTCGCGTCACCCATGACTTCGCCCGCCTGATGAGCGGCGTGACCCAGGTGAGCAGCTCCGAGTTCGGCGACGAGCTGATTCGCCACATGTGATACGCCGGGCATCGCCTGCATCGATCGGGACCCCGCCTTGTGCGGGGTTTTTTTTCACGTGCGCCACCGCCGCGGCTGCTAATACTTGTTGAGAGCATTGCCTAGCGAGGCCGATCATGCGCATCCTCATCATTCTGGGGCACCCAGACTCGGACACCTATTGCGGCGCCATGGAGGAGGCTTATGCGCGCGGCGCCGACATGGCGGGCGCCGAAGTGCGCCGGCTCAACCTGGGCGAGCTGGACTTCGACCCCTTGCTTCATCACGGTTACAAGGCGATCCAGGCGCTCGAGCCTGACCTGGTGTATGCCCAGGAGGCGATCCGTTGGGCCGAGCACTTGGTGATCATCTATCCCACCTGGTGGGGCGACATGCCGGCGGTGATGAAGGGGTTCTTCGATCGCATCCTCTTGCCGGGCTTCGCTTTCAAGATGCTCTCCCCGTGGCGCTGGAAGAAGCTGCTCAAGGGCAAGTCGGCGCGTCTGATCGTGACCATGGACACCCCGCCCATCCTGCACTGGCTGCTCTACCAGTCGCCGGGGATCAGGCTGGTCAAGCACGCCATCCTCGGCTTCTGTGGGGTGTCTCCGGTGCGGGCCAGCGTGTTCGGGCCGGTACGCAGCTGTGGTGACGTGCGGCGTACTCGCTGGCTGGCCAAGGTCGAGGCCCTCGGGCACCGACAGAGGTAGGCACTCCACGGCTTGGTGGGGAACTTGCAGGGATATTTCCCTTCCAATTCATGATATTGTGCGCAGCCTTTCATGACCGTGCCGCCGTCCGGAGGCGCCTCCCATGCTCCCAGCCAAGAACATCTTTTCCTACCGCAAACACTGGGCGAGTCGTTTCGGCACCGCGCCGTTCCTGCCCATGTCGCGTGCGGAGATGGACCTGCTCGGCTGGGATAGTTGCGACATCATCATCGTGGTGGGCGATGCTTACGTGGACCACCCGAGCTTCGGCATGGCGGTGATCGGCCGCATGCTGGAGGCGCAGGGCTTCCGCGTCGGCATCATCGCCCAGCCGGACTGGACCTCGGCGGAGGCCTTCCGCCAGCTCGGCAGGCCCAACCTGTTCTTCGGCGTGAGCGCGGGCAACATGGACTCGATGGTGAACCACTACACCTCGGACCGTCGCCTGCGTCACAACGATGCCTACACCCCCAACGACGAGCACGGCAAGCGCCCGGACCGCGCGGTGACCGTCTACGCCCAGCGCTGCCGCGAGGCGTTCAAGGACGTGCCGGTCATCATCGGTGGCATCGAGGCCAGCCTGCGTCGCATCGCGCACTACGACTACTGGTCGGACAAGGTGCGCCGCTCCGTGCTGCCGGACAGCAAGGCCGACCTGCTGGTGTACGGCAACGCCGAGCGCGCCATCGTCGAGATCGCCCACCGCGCGGCCAAGGGCGAACACCCGCGCGAGATGAAGGACATCCGCGGCACCGCCTTCATGCATGACGGCGCGATGCCGGACGGCTGGGTCATGCTGGATTCGACCACGGTGGACGAGCCGGGGCCGGTCGCGCCGCATGTCGATCCTTATGCGATGACTTCGCCCTCCACCTGTGCGACGCAGAATGCCCCTTCCCCCCTGGCGGGGGAGGGGAGGGGCGCGGTTGGAGCTGGCGCTACCGATGCGGCGCTGTCCACCCTCTCCCCCAGCCCCTCTCCCCTCAAGGGAGAGGGGAGCATGGAGGTCAAGGTCGTCCACCTGCGCCGCGAGATCCCGCGCAACCACCCGCGCGAGCGGACCGTGGTGCGCCTGCCGGCCTACGAGCAGGTGAAGGACGACCCGATCCTCTATGCCCATGCCTCGCGCGTGCTGCATCTGGAAACCAACCCCGGCAATGCGCGCGCCCTGGTGCAGCGACACGGCGACCGCGACGTGTGGCTCAACCCGCCGCCCATTCCGCTGACCACCGCCGAGATGGACGGCGTGTTCGATCTGCCCTATGCGCGTGCCCCGCACCCCGTCTATGGCGATGCCAAGATCTCCGCCTGGGACATGATTCGTTTCTCGGTCAACATCATGCGCGGCTGCTTCGGCGGCTGCACCTTCTGCTCCATCACCGAGCACGAGGGCCGCATCATCCAGAGCCGCTCGGAGGAGTCCATCCTGCGTGAGGTCGAGGAGATCCGCGACAAGGTCAAGGGCTTCACCGGCGTCATCTCCGACCTCGGCGGGCCGACCGCCAACATGTACACGCTGACCTGCAAGGACGAGAAGATCGAGGAGAACTGCCGTCGTCTGTCCTGCGTCTACCCGGACATCTGCAAGAACCTCAATACTGACCACGGACCGCTGATCCAGCTCTACCGCAAGACCCGCGCCCTGCCGGGGATCAAGAAGGTGCTGATCGCCTCGGGCCTGCGCTACGACCTCGCGGTCGAATCGCCCGCCTACGTCAAGGAACTGGTCACCCACCACGTCGGCGGCTACCTGAAGATCGCGCCGGAGCACACCGAGTCCGGCCCGCTGTCCAAGATGATGAAGCCCGGCATCGGCACCTACGATCGCTTCAAGGCCATGTTCGAGAAGTTCTCGCGCGAGGCGGGCAAGGAGCAGTACCTGATCCCGTACTTCATCGCCGCGCATCCGGGCACCACCGACGAGGACATGATGCACCTCGCCCTGTGGCTGAAGACCAACGGCTTCCGCGCCGACCAGGTGCAGGCCTTCCTGCCGAGCCCGATGGCGCTGGCGACCGCGATGTACCACTCCGGCCGCAACCCGCTGCGCACCGTGCGCCGCACCGGCACCGAAGAGGTGTTCTCGCCCAAGGGCCTCAAGCAGCGCCGCCTGCACAAGGCCTTCCTGCGCTACCACGACGCCGAGAACTGGCCGCTGCTGCGGGAGGCGCTCAAAAGGATGGGCCGCGCCGACCTGATCGGCAACGGCAAGCGCCATCTGGTACCGACCTGGCAACCCGCCGGCACCGGTCTTGCGGGCGGGGAGGGCGCGCGCACCGGCAGGAAGCATGGCCAGCAGACGTTCCTGACTAAGCACACCGGCCTGCCACCGCAGCCCAAGGGCAGGGACGACAAGCCAGCCAGCCCTTCGAGGCGCGCCAAGCCTGCTGCGGCCAACCGGCCTGCGGGAAGCAAGCCGGGGCCGACACGTGGCGGCGCGGCGGCAGGCCGGGGGCCGGCCAAGCGTGGCAAGGGGCGCTGAAGCCGGGATCAGCATTTTTGATGCGGCAGGGCGCGAGTGGGCGGGCTAGGATCAAAAGAAGCTGTCTGCCCGAGGATTCGACATGCGTCATGCCCTGATCCCGCTGCTCCCCGTAGCCTTCGCCGCCTCGACTCTCTTCTCTGTGCCGGTCCTGGCGGACATTGCCCGGGGCCAGAAACTCCACGCGGAAATGTGCGCCGGCTGTCACAAGGCGCCGCACAACGCCGAGTTCTACACCAGCCGGGTCGGCAAGAAGTACCCGACGAAAGAGAGCCTGACCACTATGGTCCAGTCCTGCGTCACCTACTTCGACATTCCCTGGTTCGAGGAGGAGGTGCGGGCGGTGGCGGACTACCTCAACCACACCTACTACAAGTACGAGAAGTAAGCCTTGTCCGGAGGAGTGGGGCAGGATCCCCTGTTGCCCGCGCTTGAGGCTCGGGTCGGTCGCCTGCATGCCCGTCTGAGGCTGGGCATCGAAGCCGAGCATACCGCCCAGGTGTTCGGTCAGGGGCGCACCTTCTTCCACATCGAGAACTGGTATTCCATCCACGGTCTGATGCGAGGCCTGTTGCGTCTGACCGGGCTGCACGGGCGAGGGCGTCGCAATGCGCGCGATATCCGCCTCGTCCGGCACGAGGTTCGCCTCTCCCGTCTTCCCGCAGCCTTCGATGGCTTTCGCCTGCTGCATCTTTCCGACCCGCATTTCGATATGCACGAGGACATGCCGCATGCCATCGCCGAGGCGGTTCGTCGGGTCGAATGCGATGCCTGCGTCATCACCGGTGATTTCCGTGCACGCACGTTCGGGCCGGATGAGGGAGCCCTGGCGGGGCTGAAGCGGCTCCGAGCCCAGTTGCCGGATCCCGTGTTCGCCGTGCTGGGCAATCACGATAGCCTGCACATGCTGCCCGGGATCGAGGCCCTTGGCATTCGGGTGCTCGTGAATGAATCCGTGGCCTTGGAACGTCAGGGGGCTTGGCTGCATTTCGTCGGGGTGGACGACCCGCATTACTATGCCTTGGACAACCTGGAAAAAGCCCTTGCAACCGTCCCTCTGGAGGAATGTGCGGTCCTGCTTGCCCATTCCGCCGAGATCTACCGCCAGGCCGCCCATGCCGGCATGGACCTTATGCTCTGCGGCCATACCCACGGTGGGCAGATCGCCCTGCCCGGCGGCATCCCCATTCTCTGCAACGCACGTGCACCCCGCCGCCTGTGCAAGGGGGCATGGCGCCATCAGGGCATGCAGGGCTACACCTCTCGCGGAATCGGGGTCTCCGTGCTGGATGTCCGTCTCAATAGTCCGCCCGAAATGACCCTGCATGTACTCAAGAGTGCATGAGCCGGGGAGCATGCGCCACCCGCGAACGTGGCGGCTAGGGCTTCATCCCGATGTCACCCCGAATTCATGAACCCTCCCTACACTTGACGAATACGTCTGCACGCCCAAAAAGGGTCGGGCACTACGCGCGAAAGTTGGAAGAGGATCGGTCATGCATCTGGAAAAGGTCGAAATCGTGCATTTCATACCGGGACGCGTTCGCTTGCGTGCCGCTGAGCTGCGCGGGCAATCCGATCTCGCGATGCATGTGCGGGAAAAGGCGAGTCAGATACCCGGCATTACCCAGGTCGACATCAGTACCGTCACCGGCAGTGTGCTGATCGCCTATGACAGCAAGGTTCTGGCTCGCCCCGAGTCCCTGCAGATCATGCGCGAAGTCATGGAAGAGCTCTTTCCTAACCTTGATATCGACCAGGTCCTTTCCTGGCTGGCCAAGGCGCAACACTGACCGGCCCTTGAATGGGCGCCGACGCCTGCTCTGCATCGCATGTTGTGCAGGGAGGGCTATATTTGAAAGTGAAATCCAATCGTGTGGAGAGGAAACATGGCCATTTACGATGACGTACTGAAAAGCGACACCGGCCGAGGCCTATTGATCGGCGTCGGTGTGGCCATTGTGGCTCCGGTCGTGCTTTCGGTGCTCAGTGGTGTGGCCCGGCCCTTGGCGCGCGCCACGGTCAAGACCGGCATCATCGCCTATGAAAAGGGCCGAGAGGCCATGGCCGAGGTGGGCGAGGTACTGGACGACCTGGTGGCGGAGGCGCGTGCCGAGATCGAGCGCAACCATGTAGCGGCTGGGACGGCGTTGGCCTCGGCGGTAAAAACCGTCGAGCCCGACAAGGGCGAGAAGGATAGCGAGCCCTCATGATTCCTCGGGCAAGGATCGTCCACGCTACGCCAGGGCGCGTGCGTCTGAAGATTGGTTCGATGCGTGGCGACAGGGGCTATTTCGACGGCCTGCTGTCCATGCTGGCCGGTATCGAGGGGGTTCGGTTGCTGCAGGTCAATCCGCGCACGGGCAGTGTGCTGGTCGGCTTCGAGCCGGGCGCGCTGGAATCATTCGCCGAACAAGCCCTTCAGCGGAAGGTGTTCGTTCTGGATCAAACATTCGATCCCGACCCGCAAGAAAAGGGTGCAGGGACCCCGATTCCAGGAATGTGGGTAGGGGATGCTGTTTTCGACTGGCGCATGCTTGCCGCGGTAGCGCTGATCGGTTTTGCCATCCGGCAAATGGCTGATGGGAAGGTACTTTCGCCTGCGGTGACCCTGCTCTGGTATGCCTTCGAGCTGCTGGAGCGGGTCGGGCGAAAACAGGTGTGATGAAGTGATGTTTCTTTTGGCGGATCTCGTTCCTGAATAAGGGGGAAAGCGATGAACGAAGAAATGATGAGTGCAGCGCCGGCTGAAGAAGGCAAGGGCGTGGGTGAGACCATGGGTCAGGCTGGCCAGATGGTCAAGCAGGGCATTGTGGGCAGTCTGCAGGGTCTCAATGCCATCGAGGCCGAGATCGTGACCCTGGTGCGCAATACCGTGGCCGATAGCCTGCGCGCAACCGGTACGGTTTCCGGCGAAGCCGTAGGTGTTACTCGTGATGTGATCAAGGGCGCCATTGCCGCGGCTGAAGAGGTGGGCACAGGTCTGACCCTGAGCACCAAGAGCGTGGCCAAGGGTGTGGTCATGGGCGTCAGCGATGTGGGTGGCGACGTGATCTCCGCCACCAAGGAAATCGTCAGTGCCTCGGTGCATGGCGCTTCCGAAGTGGGTGCTGATGTGGCTGTCATCGCGCGTCGCGCGGTCGATGGGACCATCGAGGCGGCCTCCGAGATCGGCCTGAACGTGATCGACGTGGCCAAGGCTGGCGGCACGGCGGCCATCAGTGCAGCGGGCGCCATCGGCAACACCGCCGTGGCTACCGTCAAGGACATGCTGGTCGGGGTCGTCGGCGGCATCAAGGAAATCGCTGGCGCGGCTCTGCCGAAGGCGCGTCATGAGGGCGGCGATCAGCCCCAGGGTTGATTGATACGCACTCATTTACAAAGCCCGCCCCGCAAGGCGCGGGCTTTTTCTGCTGCTGACAAAATTCTGTAACCAAACCCGCTTAATTTTGCTGGCTTCCTGTCCGGAGCTGGTAATTCATGCCTATCGTGCATCATGTCCCGGGGCGCTTGCGTTTGAAGGTCCCCGCGCTCAAGCGCAATGAGCGTCACGCCGCGCGCGCGCATGCCTGTCTCGCCGCCATGGAGGGTATCCGAGAGCTCCAGGTCAATCGCTTGACCGGCAGCATCGTCATTCATTACGAGCGTGATGCAATGATCGCCGAAGTCGTCGTGGATCATCTTCGTGCCGAAGGCCTTCTGGATATCCGGGCCGATGATACGCCCAAGCGGGCTGAAGCCTGGAAGGGCGTCAAGGTAGACAAGGGCCGGATGGCCTCCGCTGGAGGCAAGGTGGGCAAGAAGGTGGTCAACATCCTGGTCGAGAAGGCGGTCGAACGCTCGGCTGTGGCCCTTATCGGCGCCATTCTCTGAAGCTTCGGGATGCTTGGCGTCCTGCATCATCCCGATTCACGGGGCCCCGCTCGCGGGGCCTTTTTCATTTCAGCGTTTCCGCCTTGTCCACCCGCTCCCAGGGCAGGCCGATGTCCATCCGTCCCATGTGGCCGTAGGCCGCAAGTTTACGGTAGAAGCCACCCTTCAAGCGGGAGGGTAGGTGGCGCAGGTTGAAATCACGGATGATCGCTGCCGGCCGGAAGTCGAAGCAGGCTTGTACCCGTTCGGTGATCTCGTCATCGGCAATCCTGCCCGTGCCGAAGGTTTCGACCTGGATGCTGACCGGCTGGACCTGGCCGATCGAATAACTCAACTGGATCTCGCATTCGTCGGCCAGCCCCGCGGCGACCACGTTCTTCGCGGCATAGCGGGCGGCGTAGGCCGCAACACGGTCGATACGCAACGGGTCCTTGCCCGAAAGCGCGGAGCCCGAGTGGCGGGCATAGCCGCCATAGGTGTCGATCGCATTCTTGCGTCCCGTCAGACCGGCGTGCTCGTTCGGGCCGCCGCCGTGCAGGCCGTTGGGGTTCACGAAGATATGGGTGTGCTCATCCGGTTTCAGCCCCTCCATGGCGAAGACCGGCTCGATCACCTGCTCGATCAGGTCCTCCCTTAGCCTGGCGAGGCCGGCGCCATCGTCACGCTGGCTGGTGATCAGGGTCATGCTGTGGATGCGGGCCGGCCGGCGATCATGGTATTCGATCCCGACCTGTGTCGTCCCGTCCGGAAGCAGGTAATCGAGCCGATGCTCCACACGGGCTGCGGCCAGTCGGCGAGCGAGCCGATGGGCGAGCCAGATGGGCAAGGGGAGAAAGGCGCTGGTCTGGTTGCAGGCATAGCCGAACAGGGTGGCCTGGTTGCGCGCGGGAATGAGGTCGATTTCCTCTTCGTCGAGTTGTGTTTCGTCGATGGCCTGGCGGCTCTCCATCGGCAGTTCGCTCTGGTTGATCATCACCGCGCAGTCGCGGGCATTGAATTCGCCCTCGGCGTAGCCCACCTGGCGGATCACGTTGCGGGCGACCTCGGCGAGGTCGGGGTGATCGGTCGAGGCCGCATGGTTCGCGATGAACAGCACGCCCGAGGCCACGGCGCATTCCGCGGACACCCGCGCCATGGGGTCGACCTGCAGGTAGTGGTCGACGATGGCATCGCTGATCTGGTCACAGAGCTTGTCCGGATGGCCCTCGGTGACGGACTCGGACGTGAACATGAACTCGCGTTTCATGAGGGACGCTCCTCGGCATGAGAATGGTGTTGGTTGGACTGCCTGCGGCGCAGTTCCTTGATGGCCTCGTTGACCAGCAGCGGCGCGGCCGCGCCGGCCACGCTGAGGGCGAGACCGGCGGGACCGAGCGGAGACAGGCCGAGCAGGGCGCGGGTGGGGGGCAGATAGGGCAGGGCCAGCTGGATCGCGGCCGAGCCCAGCAGCGCGGTGTTCAGCCAGGGATTCGATGGCAGGCGCCCGCGGCTGAACAGGCCATGCCGTTCGGAGCGGCAGCTCGTGGCGTGCAGCAGTTGGGCCAGGGTCAGGCTGGTGAACGCGACGGTCCCGGCCTGGGGGGCGCCCAGTTTGCCCAGCGCGAGCAGGTAGCTGCCGAAGGTGCCGGCGGTAATCACGGCGGATTCCAGGCTGATGCGCCCCAAATCCCCACGGGTGATGATCTGTTCGCGCGGATCACGCGGGGGGCGGTCCATGACATCCGGTTCCGCTCGCTCCATGGCCAGGGCGAGGGCGGGGAAGATGTCGGTGGCCAGGTTGATCCACAGCAGCTGGATCGGCGTGAGCGGCTGGCCCATGCCGAGGGCGATGCCGGCCAGCATCAGCTCGATTTCGGAAAAGTTGGTGGCCAGCAGGAAGTGCACGCTCTTGCGGATGTTGGCGTAGATGGTTCGTCCCTGGCTGATGGCGGTGGTCATGGTGTGCAGGTTGTCGTCCTCCAGCACCACGTCGGCCATCGAACGCGCCACATCGGTGCCGGAGCCGCCCATCGCCACGCCGATGTCGGCGGCCTTCAGCGCCGGGCCGTCGTTGATGCCGTCGCCGGTCATGGCCACTACCCGGCCGCTGCGCTGCAGGGCCTGGACGATGCGCAGCTTGTGCTTGGGACTGACCCGGGCGAACACGTGCACCTTCCTGACCAGCGCGGCGAGCAGGTTCTCGTCCACCTTCTCCAGGCTGGAGGCATCGAGGATCTGCAAGGGGCCGCCATTGGACAGGCCGAGTTCGCGGCCGATGGCATAGGCGGTGGCGCTTTGGTCGCCGGTGATCATCACGGTCTCCACGCCGGCCGTGTGGAAGCGCTTGATCAGGTCGGGAATGCCTTCGCGCAGCGGGTCGGCCATGCCGACCATGCCTAGCCAGGTCAGCGCGGCGTTGCTCTCATCCTCGCCCTCGCCGATGTCCGCGCATGCCACGCCAAGCACCCGCAGGGCCTCGCCAGCCATGGCCTCGTTGTGCGCAAGCACTTGCGCCCGGGTCTCGTCATCGAGCGGATGAAGGCCCTCATCCCGCAGGATGCTGCCGCACATGCCCAGCACCTCGGCGGGGCTGCCCTTCACGGCGACCAGCCTGCGGCCTTCCGGCTGGGCATGGACGGTGGTCATCCAGGGGCGCGCCTCGGCGCGGTAATGGACATCCAGGCGCGGAAGCGTGCGGCGCAGCGCGGTCACATCGACACCCCGGAGCAGCGCGAGCTCGACCAGGGCGCTCTCGGTGGGGGAGCCGTCCAGGCTGGGTTGCTCGCCGTCGCCGTTGAGATGGGTGTCGTTGCACAGGACGATGACCTCGAGCAGGCGGCGCAGCCGTTCCGATTCGCCACCATCCTCCAGATCCTCGAAGCGGCCCCTGGCCACCCTGCGTCGGGTCAGTCCATCGACCACGCTCACCACGCGCATGCGGTTCTCGGTGAGGGTGCCGGTCTTGTCCATGCAGAAGGTCTGGACCGAGCCCAGGGTTTCCACCGCCGCCAGCTTGCGGATGGCGACGTTGCGCTTGCTCATCTCGCGGATGCCGAGCGCGAGGGTGGTGGTGGCCACCGTGGGCAGGCCTTCGGGGACCGCCGCCACCGCCAGGGACACGGAGGATTTGAGCATCGGCAGCAGACCGTAGCCGCGCAGAAGGCCGAAACCGAACACGCCGGCGCAGACCGCGCCGCTGATCAGGGCGAGTTGCGTGCTCAACTGGTCGAGCTGGCGCTGCATGGGGGTGTCTGGGGCGTGCGCCTCGCTGGCGAGCTGCTGGATGAGACCGATCTCGGTCGCGCTGCCGGTGGCGACCACCATGGCCTGTCCGCTGCCGCCGGTCGCGAGGGTGCCCTTGTAGAGCATGACGATCCGGTCGCCGAGCGCGGTATCCGCCAGACAGGTGGCGCTGGGCGACTTGGCCACCGGCAGGCTCTCGCCGGTCAGGGCCGACTCGTCCACGCTGAGTTGATCGGCCGTGAAAAGGCGGGCATCGGCCGGGATCTGGGTGCCGGGTTCGAGCACGATCACATCGCCGGGCACCAGTTCGCCCGCGGGGATGGTACGCACCACGCCATCGCGCAGGACCTTGGCATTCAGGGCCGGTCCCTGGAGCAGGGCGTTGATGGTGCGTTCCGACTGGCGTTCGGTGAAGAAACCGATGCCGGCGTTGATCAGGACCACGCCCAGGATCACGACCGCGTCGGCCGCCCCGCCGGTGGCGACGGAAATGACCGCCGAGGCCCCGAGCAGCAGCACGGGCAGGCTGGCGAACTGCCCGGCCAGCATGGCCAGTTCGGAGCGCCGTTCCGCCTCGGGTAACAGATTGGGGCCGAAGCGCTGCAGGCGGGTCTCGGCCTGGTTGTGGTCAAGGCCCGTCTGCCCCGCGTCGAGTTCCTTCAGCACGGTTTCGAGCGGCATGGCATGCCAGGCATGCCGCGATGCCTGGGCGGCGGGCGGCGTCGGAGCGGGTTTCCGGTGGCCAAGCCATTGGTGAAGGGCACTGGAAACACGACTGGAAACACCGCGGGCCGGCGCGGCTTGCCGTGTCGGGCGGGCCTTGGGGGCGGACTTTGGGGGGGCGGGATGGTCCAGTGTGATGCCCACCGTCGCCAGCAGTGGGGCGAGGGGAAGATCGGGGTGGTACTGGACCAGCAGGTTGCCGGAGTGGTGGCTGGCCTGGGCGGCACGGACACCTGGGGTGGCCAGCAGGGCCTGCTCGATCCGACGTGCCAGGGTAGGATCGTGCCGCAGGCCATGGATGCGAATCCGCGCACGTCCGGGAACGGCGGTGTGGATTGCCTGACCTGTCAGTCGAGCCAAGTCCACGTTTTCGCCCCCCGTTACCACGTCAATGCCTCTTCCATTTGTATAGTCGAAAAACACCCGCTGAGGCCCTCTATTTATCTGCAAGAGATCATCTTGCCGGAGGCTGTTGCAGGAGCATCTTATGCCTGATGTGTGACGAAATTCTTCCGGATTTGGAGGGTCTTCCTGCCCATGCCGTACCGAAGGGAAGTGAAAAATTCAGCGCTTCCTGTCCGGGGCATGGATGCTCCGGCGCGAACAATGACGTAAGTCCTTGATTCGCGGAGGGTGACGCGAATTCACTTCGCGGCAATCCGAGCTGAAAAAATCCAAGGATGGATTTTTTCAGCGTTTACGAGAGGACGGATTCAGTATGGCCTGTCACGCAGGTGCCAGCGGTAGAGCAGGCGGGAGAGTGTCATGTCGATGATGGTAAACGCGCTCGCCACCAGCACGATATCGATCCAGCCGATTCCAAGCACGGCTTGCAGGCCCCAGAGCGGCAGCACCGACTCCGGAAGCTGGTCGAGCAAGGGCGCGCGGCTGCTGGGGGCAAGTCGCAGCCTCCGCTTGATGAAGCTGCTGCATAGATCCCCCAGCATGGCGAGGGCAGCCAGCAGCAGCCCGGTGAGTGAGCCAAGTCCGACCAAGGGGGCGACCAGCGTGCCCGCCAGCAAGGCTGCGACCAGACCCCGCCAGGTCTTGCTTCGTCCGATCAGCGGTTGACCATCGATGAAGAGGCGGTCGCCATCGAGCGGCTGCCCCAGGCGTGGGCCAAGCAGGAAAGCGGCCACGATCGGCGCGCCATTGACGGCGATCAGGACAAACAGCAGGGCAAGGTCAAGCAGAGGGCTCATTGGCCCTTGGTCTTGCCGGCGAAACGCTGGAGGATCGCTTCCACTTCCTCATCCTCGACCTGGTCGAAGCTGAGATAGAACTGCCCGACGGCCCAGAAATCGCTCGGCGCCTCCAGACAGACCAGTTCATCGACCAGCGAACGCAGGCGCTCCAGGGTGTGGGGCGGCGCGACACCAATGGCAAGGATCAGGCGGGCCGGATGCCGGCGGCGGATGGCAGTGAGGGCCGCCATCACCGTGGCCCCGGTGGCCACGCCGTCATCGACCACGATTACCACCCGGTCTTTTGGGTCCAGTGGCGGCCGGACCGGGGTGTAGGACGCCCGGCGCTTGCCCAGGGTAGCGAGTTCCCGTTCGATCAGCGCCTTTGAAGTCTCTGGAGACAGGCTGTCCCAGGCGTACTGATCGGTGATATGAACCGTGCCGGACTCGTCAATGGCGCCAAGCGCGTATTCCGGATTGTCCGGGGCCCCCAGCTTCCTGACCAGGACGACATCCAGATCACCTTCGAGAGTGTCGGCGAGGATCGCGCCCATCGGTACCGCACCGCGCGGAATGGCGAGGATCAGCGGATGCTTGCCTTTCCACGCCTTGAGCCTGCTGGCCAGGAGGCGTGCCGCCTCATCGCGGTCCTTCAGCACTCCGTCTCACTCCAGCAGGAAGGAGATCTTGGCGTTGATGCGGTATTGGACGATGCGGTTGTCCTCAACCTTGGCTTCCATGTTCACGATATAGATGGACTTGATGCCTTGCAGGGTCTTGGCGGCACGGTTGACCGCCTGCTGGGCGGCGTCCTCCCAGCTCTTTTCGGATTCGGCCAGCACTTCGATGACTTTGACAACATTACTCATGGTGATCACTCCCGTCATGTGGGTTCAGGTCACGTGACCTGCCAATGACTATAGACCAGGGATAAGTGTTGGATGGGAAGGCGAGCTTTACACCTGAGCCAGTCGGAAGGCCCCGCGACCGGCGTGCTTGGCGGCGTACATGGCGCGGTCGGCCGCATCCAGAAGGGCGCTGGCATCCTCGCCATGTTCCGGCCAGCGCGCCGCGCCGATACTTGCACTGATGTTGATGTGACATCCACCTAGAACGAAGGGGGTGTTGAGGGTGTAAAGCACTCGCCGCGCCAGGGCACGGGTATCTTCCTCGCTCACAAGGCCCGGGAGCAGCAGGACAAACTCATCGCCGCCGATCCGGGCCAGGATGTCGGACTCCTGCAGCAGCTGGCCCAGCCGTACGGCTACCTCCTGCAGGAGTTGATCGCCCAGTTGGTGGCCATAGCTGTCATTGACGGGCTTGAATCCATCCAGGTCGAAGAACAACAGGGTGATGCTGTCGCGCTCACGGCGTGCCCGTTCGATGGCCTGGGTCAGGCGATCCATGAGCAGCAACCGGTTGGGGAGGCCGGTCAGCGGGTCGTGATGGGCCAGATGGCGGATGCGGTCATGCGCAGCCTTCAGCGCGGTGATGTCCTCATGGATGGAGATGAAATGGGTGATGTCCTCGCCATGCTCGGCAAACGGGGTGATGGTCTGACGCACGGAGTAGAGATGGCCATCCTTGTGCCGGTTGACGACTTCACAGGTCCAGGTCTCGCCATGGAGGATGGCCGACCACATCTGCTGGTAGAACTCCTCGGGTTGGTGTCCGGAGCGGAGAATGCGCGGCGTCTGACCGCGCACCTCCTGCGGCTCGTAGCCACTGATCCGGTGGAAGGCGTCGTTCGACCAGACAATCCGCCCTTCGCGATCGCTGATGAAAATGGGGCTGCCGGTCGAGGTCATCGCGGCATCCTGCAGGCGCCTGCGCTGCCGCTCCAGCGACATCCCCAGGATCAGGCTCATGTGGTCGGCCAGACGTTCGACAAGATTGTCCAGGCCAGCTTGCGTGAGGCTTTCCGCGTCGTCGGCATACAGGGTCAGAACGTACTCGACGCGCCCTTCGACGCGCAGGGGCAAGGCCAGGCCTGCCTTGATGGCGGAGCCCTGAGCCATGGCTCGCCATCGCTGATCCGGGGAGTCTTCGATCGTAAAGCAGGCAATGCTGCCGCTTTTCAGCGCGATGCGGGTAGGACCGATGGCGATGATGTGGCTGTCGCCTGTTTGCATCAGCCTGGTCAGGATGGGCTTTGCGGTCCCGGCCGAGGCGATGAGGGCCAACGTTTCAGTTCGCTCAACGACTTGCCCAATCCAGGCCAGTGGCAGACCAAGGATGTCGACCAGTTCCCGGCACACAAAAGCGACAACCTCGCGCCAGGGCTCGCCTTGCAGGATGCGACGGTCGATGCCGTGCATCAGGTCGCCAAAAGCCTCGCAGATCTTGGAGTGAGGAGGTGCCGTCCGAATCATGCCTTTCAACCGCGCTTTTGGCTGCCCTGGAAGATCAGAAGGGGATCAGCCCGTCCCTGTGCCCTATCACTTAGCACATGTAAGGCTATTCCGCCTCGATCTCGTCCCGTTGCATGGCCTTTTCGAAGGCCTCGGGTGGGACGGCCTTGCCGAACAACCAGCCCTGGAGGACATGACAGCCATGCCGGGTCAGCCATTCGCGTTGCGCTTCGGTTTCCACGCCCTCGGCCACCACGCTCAGGCCGAGGGCACGCGCCATGGAGATGACCGCGTTAACGATGGCGGAATCATCGGCATCGTCCGGCAGATCCCGGGTGAAACTGCGGTCAATCTTCAGCTGGTCGACGTGAAAGAGTTTCAGGTAGGCAAGCGAGGAGTAGCCGGTGCCGAAGTCGTCCACGGCGATATGCACGCCGATCTCACGCAGCTCTTGCAGAACGATGGCGGCCTGTTCGGGGGCATCCATGATGATGCTTTCGGTAATCTCCAGCTCGAGCCGGCTGGCGGGCCAGCCGGTTTCATCCAGCACGGCTTTGACCTGACTGGCAAAGTCATGTTGTCGGAACTGCCGGCTGGACACGTTGACCGCCATGCGAGTCAGCTTGAGGCCTTTGTCGTCCCATGCACGGGCTTGCCGGCAGGCGGTGCGCAGCACCCATGCACCGATGGGCACAATCATTCCGGTTTCTTCCGCAATCACGATGAATCGGTCAGGCGGGATGAAGCTGCCCTCGTGCTGCCAGCGCAGCAAGGCCTCTGCGCCCACGAGGCTGCCGTCAGGCCTCACTTGCGGCTGGTAGTAGAGCTGTAGGGCGTTGCTGGCGGTGGAGTCCATCCTTGGATGGCCCTCCCGCGTTGTTCCAGACAATGCGGTGACGGCCGCCCGCAGGCTTTGCTCCAGGCTCAGGCGCTCGCGCGCAAGGTGATCCATCTCCGAGGAGAAAAAACTGAAGGTGTTCCGCCCACCATCCTTGGCCGCGTAGAGCGCGATGTCGGCATTGCGGAAAAGATCCTCGGTATCGCTTGCATCGTCCGGGAAAAAGGTGATGCCAATGCTGGCGCCGACGAAGACCTCCCGTCCGCCCAGGCGGAAGGGGCTGGTCAGGGTCCTGATGACCTTCTCGGCAATCTTCGCGGCAGCCGTGCTGTTGACGAGATCCTGCAAGAGGATGGTGAACTCGTCACCGCCCACGCGGGCGACGATGTCATCGGCCCCCAGCGTCTCCCTCAACCTTTGCGCGGCCTGTTTGAGCAGGCGATCGCCTTCGGCATGGCCAAGGCTGTCGTTCACCTTCTTGAAGTGATCCAGGTCAAGGAACATCACGGCCACCAGCCCGCCATCACGCTCGGCGCGGGCCTTGGCCTCCTGCAGTCGGTCGACAAAGAGGGCGCGGTTGGGCAGGCCGGTCAGGGCATCGTGCGTGGCATCGTGCAAAAGGCGCAGCTCGAGCTTCTTGCGTTCGGTGACATCACGCACGATGCACATGATGGTGATGTCCTTGTTGGCGTACTCCTCGAGCGGAACCAGCGCGACTTCGACCGGGAATTCGGTGCCATCCCTGCGCATGGCCATGAGGTCGAGCCCCTGTCCCATCTCGCGGGGGCGGAGCGGCGAGCTGCTGGTGTAGCCATGTCTGAGTGCGGCATGCGCTTTCTTGAGGCGGTGCGGGAGCAATTCGTCCACGCTATGGCCGATCAGGCTTTCGCGGGTATGCCCGAACATGTTCAACAGGGACGGGTTGGCATTGCGGATCACACCCCCGCGGTCGACCAGCAAGACGCCGTCCGGCGTGCTTTGGAACAGGGTCTTGTAACGCTCTCGGCTTTCCTCCAGCCGGCGCTCGGATTGCGCCAGGCGCAGATAGGGCAGGTGCACGCCTTTTTCGAACAGGGCGTAATAGATCAGCAGGAAACCCAGACCCCGATAGAGGTGTCCGAGCAGGGCGACAAGCTCGTTGCTGCTGCCATATGCGGTGAAGGCGAAGCCGCTCGCCCCCATGGCAAGCGATGCCCAGAGAAGCATGACGTAGGAACGGTGTTCGTGGCTTCCCGCATAGCGCGTGGCCCGTTTGCCGAGGAGGAAGGCGATGAACAGATAGGCTGCGGCAATGGCGATCTCGAGCGAGCGCTTGGTATTCGTCAGCCCCCCCTCGGAAGACCACCATACCGGCATCCAGAGGGGGCGATAGAATTCGATCCAGAGAATGCTCGCGGCGAGGAACAGGCCAGCGCCAAGTGTGAGGATGACGGGGCGGGGCCTATCCACGCACTCATGGCCGGATAGCCAGGCCGAACTCAGCAAGGCCGCCACGATCATGAACTGGAAGGCCATCCCGAACGTGAGTGTGCGTTGCATGCCGACCTGCGGGTCCACTCCGGGCATTCCCGGAAAGGTGAGCAAATGGGCCGTGTTGAGAATGGCGATGCCGGCGAAAAGCAGCCCGGTGATCTTGAAGTGAAGCTTGATCTCGCCGTGGCGCGCGCTCCATGCCAGCATGAAGACCATCAGCGCCAGGGCGGTATTGATGGTCTCCAGCAAGGTATGGGTGGCGACATAGGCTTCCTGGTCCAGCTCCGTGTGAAGCAGGGCATTCATGCCCATCAAGGGCGTGAACGTGAGTAGCGCCGCCACGAGGGTGTACAGGGCCAGGGCGATCGGATTGGCCGGAGGGTGCGCGAGATTGGCGACAAGTTGTCTCCGCCAGGCGGGGGGCAGGGCAATTCGCATGGCTTCCATCTATGCCTCGTGGGTTCGTCCATTCACGGGCGTCCATCCATCTTCGACGCTCATTGATTCGATGCACTGATTGAATCTGCTTGCGAGATTGGCACGATTTGTTTATTCCTCAAAATAATTGTGCTTAATGGACCCGTAACCAAAGATAGCGGCCCTTGGTCAGCCCCGGGGTTACACTTCAAGAGCAGGGTAACAAAGGATATGGGGTGGCCAGAGATGCGGAAAACAGGGGTTATTCTCGATATCGGTGGCGTCCTGCTGGATGGTGAGCGCCCCATGCCGGGTGCGGCTGAAGCGCTGCAACGCTTGCGGGACGCCGGTATCCCTTTCCTGCTGCTGACCAATACCACGCGCACCTGTCGCGCCGATCTGCTGCGCCGGCTCGATCATGCCGGGTTGGCCGTCACCAGCGAGCAGCTTCTGACCCCCGCCACCATGGCGTGCGATTGGCTGAGCATCTCCGGGCGGATGCCATTCCTGCTGATTCATCCTGGCCTGCGGCCCGATTTCGAGGAATGTCTCGCTCAAGGCGCAGATGCCCATCCGGACGCGGTCGTGGTCGGGGATGCGGGGGATGGCTTCAGTTACGCGGCCTTGAACGCCGCCTTCCGCTTGTTGCTGGAGGGCGTGCCGTTGCTGTCCCTGTCGGGCAGCCGTTACTTCCGCGAGGGCGGTGAGGTCTTCCTCGATGCCGGGCCGTTCGTGCGCCTGCTGGAGGAGGCCTCCGGCGTCAGGGCGCTGGAGATGGGCAAGCCCGGCGAGTTGTTCTTCGGTCACGCGGTGGCGCGTCTTGGCCTCGAGGCGGGTGAGGTGAGCATGATCGGCGACGATGTGGAAAGCGACATCCGTGGTGCCTGCGAGGTCGGGCTTCGAGGTGTGCTGGTGCAGACGGGCAAGTATCACCCGGGTGACGAGGACCGCCTGCCCTCGGGGGCGAGACTGGCGCGGGACGTGGTCGAGGCGGTGGATGGCATCCTGGGCTGAACCTGAGAGCCTGTGAAAATATCCCCTTACCTACTGCGGCTGCCCCTGGACGCGCCCGGCGGCGTTGCGGGGGCCCCGAACATCGCTCACGTAGGCCCTGCTACGCTCGCGATGTTCTGCACCCCGCGC
>JBFLVP010000037.1:0-32578 GCA_040758395.1 Pseudomonadota bacterium
CCACCATGGAATTCAATGACTTAGGCTCGCTTCGGCGGGCCTTTTTCGTTTTTGTTGGCGGTTTGGGCCCTGCGGGGCTGCGTCTGACCAGTCCTAGTGGTGCCAAAGGATGTCATTGGCTTCGAGCGGCACGCTCGCGCCCTCACGGGCTGGAATGATGCGCGGCGTGTAGCCCGAGGCCGGTCGGCTGGCGGGCACGATGCCTTGATAGAGATAGGCATGGCTCGCGCCGGCGAGGGGGGCACCGCGTTCCAGGGGCTGGCAGAACGGTTCGCCATCCTCAGTCGTGGGGGCGGCGTACAGCTCCACGTTCACCGCTTCGGGAGGCAGTTCGTCCAGGTACACCTGGACTTCGAAACGATGCCCGCCCTCGACCCCGGTCGAGCTGACGTTGCCGAAATGCAGGCGATGCCAGTGCTGGGACAGACTCCGGTGCCAGTCCTGCAGTTCGGCGGCGGTCTCCGCGTTCCGCTGCAGGTACGCCTGCCTGAGGGGAACGTAATAGGCCTCGACGTATTCGCGCAGCATGCGGTTGCTGGAGTAACGGGTAGTCAGCCGGGCCATGCTCTCGCGCAGGCGGGCGATCCACGCCCTGGGCAGGCCGCTCTCGTCGCGCCCGTAGAAGCACGGGATCACCTCGCTCTCCAGCAGCCGGTAGAGTTGTTCGGCCTCGTGCGCATCCCAGGCGGCGATGTCCTCGTGCTCCCGGCCATCGCCCAGGGCCCAGCCCAGATCCGGCGCGAAGGCCTCCACCCACCAGCCGTCCAGTTCCGAGAGGTTGAGGCCACCGTTGACCAGGACCTTCATGCCGCTGGTGCCGCAGGCCTCCCAGGGGCGGCGGGGTGTGTTGATCCATAGGTCTACCCCTTGGGTGAGGTGCCCGGCGACGACCAGGTCGTAGTCCTCGACGAAGACCGCCTGGCCTTGCACCTCGGGTCGGGCGATGAAGTCCTGCCATTGCTTCAGCTGGCGCTTGCCGTCCCCGTCGCGCGGGTGGGCCTTGCCGGCGATCACCAGTTGTACCGGACGGTCGCGGTTGCCAAGCAGCCGCACCAGTCGCGCCGGGTCATGCAGGAGCAGGTTGGTGCGCTTGTACTCGGTGAAGCGACGGGCGAAGCCGAGGGTCAGGGCATCGGGGTCCAGCAATTCCCTGCACTCCTGGATGAGTTCCTGCGTGGCTCCGTGTCCGCAGTGCTGGCGCACCAGCCGCTCCCGCAGGTAGGTCACCAGCCGCTGACGGCCCGCAGCGCGGAATTCCCATAGCCGCTCATCGGGCTGTCGCCGCAAGTCTTCCTCCACCGTTTCCAGCGCGCCGCGCCATCGCGTCTTGCCGCAGGACTCGGTCCACAGTGCGTCCGCCGCGGCCGAGTCCCAGCTCGGCACATGCACGCCGTTGGTCACATGGCCCACGGGCACCTCGTGCCGGGGCCAGCGGGGAAAGAGGGGCTGGAAGATGCGCCGGCTGATCTCGCCATGCAGGCGGCTCACGCCATTGACCGCCCCTGACCCCCGCACCGCCAGATAGGCCATGTTGAACGGTTCGCCCGCCTCACCCGCCTGGGCGCGGCCAAGGTCCAGCAGTGCCTCCAGGCTCACGCCCAGGCCTTCCGCATAGTCGCGGAAATACAGGGCGAACAGGTCCGGAGCGAAGCGATCGAAGCCGGCCTCGATGGGGGTGTGGGTGGTGAACAGGTTGCCCGCCCGTGTCGCCCGCAGGGCCACCTCGAAGGGTTGGCCGGTGCGCTGCATGAAGGCGCGCGCGCGCTCGAGGATCGCAAGGGCCGCATGGCCCTCGTTGAGATGGCACACCGGACAGTCCAGGCCGAGTGTTTCCAGCAGGCGCCAGCCGCCGATCCCCAGCACGATCTCCTGTTGCAGGCGCATCTCCGGTCCGCCGCCGTAGAGCTCGCTGGTGATGCCGCGATCGCCCGGGGCGTTGAGCAGGTCATTGCTGTCGAGCAGCAACAGGGATTCGCGCCCCACCTGGGCATGCCAGGTGCGCAGGCGCAGGGGGCGGCCGGGCAGGTCGACGGTGATGGTCACCCATTCGCCCGCGTCATCCCGCAGCGGCACCACGGGCATCATGGTCGGGTCGTTGAGGGGGAAGAACTCGATCTGCTCGCCGTGCGCGTCGATGGCCTGGCGGAAATAGCCCTGCTGGTACAGCAGTCCCACGCCGATCATGGGGACGCCGAGATCGCAGGCGGTCTTCATGCAGTCGCCAGCCAGCACCCCGAGTCCGCCGGAATAGATCGGCAGGGACTCGCTGAGCCCGAATTCCATGCTGAAGTAGGCGACCTCCTCGGAGAAGACGCCGGCATATCGGGAGGCGAACCAGGTTTCGGCCTGGTAGTGCTCGTCGCGCGCGGCGATCTGCTGCCGCAGCGCCGTGAGGAAGGCCTCGTCGCCGGCCAGCTCGGCGAGACGCTGGCCGGAAACGGATTCGAGGATCAGCCAGGGATTGGCGGTGGCCTCCCACAGTTCGGGGTCGACCGTGCGCCATAGCGCATCCGTGCCGTGATGCCAGCTCCAGCGCAAATCCAGCGCGAGGGTGCTCAGCTCTTGCAGGGCAGGCGGCAATGCGCGGGGGAGATAATGATCGACTTGCATTGTGAGGCCCCCGTTCGGACTCGCGTGCGGCGGAAGATACGACGCTTGAGTTGGCGGACTGGCGGGTGTGCTCAAGCACCCGCATCGAAATGACAGTAGCAGTTGGAAGCGCGGTTGCGCTTCGCGCCGGGACCACGGTGCCGCGGTGCCGCGGTGCCGCGCTGACTCACCCTTGGACGCCCGCGACAGGCGCAAGCGCTGCCTGGGCGGGGCCAAGGTTACTGCGCGTGCGCAGCACCCGGAAGGTCCAAAGCTTGACGGCGTCGTTGACCACGAACCAGGCGAGGGCATAGGCCCACATCCACAGGGCATGCTCCCAGCCGATGGGCGTGACGAAAAGACCGTAAACCGCGATCAGGGTGCCCAGGATCTCCGTGCCGAAGGTGGCGACCAGCAGCAGCGGAGCCGGGTAGGGGCGCTGCCAGAACCAGCCCTCGGTGCGGGTGATGTAGAGCGTGCTGTGGCCCGCCACGATGAGCTTGAGGAACAGCATCGTCTGGATCACGGGTTCGGGAAGGCCGGCCTCCCTGAGCAGGAAGAACAGCAGGAAGGATGAAATCACGCCCATGATTCCGAGCACGCTGGAGACGATCAGCAGCTCGGGCATGTTCCAGCGCACCGGGGTGCGGCTGACCTTGGTGTGGTCGTAGGCGATGGCCAGGATGGGCAGGTCGTTGAGCAGGGCCAGCAGGATGATCATCAGCGTGGTGATCGGGTAGAAATTGAACACCACGATGCTGAGCGTCATGAACAGGATGATGCGGATGGTTTCCGTGATGCGGAAGATGGAATAGCTCTTCATCCGCTCGAAGGTGATGCGCGCCTGCTTGACCGCCTCGTTGATGACCGACAGCCCCGGCGCGGTCAGGATGATGTCCGCCGCCGCCCGGGCCGCGTCGGTGGCGTTGGCGACAGCGATGCCGCAGTCGGCCTTTTTCAGCGCCGGGGCATCGTTGACGCCGTCGCCGGTCATGGCCACGATGTGGCCGCCCTTCTGCAGGGTGTCGACGATGCGGTATTTGTCCTCCGGCACCACCTCGGCAAAGATGTTGACCGACTCGATCATCTCGATGATGGCCGATTCGTGGGTATGGATGAACTCGCGCTCCAGCAGGCGGGTGTCATACATGGCCTTGACCGCCTTCATCACTTCGGCGGCGAACCGGCGGGCCTCCTTGAGGGTGACGTCGGCTTTGAGGCGCTGATAGATGGCCGCCGACAGCACCTCGGCCAGCTCCAGCAATTCGCTGGACGCCGCGCCGGAGAGCTGCGCGGCGCGCAGGGTGTTCTGCTTCAGGCCCAGCAGCTGACCGATCTCGCGAGCAATGGCCAGGTTGTCGCCGGTGATCATCTTCACTTCAATGCCGTAGCTCTGCATGTCCTCGATGACCTGCTTCGAATCGTCGCGCGGCGGGTCGTAGAGAGGGATCAGGCCGATCAGCTCCAGCGGGGCCTCGCCACGCTTGCGCCCCACCGCGAGCGTGCGATACCCCTTGGCGGCCAGTTCGTCCACGGTCTGGCCGATGGCCCGTAGCTGCGCGTCGGGAAGCTGGGTCATGCCCAGCAGCACCTGTGCCGCGCCCTTCATCGCCTGGAATCGCTCGTCACCCTTCGCAATGTCCGCCTCCGTCCGCTTGCGGATGGGATCGAAGGGGGTGAATTCGATTTGCTTGTAGGATCGCCAATCCACTTCAGGCAGTTTTTCGTCGAGGTACTGAAAGATGGGCTGCTCGATGGGGTCGTGGTTCTCCTCCCGGGAGGCGAGTGCCGCCAGCAGAAACAGCTCCCGCTCATCATGGCCCTCGAAGACGACAGGGTCGGCCACCTGCATTTCGTTGCGGGTCAGGGTGCCGGTCTTGTCGGAGCAGAACACGCTCACCCCGGCCAGTTCCTCGATCGCGGTGAGGCGGGAGACGATGGCCTGGCGGCGCGCCAGGTTCACCGCCCCCACCGCCATGGTCACCGACAGGACGGCCGGCAAGGCCACGGGGATGGCGGCGACGGTGAGCACCAGGGCGAAGCGGGCGATCTCCAGGAAGGACTCGTGACGGAACAGGGACACCATCACGATCAGCACCACCAGGGCGATGGTGATCAGCATCAGGAAGTCGCCGATGCGGATGACCATGTTCTGGAAATGGCTGCGCGCCTCCGTCGAGGCCCGGGCCACCAGGGCCACCACGGTGTGAAAATTGGTCCGGGTGCCGGTATTCACCACCACCGCCAGCATCTCGCCCTGCTTGACGACCGTGCTGGCGTAGGCGACATCCTGCGCCCTCTTGCTCACCGGCAGCGATTCCCCGGTCAGGGCCGACTGGTCGATCGACAGGTAATCGCCCCGCAGCAGTTGCACGTCGGCGGGCACGACGTTGCCGATGCGCAGCTTGATGATGTCACCGGGCACCAGCTCGCGGGTCGGGATGGTCTGGAACCTGCCATCGCGCAGCACGATGACCTCGGCCTTCAGGCCTTGTTTCAGGGCCTTCAGCGCATTCAGGGCGCGATGCTCCTGAAAGAAGTCCAGCCCGGCGTTGATCAGCAGCATGACGGTGATGATGACGAAGTCATCCCACTTGCCGACGGTGGCCGAGAGGATGGCCGCCACCTCGATCATCCAGGGAATCGGCCCCCAGAAGCGCCTGAGAATGCGGTGCCAGAGCACTTCTTCACGTTCCGGGATTTCGTTGGGGCCGTGGCGCTGCAGGCGGGTCTCAGCCTCGCTGGCCGTGAGACCGGTCGCGAGGTCCACCTGCAGCTGGGCCAGGGTTTCTTCGGTCACCTGGACGGCGTAGTCGTCGGTGCGCATTTCGCTCATGCGTTCCCTCCCCATATCCCGCAACCAGAAAGGGTTGAGGGCATCAGGTTGCGTTCAGGGTAGGGCGGCATGCCCAAGCATGCCTGGCCAGTACCGTGCGCGGATCAAGGCGTGAAGACTGACCCCCTGAAAACGATAGCAGCCAGGTGGCGTCCCGGCTGAGCCGGGTCCTATTCGGCTTCGCGCAGGACCTGGGCAGGCGGGGTGTCGAGCGTGCCGCGCAGGCTGAGCCAGCCGGCGGCCGCGCTGAGGCTGGCGCCGAGCAGCGGGGTGAGCAGCCAGGGCCAGGCCGAAACGGATAGCCAGTCCTCCAGGATCAGTCGCCCGAGCAGGGCGCTGACGAGACTGGCGGCCCCCGCGGCCAGCAGTCCGGCGAGCAGGCCGAGCAGGGCGTATTCGCTGAGCAGCTGATGCCGCAAGAGGGCGCGCGATGCCCCCAGGGTGCGGAGCAGCGCGGTCTCGCGGCGACGGGTGCGGGCCGTGCCGGCGGCGGTGTTCCACAGCACCAGCCAGGCGCTGAGCAGGACGAAGCCGAGCACCAGGCCGACGGCCTGTTCGATGCGGGTGAGCACCTCGCGTACCTGGGCCAGTGCCGCACGGGTGTCGATGATGGTGATGTTCGGCAGGTCGGCGACCAGCCGGTCGACCAGGCCGGCCTGGCGGTCCGGCAGGTGGAAGCTGGTGATCCAGGTGGCGGGCCAGCCCGCCAGCGCGCTGGGCGTGGTGGTCACGAAGAAATTCACGTTGAAGCTGTCCCACTGCACCTGGCGCAGATTCAGCACGGTGCCGCGCCAGCGCTCGCCCGCGATCTCGAACTCCAGCGTGCTGTCGAGGGCGATGCCCAGCCGTTCGGCAAGACCTTCTTCGACCGAGAGCCAGGGTTGACCGGCCTCGTCCGGGTGCCAGTCGCGGCCGGCGATGATGCGGTTGTCGGCGGGGTGGCGCGCGGCCATCGACAGGTTGAATTCACGTTCGGCCAGGTTGCGCGCGCGTGGGTCGGCAAGCGGGCGCTCGCTGATGGGCTGGTCGTCGATGCTGAGCAGGCGCCCGCGAATCATGGGTTGCAGTTCGGGTGCGGCCAGGCCCGCATCCGTGAGCAGCGAACGGAAGTGATCGCGCTGGTCGGCCATCAGGTTGATGACGAAGCGGTTCGGCGCGTCCACGGGCAGGCGCTCCGACCAGCTTTCCAGCAGGTCGTGACGCAGGCTGAAGGCGAGGGTGAGCGCCATCAGGCCCAGGCCGAGGGTGGCGAGGGTGATGTGGGTGCGCCCGCCGGGCTGGGCCAGCCGGCCGAGGGTGGTGGACCCGGTCGGCAGCCAGCGCCGGCGTGCCAGCCATAGCGGCAGGCCGGCGAGTGCGAGCAGGAGGAGGCCGAGTGCAACGCTGCCTCCAAGAACGGCGGCGGTGAGACGGGTGGCCCCGGCCAGCAGGATGATGAGGCCGGCCAGCAAACCGCCGCCGGCCAGCAGTCCGAGCCAGGTCGCCCAGCCCCAGGCGGGTGGTTCCAGGTGGCGGCGCAGGATGCGCAGCACCGGCGTGCTGCGCAGGCGAAGGATGGCGGGCAGGGCGAAGGCCAGGGTGATGACCGGTCCGGCGAGTAGTCCATACAGGGCGGGGCGTGGCCCCGGTGGCGGCAGGTCGGTCGGGATCAGCCCCTGCAGCAGGGGGGGAAGGAGGGCCTGCGCAGCATAGCCCAGTCCCACCCCGAGCAGGCTGCCGAGGGCGGCGATGGGGAGCAGGGCGAGCAAGGCGCCGAGGGCGATGAAGCGACCCGGGGCGCCGATCGCGCGCAGTGTGGCGGTGGCGTCGAGCTGACGGCGCAGGCGGTCCTGCATGCCGATGCCGACCGCGAGACCCGCCAGCAGCAGCGCCAGCAGTCCGCTGATGCGCAGCAGGGCCTCGGCACGGTCGAGCGCCTCGCGCAGTTCGGGGCGGGCCTCGTCCAGCCCTTCCAGGCGCAATCCGCGCTGGGGGTGCTGTTTCGCGTAATCGGCGAACGCGCGCAGCGCGTCGGCGTCGCCCGCCAGATGGAGCCGGTAGCTCGCGCGGCTGCCAAAGCCGAGCAGGCCGCTGGCGGGCAGGTCGGCGGCGGCGATCATCACGCGCGGGCCGATGGCGAATACGCTGGGCGCGCGGTCGGGCTCGTCGTCCAGTCGGCCCGTGGTTGTCAGGGTCAGTTGGCCCAGTTCGAAGCGTGCGCCGGGTTGAAGGTCGAGCGCGCCGAGCGCATCGCTTTCCATGAGGGCTTCCCCGCTGGCCGGCGCCTCGGTGGGGCGGCCGTTGGCCCGCAGCTCGCCGAGCAGGGGGTAGTGCTCATCCACGGCCTTCACTTCGACCAGCCGGGTGCGGCCGTTGCCCAGCGCCATACTCGGGAAGCTGGTGGTGCTGCTGGTGCGCAGGCCCAGGCGTTGCGCCTCGTCGCGGAAGTGCGCCGGGACGGGGCGGTCGGCGACGATGACCAGGTCGCCACCCAGCGCTTCGGCCGCGCCGCTGAGCAGGGCGGCGCCAACCCGCTCGGCGAAGCTGCTCACCGCGACCAGTGCGCCCACCCCGGTCGCCAGGGCCGCGATCATGCCCCAGGCGGCCTGGCGCTGCCGGCGCGCGTACCAGAGGATGGCGCTCAGTCCGCGCATAAGCGGCCCTGGTCGAGGCGCAGCAGGCGGTCGCAGCGCCCGGCCAGCGCGGGGTCGTGGGTCACCAGCAATAGGGTGGCGCCACGCTCGCGGTTGAGTTCGAACAGCAGATCAATGATGCGGGCCCCGGTGGCCTGGTCGAGGTTCCCGGTCGGCTCGTCGGCCATCAGCAGCGGCGGCTCGAGGGCAAAGGCGCGGGCGATGGCCACGCGCTGCTGCTCGCCGCCTGAAAGCTGGGCGGGGTAGTGGTTGGGCCGGTGGCCGAGGCCGACCGCGTCCAGCAGTTTGCGGGCGCGTTCGACGGCATGGGGTTGCCTGGCCAGGCGCAGGGGGAGCTCCACGTTTTCCTGTGCGGTGAGTCCGGGCAGGAGTTGGAAGGACTGGAAAACGAAGCCGATCATGCGGCCGCGCAGAGCGGTGCGCTGGTCCCCCGACAGGGGTGTGATGGCCTGCCCGTCGAGCCAGACCTCGCCTTCGGTCGGGGTGTCCAGCGCGGCAAGGACGCTGAGCAGGGTAGTCTTGCCCGAGCCGGATGCTCCCACCAGCGCAACGCGTTCCCCGCTGCGCAACGCGATATTGATATCCTCGAGCAGGCGCAACGGGCCGTCGGCGGTGACGACGGTCTTTCCCAGTCCGGCGGTATGAAGAAGAATGGACATGAGGCGTGACGTGTTGGGTTTGTCCGTAGGTAGATTGTGGCTGCTGCTGGTGGTTCTCTGCATCCTGCCACCGGCATGGGCGGAGGATGTCCTTCTGATTGTGGGGGATAGCCTGAGCGCGGGCTATGGCGTGAGCCGCGAACAGGCCTGGCCCGGCCTGCTGGAGCGCCGTCTGGAGGCTCAGAAGATCAGGGTGCGGGTGGTGAATGCCAGCATCAGCGGCGAGACGAGCGCTTCGGGGCGTGCGCGCCTGCCAGGTCTGCTGCAAAAGCATCAGCCGCGCTGGGTGTTGATCGAACTGGGCGCCAACGATGGCTTGCGGGGGCTTTCGCTCGATGCCCTGGAGGCCAATCTGCAGGCCATGCAGACGGCGGTGATCCGTGCCGGGGCGACGCCCATCCTCGCGGGAATGCGTATTCCACCAAACTACGGCCCGGTCTATGCGGGGCGGTTCGCCGAGGTTTTTGCTGAACCCGTGGCGGGTGGGCTCAGGGTGCCGTTCCTGTTGGACGGCGTGGCCGGGCAGCCCACCCTCAATCAGGAGGATGGCATCCATCCGAATGCCGAGGGGCAGCGGCGCGTGCTGGAGAATGTGTGGCAGGTTCTGCAGCCCCTTTTTGCCTCGCAGCGACAGGTTGAGGGTAAAAAGAAAACGGTGTTAGACTCCCCAAAATGAGTAAAAATGCCGTGTCAGGCCTGCCGCTCATCGGCGCCGGGAATATCTTCGTGTCGATGGTCGTCGCCGGTTTCCTGCTGGGTTACCTGGTGGATGGCTGGCTTGATACCCGCCCGTGGTTCATGTTGGGCATCGGCGCTCTGGGTCTGATCGGCGGCTTCCAGAAGGCCCACCAACTGCTGAGGGCGCTGGATGGCGGCCGGAAGCAGGGTTGAGGGGCTTGCTCGCCGGCTGTTGCTGGGGCAGATGATCGCCACGGCAGTGCTGGCGCTGCTGTGGGGCATACTCGGACATTATCTCGACGGGCTTGCCGTGGTATACGGTGGGCTCGTCAGCATGCTGATGGCGTGGTTGCATAAGCGCGGAGTGCGCAAGGCCGAAGACAAGGCCCTCACCGACCCGAAAAACAGCATGCTCGTTTTGTACGTGGGCGCGGTGGTGCGCTTCCTGCTCCTGATTGTCGCGCTCGGCGTGGGCATGGGGTTGTTGAAGCTGCCGGCGTTGCCCCTGTTCGCAGGATTCGTGCTCGCGCAACTGGGATTCCTTGTTGTCGCGCGTCGCTAGTTTTCTAAAAGCATCTAAAAGCATTTGATTTGGGGAGCACAACGTGAGCGCAGCGGAGAACTCGGGCGGCGGTTCCGTCCAGTACATTCAGCACCACCTGACCAACTGGTCCGTCGGCGAGGGTTTCTGGACCCTGAACGTCGACACCATGATCGTCAGCATTTTGCTGGGGGCCCTGATCGTTTTTGCCGCCATGCGCGTGGGTCGCAACCTGCAGGTCGGCGCCCCGAGCGGCTTCCAGAACTTCGTCGAGATCGTGCTCGACTTCGTTGACCAGCAGGTCAAGGATTCCTTCGGTGGCAAGGCCACCAGCCTCATCGCCCCGATGGCACTGACCGTGCTGGTCTGGGTCTGGCTGATGAACTTCATGGACCTGATCCCGGTCGACCTGATCCCCGCCATCCTGCATGGCGCCGGCATCGAATACTTCAAGATCGTGCCCACCACCGACATCAATACCACCATGGCCATGGCCGGTGTCGTGTTCCTCCTGACCGTTTACTACAACATCAAGGTGAAGGGCCTCGGCGGCTACATCAAGATGTTCCTGTTCCATCCCTTCGGCAAGTTCCTGGTGCCGGTCAACGTCGTGATGACCGCCATCGAGGAACTGGCCAAGCCCATCAGCCTCGGCCTCCGTCTCTTCGGCAACATGTTCGCCGGCGAGCTGGTGTTCCTGCTCATCGCCCTGCTGTCCGGCGCGGCGACGATCGGCGCCGCGCTGCTGATCTGGTTCCCGCTGCAGGTCGTGCTTGATCTGGCTTGGTTGCTGTTCCACATCCTCGTCATCACACTGCAGGCCTTCATCTTCATGGTGCTGACCATCGTCTACCTGGGCATGGCGCACACCGATGTTGAGCATTGAGTCGCTGACGACCACCACCTTTCCAACCCTTCACCTTAAACAAAATCCGTAAGGAGAACCGACGATGAACGCTGACATGATCGCGATGATTTATGCCTACACCGCTGTGGGCGTGGGCGTGATCCTTGCCGCCGCTGGCCTGGGCTCTGCCATTGGCTGGGGCCTGATCTGCTCCAAGACCCTGGAAGGCATCGCTCGCCAGCCGGAAATGCGTCCGCAACTGATGACCAACATGTTCATCTTCGCGGGCCTGATGGAATCCTTCCCGTTCATCATCCTGGCGTTCGCCATGTGGTTCCTGTTCGCCAACCCGTTCGTCGGCGCCCTGCAGGCTGCTATCCAGGCTGTCGGCGGCTAAGACCCGGTGAATCCTGGCGTGCGTCAGCAGGCGCACGCGGCTTTCCCGTGTCCCAAGAGAGGTAGGCAACCGTGAACATTACGGTCACCCTGTTTGCCCAGATCATCGCCTTCGTGGCCATGATCTGGCTGGTGAATAAATTCCTGTGGGCTCCGCTGTCCGCCATGATGGAAGCACGTCGTCAGCGCATCGCTGACGGTCTGTCCGCTTCCGAGCGCGGCAAGCACGAGCTTAAGCTGGCCGAGGAGCGTGCGGTCCAGATCATCAAGGAAGCCAAAGAAAAGGCGACCGAGATGCTGGCCCAGGCCAACAGCCGCAGCAACGAGATCATTGACGAAGCCCGCAACAACGCCAAGACCGAAGCCGACCGCATCCTCGCCGGTGCGCAGGCCGAAATCGACCGCGAAGTCGAGCGCGCCAAGCAGGAGCTGGCTCAGCAGGTTGCCGTTCTGGCGGTAACCGGCGCCGAGCGCATCCTCAAGCGCGAAGTGGACGCCAAGGCACACGAAGCGTCGCTTGCCGACCTCGTGGCCCGCGTCTAAGGGGGCACCATGTCCGAGATCGCAAAAGCCGCCCGCGCCTACGCCAAGGCCACTTTTGAAGTGGCCAAGGCGCAGGGTCAGCAGGCCAAGTGGTCCGAGATGCTGGCCTTCCTGGCGGCTGTCGCCGCTGATTCGGACATGGGGCGCATGATCGCCTCTCCGTCCATCAGTCGCGACAAGCTGGCCGAACTCATGCTCAACGTCGCGCAAGGCCGCCTCAGCGCCGAAGGTGAAAACCTGGTGCGTCTGCTGGCGGAAAACGCGCGCCTCGCCCTGCTGCCGCTCATCGCGGTGGAGTTCGAGGCTCTTCGTCAGGCCGAAGAAGGCCGGATGGACGTGCGCGTGGTATCGGCCAAGCCGCTCAGCGCGGACGAGCAGACACAGCTCGCCTCCGCGCTTGGCAAGCGTCTGGGCAAGGTCATCACCCTGGCCAATGAAATTGATGAGTCCCTGATCGGCGGCGCCATCGTGTACGCCGGGGACTTGGTCATCGACGGTTCAATGCGGGGTCGCCTGCAGGGCCTGGCAAATGCCGTGGTCCGCTAAGGAGTTATATCCATGATTAATCCTTCTGAAATCAGTTCCCTGATCAAACAGCGGATTGAGAGTTTCGAAGTCGGTGCGGATGCCCGCACTGTCGGCACCATCGTCAGCGTAAGCGACGGTATCGTGCGTATTCACGGTCTCACCGACGTCATGATGGGTGAGATGATCGAGTTTCCGGGCAACACATTCGGCGTGGCCATGAACCTCGAGAGCGACAGCGTCGGTGCGATCGTTCTGGGCGCCTACGGCCACCTGAAGGAAGGCGACCAGGCCAAGTGCACTGGTCGCATCCTCGAAGTGCCCATCGGCAAGGAACTGCTTGGCCGCGTGGTCGACACCCTGGGCCGTCCGGTGGATGGCAAGGGCGAGCTGGGCGCGACCCTGACCGCGCCGATCGAAGTCATCGCCCCGGGCGTGATCGATCGTAAGTCCGTCGACCAGCCGCTGCTGACCGGTATCAAGGCGCTGGACGCCATGGTGCCCATCGGTCGTGGCCAGCGTGAGCTGATCATCGGTGACCGCCAGACCGGCAAGACCGCTGTCGCCATCGACACGATCATCAACCAGAAAGGCAAGGGCGTTTACTGCGTCTACGTCGCCATCGGCCAGAAGGCCTCCACGATCTCCAACATCGTGCGCAAGCTCGAAGAGCATGGTGCGATGGAGTACACCATCGTGGTCGCTGCCGGCGCCTCCGACCCGGCTTCCATGCAGTACCTGGCCGCCTACTCCGGCTGCAGCATGGGCGAATACTTCCGTGACCGGGGTATGGACGCCCTGATCGTATACGATGACCTGACCAAGCAGGCTTGGGCCTACCGTCAGATCTCCCTGCTCCTGCGCCGTCCGCCCGGCCGCGAAGCCTATCCGGGTGATGTGTTCTACCTCCACAGCCGTCTGCTGGAGCGCGCCTCCCGCGTGAATGCCGACTATGTCGAGAAGTTCACCAACGGTGAAGTGAAGGGCCAGACCGGTTCCCTGACCGCGCTGCCGATCATCGAAACCCAGGGCGGCGACGTTTCCGCGTTCGTTCCGACCAACGTGATTTCCATCACCGACGGTCAGATCTTCCTGGAAACCGACTTGTTCAACGCCGGCATTCGCCCTGCGATCAACCCGGGTATCTCCGTATCCCGTGTGGGTGGTGCCGCGCAGACCAAGATCATCAAGAAGTTCTCCGGCGGTATCCGTACCGACCTCGCCCAGTACCGTGAACTGGCTGCGTTCTCGCAGTTCGCTTCCGACCTGGATGAGGCGACCCGTCGTCAGCTGGAGCGCGGCAAGCGCGTCACCGAGCTGATGAAGCAGAACCAGTACAAGCCGCTGTCTGTTGGTGAAATGGCCCTGTCGCTGTTCGCCGCCAACGAAGGCTATCTGGATGACGTTCCGGTCGAGAAAATCGGTTCCTTCGAAGCCGCGCTGCACGCCTACGCGCACAGCAACGCCAAGGAGATGATGGATGCGATCGGCAATAACGGTAACCTCAACGACGACATCACCGCTGGCCTGAAGAAGACCCTCGAGGCCTTCAAAGCCAACGGTGTCTGGTAAGAGAGGCATCCGTTATGGCCGGCGCTAAAGAAATCCGTACGCAGATCAAGAGCGTTCAAAACACGCGTAAGATCACCAAGGCCATGGAAATGGTTGCGGCGAGCAAGATGCGCAAGGCCCAGGACAACATGGAGGCGACCCGCCCTTATCTGGACAAGATCAAGGGTGTGATCGCCAACCTCAGCAACGCCCATCCGGAATACCGCCACCCGTTCATGGTGGAGCGTCCGGTGAAGCGTGTCGGGGTCATCCTGGTGACCACGGACCGTGGTCTGTGTGGCGGCCTGAACGTTAACCTGTTCAGGCAGGCCATCGCCAAGATGAAGGGCTGGGCAGACGCGAACATCGAAATCGACGTCTGCGCCATCGGCAGCAAGGGTGTGGCGTTCGTCAAGCGCGGCGCCTTCAACCCGGTGTCCGAAATCACGGGCCTCGGCGATCGGCCGAAGTTCGTGAAGGTCCAGGGCGCGGTCAAGATCATGCTCGACGCCTTCGAGGCGGGCACCCTGGACGAGATCTGGGTGGCACGCAACCGTTTCGTCAACAGCATGACCCAGAAGCCGGAAATCGAGCGGGTGCTCCCGCTGATGCCGGTGGACCTCGCCGAGCTGCAGCATCGCTGGGACTACATTTACGAGCCCGAGTCGAAGGACGTTCTGGATCTGCTGCTCAAGCGCTACGTCGCTGCCAGCGTGCATCAGGCGACCATCGAGAACGTCGCCTGTGAAATGTCCGCACGCCGTATCGCCATGAAAAACGCCTCCGACAACGCAGGCGGCATGATTCGCGACCTGAAGCTGAAGTACAACAAGGCTCGTCAGGCCGCGATCACGCAAGAAATTGCGGAAATCGTCGGTGGCGCGGCCGCGGTCGGCTAAGGCTTGAATTCTTACGTATTGATGAGGAACTAATAATGAGTTCTGGCAAGATTCTCGAAATCATCGGTGCGGTCATCGACGTGGAGTTCCCGCGCGATGCCGTTCCGAAGGTCTACGATGCCCTCAAGGTCGACAGCACTGGTCTGACCCTGGAAGTGCAGCAGCAGATCGGCGACGGCGTGGTTCGCACCATCGCCCTCGGCGCCTCCGAAGGCCTGCGTCGCGGGCTGGCCGTGACCAACACCGGCTCGGCGATTGCCGTTCCGGTCGGCAAGGCCACCCTGGGCCGCATCATGGACGTGCTCGGCGAGCCGATCGACCATGCCGGTCCGATCGCCACCGAAGAGCGCAACGTCATCCACCGCAAGCCGCCGGCATTCGACGAGCAGGCTGCCAGCACCGCGCTGCTCGAAACCGGCATCAAGGTCATCGACCTGCTGGTTCCGTTCGCCAAGGGCGGCAAGGTCGGCCTGTTCGGAGGCGCCGGCGTGGGCAAGACCGTGAACATGATGGAGCTGATCCGCAACATCGCGGTCGAGCACAGCGGCTATTCCGTCTTCGCCGGCGTGGGCGAGCGTACCCGTGAGGGCAACGACTTCTATCACGAGATGAGCGAAGGCGGCGTACTGGACAAGGTCGCCCTGGTTTATGGCCAGATGAACGAGCCGCCCGGCAACCGTCTGCGCGTCGCGCTGACCGGTCTGACCATGGCCGAGTACTTCCGCGACGAAGGTCGTGACGTGCTGATGTTCATCGACAACATCTACCGTTACACCCTGGCCGGTACCGAAGTATCCGCGCTGCTCGGCCGCATGCCGTCCGCGGTGGGTTACCAGCCGACCCTGGCGGAAGAGATGGGCGTCCTGCAGGAGCGCATCACCTCCACCAAGACCGGCTCCATCACCTCCGTGCAGGCCGTGTACGTTCCCGCGGACGACCTGACCGACCCGTCTCCGGCCACCACCTTCTCGCACCTGGACGCGACCGTGGTTCTGTCCCGTGACATCGCCGCCCTGGGTATCTACCCGGCGATCGATCCGCTGGACTCCACCAGCCGTCAGCTGGACCCGCAGGTTGTCGGCGACGAGCACTACAAGATCGCCCGCGGCGTGCAGAAGACCCTGCAGCGCTACAAGGAGCTGAAGGACATCATCGCGATCCTGGGCATGGACGAACTGTCCGAAGATGACAAGCTGGTCGTGGCCCGTGCGCGCAAGATCCAGCGCTTCATGTCGCAGCCGTTCTTCGTGGCCGAGGTGTTCACCGGTGCTCCGGGTCGTTTCGTCGGCCTGAAGGAAACCCTGCGTGGCTTCAAGGGCCTGCTGGAAGGCGAATACGATCACCTGCCCGAGCAGGCGTTCTACATGGTTGGCGGTATCGACGAAGCGGTTGAAAAGGCCGCCAAGATCGCGGCCAAGTAATTAGGAGGCTGTCATGGCCATGACTATCCATGTGGATATCGTGAGCGCCGACAAGCCCATCTTCAGCAGTGGCCAGGCGACCTTCGTGGTCGCCCCCACCACGATGGGCGAACTTGGCATCACTCCGCGTCACACCCAGCTGCTGGCGACGCTCAAGCCGGGTGAAGTCCGCGTGACCGACGATCAGGGCAACACCAGCCACTACTTCGTCTCGGGCGGTGTGATCGAGGTGCAACCCCTCAGGATCACCATCCTGGCGGACAGCGCCCTCCGTGAGGAGGACGCGCGTGCGGTCGAACTTGCCGCCGAGGAGGCTCGCCTGAGCGCCCTGGAAAGCAAGGGCGCCATCGCCGAAGGCGCCGAGGTGGATTACTTCCGCTTGCAGAGCGAGCTGATCGAAGGCGCCGAGCGCCTGCGCTGGATTCGCGAGATGCGCGGTACGCGTACCAACATCTCCCAGTAATTCGGGTTCGACGACAAACAAAAAAGGAGGCCGAGCCTCCTTTTTTATTGCCTGCGGTTTGCCGTGGCGTGGTGCATGGGGGGCAGTGCCCCCCATGCATCAGTCCTTCACACAGTCGATGTGATAGATGATCTTGCCGTCGACCTCTTCCGCGACCAGACCATGGATGTCAGTCTCGAAGCCCGGGAAATGCTTGTTGAACTCACGGGCGAACTTCAGGTAGTCCACGATCGTCTTGTTGAAGCGCTCGCCCGGGATCAGCAGGGGGATGCCCGGGGGATAGGGGGTGACCAGGCTGGCGGTAATGCGGCCTTCCAGTTCGTCGATGGGCACGCGCTCGATCGCGCGGTGCGCCATCTTGGCCCATGCATCGGCCGGGCGCATGGCAGGAACCATGTCGGACAGGTACATCTCGGTGGTCAGGCGCGCCACGTCGTACTGCTTGTACATGCCGTGCAGCTTGTCGCACAGGTCCTTCAGGCCCATCCGCTCGTAGACCGGATGCTTGGCGATGAACTCGGGCAGGATGCGCCACAGCGGCTGGTTCTTGTCGTAATCGTCCTTGAACTGCTGAAGCGCGGTCACCAGCGTGTTCCAGCGACCCTTGGTGATGCCGATGGTGAACATGATGAAGAAGCTGTAGAGACCGGTCTTCTCGACCACCACACCGTGCTCGGCCAGATACTTGTTGACGATGCCCGCGGGGATACCCCACTCGGCAAAGTCGCCATCGACATCCAGACCTGGGGTAATGATGGTGGCCTTGATCGGGTCGAGCATGTTGAAGCCTTCGGCCAACGGGCCGAAGCCATGCCAGCGGTCGCCCTTCTTGACCATCCAGTCGTCACGGCCGCCGATGCCTTCCGCGGGAAGCGTATCCGGGCCCCAGACCTTGAACCACCAGCCAGCGCCCCACTCGGCGTCGACCTTGCGCATGGCGCGACGGAAGTTCAGCGCTTCCGTCAGGGACTCATCGACCAGGGCGGTGCCGCCCGGCGGTTCCATCATCGCTGCCGCTACGTCGCAGGAGGCGATGATCGCGTACTGCGGCGAGGTGGAGGAGTGCATCAGGTAGGACTCGTTGAACACGTCACGGTCGAACTTCTGGTTCTCGCAATCCTGCACCAGGATCTGGGAGGCCTGCGACAGGCCGGCAAGCAGCTTGTGGGTGGACTGGGTGGAGAACACCAACGAATCGCGGCAGCGCGGGCGGCCCTCGCCGATGGCGTGGTAGTCGCCATAGAACTCATGGAAGGCCGCGTGCGGCAGCCAGGCCTCGTCGAAGTGCAGGGTCTCGATCTCGCCATCCAGCAACGCCTTGATGTCCTCGACGTTGTACACCACGCCGTCGTAGGTGGACTGGGTGATGGTGAGGATGCGCGGCTTCTTGCTGGCCGCGTGGCGTGCGAAGGGGTGGGCCTCGATCTTCTTCTGGATGTTCTCCGGCTTGAACTCCTCCAGCGGGATGGGGCCGATGATGCCGAAGTGGTTGCGGGTCGGTGTGAGGAAGACCGGGATCGCGCCGGTCATGATGATCGCGTGCAAAATCGACTTGTGACAGTTGCGGTCCACCACCACGATGTCGCCGGGCGCCACCACACTGTGCCAGACCATCTTGTTGGAGGTGCTGGTGCCGTTGGTGACGAAGTACAGGTGGTCGGCGTGGAAGATGCGCGCGGCGTTGCGCTCGGAGGCCGCCACCGGGCCGGTGTGGTCGAGCAGCTGGCCGAGTTCCTCGACCGCGTTGCACACGTCGGCGCGCAGCAGGTTCTCGCCGAAGAACTGGTGGAACATCTGGCCGACCGGGCTCTTCAGGAAGGCCACGCCACCGGAGTGGCCGGGGCAGTGCCAGGAGTAGGAACCGTCGGCCGCGTAGCCGGTCAGGGCACGGAAGAAGGGCGGCGCGAGGGTGTCGAGGTAGGCCTTGGACTCACGGATGATGTGGCGCGCGACGAACTCCGGGGTGTCCTCGAACATGTGGATGAAGCCGTGCAGCTCCTTCAGTACATCGTTCGGGATGTGGCTGGAGGTGCGCGTTTCGCCGTACAGGAAGATGGGGATGTCCGCGTTGCGGAAACGGATCTCCTCGACGAAGGCGCGCAACTGGCGCACCACGTGCAGTTCTTCCTCGGGAACGCCAGAGTTGAACTCCTCGTCGTCGATCGAGAGGATGAAGGCGGAGGCGCGGCTCTGCTGCTGGGCGAAGGTGGACAGATCGCCGTAGCTGGTGACGCCGACCACCTCGACGCCCTCGTCCTCGATGGCCTTGGCCAGGGCGCGGATGCCGAATCCGCTGGCGTTCTCGGAACGGAAGTCTTCGTCGATGATGACGATGGGGAAGCGGAATCTCATGGGCGCCCCTTGAAGCATGAAACAGGTCGAAGATGCGAGGTCTGGGCGCGCCGGATGAACACGCGCCAGAATGCGCTGATTGTACAGGCAAGCAGCCTGGCCGAAGGCATTCTTTGACGGACCGAATGATGCTGTCCACACATGTCGGCACGATGTCAGGCGAAGCCGCCAGACCGATGTGTCTGGAACAAATCGGGAGTTTCGGAAGGCAAGCCCGCAGGGGGGGCTGCCCATGGATGGGCGGCATCCTCGGGGAGTGGCACTTTCCGGCGCTATGCTTGTCTCCAGCTTAACCCCTTCCATGCCTGTTCGGAGCACGAACCATGAAACGTCTCGCCCTCGTCGCGCTGTTCACCTTCCCCTTCATGGCGCATGCGGACATCACCGGTGTCTACCAGTTGCTGGACAAGCAACAGCAGGATGCTGGCACGCTCACCATCCGGATGAAGGATGAACAGCATATCCGCTATGACATGCAGGGCCGCACCGCGAATGAATCAGCCTCGACCCTGCTGCTGGGCGACAAGAGCTACATGCTTACCCCGCATGGGGAGGTGATGGACATGGACATGATGGGCGCGGTGGCTGGCGCATTGATGAAGCCTGGGGCCAAGCAGGCGATCAGCCAGACGCCGAAGATCGAGGCCGCCGGACGAACCTCGACGCTGGCTGGTATCAGGGGGGAGGTGTATCGCTGGACGGCCGGGCAGCATGCGGGGGAGGCCGTCCTGTCCGGCGATGCGCGCGCACGCCTGCTGGGGCGGGCGATGGAGCGGCTGGGCGACCGCATGGAGCGCGCCTTCGGCGATCAGCAGGCCTCGGCGGCCTACCGCCAGCTGCGTGATTCCCCCCTGCTGCGCGACAAGGGCATCCTGAGTTCGACCGAGCCCCAGAGCGGCGGCATGCGCCTGATGCGCGTGGATGAGTCCGCACTTTCCGCCGACCTTTTCGTGCTACCGAAGAAGCCGGGGGCCATGGCCCTGCCGGGGCTGCCGAATGGCCTGCCCAACCTGAATGATCCGCAGATGCAGCAGATGCTCAAGGGCCTGATGCAGCAGGGGCGCTGAGCCCACCGGCGTAATAGCCGGCCAACTGTGCGAACACGGCTGGATAGGCGGAGCGCAGGGTTTCGGGCTGTTCGAAATACAGCTCGCTCGTGACCGCGAAAAACTCTTCCGGAGCCTCGGCGGCATACGGGTCGATGGGGGTGTGCTCGCGCCGATCAAGGCGGTGGTTCAGGTCATCGAAGGCCGCACTGAAGGCGGCTGTCCACTCCTCCGCGCGCATGTCGCGCGGCAGCGGCGGGAAGCCGTTGGTGATGCCATTGCCCCGGTCCAATACATGCGCGACCTCATGGATGACGACGTTGTAGCCCGCGCCTTGTCCTGAGGCTTCCACGTCCGTCCAGGCCAGCACGATGATCCCATGTCCCCAGGACTCGCCGCCACGCACCTCGCGGCGGCGATGCACCACGCCGGCCTCGTCCATCTCTTCGACTTCGGGCACGAAGGCGTCGGGGTAGACGATCACCGTGGTGATGTCGTCCAGGGCGTCCTCGGGCAGATGCAGCACGGGCAGGCAGGCCAATGCGGCGATGCGCGCCAGCATCACTGGCGTCAGGGTCATGCCGCCGGCCGGGCTGAAAGGCGTGCGGTGCAGGAACAGGGTGGCGAGCTCGCGCAGTCCTGCATGCTCGGGTGCGGAGAGTCGTTGCAGGACAGGTGTCGCCTCGACGGCGGCACGCCAGTCGGTCTCCGCGATGGGGTGACGGGCGAGGATGCGTTGCCTCCGCCAGGCCCTCAGCCGCTCAAGCATGAACAAGGAAGTCCATGGGTGCATCCTGTCATCGCGGGCTTGCGCCAGCTTCGCGTAAGGAGCGACGCGACGTGGCGATCCATGACGCGCTGAACATCGAGTGCACTCTGGATGGCTTCCCGCCACGGCCTTTGGCCTCGCGGCTGAAGGCTAGAGCGCTCGCAATGACGATATGAGGAGGGACAAGGCTAGCCAAGAGACTCACCGTTCGTCGCCGCGACCTCGGCGAAAAGTTTCGCGCTGTCCTTCGGCGTGCGCTTCTGGGTGGCCGGGGCGACGTGCACCAGGCCGAAGCGCTTCGCATAGCCGAACTGCCACTCGAAGTTGTCCAGCAGCGACCAGGCGAAGTAGCCGCGCAGGTTGACGCCCTGGGCGATGGCTTCGGCGGCGGCGCGCAGGTGGTCGCGCAGGTACTGGACGCGGGCCTCATCCCGCACCCGGCCGTCGATGAGGGGCGGGTCGGCGAAGGCCGCGCCGTTCTCGGTGACGTAGAGGGGAAGGCCGCCGGTCCGCTCCTTCAGCCAGAGCAGTGTGTCGGTCAGCCCTTGCGGGTAGACCTCCCAGCCCATCTCGGTATGCAGGCCGGGTTTTGGCACGACCGCCGTGTCCAGGAAACCGCCGTCCTGGTGCCGCACCACGGCACGGGTGTAGTAGTTCAGGCCCAGCCAGTCGATTTTCTCGCGCAACGGCGCGGTGGATTCCTCCAGCACCGTGCGCCAGGCATCTTCGCCCATCGCTTCGACCAGCGACGCGGGCCATGCGCCGGTGATAATCGGGTCGATGAACAGGCGGTTCATGTAGCTCTCGGCCCTCTCCCGCGCGGCGGCATCGTCGGCGGAATCGCTGGCTGCGTACTTGGGTTCGATGTTGACCACCAGGCCGATGCGGTGGCGGCCGTTGGCGCGGTAGGCGCGCACGCCTGCGGCATGGGCATGCAGGAGGTTGTTGGCGACCGTCGGGACGTGCGCGAGCTGGCGCAGGCCGGGCGGGTGCACCCCCTCGACATAACCCGCGTGCATGATCACCCAGGGCTCGTTGAAGGTGCACCAGTCCTCGATCCGGCCGTCCAGCGCGCGGGTCATGATCTCGGTGAAGTCGGCGAAGCGGTGCGCGGTGTCGCGGTTCCGCCAGCCACCCGCGTCGTCCAGAGCGGCCGGCAGGTCCCAGTGGTGCAGGGTGGCGAAGGGGCGGATGCCGCTTGCCAGCAGCTCATCGACCAGCCGCCGGTAGAAGTCCAGCCCCTTCGCGTTGACCGCGCCCCGGCCAGTCGGCTGGATGCGCGCCCAGTTGAAGCTGAAGCGGTAGGCGCCTACGCCCAGGCGCTTGATCAGGGCGACGTCCTCGCGCCAGCGGTGATAGTGATCGCAGGCCAGGTCGCCGTGGTCGCCGTTCAGGATGCGGCCCGGTTCATGGGCGAAGCGGTGCCAGTTGCTCGGCCCGGCGCCATCGGCCAGCGGCGAGCCCTCGATCTGGTAGGCCGAGGTGGCCACGCCCCAGGTGAAATCGGCGGGAAATGCGATGCTCAAGATGTCTTCGCTCAAAGGAGGCTCATATCTCACATCGTATCTGTTGCGGAAACCATGGGCGAGGCCGTGCAGATGGCCACCTGGTTCCTGCCGGCCTCCTTGGCGGCGTAGAGGGCCTGGTCGGCCATCTCGATCAGGCAGGAGGGCTGGTCGCCCTTGTGGGGGTGGGCGACGGCCGCGCCGAGGCTGACCGTCACCGTCTGGCCGAAGGGGGAATGTTCATGGCGGATGCCGAGCGCCTGGATGGCAGCGCGGATCTCCTCCGCGATCTTGGACGCCTGCGGCAACTCGGTATTGGCGAGGATCAGGGCGAACTCCTCGCCGCCATAGCGGGCGGCCATGTCGCCCGCCCGGTGAACGAGGCCATGCAGGGTACGTCCGATCCGGCGCAGGCACTCGTCCCCGGCCTGATGGCCGTAACGGTCGTTGAACTGCTTGAAGTGATCGATATCGACCATGATCAGGGCGAGCGGCGTGCCCATCCTGCTCGCCCGCCGCCATTCCTGGGCGAGGACGGCGTCGAAATGGCGGCGGTTGGGAATGCCGGTGAGGCCGTCGAGGTAAGCCAGCGTCTCGACGCGTTCCTCGGCCAGCTTCCGCTCGGTGATGTCGTGGTGCGAGATGATGCAATAACGCTGGCCGGCCCATTGCAGCGGGACAGCCCGCATCATGAACCAGCGTTTCTGGTCAGGGCTGTGGCAGGGATACTCGTAGTAGAAGCCGGGCGACTCGCCGCAGAGGATGCTGAGTATCCCGTCCGCGACGACCTCGCCATCAGGCTCGCCGTGGTCGGCGGCCGCGCGGCAGACTTGCAGGTAATTGATTGCCTGCCATGCGTCGGGCGCATGCAGGTCGTTCTTGCGGCCGAAGTCCAGCCACGCCGCATTGACGTAGAGGATGTGCCCCTGTTCGTCGATGATCGCAACGCTCTCCGGCAGGGCATCGATGATGGCCTTGAACAGGGCATCAGGCAGCGGTCTCTCCCGGTCCGTCATGATGTTTCCTTGAGGCTGGGGCATGCGGCGAGGGAAACGCTGAAAAATTCAGCGTTTCCCGCAACGCGAACAAGGGTGTAAGCCCTTGACTCGCGGAGGCCACCGCGAATTCACTTCGCGGTGGGCCGGGCTGAAAAATCCAGGGATGGTTTTTTTTCAGCATTTCCCTAGGGGGCAAGCAGCGTGCGCAGGGTGGCGACGAAGCGTGCATTGTCCTCCGGCAGGGCCGTGGTGACGCGCATGAAGCCGGTGCCGAGCGAAGGGTCGTTCAGTGCCTTGACCATGATGCCGCATGCCTTGAGGACCTCGGCCAGGTGGCCGGCATCGTGTGGGGCGAAGTCGGCGAGGAAGAAGTAGGTCTGGGTCGGGAAGGTGCGCACCCCGAGGGCACGCAGCTCGCCGGCGAGGGCCTCGGTCCAGGTCCGCAGGTCCGCCAGGCGGGCCTGGATGCGGTCCTCGTGCAGCAGGGTCGCGATGGCCGCCGCCTCGCTCGGGCGGGCCAGCGGATAGGCGTCATTGTGCGCGTTGAGGTCGTCGGCGATCCGCTCGGGCAGCACCGCGTAACCGACCCGGAAACCGGCCAGACTGTGGGCCTTGGACAGGGTGCGGGTGACCAGCAGGTTGGGGTGCTCCGGCACCCAGGGGACGACCGTCTGCCCGGCCAGGCCGATGAAGGCCTCGTCGACGAGGAACAGGGTGTCCGGGTAACGGCGCAGCAGTTCCGGCAACGGTGACATGTCGAAGGTGCCGCCGTTGGGATTGTTCGGGTTGACGATCACCGCCAGGGTCGTGCCCGGCGGGATGACGAGGTCGGCGAGGTCGAAGGCGAAGTCCCGCGCGGGGGGCAGGCGCGTCTCCGTGTAGTGCCGGGCGATCTCGGGGAACAGCACGTAGGTGGGCGTCAGCAGGTGGACCTGCTGGCCGAAGCGGTCGAACAGCTGGCGCAGGATCAGTTCCGAGCCGGCATTGATATGGATCAGGCGCTCCGGCACGCCGAGCTGCTCGGCGAGCAGGCGGCGCAGCGGGGCCGAATAGGCCTCGGTGTAGTAATTGCTGTGCGGCACCTCGGCTTGCGCCGCGGCGATCGCCTCGTCGATGGGCGGCAGGGGGTTCTCGCACAGAAGCAGTTTGATGCCGTGGAAGGCCCCGCCGCCCTTCTCGCTCCTGGATGTCATGGCGTCCCCTTCGTGGGGCGTATGGCTGAAGGTTTGCGCCGCCCCGCCCCGAAACTATAGCAGTCCGTGGCTTGGGTCGACGGCGCCCGCCGGGGCGCCAGCAGGACGAGGGCGATGCCACCAGGATGGCCGGCAGGGTGAGGAGGAACAGGCGGAGGGGACAAGGGGGCGGCATCAGCCCTGGAGCCGGGTGCCGTCGCTGGCGCTGAACAGGTGGACCTCGCCGGCCACGCTCAGCCTCACCGTCGCCCCGGCATCGATTTCCAGGCGGCCCGGCGCGCGCAGGGTCAGGAGGGTGTCGCCGTCCTCGAGGCGTGCGTGCAGCAGGGTCTCATGGCCGAGGAACTCGACCAGTTCGGCGTGAGCGGTCAGCCCATCCTCGTCCGGTGCGGCCTGGCGGAGATCCTCGGGGCGGATGCCGAGGGTGACCGGACCGTTCTGTAGGAGCGAGCTTGCTCGCGATTTCTGAGATCGAATCGCGAGCAAGCTGACGCGCAGCTGGCGCAAGCCCGCTCCTACCATGATCCTTCCGCCCTCGACCCGGACCGGAATCAGGTTCATCGGCGGCTGGCCGATGAAGCCGGCGACGAAGGTATTGGCCGGGCGCTCGTACAGCTCGCGCGGCGCGGCGACCTGCTTCAGGCGGCCCTGGTTGAACACCGCGACGCGCTGGCCGAGGGTCATCGCCTCGGTCTGGTCATGGGTGACGTAGAGCATGGTGGTGCCGAGGCTGCGCTGGAGGGCGGCGATCTCGGCGCGCACCTGCACGCGCAGCTTGGCGTCCAGGTTGGAGAGCGGCTCGTCGAGCAGGAATACGGCGGCCTCGCGCACCAGCGCGCGGCCCATGGCGACGCGCTGGCGCTGTCCGCCGGAGAGCTGGGCGGGCTTGCGTTCCAGCAGCTCGCCGAGGTGCAGCATCTCCGCGGCCCAGGCGATCTTTTTCGCCTGTTCGGCGGCGGGCACGCGGCGCATCCTGAGCGGGAAGGCGAGGTTCTCGCGCACGCTCATGTGCGGGTAGAGGGCGTAGTCCTGGAACACCATGGCCACGTCGCGCGCCTTTGGCTCCAGCTCGTTGACCCGCCGTCCGCCGATCCGCAGCTCGCCGCCGGTGATCGTCTCCAGCCCGGCCAGCATGCGCAGCACGGTCGACTTGCCGCAGCCGGAGGGGCCGACCATGACCAGCAGCTCGCCGTCTTCCACCGCAAGGTCCAGCCCGTCGATCACCGGCGCGGTGGCGCCGGGGTAGGACTTGCTGACCTTGTCGAAGACCACGTCGGCCATGGCGAGGGACCTACTGAAAGAAGTTTTCCGCCCCCAGCAGGGGCAGTACGCGGCGGATGATCGGGTCGGCGGCGAAATAGCGCTGGATCAGGTGCGGACGCAGGTGGTTGGCGATGCCGAGGAACATCATAGCCTGATCGAGCGCCAGGTACTTGTAGGCGACCGCGCCGCTGGCCGGGTCGACCGCGTCGTAGAACCCGAACGGGCCGTAGAGGGCGTAGAGCTGGGCGAGCTGGCGCAGGTTCCGAGCCGCCTCGTCCGGCCGCACCATGGCGGCGAGACCGGAGGCGTGCGGGGTGACGACCGTCTCCGAATAGCCCTTCACGCCGAGGATCGGCACGCCGTATTCCCCATAGCCGCCGGCCGGGTTCGCGCTGGGCGACATGCCCCAGACCGGCAGGTTGAGCACCTCCTGCGCATAGCGGCGCTGTACGTCGACATGGGCTTCCGCGTTGGCGCCGAGGCTGGCCGGGGCGTGGGTCTGGCCGTCCAGCACCAGGCCCGGCATCAGGGCCTCGAACATGCTGCCGCCCCAGGACGGCAGGTAGCGGATGCCCTGCCAGCTGTAATAACCGCCGACCACATCATGCCCGCGGATCGGGCGCGAGGCGCGGCCCTGCGGGATCATGCTCTGCCAGGTCCAGTCGGTCGGGAAGGTGCGGGCGAGGCTGAACCAGTGGCCCTCGGGCACATCGCCCTGGCCGATGGCGATCAGGCTGCCGAGGCGCGGCTCGGAATACAGCAGGCCGTAGTGGCTGGGTGAGCGCGCCCCGCGCTGGACGTGGTAGCCATGCGCCATCTGACCGACGATCGGGTCGTAGAAGAATCCATAGTTCTCCCGTTCCAGCAGGCGGGTGATGCGGGTGTAGAGGTCCGGCGCCGCCATCCTCGCGACCATCAGGCCGGCCGTCAGCCAAGAGGAGTCGACGAAGGAGATGAAGTGGCTGGTGCGTTCCAGCGAGGTGGTGTCGTAGTAGTTGTAGAAGAAGCCCTTGAAGGTCTCCAGCGACTCCAGGGTCTTCACCACCCGGGTGAGACGGGTCTCGGCCTGTTTCGGCGTGATCAGGCCGAGATCCCGCGCGGCGACCACCGACATCAGATAGAGGCCGATGTTGGTGACGTTGGTGTAGTCGCCCACCTCGGGCGGACCGCCGCGCGGGTGGACGGTGACGGTGTCGAAGGGCAGGCCGCTCGGGCGGTCGCGCAGGCCGTCGAGGCCGCGCCAGGTGTCGCGCGCCACATGCTCGAGCAGTTCGCGGTCATCCAGCGGCAGGCTTTCGCGATGCACCAGGGGGGCGGGCGGGAGCTCGACGGCGCGGGCGCGGATGGCGCCGCGCGCGGCCTCCTCGCCGCCGCGCGCCATTTCCCAGAGCTTCTTGCCCGGCGACACCGCGCGATCCTCGCCCGCGCCGACACGGTGGCCGGTGCGCACCAGGGCGATATCGTCGAGGGTGAAGCTGCCATCCCAGTCCGGCGTGGCGTCCGGGGCGATGCTGAGGCTCAGCGCCACGGGCTGTTGACCCTCGGCCGTGCGACTCATGGCATTCAGCGGGATCAGCAGCTGGCGCCAGGTGTCATCCAGGCCGACGGCCATGAAGCCGTCCTCGCGGACCGCGGCGGGCTGCTCCTTCGCATGCAGGAAGCGCACCCGCAACTGGCCGGGGAAGCCATGTTGTGAATTGCCGCGCACCCAGAGACTGAGGTGGTCGTAGTCATCGAACCGTGCCTGGGCGGGCAGGCGGATGACCAGGCCCTGTTCGCCCTGCAGAAGGCTGTGGAAGGTGTAGCGCACGCGCAGGGCCAGGCCGCGCTGTCCACGACGCGGCACCCGGGTCAGGTCGACCTTGAGCGCGGGGCGCGCGCCGACCAGCGACGACCAGGGGATGACGCGGTTGACCAGTGGCCGGCCATCGTTGAAGTCCGCGAGCGTGGCGCCGGGCAGGCTCGCGGCGTGCCCGGGCGCGACGGCGCCCAGCAGGGCCGCCAGCAGGCCGAGCGGTCGAAGCGGGGGGCGCCAGGACACGGGCGGGCCGTCAGGCCGTGCCGCCGAGCAGGGAGATATCCGCCACCTTGAGGAACAGCGCGCGCATCCGTCCCAGCAGGGCCAGGCGGTTGTCGCGGAGGACCGGATCCTCGGCCATCACCATCACATTGTCGAAGAAGGCGTCCACCGCCTCGCGCAAATGGGCGAGCTTGCCCAGTGCGGCGGTGTAGTCGCCCGCCGCGAACAGCGGGGCGAGTTCGGCCTCGAGTTGCTGCACGCGGTCCGCCAGCTCGCGCTCGGCATCTTCGGCCAGTCGAGTCTCGTCGATGCGGGTTGGCAACTCGCCGTCCACCTTCTTGAGGATGTTGCCGATGCGCTTGTTGGCGGCGGCCAGGGCCTCGGCCTGCGGCAGGGCGAGGAAGTCGTTGACCGCCTGGGCGCGGCGCTCGAAGTCGAGCGGGCGCGGCGGGCGGGTGGCCAGCACCGCGTCGAACACGTCGTGGCGGATGCCGCGATCCAGCGCGTAGGCGCGCATGCGATCGAGCATGAATTCGAACACAGTTTCGACCACGGCCTTCGCATCCACCTTGTCCTGCAGTCCCTCGGCGGCTCCGCCCGTCCCTGGGCTTCGCCCCTGCGGGGGGCGCTCCGCGCCCAACACCGCTCCCAGCGGTGTTGCTGCGTAGGCGAGCAAGGCGTGCAGGTCGAGGTCGATATTCCGCTCGATCAGGATGCGCAGCACGCCGAGCGCGGCGCGGCGCAGGGCGAACGGGTCCTTGGCGCCGGTCGGGCCTTGGCCGATGGCGAAGATGCCGACCAGGGTGTCGAGGCGCTCGGCCAGCGCGAGGGCCTGACCGACGGCGGTGGCGGGCAGCTCGTCGCCGGCGCGGCGGGGCATGTAGACCTCGTCCAGCGCCTGCGCCACATCGGCGGCTTCGCCATCGTGACGGGCGAGGTAGCGGCCCATGATGCCCTGAAGTTCGGGGAACTCGCCGACCATGCCGGTCATCAGGTCGCACTTGGCGAGCAGGGCGGCGCGGCCCGCGCGCTCCATGTCGGCACCCATCAGGCCGGCGATGTGGCGGGCCAGTCGGACGACGCGCTCGGTCTTGTCGAACTGGGTGCCCAGCTTCTGCTGGAACACCACGGTCTTGAGGCTGTCGAGGTGCGCGGACAGGGGCTGCTTGAGGTCTTCCTTCCAGAAGAACTCGGCGTCGGAGAAGCGCGGACGGATCACGCGCTCGTTGCCCAGGCGCACGGCGGCGGGGTCGCGGCTATCGATATTGGCGACGGTGATGAAGTGCGGCAGCAGCTCACCCGCGTCGTCCAGCAGCGGGAAGTAGCGCTGGTTGCCCTGCATGGTGGAGATCAGGGCCTCCTTCGGCACCTCGAGGAAGCGCGGCTCGAAGTTTCCGGTCACCACGCGCGGCCATTCGGTCAGCGCGGTGACCTCGTCGAGCAGGTCCTCGTCCAGCACCGGGGCGCCGCGCAGGTCGCAGCCAGCAGACTCGACCTGGGCCTGGATCATGGCGCGGCGGGAAGCGAAGTCGACGATCACGTGGCCGGTACCCTCCAGCAGCGCGGCGTACTCGCCGGGGGCGGGGACGGGGAGGGCTTCGGGGTGATGGAAGCGGTGGCCGCGGGTGTGGCGGCCGGTGCGCACGCCGTAGATCTCGGCGTCGATGACCTCATCGCCGAACAGCAGCACGATCCAGTGCACGGGGCGCACGAAGGCGGCCTCGCCCGCGCCCCAGCGCATGCGCTTGGGGATGGGCAGCTCGTCCAGCGCCTGGGCGAGCATGTCCGGGATCAGCGCCTGCGCCGGCTGGCCGGGCTGCCGGGCGCGGTAGACCATCCATGCGCCCTTGTCGGTGGTCAGCTCTTCGAGTGCATCGACGGTCACGCCGCAGGAGCGGGCGAAGCCTTCCAGCGCCTTGCTGGGCTTGCCTTCGGCGTCGAAGGCGGCATTCACGGCTGGGCCGCGGCGCTCGACCTCGCGGTCGGGCTGGCGTTCGGTCACGCCCTGCACCAGCACGGCGAGACGGCGCGGGGCGGCGTAGACGATGTGGCCCTGCGGGGCCAGGCCGGCGTCATGCAGACGGCGGACGACGCCATCGGCCAGGGCGTTGGCAAGGGTGGTCAGGGCCTTCGGCGGCAGCTCTTCGGTGCCGACTTCGATCAGCAGATCGCGGGGCAGGTCGCGGGTGCTCATACGGCGGCCTCCTGGGAACGGGCCACCATCGGGAAGCCCAGCCGCTCGCGCGAGGCATAGTAGGCCTCGGCCACGCTGCGCGCCAGTTCGCGCACGCGCAGGATGAAGCGCTGGCGCTCGGTCACGGAGATGGCGCGGCGGGCGTCGAGCAGGTTGAAGGTATGCGAGGCCTTGAGCACCTGCTCGTAGGCCGGCAGCGGCAGACCCAGTTCCATCAGGCGCTTGGCCTCCTTCTCGCACTGGTCGAACAGGCCGAACAGGAAATCCACGTCGGCATGCTGGAAGTTGTAGGTGGACTGCTCCACCTCGTTCTGGTGGTAGACGTCGCCGTAGGTGATGACCCCGTTCGGGGTCCTGGCCCAGATCAGGTCGTAGACGCTCTCCACGCCCTGCATGTACATCGCCAGGCGCTCCAGGCCGTAGGTGATCTCGCCGGTCACCGGACGGCAGTCGAGGCCGCCGACCTGCTGGAAGTAGGTGAACTGGGTCACCTCCATGCCGTTCAGCCACACCTCCCAGCCGAGGCCCCAGGCGCCGAGGGTGGGTGATTCCCAGTTGTCCTCGACGAAGCGGATGTCATGGGTCAGAGGGTCGAAGCCGAGCATGCGCAGGGAGCCGAGGTAGAGCTCCTGGATCTCCAGCGGGGAGGGTTTCATCACCACCTGGAACTGGTAGTAGTGCTGCAGGCGGTTGGGATTCTCGCCGTAGCGGCCATCGGTCGGGCGGCGCGAGGGCTGCACGTAGGCCGCGTTCCAGGGCTCCGGGCCGATGGCGCGCAGGAAGGTGGAGGGGTGGAAGGTGCCGGCGCCGACCTCCATGTCCAGGGGTTGAAGCACGGCACAGCCCTGGCGGGCCCAGTAGTCCTGCAGGGCGAGGATCAGGCCCTGGAAGGTGGAGAGATCGTAGGTGGATGACATCGTTGCGTCTTGCGAACTGTCGGAAAGTGGCCGCAGTATAGCCTTTCGAACAGCAAGCCCTAAACCCTTGGGCACGGAGGCGAGATGACCGGTATCCACCACGAAATCGACCACCGCAGCACCCGTCGCGAGTTCCTGCACGGCGAGCTGCATCGCGCCGACCTGCTGCCGGAGCCGTCCGAGATGCTCGCGCGCTGGCTGAAAGACGCCGAGGCGGCGGGCAACTTCGACGTGACCGCGATGGCTCTCGCCACCGCCACACCGGACGGGCGGCCCTCGGTGCGCTGGGTGCTGCTCAAGCACTTCGACGCGCGCGGCCTGTGCTTCTACACCGACGGGCGCAGCCGCAAGGGGCGGGAGCTCGCGGCCAATCCGCACGCCTCGGTCGCCTTCTACTGGCCGGAGAACGACCGTCAGGTACGGGTCGAGGGGCGGATCGAGCCGCTCCCGGAGGCGGACAACGAGGCCTATTTCAAGCAGCGCCCGCTCGGCAGCCGCCTGGCCGCCGCGGCCTCGCACCAGAGCCAGCCGCTGGAGAGCCGCGAGGTGCTGGAGGCGCGCATCGAGGAACTGGAACGGCAGTACCCGGCCGGCGACGTGCCACGCAATGCGGACTGGGGCGGTTACCGCCTGGTGCCGGAGGTGTACGAGTTCTGGCAGGGGCGCGAGAGCCGCCTGCACGACCGTTTCACATACACACACACACCGGATGGCTGGGTTATCCAGCGGTTGATGCCGTGAGCAAGAACAAGCACCCTCATTGCGAGGGCCGCAGGCCCGTGGCAATCCATGGAGCGCGGGCTTGCCCCGTCACAGGGATTGCTTCCCGCCACGGCCTTCGGCCTCGCGGCTGAAGGCACGCTTGTAATGACGCACACTCCAGCGACGCCCCTCCCGGACTGGCTCATGAATCCCGAACGCATCAAGCTCGAATCCTCCTGGAAGGCTGCCTTGGCGGACCAGTTCGAGCAGCCCTACATGGTCCAGCTGCGTGCCTTTCTGGCGGCCGAGCTGAAGTCGGGCAAGCGGGTCCATCCCAATCCGGACGAGTGGTTCAATGCCTTCAACCACACCCCGCTGGACAAGGCACGGGTGGTGATCCTGGGACAGGACCCTTACCCCACGCCGGGGCATGCGCATGGTCTGTGCTTCTCGGTACGGCCGGATGTGCGGCCCTTGCCCAAGTCGCTGCAGAACATCTTCACCGAATTGCACGACGACCTCGGCATCCGCAACACCTGCGGCAGCCTCATCCCCTGGGCCGACCAGGGCGTGCTGCTGCTGAACGCGGTGCTGACGGTGGAGAGCGGCCTCTCCGCCAGCCATCACGGCAAGGGCTGGGAGCGCTTCACCGACCGCGCGGTGCAGGTCCTCAACGGGCAGGATCGTCCGCTGGCCTTCGTGCTGTGGGGGCGGCCCGCGCAGCAGAAGGGCGCGCACATCGACCGCACTCGGCACCTGGTGCTGGAGGCGCCGCATCCTTCGCCGCTGTCCGCCCATCGCGGCTTCTTCGGCAGCCGGCCGTTTTCGCGCATCAACGCCTTCCTCGAGCAACAGGGTCAGTCGCCCATCGACTGGCGGACCTGATAACTTTATGTTTGCAAGCAAGATATAGATAGGTATATTTCGCATGTCGTTATCACCCCAAGTACATAACGAGCTGGTGTCGGCCTTTGCCGCACCGTTGGTGCTTCAGCTTGGCGAAGGGGAGGTTTCCGCGCGCCGGTTGGCGCTGCTGGC
>JBFLVP010000038.1:0-50452 GCA_040758395.1 Pseudomonadota bacterium
CTGGTGACCCAGCGCGAGGTGGGTGTGGATACCGACAACTACGAAATCGCCCTGAAGAACACCCTGCGCCAGGCGCCGGACGTGATCCTGATCGGCGAGATCCGCGACCGCGAGACGATGAACCACGGCATCGCCTTCGCCGAGACCGGCCACCTCTGCCTGTCCACCCTGCACGCCAACAACACCAACCAGGCCTTGGACCGGATCATCAACTTCTTCCCGGAAGAGCGCCGTCCGCAACTGCTGATGGACCTCTCGCTCAACCTCAAGGCGGTGGTGTCCCAGCGCCTGTGCCGCCGCGAGGATGGCAAGGGCCGGGTGCCGGCGGTCGAGGTGTTGATCAACACCCCGCTGATGTCCGACCTGATCTTCCAGGGCAAGGTGCACGAAATGAAGGACCTGATGAAGCGCTCGCGCGAGCACGGCATGCAGACCTTCGACCAGCACCTCTTCGACCTCTACGAGAACGAGTCGATCAGCTATGAAGAGGCCCTGCGCAATGCCGACTCGATCAACGATCTGCGCATCGCGATCAAGCTGCACAGCAAGCGCGGCCGCACCCGCGACCTGCTCGGCGAGACCGACGGCATCAGCATCAAGGACGACGAGGAAGAGGCCGGCAGCGGCATGAGACTGAGGTGAGCCCATGAGCAGCATAACCCTGCAACTCGAACCGTATCTCAGGCTGCTCTCCGAAAAGGGTGGCTCCGACCTGTTCTTCACCGTCGGCGCCCCGCCACAGGTCAAGATCGAGGGCGAGATGCGTCCGATCGGCCAGGTCCCCCTTCCGCCGGGCGGCGTGCGGGAGATCATCTACCCCGCGCTCGACCCCGAGCAGATCGCCCGCTTCGAGCGCGACCTGGAACTCAACCTCGCCAAGTCCCTGGAGGGCCGTGGGCGCTACCGCGTCAACGTGTTCGTCCAGCGCGGCGAACCCGCCATGGTCATCCGCCACATCAAGGAAGTCATCCCGAGCTTCGAGGAACTGCGCCTTCCTGCGCACCTCAAGGGCTTCGCCATGGAGGATCGTGGCCTGGTCCTGGTCGTGGGCGCCACCGGCTCCGGCAAGTCCTCGACCCTGGCGGCGATGATCGACCATCGGGCGAAAAGCCGCTCCGGCCACGTGCTGACCATCGAGGACCCGATGGAATTCGCCTTCCGGCATGGCAAATCCATCGTCAACCAGCGCGAAGTCGGCGTGGATACCCATACCTACGCCGCCGCGCTGAAGGAAGCGATGCGTGAAGCCCCGAACGTGATCCTGATCGGCGAGATCCGCGACAAGGAAACGATGAACCACGCCATCGCCTTCGCGGACACCGGCCACCTCTGCCTGTCCACCCTCCACTCCACCAACAGCTATCAGGCCCTGGACCGCATCCTGCGCTTCTTCCCGCCCGAAGCACGCGATCAGGCCCTGATGGATCTCTCCCTCAACCTCAAGGCCATCATCTCCCAGCGCCTGGTGACCGGCGTGAACGGCAAGCGCCTGCCTGCGGTCGAGGTGATGATCAACTCACCCTATATCAGCGACCTGATCCGTCGTGGCCGGGTGGACGAAATCCCCGCGGTCATGGCCAAGGGCGGCGTCAGCGGCATGCAGACCTTCGACCAGGCCCTGTTCGATCTTCTCCAGCAGGGCCTGATCAGCAAGGAAGAGGCGCTACACCAGTGCGACTCGCGCCGCGACCTGGAGTGGCGGATGAACTTCAGTGGCGAGATGGTGATGCCAGAGGCGCGGGAGAGCGATACGCTCCCAAGCTCGTCCGACATCTCCCCACTGCCGGCGCTTTGAGCAGTGGTCAGTGGTCAGACGACTAATCCTTTTCTCGAGGAAGCGCTGAAAAACCCGTCATCGCGAGGAGCGAAGCGACGTGCCGATCCAAAAGCTGCCGATTTGCTCGCAATGACGATGCGTTGGGTTTATTCAGACCATCCTTGAGCAGACGACGCAAACAAGCACCGCGTGTACCCCTCCACACCCTCGCTCAGCGCCACACCTCGCGCTGGTAGATGACCCGGTCATTGCCCCGATAGATGCCGAAGCTCACGTTCGCCGAAGGCGTCGGGCCGAGCCAGGCCGGCGCTGTCATGTCATACCGCAGAAGACCCGGCACGCCCGGCGCGGAGAGCGTCAGGCCAGCCCCAAGCCCGGACAGAAGTGTTCCACTTCCCGAGGGCGTCAGGGCCGCGCACGCCAGTCCATCGGCGGGCAAGGGATCGGTACAGCTCAGCCTGTAGGCATCCTTCGTGCTGTCATCCGCGGCCGCGTAAGTCGTGCACACATCCAGCGTATTCGGCGCCCAGCCGGCGCCATTGAAGTACTCGGCGCGCAGACTCAGCGAAAGGGGCAGCAGTTCCGAGCCATGCGCGGGGTCAAGCGTCAGGCGCCCGTAGCGCAGCTTCGTGCCGCTCGCATTCAAGGCCTTGGCCGTGCAGTTGTCCGCGGCGACACAGTCTCCGGACGTCGAGGCGTTCATGTCCAGGCCGGTGAGCGGGCTCGTTCCGCCATCGTTGTCCGACAGCGTGATCCCAAGCCTGAGGTCATTGAACGGTCCATCCGGCGATCCGGCGCGGGCAAGAGCGGCGGTCGTGGAGTTCAGGCTGAAGGTGCCCCCTGACCAGCTTCCCGTGGCACCGCTCAGACGGCTTGCCCGATCGACGCCGTCATCATTGTTCTCGGCCACGAGCTGGACGCTGGCCCGTGCAAAGCCGTCCACATAGTTGGCGGTGGCATTGTCCCGCTGGTTGCGCGGCTCCACGGTGAAGCCGAGCGTGAACGGCTGCCCCATGTAGCTGAAGCCGCCCGGGCCGCAGGCCGAGCTCAGCGCCGACGAGACCACGGCGAAGTGATCGGGCACGAAGCGACCGATCGGCGTCCCCGTGCCCGGTGCGACGGCAATCGTCTTGCCAAGATAGCTGCCACTGGCGGTGAAACGGAACACGCCAACCTCGTCCAGCCGCAGCCCGCTGACCAGGGTGGTGCCTGCCGTGGCGTCGAAGGCGTCGTTCCCGGGGGCCCCGGCGGCATCGACCAGCGCGCCGCTGACCCCGCCCACGGGGGCCACAAGCTCCGGAACCAGCGTACCGCCCGTCATGGCAAAATTGGGCATCAACGCATTGTTGGCCAGATTGGTCCCGGTGTCCGCGATCCGGTCGCCATCCAGATCGTCCGCGGCGTCCCAGCACACGGCCTTGACCTCGACGCTGAACGGGGCGCCCGTTTTCCGAAAAGCCGCGCAACTCGCGTCAGCCGCGGCGCACGAGGCGCTTGGATCATCCACCCACAGGGCCAGGGGACGGAACACCGTGGTGGCATTGCCATTCAATGTCACCCCCGCATCCCCGGTGGCGGCACTGCCCTCGTAGCGGGCGTTGATCCTGAGCCGTCCCGCATCGGCGTAACGCATGCCGGGAAGGGTGGCCACGCCTTGCGTGAAGCCGATATTCACACCGTTGCCGGCTCCGGGGTCGCCAGCGGGCAAGTCCGTGCCGTTGAGACTGGGCGCGAGCGGGGACGCCGGCGCGGCCGGGTCGACGTACTCGAACCACAACCGGACGTTCTTGCTGCCATCAAGCTTGGTGCCGCCGCAGGACTCCGCCGTCAGTGTCCAGTCCTCGGCCTTGCAGCCGAGGGCGTCCGTTGGGGGCGTCAGGGTGAAGACCGAGCCGCCGGACGTGAAGCTCATCCTGCAGTCGGCCACCACACCGTCCTTCTTGCACACGGTGGCACTGGCTGGCGTCGGCGTGCCGCTGGCGCCCAGGGTGATGGTCCCCGCGGCGGTCTGGGACAGTTCGAGCGCCACCTGACCGCCGGAAAACTCGACCTGATTGGCCAGCACATTGGGGCCGCTCCACACGCTGTTCGCCCCCGCGGGGGTGAGGTCGACCGTGGCGTTGCCTGTGTAGAGCGTATTGCACGCCGCATCCTGGCAAGCCTTCAGGGTGATTTCGGCCGGCTCGCAGGTCAGGCCGGTGGCCGGATGCTCGAACTCGTAATGGTGCAGATTGACGGCATTCGTCACAAAGTTGTCGGAAAAAACGACAATGCCCGCCCGCTCGGCCTTGTTGTGGGTGCGGTTACCGTCGTAGTTGGTGGAGCCGGTGCGAATCTCGTCCACACTCAGACGGATACGCTGGGAGGCGTTGTTGACGTTGCCGTCATCATTGGTGCAACGTCTGAACCAGCCGCCGTCGTCTTCGCCGCCGGTCCCCGTATCACCTTCGCGAGTATTCATGCTCGCAAGCGGGATCGGCCTGAATCGCGTGCCATCGGCCTTGGTCCACGGCGACGAGTAGTAGATGCTCTGGCAGGTATTCCATCCGTTGATGACCTCGCCTGAACGGATGATTTCGTATTCGACCTCCTTGGTCGCCGCCTGCAGCGTGTTACGCCCGTTGGTCGGCTCCGAGGCCAGGTAAGCGATGATCTCGGGCTGAGTGATGGTGCCCGCGCTGGTCTCGGAACGCTCGAGCGCCATTTTCATGCTCCCGGAGTGGACATCGGTAATCGCTGTCGTGAGCCACGGCCGGGAAGGCTCGCTCGGCAGGTTGCCGGTTTCATTGCGCATGGTCTGAATCTGGCCGAGCACGGCGGGCGTCACGCCGAACCCCGACAGGAAACTCACGCTTTCCCAGTCATGCGAGCCGCGCGACTGCTGGGCCGCCGTGGTTTCGACGTAGCACGCTTCAAGCTTGTGACCGTCGGGCAGGACATAAACCCCCGGCTCGATGGCGAGGAAGTTCAGACTCATGGCGACGTGCTCGCCATCTTCGCCATCCGGCTCCACGGTCATGATCTGGAAACCGCTGGCGGTGATGTTGCGGATGCGGTGGGCTGCCGAGTTTGCGCCGTCGACGGTTGGCAGGGTGAACACCAGCGGCGGCGCGGCAAAGCTCTGGGTGAAGTTGACGGTCGTTGGGGTGGGCTTGGTGTAGGTGTCGATGATGTTGATCGATGCGACTTCCATCTTCGGCACAACATGCTTCACGGGATCTGAGCAGCCGAGCACTTGCACCGAACAAACAAGCGGGGCGCGCACCGTACCATCCCAGTTATTGAGCGCCTGCTGATGGCTGTGGATTTTCGCCACATCCGCATCGGACAGCATCGCCTCGAAGATCAGCACTTCATCCAGCATGCCGGTGAAATAGAGCGGGCTTATTGCAGCGTTGGTATTGATAACTCGGCCGATATCGGAAAACGTATTGCCGATGGTTCCCGCACCCTGCACCCGGATGTTTTCGAGGGATCCATCGACATAGATTTTCGTCTCGCCGGTATTCACCTCCCTTGAGAGCGCCACATGGTGCCACTGGCCATCGTTGATTCGGGTTGTCGACGTGAAGGCCGAGTCATTCTTCACGTTCAGGCCGATGCGACCGGCCGAGTCCAGCCAACCAATAAAGATGTCGTCAACGCCACCGTGTTGTTCTACGCCAGCAATCCCGGGCGCTAGCCAGTTCGTATCGTGCCCGGCCTGTGTCGTGTTCACCCAGAAACTGATGGTGAACGTGCCCTTGAGGTGGTCATGGAGACTGGGTGCGGCAACATGCCCGCTGCCGCTGAATACACCCACGCGGTTAATCGCCTGACCATTGCCTGTGGTGCCCGTTGTGGTTATGCCTCCCATGGCCGTGGCATGGTTTCCCGCCGAACTGTCGATGACCTCTCCCGCTGCGCCGCTCCATGAGCATTCATCAAAGTGGTAATCGGCCAGGGTGGCCGGCTGGTCGTCATTCGTGATCGTTACGGTAGCTATTGTGGCTACCCCCAAGGTTCCATTGACTGGATTCGAAAGCGAGACGGTGAATGCTTCATCCGGCTCATAAGCGGTATCGCCGTTCACCGTTACCGCGATGGTTGCCGATATCTGTCCCGCGGGAATCGTGAGGACGCCGCTCATCGTGACATAGTCGCTGCCCGCCGTGGCCCCGGCATCGGCGGTGGAGTACTGCACGCTGACCGGCTGGCTTGAGACACGGGAAAGACTGACCATGAGGCTGATGACGCTCGTGCCGCCATTTCCTTCGGCGACCGAAGCGTCGGAAATACTGACCTGTGTCGATGGGGTGTAATCGATCACCAACAAAGGCGCCCGGCTCGAAGAGCCATCACGGCTTTCCGCCGTGCGCTGGCAATTACTGTTCTGGCAACTGTTGCCCGGCTCGATCACGAAGGCCATGGCCCCACCCTCGGTCCAACCTGGGCGGGCGATGATTTCGCGGATGATGTCGCTCAGATCCGGGGTACGCTGATCGGGTCCCTGCTCCCCGGTATTATCCCAGTCCGGGATGGTCCATGTGACCGAGGATGCGGTCTTGGGCCGGCTACCGATGTTTCCATCATTGCCGCCATAAGTCACAGGATTGTCCGCAGCCTCGCCATAGACATCCACGCGGGTGCTCTTGTCGTCCGTCTCGTCGACGGTGAACTGGATATACGCGCTGTTGATGGTCGAACCTGACGGAATGGTCACGCCCTGGAAGCGGATGCCGACGCGCTGTAGCGAGCTGTCATAACCAAGCTCCAGATCGCTGCTACCACGATCCACGCGCCCATCGCTCAGGCGCTCTTCGGCATCATCCGAGTCCTGGTTTACCCGCACCGAGAGCAGATCCGCCCAAGCGGTCGAGGACATCAGCAGAATCCCCAGCAAGACCGTCAGCAGCGATTTCATTCCCGACCTCCTTAACGGAAGAGTTCCATGCGCAGCGAGCGGGACACCTCGTCCATGCGCCCCGCATTGCCTATGACATCCACCTGAAGACCGAACATGGTCGACGGCCCGGCCTCATCCGCGGCCGCCTGCGTGCACGCACTGATGGAGGCGGTCAGGCCCTCGACCTGCAGGTTGGAGCCAAGGAGGCTCGCACAGCCCTCTCCCGCGACCAGCAAACGATAACGCGCCCAGTCCCCGGCCGCGCGGGCCGCGTAATGCGCCTGCTGCCCCTGCAGGGCATTGAGCGCCCCCAGGTGCTGGGTCGTCGACAGCTGGGCGATGACCGTCCCCAGCCCCGCCAGCACCACCAGCAGGAACAGGACGGCGACGAGCGAGAATCCGGTGGCGGGGTGGTGGCGTTGCATCTTCATGGCACGTTCAGCACCTGGGCTTGCGACAGCAGCGAAATGGTTTCACCTTCGTCCGTCAGGGACAGACTCAGGGTCATGACGCCGGCCCGGGTGTGAGAGCCCGGATCGTAACTGAAGCCGCAACTGCTCACATCCTCGACCAACAGGCTGGAACTGCCGCCAGCCGGACAGCTCGCCGGCTGGCTGGTCTGGATGGCATAGCCCGAACAGCGGGTGAGCTGGCCGGCCGAGCAGTAGAACGACACCGGGCCGTCCACCAGGTCGAAGCGCTGGCCGGGCGAGTGCTGGGGAAAACCGCCCGCGGGCGGCGAGAAGCTCAGCGCCCCGGCCACGAAGCCCGTGACCGCGCCTCGGTTGTTGCCGAAGTAGGCATTGCCCGGCACGTTCTGCACCGCCTCGACGTTGTAGATCACCACCTGCTGTCCCACGGCAGCCGAGGCTGCTCCACCGAGGACATCGAAGGCCGTGTCGGCGGACGCGATGTCCAGGACATTGCCCGTGCCATCGCTGGCCGGATAGCGCCGGTAGCGCCCGCCGTCGACGGTATTGAGGAACTCGAAACACTGCCCGCCGCAGCCGACCCGCACGCTGTTGGGCAGGGCGTGGCGCAACTCGCGCACCATGCGCTGCATCGCCAGGTCGGCATTGGCGGTCAGCTTGGCGCGCCGGGCCTGGTCCTGGAAGCCCTGGAAGGGCTTGAGCAGGATATCCGTGGTCAGCAAGGCCAGGATGCCCAGCAGCACGATGACGACGATCAGCTCGATCAGGGTGAAGCCTCGCGCGCCTGATCGCACGGCCCGGACAAATGAAAACGCGGCCGATCTCAGCATGTCATGAGTCCCGGAAGCGGTAGCCCACCAGATCGGCGCGCACGCCGGCATCCTGGGCATGGGTGACGCTGACGGTGATGTTGCGGGCATCCGATGCGGCGACGCCGCCGACCGCCTCCGGGGTCACGGTGACCGTCACCCGGTAATCGGCGAGATCGGCGATCGCCGTGCCGCTGGCCGCCGCCGGAGCGGCGCTGACGATGGCCGCGTAGTCATCCACGTCATCCCAGGTGGAACGGCTCTCGCCGATCTCGCTACCATCCGGGTCCGCGAACGCCTTGCCCAGGATCTCGTCCATGTAGGCCTCGGCTATCAGCACCGCCTGCTGCTGCAACATGGGGTCGGCGCTGCGCGCGACGGTCTGGATGTAGACCGCAAGAATGCCGGTCACCCCGATCGCCAGCACCACGATGGTGACGACCAGCTCGATCAGGGTGAAGCCCTTGGTCCTGTTCGCTACGGCCGCAGGACCGTTGTAGCCCGGATGAAGCGGAGCGGAATCCGGGGTGGGGGCTCCCGGATTCCGCCAAGGCTTCATCCGGGCTACAGGCTCAATGCACATAACCCGTCTCCGCCTCGATGGTCAGGGCATGATCGGCCACCGCGAGGGTGCCGGACGCGGAGGGGCGGCCCAGCCCGTCGAAGGTCACGAGCGCCAGCGCGGTGGCGATGCCGACGCCCTCGGGCGCCTTGCCTCGCCCGGCCGCCGAGCCATCCCAGGGCTGGCCGCTGGCCGGGTTGGTCAGGTAGTTGCCGCCCGAAGCGGGGCATACATCCGCCTGGCAGACCCGGAAGCCATCCGTGGCAAAGGCCACGCTGATCCCGGTATTGCGGGTGACCGCCGTCTGCCTGGCGTGACGCAGGGCGGACAGAAGCTCCTCGGAATAGCCATATTCCATGAACGTGGTGTCGCTCAGGCGCGGGATGACCACCACGGACAGCGCGCCGATCAGGACCATCACCACGACCAGTTCGATCAGGGTGAAGCCGCCCGAACGGCTTAGAGCGGGCCTGTCAGAAACAAAAAGCGGCCGTGATAGCCGCTTTTTCTTGGTGCAGGAAATGTCTGAAAACTTACGGTGCATTACCAGCACGGATGCCGATGAAGACAGCGGTGTTTGTTGTGGAAGTCTGGGTGACGGTGCAGCTGGCAGAGTCTCCATCGGCGGCCCCAATTGCTGCCGCAGTGATGGTATAGCCCGTCGGCAGGCCACCAGTCATCAGGCTGCCAATATCGTCACAGTTATCCACGGCAATACACTTGCCGGCTGTTGCTTTCTGCTTCTTGGCGGCACAGCCCGCGTAGTTGATGGACATGGCGGAAGTCATCGAGCCTGAGACACCCTGCAGGGCAGCCGCCTCGGCCTCGGTGGACAGATCCACAAACTTCGGCACCGCCACCGCAGCCAGGATGCCGAGAATGACGATGACGACGACCAGTTCGATCAGGGTGAAGCCTTTTTGGCTATGCATGTCTGAAATCCCTCTAGTTTCAAGAAATCAACAACCGGAAATCGTGCGCACGATGGCGGGGCGCTGACCGGCTGCGGCCGCGCCGGTATAGGTGACCTGACAATTGGGCACGCCATCGAAGGTCATGGTCACGGTGTTTCCGCCATCGACGAAGTTGTGACGCGCGGACAGGTCATCGAACAGGGCCTGCAGGTCCGCCGTGTCGGCCTCGGGATAGCCGTAGTCGGCAACCAGATCGTTCACCGCATCGCCATCGAGGTCGATGTTCACATTCTGCGCGTCGGCATTGCCGTTCGCCGCTGCCTTTGCGTAGACGACGTTCGAGCCGGACTTGAGCGCGTTGTAGAAACCGTCGACAGCCGCGATGCGCGCCTCGCGCTGGAGTGAAATGAACTTGGGAATCGCGATCGCCGCCAGAATGCCAAGAATGACAATGACGATGACCAGTTCGATCAGGGTGAAGCCTTGCTGGCGACTACGGTTGAGCATGTCCATCTCCGGGAAAAAACAAAACGGTTAACACCTTTCCCGTCCTGGGCGGCTCGCGTTCCTTGCTATCGACCTGCGCGCCGCTTTCTTTAGCGGCGCGCCAGCTGGGTCAGGTCCCACATCGGCAGGAACACGCCCAGCGCCAAGACTAACACCATAGCCCCGACCACCAGAGTCAGAAGCGGCTCGATGATAGCACTGAGGTTGGCAATATCGTATTCGACCTCGCGGTCATAAAAGTCCGCCACCTCGCGCATCATGGTGTCGACCTGACCGGTTTCCTCGCCGACCGCGAGCATCTGCAGCACGACCGGGGTGAACAGCTCGGTCTGGGCGGCGGTGCGCAGCATGGTGTCGCCGCGCTCGATGCCCATCCGCATGCCGAGAACCTTCTCCGCCAGGTACATGTTGTCGCTGGCACGCGCCACCCCGACCAGGGCCTGGGTGATGGGCACGCCGGAGCCCAGCGCCATGCTCAGCGCACGGGTGAAGCGGGCGAGGGTGCCGCGCAGGAGGATGTCGCCGATCTTGGGGATGCGCAGCTTGGTGCGGTCCCACCACAGGCGGCCTTTCTCGGTGCGGGTCCAGCGCTTGAAGGCGAACACCGCCAGCGCGATGCCGCCGAGAATGAGCGGCCAGTAACGCGAGGCGAATTCGGAGAAGCCGAGAATGATCCGGGTGGGCAACGGCAGCTCCATCTGGAAGCCGGAGAACACCTTGGCGAAGGCGGGGATGACCATCACCGTCAGCACCCCGATGGCGATCAGGATGGCGATGATGACGAAGGTGGGGTAGCGCATGGCGGCCTTGATGCGGTCGACCGTCACCTTGTCGCGATCGAGGTATTCGTACATGCGCAGGAAGGCCTCGTCGAGGCGGCCGGACATCTCGCCGACGCGGAGCATGCTGATGTAGAGGGTGCCGAAGATCTGCGGATGCCGGGCGAAGCTGCCGGTCACGTCGCGCCCGCCTTCAAGGTCCTTGCCGATATCGCGGAGCACTTCGGCAAAACGCGGGTTGGGGGTGGAGTCGGCCAGCCGCGAGAGTGACTGGACGATCGGCACGCCCGCCTTGCTCAGGCTGTACATCTGGCGGGAGAACAGGATCAGTTCAGCCATCCCCGGCTGCCCGATACCGAGCTTGCGCTGGAGGTCGTCGAGCGGGTTGCCGCGTACCGCCTGCTCGCGCACTTCCAGCGGAATCAGACCGCGCCCGCCGAGCAGGCCGAGCGCCGCTTCGGTGGTCGCGGCCTCGACCTGACCTTGCTGGAGCTGGCCCTGCTTGTCGCGGGCTTTATAGCTGTAAAGCGGCATGTCCGGATCAGACTCTTGTAGGAGCGGGCTTCGCCAGCTTCGCGTTAGCCCTTGGGCCGCGATGAGCGAGCATGATCGCGGCCCAAGGCCCGCTCCTACAAAGAGATCGAAAGCCCCTCATCAAATATCCTCCACCTCACCCACCACGCGCATGACCTCCTCCACGGTGGTCTGGCCCTGGGCGGCGTAATCGAGGCCGTTTTCCAGCAGGGTGTGGTAGTGCGGGCTGTGCCGGGCGGCCTCGGCAAAGGCGTTGACGTCCTCCTGGCGCAGCGCGGCAAGCATGGCGGCGCTGGGTTCGAGGTATTCGTAGACACCGATGCGGCCGCGATAGCCGGTGTTGTTGCACTGCGGGCAGCCGCGCCCCTTGCGCAGGCGCATGCCCGCCAGGTCGCGACCCACGCCCTGCAACCAGATCGTCTCCTGCGCATCCGGCGTGTAATCGTGAGCACAGCTTTCACAGACCCGCCGCACCAGACGCTGAGCGATGACCGCGCGCAGCGCGGCGGCGGCGAGGAAGCCTTCGGCGCCCATGTCGAGCAGGCGGTCCGCGGTGCTGACGGCGTCATTGGTGTGCAGGGTGGAGAGCACCAGGTGACCGGTGATCGCGGCGCGCAGGCCGATCTCGACCGTCTCCTGGTCGCGCATCTCGCCCACCAGGATCACGTCCGGGTCCTGGCGCAGGGCGGTGCGCAGGATGTTGGCGAAGGTCAGGCCGATCTTGGGATGCACCTGGACCTGGTTGATCCGCTCCAAGCGGTATTCGACCGGGTCCTCGGCGGTGATGATCTTGCGCTCGGGGCTGTTCAGCTCGCGCAGCGCGGCGTAGAGGGTGGTGGTCTTGCCGGAGCCGGTCGGGCCGGTGACCAGGATCATGCCGTGCGGGTGGCGCAGCTGGCGGCGGAAACGCTCGAGGATGGCCGGCGGCATGCCGAGCTTGGCGAGGTCGAAGCGCTCGACGTTGTGGTCGAGCAGACGCATGACCACCGACTCGCCGTACTGGGTCGGCATGGTGGAGAGGCGCACGTCGAAGCTCTTGTTGCGCACGTTGATGTTGAAACGGCCATCCTGCGGCAGGCGGCGCTCGGAGATGTCCAGCCCGGAAACCAGCTTGAGGCGCGACACCACCGCCGGGGCGATGCGCTTCTCCGGCATCACCTGCTCCTGCAGCACGCCGTCCACCCGCATGCGGATGCGCAGGGTGTTCTCACCCGGCTCGATGTGGATGTCGGAGGCGCGGCTGGCGGCGGCGTCCTCGAACACCGATTGCAGCAGCTTGACCACTGGCGCGTCGGCCACATCCTCGGCGCGCAGCAGACGGTCGACATCGGTATCGCCCTGCGACAGCTCCTGGCCGAGGTCGCGCGCCAGCGAGGCGATTTCATCGGTCTTGCGGTAGGCGTTGTCGAACACCGCCAGCAGGTCGGCCTCGCGCACCACGGCCACGTCCGGCTGGCGCCCGAGCTGGCGGGCCACCTCGTCGTAGGCGAACAGGTCGGTCGGGTCGGCCATGCCGATCAGCGGCTGGTCGGGATCGTTGTCGAGCAGGACCACCCGGTTGCGCCGCGCCAGGTGTTCCGGCAGCTTGGCGATCACCTCGGGCGCATAGCGATAGTGGCGCAGGTCGATCAGCTGCAGGCCGAGCTGGCGGGCAAGGGTTTCGAGGATGCGCTCCTCGGTGGTGAAGCCCAGGTCGATGAGGGTCGCGCCAAGCTTGCGCCCGCCGCGCTTCTGCTCGCTCAGCGCGATGGCGAGCTGCTCGGCGGTGATTTCCCCGGCCTGGACGAGCAGGTCGCCCAGACGAACCTTCTTCAGCACGCCCTGCGCCATCAGCGACCTCCCCGCTCGGCATGGTTGATCCCGTCCGCTCCCGTTCGGTGCCCCTGCTCGGCCACACCGTCGAGCAGCGCATGGCGCTGCTGGGCGAAGCTGCGCGAAGCGGCATCCAGACCGTCCAGCGCCAGCGCGCGCGCGTAGGCCTCGCGTGCGGCGCCCGGCTGGGCGCTGTTCTCAAGCGCAATGGCCTGGCCAAGCGGCCAGCGTGGATCCCGTGGAGCAAGCTCGGCCGCCCGGCCATAGGCACGCGCGGCCTCCGCCTGCTCGCCCAGGCGCCCGGCCAGCACGGCATGCAGTGCATGATGCGGCACCACGTCCTGGCGCATGCGCTGGCGCAACAGGCCGAGCGCCTCGCCTGTCCTCCCCTGGTCGGCCAGCAGGCGGGCATAAAGCTCGACCAGGTCCGGTTGGTCCGGCTGGATTTCCAGGCCACGCACCAACTCAAGTTCAGCCTCATGGACCGCGCCCGCCCGAAGCAGCAGGCGCGCCAGCAGTTCGCGAGCACGGGCGTGGTCCGGCTGTACCTGCAGGGCCTGAATCAATTTTTCCTGGGCCAGTGATGCGCGGTCTTTCTGCTGCCATTCCCAAGCTTCGGCATAGAGCGCTTCGGCCTGCTGTTGCGGGGTCAGGCTCGGTCTCGCCGGTGGGCGGGACGCGGGCGGCTGAACCGGCTTCACCCTCTCATGCTGGAGGATTGGCACGGATGGCGGAAGGGATGACGCTGCCGAAACGGGGTTTTCGGCAACCGGGCTGCTGTGGAATCCATCCATGGATTCCACCCTTCGGGTGTCGCTTTGCGACCCAACGCCGTTCCTGACGGCGTTGTTCGCGAGCGCCACGTTGGCGGGCGGCGCCAGCAAGGTCAGCTGCCAATGGCGCAGACCTTCCTCACCGGCCCCTGGTTTCAACCGGACCTTGCCCGCTTCCGGCCAGTTGAAACCCAGTTTCCAGTCGCGGCCGGACGCCGTGCTCAACCAGTCGCGCAGGTCGGGGTGGGGGCTCTCCTGGCTGCCGGCCTGCACGCCCGGCAGCAGCAGTTCCAGCCGGTCACCCGCACGGTTGAGGCGGATCGGCGCGAACAAAGGTGCATCGAACACCAGCTCCAGGCGCAACGCACCTTCGCTCGCCTCGGTGGCCAGCATGACAAGGCTTGGGGCGACAGGTGTCTCGACGGCAGACTCGACCGGCATCGCAGGGGCGGATGTCTCGAGCGGCGCCGGCGTTGCCTCTTCGACAACAACGCCGTCAGGCTCCCGAGGGCCGGACCCCGCAGTCTCCTGAGACGTGGAGGGAAGACGGGTCTCGATCGAGTCGGCGCCCGATCCCCCCGTGCGGAAGACGTAGAGCGCACCGGCGATCAACAGAAGGACCAGCAGGAACGGCCAGAACAGCCAGCCCAGGCGACGACGGGCTGTCTCCTCGACGCGTGCCTGGACCCGGGCATGGCGCAGTTCGTCGACGCGGCGCGCGGGCGGCTCTTCGCGCGGCCGGCCGGCCTCCTCGGACGCGGGCTGACCCTGGCCGGCCTTGCGCGCCTCGAGGTCCTTGAGCATGTCGTTGATAAGACTCATGGCATTACCCGAGCCAGCCGCCCAGCACCGGGCGAGTGGCATCTTCCGTGTCTTCGATGGCTCGACGCACATGGGTCGGGCTGAGCAGGCGCTCGCCCTTGCCGTAGGCGCTCATGAGCGCCTTGTGGGCGAGGATGTTGACCAGCCGGGGCACCCCGCGACTGCCCCTCGCCAACAGCCGGGCCGAGCGCCCCTGGAGCAGGGTGGGTCCGTTGTAACCCGCCATGCGCAGGCGGTGCATGACGTAGTCGGTCACGCTCAACGGATCGAGCGGCGTCAGGCGATAGCTGAAGGTGATGCGCTGACGCAGCTGGCGGATGGACGGGCGGGCCAGGATCTCGTCCAGCTCCGGTTGACCGAACAGAACCACCTGCATCAGCTTGCTCTTTTCGGTTTCCAGGTTGGTCATCAGGCGCAGCGCTTCCAGCCCTTGCTCGTCGAGGCCCTGTGCCTCGTCGACCACCAGCACCACCCTGCGCCCTTCGGCATGCAAATCGATCAGCCGTTCGGTCAGCCGCTTGAGCAGCTGATGATCGTCCAGGCCGGCGGCATCCACAGCGAGCTCGTCCGCCACCGCACGGCGCAGGGCCGGGGCGTCGAGCTGGGGATTGGGCAGCCAGGCGGTCAGGACATCCTCGTTCAGCAGGCCCAGCAGCTTGCGGCAGAGCAGGGTCTTGCCGGTACCGACCTCGCCCGTCACCTTGATGAAGCCCTCGCCGCTGCTGAGCGCGACCAACAGCACATTCAAAGCCTCCTGATGGCGCGGGAAGGCATAGAAGTACCCGGTATCCGGGGTCAGGCTGAAGGGGTATTCCCGCAGGCCGAAATGCTCCAGGTACATCCCTTACTCCGCGGACAGCTTCGGCTGACTGGCCCTGTCGATCGCGCGCAGGTTCTGGAGGCGCATGCGGGTCGCATCGAGTTCCTGCTGCCAATCGGCGTCGCCGCCGACCACCACCGGTCGCAACAGAATGACCAGTTCGGTCTTGCGGGTCGCATCCTTGCGATGCTTGAACAGTTCGCCCACCCCGGGGATGTCGCCCAGCCCCGGAAGGGCCGCGCTATTCAGATCGCCCCGGTCTTCCATCAGACCGCCGATGACGATGACCTGACCATTCTTGGCGCGCACCACGCTGTCCGCCTCGCGCACCTTGGAGAAGGCCAGGGGCAGGCGCTGGGTCTGGTTGAAGATGGTGAACTCCTTGGTCTGGTTAACCACCTCGGTCACCATCGGATGGATGTGCAGCACCACCTCTTCGGCATTGATCTGCGGCGTCACGTCCAGGGCAATCCCGGAGAAGAACGGGGTCAGCTCGATGTCCGGTACGACGCTGGTGCCCGCCGCGGTGCTGGTCGAGGTCGAGGACACGCCGGTGACGAAGTATTCGTCGCTGCCGACCTTGATCACGGCCTTCTGGTTGTTGAGGGTGGAGACGCGCGGACTGGACAGAACCTGCACATTGCCCTGGGTCTTGAGCAATTCGAGGAAGGCGGCGAAGTTGTTGGTCGCCGCCGTCAGGGCATACATGCCGCCGAAGGCCGAGGCCGCGGAGCCTTCGATCATGCTCAGTGCATCGGGGTTGAGAATGCCGGTGTTGCCGACGATTTCCGACTGCCCGTTGCCGAACAGGGTGCCGCCTCCAACCTGGGACAGGCCGAAGGTGCTGTTGCCCGACTTCGCGAGCGCCGACCAGTTGATCCCGGTCTGGAAGCCATCATTCAGCTCCACCTCGATCAGCTTGGCCTCGAGGATGACCTGACGCTGCACGTTCGACTCGGACTGCTTGAGGAAGCGCTCGATCTCGCGCAATTCATAGGGCAGGGCGCGCGCCACCACCAGGCCGGATTGCGGCGAGATGACGATGCTGCGCGCCTCGCCCGCGCGGGCCGCAGCGCCATCGCCTGTTGCGCCACCGGTCACGCCACCGCCATTGCAGCCGAGCGGGGTGTTGACGCTGCGCGTACTGCCTGCCACGGGCACCTGCTCCTGATTCAGCGGCAATCCGACCATGGTGCAAAGCGAAGCGGCCAGTTCGCGCCAGTAGTCCGAGGTCGATTCGGTGTGGATCTGGCTGCCATAGGGCGACTGCGAGACCGTGCTCTGGCTGGTCTGGGTGGTCGAGCCGCCGGCTCCGGTGGTGCTCTGGCGAGGCGCCTGGCTCACCTGGCCGGAGTTGACCTGGGTGCCGGACTTGCCCCCGCGGTTGACGTTCAGGTAGCTGACCTGGAACAGGCGGGTCTGCAGGCGCGGCGGCAGGACAACGTAGCTCAGGCCGTCCTTCTCGAATTCGTAGCCGTAGCTTGCGCGCACCAGGCTCAGAGCCTCGTCCAGCGTCACGCCCTTCAGCTCAAGATCGATGACACCCTGCACATCGGGATGGACCACCATGTTATAGGGTGTGCCCTGCACCAGTCCCATGAAGAATTCCCGCGCCGGCGCGCCATGCACCGCCACATCGAAGCGGCCGGCGGACTTCCTGGGCGCCAGGTGGGCGAGATCCTTGGCGGCCGGCGCCAGCAGGGCGGCTTCCACCGCCGGCGGCGGCATCACGGCGCGGACCACGGGCTGCGCCGCTTGCGGGGCGAGGGCGGACTCGATCTTGTCCAGCCGTGGCTCGGGGTCGGTGCGCGGCGTCGCGCAACCCTGGATCAACCCGAACAGGGCCAGCACCATGACGTATATCGCCGGGGGCAAGGACGGTCTTTGCATCGGGGTCTTCTTCATGGACGCGAATTCTTCTTGATGACAGCACCGGACAACAGGCCCAGCTCCAGGGGTTCCCCGCCATCTCGGCCAAGCACGACCGAGGCGGGATGGATGCGCAGCAAGTGATAGTTGGCCCAGCGCTCGCCCAAGCGGCGCGGCTGACCGTCGATCACGGCGAGCCGGTCGTGGCCGTTGCGCACGATCATGCTAAGCCGCGGCACGGCAGCCAGCTCGCCTGGAGCGTCGGTGACGGCCAACGGGATCACGACATCCGGACGCAGGGGATCGGCTGCAGGTTCAGCCGCGCTGGCCGGCTGGGCCAAGGCCAGCAGCACGAATCCGCCAACCACGGACCACGGACTACGGACCACACGTGAGTTAGACACCGATCCAGTCCTCTTCCAGGCTCAGGGTGTAGACCGTCAGGCGCAGGCGAGCCGACGGATAGTCGCGCGTTTCTATGTCCAGCGCCTGCCACATCAGTCGCCAGCCGCTGCGTTCCAGTCGCTCCAGATACTCGACCATGCCCGCGTAGTTTCCTTCCAGCTCGATCTGCACGGCGTGGCGATAGACCGTGACACCGTGCTTGCCGGGCGAGCCGGCATCTCGCGCGGCGGTCATATCCTGACCCGGACCGCCCGAGCGGGACGTATCTTGTTCAACCTTCGGTTCCGTGCTGTAGGCCACCCCGACCGGCAGACGCTGCATGCTGATCAGACGCAGCTCCGAGCCACGCAGCAGATCGTGCAGGACTTCGCGCATGCGTTCCGGGTTCAGCAGCCGGAGGCCTTGCTGATGCAGCAGATCATCCAGCGCCTGACGCCGGCGTTTCAGTTCGTCCAGCTTCGCCTGCCGCGTCGCCAGGCCGTCCTCGTCCAGACGGGTGCGCAGGACCATCTGATTGGCTTCCAGCAAGGCGATGTTCTGTTGCGTTCCCTTGTTCGCTGTCTGCAGCCGTTTTTCCTGCTTCGCAGCCGCGTTGAAGTACAGCACCTGGGCCAGGGCCCACACCAACACCACGCCAACGGCGATGATGAGAACGCGCTCGCGAGTCTGCATGCCCTCGAAACGCTTTTTGAGGAGACCGAATTGCACCGCCATCATCGGCCGCCCTCCTCGAGTGCATCACCCATCCGGGTGCTGAGCAGAAAACGGATGGCATCGTGGTCGGCCTGGCTCCCTTCCGGACGTTGAACCTGCATGCTGTTGAAGTTCAGACCCCGCAGGGCGTCACTGCGTGCAAGTGCGTCCAGATAGGCCGGCAAGCGCTCTCCCTCGCGCAAACGCCCATCCAGCCGCACCGCCGGCTCCGAGGTGGGCGCGCCCACCTTGTCCAGCTGGATCCGCGTCAACCAGACGCCCTGACCACTTGCTTCCGCAAGGCCGTGCAGCATGGGAGAAAAGCCTGCGCTGCGCTGTTCGATCATGCCCTTGAGTTCAGCCAGCCCGCGCTCGCGTGCGTCGATCTCCTGCAGCAGACGGGCAGCCTCGCGCTCCATCGCCGCCAGTTGCTCCTCCCCGGTCATCTGCGCCTCGAGCGCCTTGACCGACTGGTTCAACATCATCTCGCGGGACTGGAGGAACTGGTGCTGCTGCTCGAGCTTGCTCAGTCGATGCTGGTCCAGCAGCCCCAGGACCACCATCACGACCAGGGTGAGCAGCATGGCGCCCAGCAGCGTGTAAAAGCCGTAGGGTACCGGACGCTCGCGCAATTCCTCGGTATAGAGGTTGAGCAGACTCTTCATGAGGCCTCCCGCGGGCGCAACGCCGCGCCAATCGCGAGCGTGGCCAGGTCGATCGGCTGACCTTCCAGAGCCTCGACACCATCAAGCACCTCATCCAGCTTCAGCTTATGCACGGGCATGCGCATCTGCTCGCCAAGCTGGCTCGCGACAGACGGCATGAAGCGCCAGCCCGGAAGCACCCACAGCCGGCGCGGCGGTGGGCCGGTGAAATTGCTGTCGTAGAAATCAAGGGTGCGCTGGATATCCAGAAGCAGGGCTTCGGTGCGCTGTTGTCCACTATCCCTGACAGCCATGCCAAGGTCGTCGCCTTCGGCGAGCCGCAAACCCTCTCCCGTGGAACGTTCCACCTGGAGTTTCTCCAGTTGATCGGCCGAGAGGTTACTGGTGCGGAACAGGTAGAGCTGGTCGGCGCGCGCCACGATGATGCGCGCGCCGTGTGAGCCTATGAACAGGAGCGCACCATTTTCCTCCGGCGTCTGGACACGCCCCAGCAGGTGCCGGAGAACCATGTCCGTCACGTCGATGGCTTCCAGACGCAGTCCCGCGCCCTTGACCGCGTCGCGCAAGGCGCGCATCTGCGAGAGGCGAGCCACCGCACAGTAGCAACTGTTCTCCCCACCGCGGGCGCGCATCCCCTGAACGTCGACATAGTCGAGCGCCATGTCATCCAGGGGAATGGGGCTGACCTCACGGGCGCGGAACTTGAGCGCGCTGGGCCTCTCGGCCTCCGGCACCTCGGGCAGGGCTAATTGCAGCAGACTGGCAAGCTGGGCATGGACCTGGACCACCACGGGCAGGCCCTGCGCGGAAAGTACATCGGCAACATGCCGGAAGGCCTGGGGCCAGTCGGATTCGGCAGCGACCGGATGAAAGACAACCTCGCTCAAGCGTGGTCGCTGATCGAAAGGCTGTTCGATGCGAACCGCGAGCATTCCTTGCGCCCCAAGGGCTACGCCAATGCGCGCCCCGGCGGGTGATTTGTCTCGTCGTAAAAGGCGGGACAGCATTCGTTGTTAGCCTTGCTGATCAGTCAAATTGCGCCCAGGCCGGCGCATGATCCGACGGGCGTTCCCAGCCTCGCGGTGTCCTGTCGATGCCGGAAGCCTTGCAAGATGCCGCGAGCGGCGCGCTGGCGAGGACCAGATCGATTCGGAGGCCTAGGTTACGACGGAATCCGTTCATGCGGTAGTCCCACCAACTGAAGGTCTTTTCCGGCTGGTCGAACTGGCGGAATACATCCACCAGGCCGAGCTTGCACAGCCGTGCCAGGGCCTGGCGCTCCGGCGTGGAGCAGAGGATCTTCTCGTGCCAGGCGACTGGGTCATGCACGTCCCGGTCATCCGGAGCGATATTGAAATCACCCAGCACGACGGTCTTTGGATGGCGCGCCAGTTCGTCCCGCACCCAGTCATGCACCGCGTTCAGCCAGTTCAGCTTGTAGGCGTACTTTTCCGACCCGACCGACTCGCCATTGACCACGTACAGGTCGATCACCCGGACATCGCCGATGGTGGCCGCCAGCACGCGGCGCTGGTGATCCTCGAAACCCGGAATCTCGGTCACCACATCGCTCAGCGGCTCCCGCGCGATGATGGCTACGCCGTTGTAGGTGGGCTGGCCGGAAAAGGCGACTTCATAACCCAGTTCACCGAAGGGTTCCACGGGAAACAGGTCGTCGGTCAGTTTGGTTTCCTGCATGGCGAGGATGTCGGGCTGCTCGGTCTTCAGCCAGTCGAGCACCTGGGGCAGGCGCACACGCAGGGAATTCACATTCCAGGTAGCAATTTTCATGAGACGGGTATCGGCAAGACGTGGGTGATCAGGTGGATGAAGAGGCCCAGACCAGCCAGCGCGGCGGCCAGCCACAGCCAGGCATGGATGCGAAGACGGGCGGCAAGTTTGTGCTGATCGTGGGTTGAAAGCAGAAATGGCCGACCATTCGAGTCGGCACGCAGAAGATGGGTCTGGGCCGCCCCGGCCTGCTGGCGGTGGTCCGCCTCGGCCCGCCGACGGGCCTCTTCGCGCAGGACCGTGAATTCGTTCGCATCCAGATGCCCGTTGCCGTCGGTGTCGTAGCGGCGCCGATGATGCGGGTCATTTTTCCAGGCAATGATCGTGTCCCGCGTGCGCTCATGCAGGCTGACATGCAGCGGGTCATAGCTGGTGAACCAGCCCAGCGCGTAGACGTGTTCACCTGGCTGGATCAGTTCTTCGGTGAAACGATAATCACGCCTGCCCACCACCGCGCCATGCTGGAGGAGGGCAGGATGACTGAAGGGACCGTACCAGACCCGCTTCGAGACCGGCTCGACCACGGCATGGTCAGGATCGACGACGCATTCGCCGGTTCCGTCATCGAGCAGGAACAGCTCGCCGCTCACCCCGTCACGCACGGTGACCCAGCGCGTGTGATGGTCGCTGTCCTGCTCGCGCTTTTCCACCTTGAAGCGGTACCAGGCGCATTCGGTCTGGGTCAGCGGCGAGAGGATGGGCGTGCCTTGCATCAGACGCGCCTGGCCTTCGAGTTCGACATAGCCCTGGCTGGCGGAGCGGATGCGCGAGGTCGGCGTGTCCTCCATCAGTCGCCGCCGCGCCTGGAGTTTCAGGAAGCGATAGCCGCCCAGCAGGAACAGTCCGCCCAGGAACAGGGTGAAGAAGCCAAGTTCCGGATCCCGGGCAAGGCCGTCAAACAGCGGAGCGAGGTCTTCCAGCATCGATGCTCATCAGCAGGTCCCGTCAGGGCTGGCTGAACAGTTCCTTGATGTCGACGTCGGCCTTTTCTTCCTCGGAAAATTCGAGCAGCTCGGCCGGCTTGAAGCCGAACAGGTTGGCGATGATCACGTCCGGGAACTGCTCGATGCGCACGTTGTTGGCGTTGACCGACTCGTTATAGAACTCGCGCCGGTCGGCGATCGAGCTTTCCAGCCCGGAGATACGGACCTGCAGATGCTGGAAGGTCTCGTTGGCCTTCAATTCCGGGTAGGCCTCGGCCACCGCGAACAGGTTGCCGAGCCCGAGACGCAACGCGCCCTCGGCGCGGCCAAGATCCGGCACATCATGCGCCTCGCGCGCGGCCTGCACCTGGTTGCGCGCCCGCATCACCCGCTCGAGGGTTTCCTGCTCGAACTTCATGTACTGGCGGCAGGTTTCCACCAGCTTGGGCAATTCGTCATGACGCTGCTTGAGCAGCACGTCGATGTTCGACCAGGCCTTGCTCACCGCATGCTTGAGGCTGACCAGGTTGTTGTAGATCAGGATGCCGTACAGCAACAGCGCGCCCAGCAGGGCGAGGATGACGATCAGGGCGATACTCATGCCGGTCTCCTTGCGCGAATGAGGGCTCGATCATAACAGCAGGCGAAGAAAAGGCCCGAAGAACGGGCCTTTGCACATGATCGGATCGAATCGCGGTCAGATGTCGATGTTGTGCACCGACAACGCATGCCGTTCGATGAAGTCGCGGCGCGGCTCGACCAGATCGCCCATCAGGGTGGTGAAGATCTCGTCGGCGGCGATCGCATCCTCGATCCGTACCTTGAGCAGGCGGCGGGACTCCGGGTTCATGGTGGTCTCCCACAACTGCTCCGGATTCATCTCGCCGAGACCCTTGTAGCGCTGGATGGCCAGACCCTTGCGCGCCTCGTCCAGCAGCCACTGCATGACCTCCTCGAAGCGACGCACCGGCTTGGCATCGTTGCCGCGACGGATGACCGCATCCGGGGCCAGCAGGCCATGCACGCGGTCGGCGTGCTCGGCCAGCAGGCGGTAGTCGTTCGAGTTGAAGAAATCGGTGTCGAACACCCAGCTGTGGCTCAGGCCATGCTGGTCGCGGGTCAGGCGGATGGCCGGCTCGTCCTCGACGGTAATCACTTCGGCGGCATGGCGCACGCGGGTGTCCATGCCCTCGTTGAGCAGTTCGGCCCAGCGATTCGCCCACTCGCCCGCATTCGCCAGTTCGCCGGCGCTCATGCGCGGCAGGTCGAGCAGGTGCTCGATCGCGGAACGGTCAAAGCGGCGGGTGAGTCGTTCAACCACGATGCGCGCCGCCAGGTGCGCGCGCGCCAGTTGTTCCAGCGCCTCGCCGCTGATCGCCGGACTGTCGGCGGAGACGTGCAGGCGCGCCCCGTCGATGGCCTGCTGCAGCAGGTAGGCGTTCATCTCCACGTCGTCCTTGACGTACTGCTCCTGCCTGCCTTTCTTGACCTTGTACAGCGGCGGCTGGCCGATGTAGATGTGGCCGCGCTCGATCAGCTCGGGCATCTGGCGGTAGAAGAAGGTCAGCAGCAGGGTGCGGATGTGCGAGCCATCCACATCGGCGTCGGTCATGATGATGACGCGGTGATAACGCAGCTTGTCCGGGTTGTAGTCCTCGCGGCCGATGCCTGTGCCGAGCGCGGTGATCAGGGTGCCGACCTCGGCGGAGCCGAGCATCTTGTCGAAACGCGCCTTTTCCACGTTCAGGATCTTGCCCTTGAGCGGCAGGATAGCCTGGCTGCGGCGATCACGACCCTGCTTGGCGGAACCGCCCGCGGAATCACCCTCCACCAGGAATAGCTCGGACTTCGCCGGGTCCTTTTCCTGGCAGTCGGCCAGCTTGCCGGGCAGACCGGCGATGTCCAGCGCGCCCTTGCGGCGGGTCAGTTCGCGCGCCTTGCGCGCCGCATCGCGGGCACGGGCGGCGTCGATGATCTTGCCGGTGATGGCCTGCGCCTCGGCCGGGCGCTCCAGCAGGAAGTCGTTGAGGAAATCGGCGAGCAGGGTCTCGACCGGTGCCTTGACCTCGGAGGAAACCAGCTTGTCCTTGGTCTGCGAGGAGAATTTCGGGTCGGGCACCTTGACCGACAAGACGGCGGTCAGGCCTTCGCGCGCATCGTCGCCAGCCACGTCCACCTTGGCCTTCTTGAACAGGCCTTCCTTCTCCATGTACTGGTTCAGGGTGCGGGTCAGCGCGGCGCGGAAGCCGGCCATGTGGGTGCCACCGTCGCGCTGCGGGATATTGTTGGTGAAGCAGTAGACGCCTTCGTTATAGCTGTCGTTCCACTGCAGGGCGACCTCGACGCCGATGCCGTCCTTCTCGCCGGTGATATGGATCACGCTCGGATGGATCGGGGTCTTGCCGCGGTTGAGGTGCTCGACGAAGGCCTTGATACCGCCTTCGTACATGAACACGTCTTCCTTGCCGCTGATTTCATCCTGCAGGTGGATACGCACGCCGGAATTGAGGAAGGACAACTCGCGCAGACGTTTGGCAAGGATGTCGTAGTGATACTCGACATTGCTGAAAATGGTCGGGCTCGGCTTGAAACGCACCCGGGTACCGGTACCGGTGGCTTCGCCAATTTCCTTGAGCGGGTAGAGCGGCTCGCCCAGGTTGTATTCCTGTCGGTATTTCTTGCCGTTGCGGCGGATGGTCAGCTCCAGGTGATCGGAGAGGGCGTTGACCACCGACACACCCACGCCGTGCAGGCCGCCGGAAACCTTGTAGGAATTGTCATCGAACTTACCGCCCGCGTGCAGCACGGTCATGATGACCTCGGCGGCGGAACGGCCTTCCTCCGGGTGCATGTCGACCGGGATGCCGCGGCCGTCGTCGGCCACGCTGACCGAACCGTCCGAGTGCATGACCACGTCGACATTGGTGCAGTAGCCGGCGAGCGCCTCGTCAATGGCATTGTCCACCACCTCGAACACCATGTGGTGCAGGCCGGAACCGTCATCCGTGTCGCCGATGTACATCCCCGGGCGCTTGCGCACCGCGTCCAGGCCCTTGAGGACCTTGATCGAGGAGGAATCGTACTGCTGGGAGCTGGGATTCGGATTGCTGTCCGTGGTCATGGTTCTGCCGACCGGAAATAAATCAATAACACGGCATCATAGCATGGTCACTTGCCCGGCCTGTACGCCGAATCGCCGGGTTCCGCCGGTTAGCCAGGCCGTGAGTTCGTCTTCATCCAGCGCGGTCAGAAGCACCTGTCCCCCCAGACCGATGACATCGCCCAGCAAGCGTTCACGATGGCGGTCATCCAGTTCGGCGGCCAGGTCATCGAGCAGGAAGACAGGCATATCGCCACGCGCCGCGCGATAGGTTCGGGCCTGACTGAGCAGCATCAGCGTCGCCAGTGTTTTCTGCTGACCACGCGACAGGACTTCGCGAGCCTCCTTACCCATCACCTGGAGGCGTAATTCGGCGCGGTGGGGTCCCTGCGAGGTGAAGCCCTGCTCCCGGTCACGCGATCGGGTCCGTTGCAGCACCTCAATCAACGATTCCTGACGGGTCCAGCCCGGGTGCAAGGTCCAGTTGAAATCAAGGAAATCTTCGGCGCCCTCGATCATGCCCGCCAATGAGTCCATCAACCGTTCGGCCGCCTGTTGGCGATGAATGGACACTTGCTCACCAGCTTCGGCAAGGCTCGTATCCCAGGCATCCAGCTGACGTGGATCGGTTCGCAAGGCGGCATTGCGCTGTTTGAGCAAGCGTTGGTAGCGCGACCAGTGCGGGAAAAATTCAGGTTGAGCATGGAACAGCCACCAGTCCAGATATCGGCGCCGCTGCTGGGGTGCGCCAAGAATCAGCTGGTCGCTGTCAGCGTGCAGGGTGATGACCGCAAGGTCACGCGCCAGGTCGACCAGCCGTTCTGCCGGCGCGCCATCGCGGCGGAGAATCAGTCCGTCTGACTGCTTGCAGAGCCCTAGCTGATGGGACTGATCACCGTGACAGCCATGGCGGACCCGCGCGGCCAGGGTCAGGTCTTGCTGTCCCTGCTGTTTGACTACCTCGAGCTGCGCCGCCCTGAACGAACGCCCGGTGGCGAGGATATGCACTGCTTCCAGTACGCTGGTCTTGCCCGCGCCATTGTTGCCGATGAACAGGTTGACGCCTTCGGCAAGATCCAGCTCAGCCATGTTGATCGCACGCAGATGCCTAATCGATAAACGATCGATGATCATGCCGAAGCAGTTACCCCGTCCACGGCTCGATCAGATGCCCTGCTCAAAGGCGCATCGGCATGATGACGTAAGTGCACTGCATGCCTTCCTCGCCCTGGTGACGAATGACCCCACTGCTCTCGGCATTGCGCAGTTCGATCGACACTTCCGGATCCTGCAAGGTGTTGAGCACATCCAACAGATAGGCAATGTTGAAGCCGATGGTCAGAGGCTCGCCCTGGTATTCGGCCAACAGTTCTTCCCGCGAATTCTCGCGTTCCGGGTTCTGGGTTTCGATCGACAGCAGATCACCTTCCAGGGTGAAACGTGCGCCCTTGAATTTCTCGCTCGAGAGGATGGAGGCACGTGCCATGGCCTGGCGCAGAGACTCGCGGCTGATGGTCAGGCGCTTGTCGCTGCTGGTCGGAATCACCCGCTGATAGTCCGGGAAACGACCATCGACCAGCTTGCTGGTCAAACGCAGGGTGCCCATGTCCACCCGCAGGTGATTGGCATCCACCTCCACGCGCGCCTCTGCCTCACCATCGCCCAGCAAACGCTGCAGTTCGATCACACCTTTGCGCGGCACGATGACCTGACGAGTGGCACTGACCGCAAGTTCCGTGGGCGCCTCGCACAGAGCCAGTCGATGACCATCCGTGGTTGCCCCGCGCAAGGCCTGGGGGGCCAGTTCGAGCAACATGCCATTGAGGTAATAGCGCACATCCTGCTGTGCCATCGCAAAAGCGACATGCTGGATGATGTTCTTCAGTACGCTTTGACGGATGACCAGGGTTTGAGCCTCACGCAGGGCCTCGATACGCGGGAAGTCTTCCGCCGGCAGGGTGGCCAGCTGAAACCGACTTCGTTCCGCCTGAATGATGGCCTGGCTACCTTCCACGCTGAGGGTGATGTCGCAGCCCTCGGGCAGGGTTCGACAGATATCGAGCAGCTTGCGTGCGGGAAGTGTGGTTGCCCCTTCCTTGTCCACCAGCAGGCTGACTTCCGTGACCAATTCCATTTCCAGATCGGTCGCGGTCAGACGCAGTCCTTCGGCATGGGCTTCGATCAACAGATTGCCAAGGATGGGGAGCGTCTGACGGCGTTCAACCGCGCCCATGACCTGATTGATTGCGGGCAAAAGCGTTTCTCTGGGAATGCTCAGGCGCATGGTGGCTCCTTGTTAACAAATACGGATGATTTGATTAAAAAAAGATGTTGTTGATGCTGTTGTAACAGGCCTTTTTCTGTGGGTAAGAATAAAAAAGCCTTTGTTTTCAGCATCTAGCCGTGTTTTTTTGTGTGCGTGGAATAGCGTGTTCATGGATGAGCAACATGCGCACAATCTGTGTAACTTTGTGGATAACTTCTATCCACAAGGTCATGCATAGGTCTATGCACAATGTGATCCCCATCCTTGTCCACGCATGATGTCCCAAAAACTTAACCGCTGCTCAAGGTGCGCAACAGGGTGATGTAATCCTCGCCGAGGCGTCCATCGCTCTCGCGTAATTCGGCAATCTTGCGGCAGGCATGGATGACCGTGGTGTGGTCGCGCCCACCAAAGGCCTGGCCGATTTCCGGCAGGCTGTGGTTGGTCAGTTCCTTGGCCAGTGCCATCGCCATCTGGCGTGGTCGTGTGATCGAGCGGCTGCGGCGCTCGGAAAGCAGGTCATCGACCTTGAGTTTGTAGTACTGCGCAACCGTCTTCTGGATGTTGTCGATGGTGACCAGACGGTCCTGCAGGGCGATCAGATCCTTGAGTGACTCGCGGGCGAAATCGAGGGTGATGGGGCGGCCAGTGAACTGGCTGCTGGCGACGACCCGGCGCAGCGCGCCCTCGAGTTCACGGATGTTGGAGCGGATGCGCTTGGCGATGAAGAAGGCCACCTCGCTTGGCAGGTCGATGCCGGACTGTTCGGCCTTACTCTGCAGGATGGCGACCCGGGTTTCCAGTTCCGGCGGCTCGATCGCCACGGTCAGGCCCCAGCCGAAACGGGACTTCAGCCGCTCCTCCAGCCCTTCGATCTCCTTGGGATAGCGGTCACACGACATGACGATCTGCTGGCCGTTCTCCATGAGCGCGTTGAAGGTGTGGAAAAACTCCTCCTGGGAGCGGTCCTTGCCGGCGAAGAACTGGATGTCGTCGATCAGCAGCAGATTGAGCGAGCGGTAGAACTGCTTGAATTCGTTGATCGCGTTGTGCTGGATGGCACGGATCATGTCCTGCACGTAACGCTCCGAGTGCAGGTAAAGTACCCGTGCATTCGGGTTGTGGGACAGCACCTGGTTGCCGATCGCGTGCATCAGGTGGGTTTTGCCAAGCCCCACGCCACCGTAGATGAAAAGGGGGTTGTAGCCGCTGCCGGGGTTGTCGGCCACCTGCACGGCAGCAGCCCGGGCCAGCTGGTTCGATTTGCCGCCAACGAAGGAATTGAAGGTGAAGCCTGGGTTGAGATTATGACTCGGGGCCTCATCGCGTGTGGCATCCCGCACCAGCGGTCGGTCGGTCGAGGGGCGAGCTGCGGGGGGAGAAGCCACGGGCGGGCTTGCGGGCCGAGGACGGGGGGAAGAGCCGATTTCAAGGCTGACGCTGAAACCGTCATTCCGGCTCGCGCCGCGAGCCAGATCCTCGATCCGGGCGAGAAAATTCTGGCGTACCCAGTCCTGCACGAAGCGGTTGGGGGCAAGAAGGCGCAGATGCCCGTCTTCCTCGATCGCCTGCAAGGGACGGATCCAGGTATTGAGTTGCTGTTCGGGCAGTTCGCTCGCCAGTTTGTTCTGACAATGCGACCAGAGAGGCTGGGTGCTCAAGCTGAAGTATCTCTGTGCACAGGAAGAGACGACCTATCTTAACCTGTTATCCACAGCCCTATCCACTTGCTTGATGGCATCGATGTCACGCGGCTGATTGACGTGCGGTCGTTTTTTCAGTCTAATGCGTGGTTCTCTACCACGCTCCCCCTTGTGCAGGGATTCAAGCCATGAAAAGAACGTATCAACCCAGCAATCTCCATCGCAAGCGCGTGCATGGCTTCCGTGCCCGCATGAAGACCCGCGGCGGCCGTGCCGTCCTGAACGCTCGTCGCGCCAAGGGCCGCAAGCGTCTGTCCGCCTGATTCCCGTCGGGCATCCTGACGGGCGCGACAGCGTGGAAGCCTCGTTTCCAAAGCATGCGCGCCTGCTCAGGCCTGCGGAATTCAAGAAGGTTTTCGATGACCCCGTGCGCGTCTCGCGCAACGGGGTCATTGTGCTTGCGCGAAAGAATGATACGGGTTATGCGCGCCTGGGTTTGGCCGTGGCCAAGCGCCATGTGCGGCGTGCGCACGAACGCAACCGGATCAAGCGCCTGGCGCGCGAGACCTTCCGCCAGCACCCCCTGCGTACCTGTGCCGTGGACTGCGTGGTGCTGACGCGCGCGGGGGTCGGCGAGGTGTCCAATGACCATCTGCGCGCGGCCTTCAACTTTGCCTGGCAGCGCCTGCACGAACGATGCGCCGAGTCCTGATTGCCCTGGTCAAGGCCTACCGGCTGGTATTGAGCCCCCTGGTGGGGCGTCATTGCCGGTTCGAACCGACCTGTTCCTGTTATGCTATCGGCGCGCTCGAGCGGCACGGTAGCCTGCGTGGTGGCTGGTTGACCCTGAAGCGCCTGTCACGCTGCCATCCTTTCAGCCCTGGCGGGTATGATCCCGTGCCTGAAAAGACCTCAGAATCTTCCAATACGAACACAGACAAGCCCAACCATGGACAGTCAACGCCTCCTCCTGATCATCGCGTTTAGCTTTGTCATGCTGCTGATGTGGCAGGCCTGGAACGAAGACCAGGCTGCGCTGATCCAGCAGCAGACCGCGCAGACCCAAGCCCCGGCGTCCTCCCAGCAGGATGTACCCGCCGCAGCGACGGCGCGCGATGATGTACCGCCGTCCCAGGATCAAGTCGCCGCCCCCCCGGTCGCTGCCTCCGCAGGTCAGGTCCGCGTGGTGACCGATGTGCTCGATCTCGTCATCAGCACCCAGGGTGGGGTGATCCAGCGCGCTGATCTGCTTGCCTACCCGGTCGAACTGGACAAGCCTGACCAGCCGGTCCGCCTGCTCAATGATGCACAGGGCCTGGTCAACATCGCCCAGTCCGGCCTGCGTGCGACCGCCGGCGAAGCGCCGGATCATTATGCCGTCTACAGCAGTGCCGCAGCCGAATACCGTCTTGCCGACGGTGAAGACCGGATTGTCGTGCCGCTGACCTGGGAGAAGGATGGCGTGAAGGTGACCAAGACCTTCACCCTGGTTCGAGGCAACTACACCGTCGATGTTGCGCACGAGGTGAGCAACATGGCTGGCATGCCCTGGACCGGCAGTCAGTATCGTCAGCTGCAACGCAACGCGGCGGGTGAGGGCATGGCGCTGGTCTACACCTACACCGGAGGCGTCTACGCGGGCAGCCAGCCGGATGGCGAACGCCGCCCGTACGAGAAGATCAACTTCGACGACATGGCCAAGGCGTCCCTCGATGCCTCGCTCAGCGATGGCTGGGTGGCCATGATCCAGCACTACTTCCTCAGCGCCTGGGTGCCGTCCGACAAGCAGGAACTGAACCGTTTCTACACCCTGACCAGCCAGAACGGTGCGCCGCTCTACACCCTGGGCATGATCTCGCCGGCGAAGACCATCGCGGCGGGTGAAAGCGCCACTTTCGGCTCGCGGCTCTATCTCGGTCCCAAGATCCAGGATGACCTCGAGGCCTTGGCCACCGGTCTCGACCTGACCGTCGACTACGGCATGCTGCACTTCATCGCCAAGCCGATCTTCTGGCTGCTCAACCTGTTCCACGACTGGGTCGGCAACTGGGGCTGGGCGATCGTGCTGGTCACCGTGCTGATCAAGCTGGTGTTCTATCGCCTGTCCGAGAGCAGCTACCGCTCGATGGCCAACATGCGCAAGCTGCAGCCCAAGCTCCAGTCGCTGAAAGAGCGCTATGGCGACGACAAGCAGAAGTTCTCCGAAGAGATGATGAAGCTCTACCGCACGGAGAAGATCAACCCACTCGGCGGCTGCCTGCCGATCCTGCTGCAGATCCCTGTGTTCATTTCGCTCTACTGGGTGCTGGTCGAGTCGGTGGAGCTGCGCCAGGCGCCCTGGATCCTGTGGATCAACGACCTGACCGCGATGGATCCCTACTTCGTCCTCCCGGTCATCATGGGTATCAGCATGTGGCTGCAGCACAAGCTCAACCCGCAGCCGATGGATGAAATGCAGCGCAAGGTCTTCATGATCCTGCCGCCGGTGTTCACCGTGTTCTTCGCCTTCTTCCCGTCGGGCCTGGTGCTCTACTGGGTGGTGAACAACGTGCTGTCGATTGCCCAGCAGTGGGTGATCAACAAGCGGATGGGGGCGGCGTGATCCATCCATGGATCACGCCCTTCGGGTGTCGTCTTGCGGCGACCCAACGCCGTTCCCGACGGCGTTGTTGTGTGATCCTTCCATGGATCACACCCATCGGATGTCGCCTTCGGCGACCCAACGCTGTTCCGTACAGCGTTGTTATGGACGTCTGACGTCCAGATCTTTCTGATATGAACGGCGGTTCGACTGACACCATCGTCGCCGTCGCCACCGCGCCAGGGCGCGGCGGGGTCGGGGTGGTACGGGTTTCCGGGCCCCTGGCACCGGTCATCGCCGAAGGCGTGCTGGGTGTCCTGCCCAAGCCGCGCCTGGCTACCCACCGAGTGTTTCGCGACGGCGACGGTCAGCCGCTGGATGATGGCATCGCACTCTATTTCCCCGCACCATATTCTTTCACCGGCGAGGATGTGCTCGAACTGCAGGGACACGGTGGTCCGGTGGTGCTGGATCGTGTCGTGCGCGCCTGTCTTGCCTCCGGTGCTCGTCTGGCCCGACCCGGCGAGTTCTCCGAGCGCGCCTTCCTCAACGACAAGGTCGATCTGGCCCAGGCGGAGGCCATCGCCGACCTGATCGAGGCCGGTTCGGAGGCAGCGGCGAAAGCTGCGCTGGCCTCGTTGCAGGGCGCCTTCTCGCGCGAGGTGGATGCGCTCACCGAGCAGTTGATTACCCTGCGCATCTACATCGAGGCCGCGCTCGACTTCCCCGAGGAGGAGATTGACTTCCTCGCCGACCAGGCGCTGCTGAATCGCTTCGACGATCTTCTGACCCAAACCGTGCGGGTGCGAGCCGCCGCTAGTCAGGGCGCGCTGCTGCGTGAAGGGTTGCACGTGGTCATTCTGGGCCAGCCGAACGCGGGCAAGTCCAGCCTGCTCAACGCCCTGTGCGGACATGAGGCGGCCATCGTCACTGATATTCCGGGCACTACCCGTGACGTCCTGCGCCAGCACCTGTCCATCGATGGGCTGCCGCTGCATCTGGTCGATACCGCCGGCCTGCGCCAGAGCGCGGATGTGGTGGAGCAGGAGGGCATCCGCCGTGCGTGGGGCGAGGTCGAGCGGGCCGACCGCGTCCTGCTGGTGGTGGATGACCAGGCGGGGGTGGCTCCGGAAGATGCGGCCATTCTCGCCCGTCTGCCAGCCACCCTGCCTTTCACCGTGGTGCGTAACAAAATCGATCTGAGCGGTCGTCCCGCCGGGGAAAGTCTGATCGAGGATTGGGCGGAGGTCCCCGGCCATTCCGTCACGGAGATTGCACTGTCCGCGAAAAACGGAAAGGGTCTCGACTTACTGCGTGAGCACCTCAAGGCCTGCCTTGGCTACCAGCCGGGCGAGGGCGGAGTCTACCTTGCTCGCCGACGTCACCTCGATGCACTGGAACAGGCCGAGCAACATATGCGTGCCGCCCAGGCCAATCTGCTCCATGCCCGCGCGGGAGAGCTGGCCGCCGAGGAGTTGCGTTATGCCCAGGAACGGCTGGGTGAGATTACCGGACAATTCACGGCCGACGACCTGCTCGGACGCATATTTTCAAGCTTCTGCATCGGCAAATAGCAGGCCTCTTTCATTGAGCCGGCCCGCTGTTGCCAGTGCCTGCCCAGCCCTGAGGTGGCCTTCAGGCTTGTACCGGTAGTGTACGTTCGAACCAGTCAGCCGCGGCCTCGGCAACCTGTTCCAACGTGCCGGGCTCTTCGAACAGGTGGGTTGCGCCCGGGATGATGCGCATCTCCTTGGCGCAAGTCAGTTCGCGATAGGCCGCCTCGTTCATTTCGATCACCGGGAAGTCCAGTCCGCCGACGATCAGCAGGGTGGGTGCGGTGACGTCCGGTAGCGCAATCATCGCCAGATCGGGACGACCGCCCCGAGATACCACCGCGCGGATGTCATTGCCGAGCGCGCCCGCAGCGATCAGTGCGGCGGCTGCCCCGGTACTGGCGCCGAAGTAGCCGATGGGTAGGTGCCGCAGGTCGTGTTGCTGTTGCGCCCAACGTGTGGCGCCGATCAGTCGACGGCTGAGCAGGGGGATATCAAAGCGGTTTTCACGGTGCCGATCCTCATCGAGCGTCAGGAGGTCAAACATGAGGGTCGCGATGCCTCGTGTCTGCAGGATTTCGGCAACCTGTGTGTTACGCGGGCTGAGTCGACTGCTGCCGCTTCCATGGGCGAACAGGATGAGCCCGATGGGATTGGGAGGGAGTCCGAGCACGCCTTCATGGGGCTCGCCATCAAGCGCGATCTCGACGGCCTGGGAGGTCTGTGAGTGGTTGGACATGACACAACCTTTCCGCAGCGGAATGACACCCTAACTTATAATCCACAATATGAGGCTTCGCTGGTGGTAGGGCATCATGAAACGTTGTCTTGTTTGGTTGTTCGCGAGCATGCTTGTGCCGGCACATGCGGCGGAGATTGGAGTGCACTACGCCACGCGCTTCCCAAGCGAGGATTATGATCTTGCGCTGACCAGTGTTCGGATGGGCGTCGAGTTGCCCTGGCATTGGACGCTGAACAGTAACTGGGTGCTCCGCACGCGAGTTGAACTTGCTCTCGCCCGTATCAATGGTGAAGGCAACAGTGCCACGCTGGCCGGGATCGGGCCCTCACTTCGTCTGGAGCCGTCGTCAGGGCGCTGGTATTTCGATCTTGGTGTCAGACCAGGCTACCTCGAAGAAGCGAGCTATGGCGACCTGGATCTGGGCGGTCAGTTCCAGTTCGAAAGCTCCCTGGGTGTGGGGTACAGGCTGAGTGAGTTTCTTAGTGTGAACTACGAGCTTGTGCACATCTCCAATGGAGGGTTTGATGACCCCAATCCGGGCTGGAATGGCCATCGTCTGGGTTTGAATTTTGATTTCTGAAGAGAATGGTGGATGAAAGACCTGATCTGTTTGACGGAATACAGTCACGGTGCGGGTTGTGGCTGCAAGATCGCGCCGAACGTACTCGACAGCCTTTTGCACTCGCAGCTTGAGTCCTTTCACGCTCCGCGCCTGATCGTCGGCAATGCCTCACGTGACGATGCTGCGGTGTATGACTTGGGGGATGGGCGTGGAGTGATCTCCACCACCGATTTCTTCATGCCCATCGTCGATGACCCGTTTGATTTTGGACGTATCGCGGCCACCAATGCCATCTCGGATGTGTATGCCATGGGGGGTAGGCCGTTGATGGCGATTGCGATCTTCGGCTGGCCGATTGACAAGCTGGAACCGGAGGTCGGCCGTCAGGTGATCGACGGCGGGCGGGCTGCCTGCCACGCTGCGGGTATACCGCTGGCCGGCGGACACAGCATCGATGCGCCTGAGCCAATCTTCGGTCTGGCGGTGACCGGCGAGGTTGCCCTGCACAACCTCAAGCGCAACGATACCGCGCGGGCAGGTGCACGGCTTTACCTGACCAAGCCGATCGGCATCGGCCTGCTGACCACGGCGCAGAAGGGCAAGAAACTACGGGCCGAGCATGCGCACATCGCCCGCGACTGGATGGTCACCCTCAACACCTTTGGCGCCTCGGTCAGCGACATGGACAAGGTGGTGGCGATGACCGATGTCACCGGCTTTGGCCTGCTCGGCCACTTGCTGGAGATGTGCGAGGGCAGCGGCGTGAACGCCCGTATCCGCCTGGCTGACGTCCCGGTGATCCCCGAGGCGCGAGAGTATGCCGCGATGGGCTGCTCGCCTGGCGGAACCCACCGCAATTATGCAAGCTATGGGCATAAATCTGCGCCGATAAGCGATGAAATCAAGTTGATCGTGTGTGATCCGCAGACTTCCGGCGGACTGCTGGTGGCCGTCATGCCGGAGGGCGAGGAGGAGTTCCTGCGCCGCGCCGATGCTGCGGGCCTTGCGTTGACCTCGTTTGGTGAATTGTTGCCCCGCTATGCTGACGGCCCCTACGTGGAGATTGTGTGAGTCCACTCCCCGTCGTTTCTGATTTCGCGCGGCTTTTCGCCGATCGTGTCCCTTTGCTGGATCTTCGTGCGCCTGTCGAGTTTGCGGAGGGCGCCTTCCCCCTTGCCGACAATATCCCGCTACTCACCAACGACGAGCGTCAGCGGGTGGGTATCCGTTATAAGGAACAGGGCCAGGATGCCGCGATCGAGCTGGGTTATCGCCTGGTCACGCCGGAGGAGAAGGCGCGGCGCATCGAGCTCTGGGCCGATTGGTCGCGCAAGCATCCGGAGGGTGTGCTGTATTGCTTCAGGGGTGGTCTGCGTTCGCGTTTGACCCAGCAGATGCTTGCGACTGAGGTGGGTAGGGTCGTGCCTCGCGTCAGCGGGGGCTACAAGGCGTTGCGCAGGTTCTTGCTCCATACCCTGGAAGCGCGAGCGCTCAGTCAGCCCCTGGTCGTCCTCGGTGGACGGACAGGCTCGGGCAAGACCGCGCTTCTTCAGCAGGTCGAGCATGCGCTCGATCTTGAGGGCATCGCCCATCACCGTGGTTCGGCCTTTGGTCGGCATGCCACACCGCAGCCCAGCCAGATTGATATCGAGAATGCGATCGCGATCCAGCTGCTGCTGCTTGCAACGTCGCCCGCGGTGCTCGTTGAGGACGAGGGGCGCGCTATCGGAAGTCGTGAGGTTCCGCATCCCTTCCATCTCGCGATGCAGCAATCACCTCTGGTTCTCTTGGAAGAGTCCATTGAGGCGCGTGAAGCACAGTCCTTCAAGGACTATGTCCTCGATAATCTGTCTGAATATCAACGGCTGCATGGGCAGGATCAGGGGTTTGCCCTTTATTCCGAGCAGGTTCGCGCCAACCTTGCCCGCATCCACAAACGTCTTGGTGGCCTGCGCCATAAGCAATTGAGTGGGCTGCTTGAAGATGCGCTCGGGGCCTATGCCTTGGGTGATGATCTCGGCATGCGCCAATTCGTCCGGCGCCTCCTGGTGGAGTACTACGATCCGATGTACGACTATCAGATTGGGAAGAAGCTGAGCAGAGTAGTCTTCCGAGGGGAGCGGGAGGCTGTTCTGGCCTGGTGGCATGCTCGCGCCGGGGCCGTATGAGCCGGGACGATCTTTATGCTGTTTCACATGAAACAGTGACCCCCTTCGCCTTCGATGAGCGGGTGGCGGCAGTTTTTCCCGACATGATCCGACGCTCGGTGCCGGGCTATGACCTGATACTGCAGGCCTTGCCTTGGCTGGCCTCTCGCGTCGTGCAGCCAGGTTCACGGGTCTATGACCTTGGTTGCTCCCTTGGTGCATGTGCGCAAGCAGTGCGTCGTGGCATAACCCATGACGACTGCCTGATTACCGCCGTTGACACCTCACAGGCCATGATTGCTCGCGCGAGTGAATACCTTGCTAGTTTCCGTTCGCCGACCCAGGTTGAGCTCCGTTGCGCTGACGTGCTGGATATACAAATCGAGAATGCCTCGCTGGTGGTCCTCAACTTCACGCTGCAGTTCATCCCCGTTGATCGGCGTCTTGAGCTTCTTACGGGTATTCGTGCTGGGTTACGCCCCGGGGGTGTCCTGCTCTTCTCCGAGAAGATTGCTCTCGCTGATCCGATGTTGGACCACCTGATCACCGAGTTGCATCATGACTTTAAACGGGCCCAGGGTTACTCCGAGCTGGAAATTGCCCAGAAACGTCAGGCTCTCGATAACGTGCTGATTCCTGAAACCATGGATCAACACCGTGCCCGACTGCAAGAAGCGGGCTTCGTTTCATGTGAAACATGGCTGCAGCATACGCGCTTCGTGTCGGTGTTGGCGACGGTCTAGTCATGATTTCGAGTGCGATTGACACCATGGTGGACCTTCGCTCCCTGGCGGACGAAGTGGGAGGAACTCCGCTTTCGGCATGGCTGGAGTGGTTACCTGAGGCCCTTGCCAAGGTGCTTGACGTTGAGCGCAACGGCAATCTCCCGCGCTTCCTCGATGCCTTGGCAACTTGCCCATCGATACGAGCGGGGCATGTCGAGCTTAACCGTCCGGCGGTGTTGGTCGGAGATGCGGAAGAGATCGATGACGAGACACGCCAGGCACTGAAAGAGAGCCTGCGCGGCCTGATGCCTTGGCGCAAAGGGCCGTTTGATGTGTTCGGCATTCATGTCGATACCGAATGGCGGTCGGACTGGAAGTGGGCGCGGGTGTCACCACACCTGGCGCCGCTCGCCGGTCGCTCGGTGCTGGATGTCGGCTGCGGAAGCGGTTATCACATGATGCGCATGCGGGGTGAGGGTGCGCGGCTTGCGGTCGGCGTGGACCCTTCGGTCCTGTTCGTCGCTCAATTCGCCCTGTTGCGTGCCCTATCCGGGGTGAGCCATGCCCATATCCTTCCCTTCACCCTGGAGGGGCTTCCTCAGCGTCTGCCGGTGTTCGATACGGTATTCTCGATGGGGGTGATCTACCATCGTCGCGATCCTCTGGAGCACCTTGCGCAGCTTGCCGAGTGCCTGCGCCCGGGTGGGCAACTCGTGCTGGAGGGGCTGGTGGTCGAGGGTGGACCGGGCGACTGTCTGGTTCCAGAAGGCCGCTATGCCATGATGCGGAATGTGTGGGCGGTGCCCTCATCGGCGACATTGCGTGACTGGGTAATGGAGGCGGGATTCCGCAATGCGCGCATCGTGGACGAAGGTGTCACCACGCTGGAAGAGCAGCGGCAGACCGACTGGATGCGCTTCCAGTCCCTGGAGGACTTTCTCGACCCGAAACATCCGGAGCGGACCGTGGAGGGTCACCCGGCACCCCGGCGAGCGGTGATTGTCGCCGAACGTTAAAGCAAGCCTTTGTCTCAAGGAGGAAGGAGCCATGACCAGCGAGCTTCCCCGTTTGCACGATGCCATTCTGCTGACCGGCGCGGGGCAGCGTTTGGGTTTGTATCATGCTGAACGCTTTCTCGATCAGGGCATGCCCCTGATTGTGACGTATCGCACCTGGCGCCCTTCGATCGACCATCTGTGCGGCCGAGGGGCGCGAGCTATCCAGGCGGACCTGTCCACGGCCGAGGGTATTGAAGGTCTGGTTCAGGCGGTGCGACAGCAGGCCGCAAGCCTGCGTGCCATCATTCATAACGCTTCGGTCTGGCTGAAGGATGAATCGATCATTGAAGATCCCGATGGCTTCGACACCCTGATGAATTTGCATGTGCGCGCACCCTACCGGATCAATATGGGCTGTGAAGGTCTGCTTCGGGCCTGTAGCGCCCCGTTGGCCGACGTGATCCATATCACCGATACAACCGTGCAAAAGGGTAGTGCCACACGGGCGGCCTATGTCGCCAGCAAGTCCGCGCTGGAAAGTCTCACCCTCTCTTTTGCTGCGCGGTTTGCTCCCCGCATCAAGGTCAACAGCATCGCTCCTGGACTGATCATGTTCAACGAGGGTGACAGCGAGGCCTACAGGCAGGACCGGCTAGTTCGTTCAGCACTGGGCTATGAGCCGGGGCCGGATGTGGTCTGGCAGGCCATTCGCTGTCTGATGGACAATCCCTTCATCACCGGCGTCAGCCTGCCGGTCGATGGTGGCAGGAAGGTCAAATGACGCTGGCAATATGGTGGATTCGGCGTGATCTGCGATTGGGAGACAATCCAGCACTGAGTGCCGCTTTGCGTCATCACAAGGTCATTCCGCTGTACATTCACGCGCCGGAGGAAGAGGGGGCTGCGGCACCCGGGGCCGCCTCCCGCTGGTGGCTTCATCATGGTCTGCAGGCCCTGGACGCCCAGCTGCGCGGCATGGGCTCCCGCCTCGTCGTGCGCGAGGGTAGGTCTGCCTTGTCAGTACTGGAGGCTATCACGCGTGAGACCTCTGCCGAGGCTGTTTACTGGAACCGGCAGTATGCCCCGACGCAAATCGAGCGCGACAAGGGCGTCAAGGCAGCTCTTCGCGGCAAGGGGATCCATGCGGAGAGCTTCAACGCGGCCTTGTTGTTCGAACCGTGGGTCATCGAACGGGAGGGTAAGCCCTATCGGGTTTTTACTCCGTACTGGAACGCGTGCTTGAAACACGGTATTGATCAGCCGGTGCTTCCCTCTCCCGTGGTGATGCCCCAGATTCCCTCGTCCATCCAGGATCTGCCGTTGGGTACGCTGGGACTGCTTCCGAAGATACCCTGGGCCCTGGGCCTTGAGGAAAGGTGGTCGCCAGGGGAGGCGGCTGCCTGGAAGAAGCTAGAGCGCTTCCTTGACCAAGCGCTGGAGGGCTACAAGACCCACCGAGATCGGCCTGGTATTGAAGGAACGACACGGCTTTCGCCTCATCTGCATTTCGGAGAAATCGGCCCGCGTCAGGTCGTGAGGACCGTCATGAGCCGATTGGGTGGAGTCATTAATGCTGATGCGGCGCATTTCTTCAGCGAGCTGGGGTGGCGTGAGTTTTCCCATCACCTGTTGTTCCATTTTCCGCATACGGTCGACCACCCCATGGATAGGCGCTGGAATGCCTTTCCCTGGCCGGCCGTCGATCCGCGGCTATGGCAGGCCTGGATCACCGGGTGTACGGGTATACCTCTGGTGGATGCGGGCATGCGTGAGCTATGGCATACGGGATGGATGCACAATCGCGTGCGCATGAACGCGGCATCTTTACTGGTCAAGAACATGTTGATCCCCTGGCAGGAGGGGGAGCGCTGGTTCTGGGATACCCTGGTCGATGCCGACCTGGCCAATAATATTCAGGGGTGGCAATGGACCGCGGGTTGTGGTGCGGACGCGGCTCCGTACTTTCGGATTTTCAATCCGGGGCTACAAGGTGAGCGCTTTGATGGCTCGGGTGAATATGTGAGGCGCTGGTTGCCCGAGTTGGTCAGTCTGCCGGATCGCTGGCTTCACCGACCATGGGCGGCGCCAGCGAATGTCTTGTGCGATGCCGGTCTGAGGCTGGGCGAGCATTATCCCCATCCTGTGGTTGATCTTGGGGAAAGCAGGAGCCGGGCATTGGCCAGTTTTGCACAACTAAAAGCCACAAAAATTAATCTAACATAAAATAATTTGATTGCCTTTTGGTAAAAAAACGACGCGTCTAGGATTTTTCTGATGGTTTTCAGGCTCCCGGAGGCCTAGGATAAGAACCGTGCAAGAGCGCGTGAACGAGTGGAGGCGGGAGCGCGCGGCAGTTTGGATGCTGCAGGATCGCACGGGCCAGGAGGCCAGAGGACCTGAAGTCAGGAGGCTTCACCGCTTCAGGAGAAGCACGGTAGCCATGGAGGCGTGCAAGGAGGTAGGGAGTAGCGTCTGGAGGGCGCAGGCACGGAAGCTTCTCATTCGAAGGCCGGTAATCCACAAGGATACCGGCCTTCCTCATTTGATGGGGCTGGAGTCGCCTGTCAGGCCTCGCGCCGCAATTCGCGCGGCACGGGGAAGACCACGTCCTCGCGCATGCCTTCCTCATCGCACGTCAGGCTGGCGTCACAGCAGCGGCCCAGGTGTTCGATCACGCGCTGCACCAGAATCTCCGGCGCGGAGGCGCCGGCGGTCAGGCCAATACGTTGCTTGAAGGTCAGCCAGTCCGGCTGGATATCCTCGGGACCGTCAATGAGATAGCTGGGGACGCCAAGCTGCTCGCCAATCTCGCGCAGGCGGTTGGAGTTTGAACTGGTCTTGGAGCCGACCACCAGGAGCAAGTCGCAGTCGCGGGCCAGTCGCTTGACCGCATCCTGGCGGTTCTGGGTGGCATAACAGATGTCATCCTTGCGCGGTCCCTGGATGGTCGGGAAGCGCTCGCGCAGCGCGTCTACGATGACGCGAGTCTCGTCCAGCGAGAGCGTCGTCTGGGTCGAGTAGGCGAGGTTCTCAGGGTCGTGGATGGGCAGGGTCGCCACATCATCGACCGACTCGACCAGATGGATGCGACCTCCGTGGCTGGTGTCGTAGTGGCCCATCGTACCCTCGACCTCTGGATGGCCGGCGTGGCCGATCAGGACCACCTCGCGCCCCTGGCGGGCGTAGCGGGCGACCTCCATGTGCACCTTGGTGACCAGCGGGCAGGTGGCGTCGAAGATGCGCAGGCCGCGCGCGGCCGCCTCATCCTGGATGGCCTTGGACACGCCGTGCGCGCTGAAGATCAGGGTGGCGTCATCCGGTACCTCGCCCAGCTCCTCGATGAAGATGGCGCCCTTGGCGCGCAGCCCCTCGACGATGTAGCGGTTGTGTACGATCTCGTGACGCACGTAGATCGGCGCGCCAAAGATCTCCAGCGCGCGTTCGACGATCTCGATGGCGCGGTCGACTCCGGCGCAAAAACCGCGCGGGTTGGCGAGTTGGATGAGAGGATGGCTGGTCATGGGGAGCCCGGGAAAACGTACATCAGGTCTGTAGGAGCGAGCTTAGCACTGCACCTCGAGGACATGTACCTCGAGGATCAGGGGAAAACCGGCCAGCGGGTGGTTGAAGTCGATCTCCAGGCCCTGCTCGCTCAGGCCGACGATACGGCCTGCCGTGGTCTCGCCACTGGGCAGTTCGAACTCGATGAACTGGCCCTGCTCGGGGATGAAGTCGGTATCGAAATCCTCCGGCGGGAGGGTAAAGACCTTGGCCGGGTCGGGAACGGGGAAGGCGGTACCCGGAGCAATTTCGAAGCGATCAGATTGCCCTGCCTCCATGCCCTGGAAGGCGAACTCCAGTCCCGGGCTGATGGTGCCGTCGCCAACCAGCAGTTCGAGCGGTTCCTGCTCGGTCGCGGCGTCGATCTCGGTACCGTCCGGCAGGGAGAGGCGGAAGGCCAGCTTCACACGGCAGCCGGGGAGGATCTTGGTCATTCGGTGTCTCTATTCTTGCCATCCCGCAAGATCAGGATCGCGAGCAGGATCGCGCCCACAGTGATGGCGCTGTCGGCAATATTAAAGGCTGGCCAGTGATAGCCGCCCACATACAGGTCGATAAAGTCGATCACATGGCCGAGATAGGCTCGGTCGATGGCGTTGCCCAGCGCGCCACCGATGAGCAGGGCAAGGGCGAGGCTGGTCCAGCGCTCGGTCGCTTGCAGGCTGCGCATCCACATCACCAGCCAGGCGCTGACCCCGACCGCGAGGGCGAGGAAGAACCAGCGCTGCCAGCCGCCGGCATCGCCCAGGAAGCTGAACGCCGCGCCGGGGTTGTGCATCAGGGTCAGGTTGAAGCCCGGGAAGACGGGCACTGGTGTGGCGTAGCTCAGGTCGGCCACCGCCCAGAGCTTGGTGACCTGGTCGAGAAGGATGACGGCCAGTGCGATCAGCAGGCCCTTGCGGAACAACGGGCTCATGCGAACTGACGGACCTCGCCCGCGCCATCCACGTTGTCCACGCAGCGGCCGCATAACTCCGGGTGCGCGGCATGGCTGCCGACGTCCTCGCGGTGGTGCCAGCAGCGCACGCACTTGCCGTGCAGGGAGGCGCGGGCGGCGATCACCACCCGACCGCCGCCGGGCAGTTCGTCCGCCACATCGACCAACGCCGGGCGGGCGGCGAGCGGGTGGACGCGGGCGTAGGAGGTGATGAGCACGAAGCGCAGCTCGTCCTCCAGGCGCTTGAGGATTTCCAGGGTGGCGTCGTCGGCGTAGACGTCCACCTCGGCGTCCAGGTTGGCGCCGATGGTGCCGTCCTTGCGCAGACCTTCGAGGTGGTTCAGCACCGCGTCGCGCACCGCGAGGATGCGCGCCCATGCATTGGGACCGAGTTCGGCGTCATCCGCCATGCGGGCCAAGCCGGTGTAGTGGGTGGCGAGCAGCACGGAATCCTCGCGTTCACCCGGCAGATAACCCCACAGCTCCTCGGCGGTGAAGCTGAGGATGGGCGCGATCCAGCGGGTCAGCGCCTCGACGATGTGCCACTGCGCGGTCTGGCTGGAGCGGCGGGCGCGCGAGTCGGCCTGGCAGGTGTACTGGCGATCCTTGGTCACGTCCAGGTAGAAGCCGCCCAGGGTCACCGAGCAGAAGTTGTGCACCGCGTGAACGACCTGGTGGAAGTTATAGCTGTCATAGGACGCGAGAACCTCGTCCTGCAAGCGCGCGGCCTGATCGACCGCCCATTGATCCAGCGGCAGCATGTCCTCGAACGGCAGCGCATCGGCAGGCTGGAAGTCGTTCAGGTTGGAGAGCAGATAGCGCGCGGTGTTGCGGATGCGGCGGTAGGCGTCGCCCGCGCGCTTCAAGATCTCGTCTGAGACGGTCATCTCGCCGCGATAATCCGCCGAAGCCACCCACAGGCGCAGCACGTCCGCGCCCATGGCGTTCATCACCTTCTGCGGGGCGATGACGTTGCCAAGCGATTTGGACATCTTGCGGCCCTGCGCGTCCACGGTGAAGCCGTGGGTCAGCACCTGCCGGTAGGGCGGGCGGGCATGCATACCGATGGCGGTCATGAGCGAGGACTGGAACCAGCCGCGGTGCTGGTCGGAGCCCTCGAGGTACAGGTCGGCCGGATCACTCAGTTCTTCGCGCTGGGCCAACACGCCGTAGTGGCTGACGCCGGAGTCGAACCACACGTCCAAGGTGTCGGTGACCTTGCGGTACTGCTCGGCTTCCGCGCCCAGCAGCTCGGACGGCTCAAGGCTGAACCAGGCATCCACGCCCTCCTGCTCCATGCGCTGCGCGACCTGCTCGATCAGCTCGCTGGTACGGGGATGCAGCTCGTGGGTGTCCTTGTGCACGAACAGCGCGATGGGCACGCCCCAGGTGCGCTGGCGCGAGATGCACCAGTCCGGGCGGCCTTCGACCATCGCGGTGATGCGGTTCTCGCCCCACTCCGGCACCCAGCGGGTGGCCTTGATCGCGGTCAGCGCGTCGGCGCGCAGGCCGTTCACGTCCATGCCGATGAACCATTGCGGGGTGGCACGGAAAATCAGCGGAGTCTTGTGACGCCAGCAGTGCGGGAAGCTGTGGTTCAGCTTGGTGGCGTGCTGCAGGCGGCCGCGTTCGAGCAGCAGGTCGATGATGACCGGGTTGGCCTTGCTGACATGCAGACCCTCGACGAAGGGCGTGCCCGGCTTGAAACGGCCAAGGTCGTCGACCGGGTTGTCCACCGGCAGGCCGTAGCGGCTGCCAGCCACGTAGTCTTCCTGGCCGTGGCCGGGGGCGGTGTGGACCGCGCCCGTACCGGCGTCGGTGGTGACGTGCTCCCCGAGGATGACCGGAACCTGGCGGTCGAGGAAGGGGTGCTGAAGCTTGAGTCCTTCCAGCGACGCGCCCTTGCCACGACCGACGATGGCCGCACCCTCCAGTCCGTAGCGCTTGAGGGTGGCCTCGACCAGCGCCTCGGCCAGCAGCAGGCGCGCGCCCTCGGCCTGCAACAGTACGTAATCCAGCTCGCCGTTGAGCGCCACGCCCTGGTTAGCGGGCAGGGTCCAGGGGGTGGTGGTCCAGATGATCACCTCGATCGGGCCGGTGCCGCTTGCGTTCAGCGCGCTCGCGAAGGCGGCCTGATCGACCGCCTGGAAACGCACGTCGATGGCGTCCGAGGTCTTGTTCTCGTACTCCACTTCCGCCTCGGCCAGCGCCGAGCCGCAGTCCACGCACCAGTGCACCGGCTTGCTGCCCTGCACAAGATGGCCGTTGGCGATGATCTTGCCGAGCGCGCGCAGGATGTCGGCCTCGAACCGGTAGTCCATGGTCAGGTAGGGGCGGTTCCAGTCGCCCAGCACGCCCAGGCGCACGAAATCGGCCTTCTGGCGCTCCACCTGCTCGGCGGCATAGGCGCGGCAGGCGTCGCGGAATTCGCGCGCGCTGACCTTGTCTCCGGCCTTGCCCAGCTTTTTCTCCACCTGCAGTTCGATCGGCAGGCCATGGCAGTCCCAGCCCGGCACGTAGGGCGCATCGAAGCCCGCCAGGGTCTTGCTCTTGACGATGATGTCCTTGAGCACCTTGTTGACCGCGTGGCCGATGTGGATGTCGCCGTTGGCATACGGCGGGCCGTCGTGCAGGACGAACTTCGGCCGTCCGGCGCAAGCCTCGCGGATGCGTCCGTACAGGTTCTTCTCCTGCCAGCGGGCGAGGGTGTCCGGTTCGCGCTGCGGCAGGTTCCCGCGCATCGGGAACGCGGTTTCCGGCAGGTTGAGGGTGGCCTTGTAGACGGATTCGGTTGCCGAGTCTTTGGCGGTGTCTTTGGACATGGAGTAAGCGGCGGGGGAATAAGGAAAAATGTGTCCCGATTATTCCCGATTTGCGCTGATCCTGCCAGCAAGCAAGCCTGACTCAGTCTTGTTGAGCCATGAATCGTTTGATTTTGTCCGAGCCAGGGAGCTCAGGTTGAGGGTGAGGCACCCCGCCCCGCCCGCGCAAAGCGAATGGCTCTCGGCCGAGAAGGGGCTTATCAGGGTGTTGAAAAACACCCTGATAAGGCAAGCCATGGATGGCTTGCATGAAGTTCAATCACGATAAGTGATTGAATTTCGGAGGCCGTCGCGGACATGTGCCGCGACAAGCCGAGTTGAAAAAGGGCAGGAAAGCCCTTTTTCAACACCCTTGTTAGGGCTTGGGCTTCGGGCACCCGGCCGCGCCATGCCTTGAACGCATTTTCATGGGCAGCAGCTCGTCCATCGGCATGGGCTTGGCAAAGAAGTAGCCCTGGAACGCATCGCAGCCCAGGGTCTTCAGGGCGTTGAACTGGTTTTCCGTTTCCACGCCCTCCGCGACCGTGCGCAGCCCCAGGCTTTGCGCCAGTGACACGATGCCCTTGGCGATCGGCGAGTCGTCCGGACTGGCGTGCAGGTCCGCGACGAAGGAGCGGTCGATTTTCAGCGTGTCGATGGGGAAACGCTGCAAGTACCGCAGGGATGAGTACCCGGTGCCGAAGTCGTCGATGGCTATGTGCAGGCCCAGGGCCTTGAGTTCGTGCAGGGTGGTCACGCAGTTCTCGATATCGTCGACGACCGCGCTCTCGGTAATCTCGAGCTCCAGTTGTCGCGCGGGAAAGCGGGTGGCCTTGAGCACGTCCTCAATCATTGAAACCAGATTCTTTTGCAGGAATACGCGGCCTGAAAGGTTGACGGCAAGGGTGACCGGGCTGTCCTGGGTCGCGAGTTCACGCATTTGCAGGCAGGCCTGCGTGAGGATGTATTCGGTGAGGGGGGTGATCAGGGCGCACTCTTCGGCGACATTGATGAATTGCACGGGAGGGACCCAGCCCAGCTCTTCGCTGTGCCAGCGCGCCAGCGCCTCGACGCCGATGCACTCACCCGAGATGTCGACCTTGGGCTGGAAGTGGACCTGTATCTCGCCCCGGTCCAGGGCGCGGTGCAGGTTGTGTTCCAGTTTCACGCGCTGGTTGGCCAGGGTGTTCAGGCGCTTGGTATAGAACTGGAAGTTGTTCTTGCCATGCTCCTTGGCCAGATACATGGCGGCATCGGCGTGTTGCAGCAGGGCCTGGGGGTCATCGCCATCGGATGGATACTGGCTGACGCCAATGCTGCAGGTGACAAACAACTCCTGGCCCGCCGCCAGTACGGGGCGCTTGATCTCTTCAAGAACACGCTCGAGCACGCGCACGACCTGCCACATCCGGTAATAGCCGCTGAGCACCAGCACGAACTCGTCCCCGCCGTAGCGTGCGACCGTGTCCGTTTCCCGCAGGCAAGCCTGCAGGCGCCTGCTGATCTCCAGTAACAGGTGGTCGCCCGCGTGGTGGCCCAGGCTGTCATTGATGAACTTGAAGTTGTCCAGGTCGAAGAAGGCGACCACGCAGAACTGGCTGTTCCGCCGCGCGAGACGGATGGCCTGTTCCAGGCGATCCTTGAGCAACGTACGGTTGGGCAGTCCGGTCAGCTGGTCATGGCTGGCGTGATACTCGAGCTCCTCCTGGTGACGCTTGCTTTCGGTGATATCCCTGACGGTCCCCTCGTAGTAGAGGAAGGCACCATCCGGGCCGAACACCGAGCGCGCGTTCTCGGCGATCCAGATCCTGCTGCCATCGCGGCGCAGGATTTCGGACTCGAAGTCCTGGACCGAGCCGCGCTCGGCCATCATCTGCTGGAATAGCCGTCGCTGCTCGGGTCTGACATAGAGCTGGTTGCTGATGTCGTTGAGCTCGGCCATGAGGTCCGTCGCCGAGCTGTATCCGTAGATCGCGGCGAGTGCCGGGTTGGCGCTGAGATAGCGGCCATCGGCCGTGCTCTGGAAGATGCCTTCGCTGCTGTGCTCGAACAGGCTTCGGTAGCGCGCCTCGGCCAGGGCCAGGCGCGTTCTCGCCTCGACCTGTTCCGTCACATCCTCGATGAAGGCCTCCAGAACCACTTCGCCGTTCTCCGCCACGATCTTCTTGCCGCGTTCCGAGACCCAGCGAATTTCGTTATCCGCCCGGCGAATACGATATTCGACCCGATAGGGCCGATTGTCCTGTATGGCGGCCATCAGCTGCGCGCGCACGACGCCCCGATCCTCCTCATGGGTGATGAGCTCATAGGTCACGCGCTGGCTGCCAATCAGGTCCGAGGGGGGGTGGCCAGTCAACTGCTGGCACCCGCAGCTGACGAAAAGAATGGTCCAGTGCTCGTCGATCCGGCAGCGAAGCAACATGCCGTCCAGGTTGTTCACCAAGGTTTCCAGCATGCAACGCACATCGAAGTCGGTTTGACTGAATATGGCTGGACAGAGCTCGCTCTTGACGGTCATTTCTATCGGTGTCGGCATGGCTTCGGTGATGAGTCAACCAGGGTGCCAGTGCAGAATGTGTGCCATCTGCCTCGCATTGAGGCCTGATGCTTCGCCAGAATCTAGCGGAGTGGGCCCATCACCTTTTCGGTGCGAGCCAGGGTTCGCGGTGTGCTGTTTTGGTGCGGGGCAGGCTCCCGAACCCGCGTCGTGATGATTTAACGAGATGCTGGAAAGAATATGGCTCTGGCCGTTTCTGCGTCTTGCGCAATCTGCGACACCAGAGCCTCCAGCCCCTCGAACCGCCGCTCCTCGCGAATGAAGGCGCGGAAGCGCACCTCCACCCGCTTGCCGTAGGCGTCGCCGGACCAGTCGAAGACGTGGGCCTCGACGCGCGGGATGACGCCGCCGACGGTGGGGCGGATGCCGGCGTTGGCGACGCCGGGCAGGGGGCGGTCGGCAAGGCCGAGGATCTCGACTGCGTACACCCCGTGCAAGGCGAAGTGCTTGCGGCCGAGGGGGAGGTTGAGGGTGGGGAAGCCGAGTAGGCGCCCGCGTTTGTCGCCGTGGGTGACGCGGGCGCACAGGCTGTAGGGGCGGCCGAGCAATCGGGCCGCGTCGTCCAGCCGGCCCTCGCCGAGGGCGGCGCGGACGCGGGTGCTGGAGACGCGTTCGCCGTCGAGGCTGATCTGCGGGGTGGCCTCGACGGCGAAGCCGTGCTCCGTGCCCATGCGCTGGAGCAGGGCGAAGTCGCCGCCGCGCTTGTGGCCGAAGCGGAAGTCGTCGCCGATCAGAACATGGCGAGCGTTGATGTGCTCGACCAGGGTCCGGCGCACGAAGTCCTCGGCGGGCAGGGCGGCGAGGGGCGCATCAAAGCGGAGAATGCGCACCTCGTCGACCAGGCCTGATGCGGAGAGCCAGGCGGCCTTTTCCCGCAGGCTCATCAGGCGCGGGACGGGATGCGGGGAAAAGACCTCGCGCGGCAGGGGCTCGAAGGTAAGGACGATGCGCCTGAGCCCTTCGGGCCTGGCCACGGCATCAAGCCGCTCCAGCAGGGCCCGGTGGCCAAGGTGGAGACCGTCGAAGTTGCCGATGGTGACGGCGCTGGGTTGTGCACGTAGGAGCGAGCTTGCTCGCGATTTGCCTGGATCGCGAGCAAGCTCGCTCCTACGTTTCGCTGACGAAAAAATCGACTCACGAATCAGTTCCATGCCGCTTCCTCCCGCTTCAGGTCGCGCGGCCGCAGGCCGAGGGCGGCGAGCAGGACGAAGTAGAGGGCGATCGCGCCGAGCACGAGACCGGCGAGCCACAGGGCGCGCTGGCCGCCGGGCATGGCGGACCACTCGGCAAGCTCCGGGGCGAGCAGGAAGAGGAGGAGGCCCATGCCAAGGGTGGCCCCGCTTGCCTGCAGGACCGATCGGCGCCACAGGCGGCTGGGCAGGTAGATGCCGCCCCCTCGTAGGGCGCGGTACAGCCACCAGGCGTTCAGCCAGGCGGCGAAGGCAGTGGCGGCTGCCAGCGCGGCATGGGTACCGGGGATGGCCAGCAGGATCATCGGCATGACGACCACGGCCTTGAAGGCGAGGTTGGCGAGCACCGCGCGCACTCCGATCTTCACCGGGGTGGTGGTGTCCTGCCGCGCGTAGAAGCCGGGCGCCAGCACCTTGATCAGCAGGAAGCCTGGCAGGCCGAGGCTGTAGGCGATCAGGGAGAGTTGGGCCATCTGGGTGTCGTGGGCGGTGAACTCACCATACTGAAACAGGCTGGCGATCAGCGGGCCGGCCAGGAGAACAAGGCCAGCGGTGGCGGGCAGGGCGAGCAGCATGGTCAGACGCAGGCCCCAGTCGAGGGTCTGGTTGAAGTCCTGGCTGCTGGCGCGCGAGTGCTCGCTCGACAGCTTGGGCAGGATGACGGTCGCCAGCGCCACGCCGAACATGCCGAGCGGGAATTCGACCAGCCGGTCGGAGTAGTACAGCCAGGATACCGAGCCGGCAACCAGGAAGGAGGCGAGCACGGTGTCGAGCAGCAGGTTGAGTTGGGTGACCGAGGAGCCGAAGATGGCCGGCAGCATCAGCTTCATGGTCTTGTTCACACCCTCGTGGCGGCGCGAGAGCCTGGGCTTCGGCAACAGACCCATGCGCCACAGCCAGGGAAGCTGGAAGCCGAGCTGGACCATGCCCGCGACGAACACGCCCCAGGACAGCACGACCAGCGGTTCGTCCGAGTAGTGCGCGCCGAGAAAAGCCGCGCCGATGAGGACGATGTTCAGCCACACCGGCGTCAGCGCGGGGATGGCGAACTTGCCGAAGCTGTTGAGCAGGCTGCTGGCGAAGGCGGTCAGCGAGATGAAGAACAGATAGGGAAAGGTGATGCGCAGCATCGTCTCCGCCATCGCCATCTGTTCCGGGTTGCCGGAAAAGCCCGGTGCAAATAGCCAGATGAGCAGCGGCGCGGCGGTCACGCCGATGGTGGTGACCAGCAGCAGCACCGCGCCCAGCGTGCCCGCGACATGGGCGATGTAGTCCTGCATCTCCTCGGGGCTGCGCTTCTCCCGGTATTCCGCCAGCA
>JBFLVP010000039.1:0-33834 GCA_040758395.1 Pseudomonadota bacterium
GCCAGGCGGGGCTGGTGAGCGCGCGCCGCGACGGCAAGCACATCCTCTACTCGCTCGCGGGCGAGGACGTGGTGCGGCTGCTGGACGTGCTGCGCACGGTCGCGGAGCGCCGCCTGGCCGAGGTGCGCGAGATGGTGGCCAACGTGCTCACCGCGCGCGACAGCCTGGAGCCGGTGCAGGCCGCCGAGCTGCTCGAGCGCTCCCGCCTGGGCCTCGTCACGGTGCTGGACGTACGCCCGCCCGAGGAGTTCGAGGCCGGCCACCTGCCCGGCGCGATCAACCTCACCCTGGCGGAGCTCGAGAAGCAGCTGGATCGCCTGCCGCCCGACCGCGAGGTGATCGCCTACTGCCGCGGCCCTTACTGCGTGCTCTCCTTCGAGGCCGTCGCCCGCCTGCGCGAGCGCGGCTTCCAGGCGCGGCGGCTGGAGCAGGGCTACCCCGAATGGAAACTCGCCGGCCTTCCCACCGAAGCCGGCTCACAGTGAGACGCCCATGAACGACACGACTCCCCTGCAGCAGCTGCGCGCCTATCTCGAGGGCGTCATCGTCGGTCAGCACGACCTGCTCGACCGCCTGCTCATCAGTCTGCTGACCGGCGGCCACCTGCTGGTCGAGGGCCTGCCGGGCCTCGCCAAGACCACCGCGATCAAGACCCTGGCCGAGGGCGTACACGCGAGCTTCCAGCGCATCCAGTTCACCCCGGACCTGCTGCCCTCCGACCTCACCGGCGCCGAGGTCTATGACCCGGACAGCCACCAGTTCAACTTCCGCCCCGGCCCGCTGTTCCACGAGATCGTGCTGGCCGACGAGATCAACCGCGCCCCGGCCAAGGTGCAGGCCGCCCTGCTGGAGGCCATGCAGGAACACCAGGTCACCATCGGCGGCGTCTCCCACCCGCTGCCCGAGCTGTTCATGGTGATGGCGACGCAGAACCCGCTGGAGCAGGCCGGCACCTATCCGCTGCCGGAGGCCCAGCTCGACCGCTTCCTGCTGCACGTGGTGCTGGACTATCCGGCCGAGGAGGAGGAGCTGGAAATCCTGCGCCGTCACCGTGCCGGTCATGCCGCCCGCCCGGAGGCCCCGCGCATCGACGTCGCCTGGGTCCTGGAGGCGCGCCGCAAGGTCGAGCAGGTCCACATCGCCCCCGAGCTTGAGGCCTGGATCGTGCGCCTGGTCGCCGCCACCCGCCGCATGGCCGAGCTCGTGCCCGAGGCCGCCGGACAGATCGACTGCGGTGCCTCGCCGCGCGCCTCCCTCGCCCTCGCCCAGGCCGCGCAGGCACTGGCCTTCCTGCGCGGACGCGACTTCGTCACCCCGGAAGACCTGCTCGACATCGCCCCTGACGCCCTGCGCCACCGCCTGCTGCTGAGCCCGGCGGGCCAGCTCGCCCGCACGAACCGCGACGCACTGATCGCCAAGCTCTGCGATGCGCTTCCCACGCCGTGAAGCCATGCCGAGCGCAACGCGTAGGAGCGAGCTTGCTCGCGATAAAGGTACGGCAATATCGCGAGCAAGCTCGCTCCTACAAGCGTGCCTGCACGTCCCATCGTCATTGCGGCGGAAGCAATCCATGCCAACCTGTGGATCGCCACGCCCCTTTGGGGCTACAAGCGCTGTCGGGAACAGTGCTGGGCCGCGCAGCGGACCCGAAGGGTGCCGGGCCGGATGCCCGGCATCCGCGATGACGGTGAGGTGACCAAGCATGCGCTTCATTGAGCGACTTCGTCGCCAGCCCAGTCAAAGCGTCATCCACGCCCCCCTGCTCAGCGACGAGGAACTGGCCGCCATCGGCGCGCTGACGGCCGGCCTTCCCGAAGCGCGGCGTCCGAGCGAGCGCCTCCAGCGCGGCGAACAGGCCTCGCCCTTCCGCGGCCCCGGCCTCGACTTCGAGGATCTACGCCCCTACCAGCCGGGCGACGACCCGCGCCGCATCGACTGGCGGGTCACCGCGCGCCTCAGGAAACCGTTCGTGCGCGTCTACGGCGAAACCCGCCAAGCCGCCGTCTGGGTGGTCGCCGATCGCGGACCGAGCATGCGCTTTGGCACCCGCTCCAGGCTCAAGGCGGCACAGGCCGCGCGGCTGGCGGCCATCATCCTCTCCGGCGCGGGCCGCGCGCACGATGCCCTCGCCCTCAGCCTGCTCGACGGCGGAGGCTTTGTCAGCCTGCCGCCCCGCGGCGGGCGGGCGCCCCTTCACGCCGCGCTCGACGCTCTGCGAGCACCATGCCCACCCACCCTGGACACATCGGGCAGCCGCTGGAGCGCTGTGCTGGCGGAGTTGGAAATCAACCTGCCCGTCGGTGCGCGGCTTTGGTTGCTGTCCGATTTTCTCGGCCTCAAGGAGACCGACGAGCGCCTGCTTGAACGGCTGGCCGCGCGCGCGGAACTACGCCTCGGCCTGATCGAAGACCCCAGCGAACTCAGCCTGCCTGCGCTGGGACGTGTGCACCTGCTGGCCGGCGAAACACGCAGGGAGGTGGACACCGGCGCGGCCTCCGTTCGCCAGGCGTATGCCGGATACCGGACCGCGCACCTTGCCCGACTCGATGCTCTTGCCACCCGCCTGCGCGGCCGCCTGCTGAGCGTCGGCACCGACGAAGAACTACCGCGCTTGGCGGCCCTGCTGGCAGGGGCTGACTAATGGACGGGATGGAAGACATCATTCCGCCGCTCCCCGTGCACGAGGGACTCGCGGGGCTGATCGAAGGGGGAGGGGGCGTGCATCCGGTCCTGCTCATCGCCCTCGGGGTGCTGGTGGTCGGCATGATGATCGTCGTGCTCCTGCGCCACCGGCTGCTGGCGCGCACGCGGCTATGGCGGGCCATCCGCCTGCTCGATGGCGGACAGCCCGTCATGCAGCGTGCCGCGCGCCTCGACCACCTGCTGCGCCAACATCACCAACTGCCCCTTTTGCACCCGGAGCGCCCGCCCACCGAGGTTGATGCCACGGTCTGGCGAACGCTGGTCACGACGCTGCATGCCACGCGGTTCGGCATCGCCCCCCCTGACCTGAAGTCGCTTTACCCGCTGTTGCGCACGACTTTCCTCCCATCGCCCCTGAAGACGTCCCTCGACGGCCGAACCCCGCGGGGGCTTCGGCCTGGGATGACCGGAGGGTCGGAGAGGACGGAGCAAGACCGGGGAGATTCACAGCCATGACCCCGTCCTTCGCCCACCCTTGGCTGCTGCTCTTGCTGCCCCTCGCCCTCTGGCTGGGCTGGCGCTTGCGGGCCGGAGCGCCCGCCGCCTTCAGCCGTCCGCCCCTTACCCTGCGCCACCCGGTATTGGCCAGGCTCGGTCTGGACGAAACCCGCGTGCCCGGGGCCTCGCGCCGCTGGCTCGCGTTGGTCGCCGCACTGCTCGCACTGGCCGCCGCGCGTCCACAGACCGAGGGCGGCTGGCTGCCGCCCGACGCGGAAGGGCGCGACATCCTGCTGTTGATCGATGCATCCCCGAGCATGGCCATCCACGACATGAGCATCGACGGCAAGATCGTGCCGCGCATGGCGCTGCTCAAGCAGACCGCCGCGGCTTTCATTGCCGGGCGCGAACATGACCGGCTCGGCATGATCGTGTTCAGCGACAGCGCGGCCACCGCCGTACCGCTCACCCCGGACCGCGATGTGGTGAACGCCCAGCTTGCCCGCCTGAGCCCCGGCAGCACCGGCGCGGCCACCGCCATCGGCGAGGGGCTGGGGGTGGCCCTGAGACAACTCGACACGCGCGGGGGCCCCGCCCCCGTGGTCGTCCTGTTCACCGACGGCGACAACACCGGCGGCATCCTGCGCCCGCGCGAGGCGCTGGCCTACGCGGAGCAAGTCGGCCTGCATCTCTACACCGTTGCGGTCACCCCGGATGCTCCAACGCCGGAAGCCGCCGCCGATGGCCTGAACAACGCTGCCGGGAGCAGCGCTGGAACGCAAGGCGTTCCCCGTAGGGAGAAGTCCACGGACGGACTTCTCCGTGAGCCGTCCCTGCGCGAAATGAGCGACTTGACCGGCGGGGCCGCCTACCATGCCGCCGATGCGGACAGCCTGAGCCGCATCCTTGCCGACATCGACCGGCGCGAGGCGACCCATGCCCCGCCACCCTCCGAGCGCGTAAAGATCGAGTGGTATCCACTGCCGCTCGGGCTGGCCCTGCTGCTGCTCGCGCTGGGGCAGTGGTTCGACCTGCGGGGAGGGCGCGCATGAACCTGCTCGCCGACCTGCAATGGCCCCTGGAATGGCATTGGCCCTGGGCCTTTGCCCTGCTCCTGCTGCCTCTAGCCTTCGCGCTGCTTGCCCTGCGCCAGCACAGCCGTCTCCTCGACTATGCGGAACCCGCGCTGCGCCCCTGGGCCATGCTCGACCGGCCACAGGCCCTGGCGGGCCGCACCCTGCTGCACGCGCTCGCCTGGCTGCTGCTGGCCGCCGCGCTTGCCGGACCACGCCTGCCCGTCGAAAGCCATGACGCCGCGGCACCCAGCCGCCACGACGTGAGCGTGGTGGTGCTGCTGGACATCTCCGATTCGATGCGGGCCATCGACATCGCGCCCTCCCGCCTCGAACGGGCGCACATGAAACTACGCGACCTGACGGATCGACTGGCGGGAGAGGCGCTCGGTCTGGCGGTTTTCGCGGGCACGGCAGGGTTGGTCATGCCACCCAGCCGCGATATCGATGTCTTTCGCTTCGCCCTGGAACAGAGCGCGGGCCTGCTCGACGATGCCCCGGGCAGCGAACTGGCCATCGCCCTCGATGCCACCGCCCGCCACCTGCCCAGGCATGAGGCCTCGGGACGCGCCATCGTTCTGGTCACCGACGGCGATGCCGACATGGCACGGGGGAATGATGTGCTTTCCGCCGTCGAACGACTGCGCGAGTCGGGCGTCCCGCTGTTCATCCTCGGCGTGGGCACCGAAGCGGGCGCCCCCATCCCGGACGGCACCGGAGGTTTCCGCGAGTTCGAAGGCCAGACCTGGCAAAGCCGGATGGACCGCGCCGCGCTGGAAGAGATGGCGCAGCGCACCGGCGGCCTGTTCGTCAGCGTCGAGGATGGCGAAGGCGACCTGCGCGCTCTCGCCTCCGCCATCCGTGCGCTGCCGAGCCATCCGCCCCCCGGCCCGGCCCGCGCCTGGAACGAGCTGTTCCTCTGGCCCTTGCTGGCCGGACTGGGGATTTTGCTGATCGCTTACCGCCCCCACTCCCGTAGGAGCGAGCTTGCTCGCGATCCGACCTCATCGCGAGCAAGCTCGCTCCTACGGCGGCAACGCAGCCATGCGCGTTCGGCCCTGCCCGTCGCCCTGCTCATGCTCGCCGGGGTGTTCACCCTTGCTCCCCACGAAGTCCGCGCCGAGCCGCAAGCCACCCCCGCCAAGGCCTACGCTGCCTGGTCACGCGGCGACTTCGTCCAGGCCCAGTTGCTCTATGCCCGCCTGCCGGGCGCGCAGGCCCGCATGGGCGAGGGCGCGGCGGCCTACCGGCGCGGCGATTTCAACCACGCCGCGCAGGCCTTCACCACCGCCTGGCTGCTGGCGGACAGCGACATGGCCCGCGCCGACGCGCTCTACAACCTGGGCAACGCCGAACTGAACTCCGGCCGCGCCGAGCGCGCGGTCGCGGCCTATGAGCACGTTTTGCACCTGCGCCCTGGCGATACGCGCGCGGAGGCCAACCTGTGGCTGGCACGCCAGCAGGCCGAGGAAAAACAGATGAAGAAGTCCCGGCCCGACGAACCGCCGGGGCGACGGCCGACCGATGTGGCGCGCTACAACGAGGATGTGGAGGCCGATTTCCCGACCGAGGACGAGGCCTCCGGCGGAGACCTCTCCGCGGGTGGCCCCGGCGGCGGCCAACGCACACAGGGCGAGGCACCCGCGCTCGCCCTGAGCGAGGCCGACCGGCAGGCCGCCGAGAAGAAGATGGAGTTGCTGCATGACCAGCCCGCACCGCTGTGGCGCGCGATAATGCGTCAGGAAACCCCCGGACGCGTCAGCGAAGGGTTGCCGTGGTGAGACGACTAATCCTGACGGCGGTTCTGCTGATGGTCGGCGGCCTCTGCCACGCGGAGATCGGCATCCATGCCAGCCTGTCCAAACCCGATCCCTGGCTGCGCGAGGAAGTGCTGCTCACCGTCGAGGTGTTGGATGACCGTTCGATCATCGAACAGAGCCTTACCCCCTGGACGCCCGCTGGCGTGGCCCTGCGTCCGCTCTCCGGCCAGCAGGAGCGGATCAGGACGGCTGACGGCGTGCGAATCCTGCACAAACACCGCTGGGCAGTCATGCCTCTCTACCCTGGCCCGCTGGTCTTGCAACCGCCGCCGGTCGAGATACGCACGACGGGGAGCGGACGCCAGACGCTGACGCCGCCTGCCCTCCGTCTGGAAACCCGCCCCCTCGATCCGCTGCTGCCGGTCGATGTTCCCGTCAGCGCATTGCGTATCGAGGCCGCCCCCCTTCCGGAGGCCATCCCACGAGGCCGCCCCGTCGTCTGGACCCTCGGCATCGAAGGCCAGGGGCTGTCGGCGCGCGGGGTACGCCGCTGGCTGGACGAAGCCCTCCGCGACACCCGTGATCTGCGGGTCTATCCGCCGGACATCCAGCTGCAGGACAACATCGATCCGATGCAGCCCTTGCGCCAGCGCAGCGAAGCGCGCATCACGCTCGAACCTCGCGCCAGCGGCGCCGCCCGCCTGCCCGAGATCAAACTGCCATACATCCATCCCGTCGACGGACAAATGCGCCTGGCCGTCCTGGAGGGACGTACGGTGCGGGTCATGCACCCGCTCTGGCAGGCCGTGAAGCCCTGGCTCCTGTGGGGCCTGATGGCCATCGTGCTGGCCGGAATCGGCATGCTGATTCGCCCCATCTGGCGGCGATGGCGAACACGTGACGCCTGGATCAAGCGGCTCGAAGCGGCGGAGTCGGCGCATGAGCTGCGCAAGGCATGGCGACAAGGCGCCGCGACGGATATCGATCATGCCAGCGCGGAAGCCATCGACCGGCTGGATGCTGCCTGCTATGGCAGGCAGCCCTTGGACGAGAAAGCCTACGCGGCGCTGAAGGCCCGCCTGATCCGCCGGACAAGGAACACACCGTAGGAGCGGGCTTGCTCGCGATCATTGCCGAACTTGATGCGCGAATCGCGAGCAAGCTCGCTCCTACAAGTAAAGACCCAACACGGCCTTGTACCCCGGATGCAGCAAAGCGGAATCCGGGGATGGCCCAGCGGATTTCCCCGGATTCCGGCCCTCGGCCTTCATCCGGGCGACCCAAGGCGCCCGGTCACACCGATTGCCAAACCCGTCGAAGGCCGCCGAACCCGCAGCTGCACGCCAATGCGCGGCAGCGCCTCGGCCAGCGCCATGTAGGTGCGGATGCATCCGCACGCGCACACCGCCCATGTGCGAATGCATTCGCACCTACCCAAGGCAGGCAAGGCACCCCGCCGCGACAAGCGCCCGCGACGCCCCCATCACACCGGGCATCACACCGGATTGCCAAACCCGTCGAAGGCCGCCGAACCCGCCAGCTGCACACCAATGCGCGGCAGCGCCTCGGCCAGGGCGTCGCCCGTGCTCAGCCGCCAGCCATGCAGCGCGGCCAGCGCCTCGGTTTCCTCGTCGATCAGGGCCTGGCTGACGGCACGCAGGCCTGACCAGGTCGAGGGCGTGGTCCAGCGCGGCGCCACCCCCATCTCCAGCGCGAACCGGATCGCCTCCTCGTGCTGACGCGCCAACAGGATCGAGGCATGCGCGGGAAAGGCGGAAGCCAGGACAGCCACGTCGTTCATCCGCCCCATCGCATCCTGCCCCTGGCGAAGCTGACGCAGGGTATCCGCCGCGCCGAGCGCATCGGCCAGCGGTTCGAGCATGTAGCGCAGCTGCTTGCCGACCAGTCGTAGCGGGTGCAGGCCCTCCGGCAAGTGATGCACGGCGGAAAGATAGGCCTCGGCCGCATCCATCCAGTGCTCGGACATCCAGCTGCCGAACGGCTCGTCGTCCGCGCCCTTGGCGATGCGCATCTGGTCGAGCGCCCGCTGCGCGCCCTCCAGGGCCTCGGGCAGGGTCTGCATCAGGGCCGCGCGCCGTTGGGCATGTTCCTCGGCCAGGCGCTCGCGCAGGGCCTGCCAGCCGGGTTTCTGCTCGGCCCGCGCAGGCACGCCAGCCAGCCAGGACTCCTGCACTTCAAGATCACGCACCGGCGAACTCTCCCGCGCAAAGCTGCTGAGGCCGCGCCGGGCCTTGCGGGGAATGTCCACGCAGGTGTTGCACCGCTTGAACCAGACACGCGCGCGGCGCACCGCCACGCGGACATCGTGCAACGCTTCCTCGGCCTCGGGGTTCTTGCTGAGCACGCGCCCCTGTTCCAGGACATCCTTCAGCCGCTCCTCCAGGATCGACTGACAGACCTCCGGGGCGGGAAACACCAGATCTTCAAGCGTCAGCATGAGCGGCCTCCTCGCGGCTGGCATCAGACATGTAACGAAACATAACCGTCACAGACTGCATTGGCGTGACAGCCATGCTCAGTCAATCCGCATTCCGAGCCCCAACGAAGCGGTCCGGGACGCCTGCCGATGCGCGGCGCGAATCGGCGCGGGCAGTCGGTAACGAGTGAGCGCCGCCATCACGCTGGCCACGGCGGCCTCAAGGCCCATGCGATGACCGATCGAGACATACACAGGCTTCACGCCAACACGTGTGCGCAGCACCGCGCCGATCACCTCGCCCCGGTCCTCCAGCGGCACCCAGGCCCCGCGTACGTCCGGCACATCGGCATGATGACCGCACAACCGGGTCTTGCCGACGCCGATGCTCGGCAAGCCGGTAGTCACGCCGAGATGCGCGGCAATGCCCAAGCGGCGCGGGTGGGCGATGCCCTGGCCATCGCACATCAAGAGATCGGGCACGCTTTGCAATTGCCCGAGTGCCTCCAGCACCGCCGGCAATTCGCGAAAGGCCAGCAGGCCGGGAATATAAGGAAGCGTGGTCGGCACCCGCGCCAGGGCCATATCGACCACCACGCGCGAAGGCATGTCCAGCACCACCGCCGCGGCGCGGGTGAGGCGACCGCCATCCTCGAATCCCACATCGACCCCGGCAATGCGCCCCGTCACCACCGGCGGTCCCTCGCACGCCACCCGCCCGGCCAGTTCTCGCTGTACCGCTACCATCTCGGCGGGCGAGAGGTCCCAGGGATGCGGTGCGATCAGGTTCATCACCGGAAGGGGGGGAGCCCGGGCAGGAAGGCTTCCTGCACCACTAGGCGATGACCGCGTAGCAGGTAGAGCGTACGCCGAGCCCAAGTCTGCCCAGGCCGCGCCCGGATCACCTCGCGCCGCAGACGCCGGGCACCCTTGCGGAACAGCAGGTGCCCCAGCGGACGACGGCCAAGACGTGCCAGACCAAGTGCCCGCGCCCCGGACGCCGAGCTCAGGGTGATGGCATGGACATAGGGCGTCGAACCGCAGCCCAATCGAACCTCGCGCCGCCATACTCGCGTGCCCGGACGCACCTCGAGATCACGAGCGACACCTACATCCGCCTCACGCCAACCCTCGGCGATGACCTCGACCCACAACTGCCCCAGGCAGACGCGGGCAAGATGGCGCGTCAGCGAGCCGGGAGCGTAAAGCCAGGCAAGGGGCCTTTGCTGAAGAGAAGAGGCGTCAGACATAAGGAAGCGGTGTAATGGCTGAGAGGAACCCAGCATAGCTCAGACTCGACCAAGTCATGCGCCAGCAGTCGCCCGGGTAATTCATGGAACTTTAGCCGGGCAGCAAGCCCTGCGTCATAAATACACGTGAGGATATGCGCTCCGTTTCCTTATAAATGACCACGGAGCTCCCATGAACAAGCGCCTTCTTGCCCTTTTCCCGCTGACCGCCGTTGCCGCGGCGGTTGGCATTGCCGTCACTGGTTGCGGTGGCAGCAGCTCTTCCACTGACACCCCGGTCGCCCCTGCCGCGAAGTCCATTTCCTTCGTTGAAATCGCTTACCCCGTAAGCGATGCCGACAAGCGTGTCGTCAATGCCTCCAGCAGTGTCACCGTTGATGGCGAAACTCAGGCTATCGGCTTCAACACCATCCTGCGCAGCGGTGAGCAACGTGGCACCGGCGTGTTCGGTCTGCTGTACGACACCAACGACAACCCGCTGACCGAAACCGACGGCTCGCTGGTCATTTCCGATGACAACGACCACTCCACCCTGCTGGACGTGCATGACAAGCTGTTCATGATGTCCCAGTTCGAGAGCCGCCCGGGCGCTTTCTACCTGACCGAACTGAACCAGGACGCCACCACCGGCAAGCTGACTGCCCTCAGCACCAAGCCGGTTGACTTCTCCGCCGTCGGTGGCGGCTGGGTCCACTGCGCGGGCTCCCGCACCCCGTGGAAGAGCCACCTGGGCTCCGAAGAATACGAGCCGGATGCACGCCTGGTTGATCCGGCGACCGGCATCAAGGCTAACGCCGACGGCAGCAGCCCCGACACCTATTACGGTGCAATGGGTGACTATTTCGGCGGCGACATGACCCGGGTCAATCCGTACATGTACGGCTACATCACCGAAGCCAAGGTCACCAGCGCCGACATGGGTACCGGCACCTTCGCAAGCAACGTGAGTGTCGCCAAACACTACGTCATGGGCCGCCTTGCCTTCGAACTGGCCTATGTCATGCCGGACAACAAGACCGCTTATATGACCGACGACGGCAAAATGGTCGGCTTCTTCAAGTTCGTGGCCGACACTGCGGAAGATCTGAGCGCCGGCACCCTGTACGCCGCCAAGCTGACTCAGACCACCGAAGTTTCCGCGGACCTGGGCGGCAGCTTCACCATCGACTGGATCAAGCTCGGCCACGCTACCAACGCTGAAATCAAGGCCATCATCGATGGTGGTATCACCTTCGCCGACATCTTCGAAACCGAAGCTGTCAGTGGCAGCGCCTGCTCCGCTGGCTTTACCGGCGTCAGCAAGGGTCACAAAAAGACCGAAGGCGAGACCTACAGCGAGTGCCTCAAGCTGAAGCCTGGCATGGAGAAGGCAGCCGCCTTCCTCGAAACCCGTCGCTATGCCGCCATGCTGGGCGCCACCACAGAGCTGAACAAGGAAGAAGGCGTCACCTTCGACCCGACCAGCAAGAAGATGTACCTCGCCATGAGCGAGGTCGAGCAGGGCATGGAAGATGGCCACAGCAATGAGGTGTTCAACGGCAACCACGTCAAGGTCACCAAGAACAAGTGCGGCGTTGTTTACGAACTGGATGTCGATACCAACTACTCTGCCACCACCATGAAGGGACTGGTCGCCGGCACCCCGACCACCTACGACGCCAGCAGCCCGTATGTCGGCAACACCTGCGACGTGAATGGCCTTGCCAACCCGGACAACGTCACCGTGATGCCGGGCTATGACACCTTGATCATTGGCGAGGACACCGGCAGCGGACACCAGAATGACCTGATCTGGTCCTTCAACCTGAAGACCAAGGCTCTGACCCGTATCCAGACCACCCCTTATGGTTCCGAAACCACCTCTCCTTACTTCTATCCGAACATCAACGGCTTCGGCTACCTGATGAGCGTGATCCAGCACCCGTACGGCGAGTCCGATAAGACCGAGGTTTTTGATGGCTCTGCCGAGCGTCGCGCCTACACCGGTTATGTCGGCCCGTTCCCGGCCATGGACTGACCTACGCCTGATCAAGGCAGTCAAGGCCCCTTCGGGGGCCTTTTTTATGGCCTTGGCTTCATCTTTAAGTAATAAAACAGGCTTATGGTTGATTCAATACACTTAAATTCGACCCTTTCAAGGAGCTCCATCATGAAGAGCACCCTTAAACCCATGCTCGCCCTTACCCTGGGCGCTCTGGTGAGCGCCTGTAGCAGCGGTTCTTCAACGAACACCCCTGCCGAGGATGCCAGCGTCCTGATGCGCACAGGCCAACTCGTGAATCCGGCGGCCTACATTCCTTCGCAGTGCTACACCAAGACCGAGGATGCTCAGGGGAAGGTGCACAACCCCTGCTATTCCTGCCACATCCCGAGTACGGCTCCCAACTACCTCGATGATGGCGATCTTCAGCTGGCTTACACATTCCCGACGCCAGCCCTGGAAAACCATTGGACAAACCTGTTCAAGGATCGCAGCGCAGAATTCGCCAAGATCAGTGATGACGCCATCCTGAGCTACGTCCGCCAGGACAATTACCTGAACGCCGACGGCAGCATCAAGATTGCCGAGAAACTGACCAAGGTCCCAGCCGCCTGGGATGCCGACAACAACGGCAGATGGGATGGCTTCGTTCCCGACCTGTACATGCGATTCGATCAGGAGGGGTTCGATCACGACCTGACGGGGGCCCACACCGGCTGGCGCGCCTTCGCCTACTACCCCTTCCTGGGCACGTTCTGGCCCACCAACGGCTCGACCGACGACGTCCTGATCCGTCTCTCCGCTCCGTTCCGCGAGACGGAATCCGGCAGCTTCAACCTCGTGGTCTACAAAACCAACCTGGCGATCGTCGAGGCCATGATCACGCGTCGGGACGTCGCCATCGAAGCTACCGACGAGCAGGCTTTGGGGGTGGACCTGGACAAGAGCGGTTCGCTCGGCCAGGCCTCTCTGGTCAAATATGACTGGGCGCCCACCGAGGACCGCAACATGAGTTACGTTGGACGCGCCCGGGTGCTCCAATCCGAAGGCAAACTTCACCTTGCCGCCGGTCTGTTCCCGGAGGGCACCGAGTTCATTCACTCGGTTCGTTACATCGATGTGAATGATCAGGGCAGCATCCGCCTGGCCAAGCGCATGAAGGAATTGCGCTACGCGGTCAAGCGCTCCTGGTACACCTATGCCGACTTGCGTCAGATGGCCCTGGACGAGATCAAGGAGGCCGACGTCTTCCCCGAACGTCTCCGCCAGATCACGGGCAGCGCGGAAGTCGGACTGTCGAACGGCCAGGGCTGGACCTACCAGAGCTTCATCGAAGACGCCCAAGGCGACTTGCGCCCCCAGACCTATGAGGAAAACGTGTTCTGCATCGGTTGCCACAGCGGCGTAGGCGCCACGACCGATGGCAATTTCAGCTTTGCCCGCAAGCTTGGCGAGGACGCACCCCAGCGTGGCTGGTATCACTGGACCCAGCATGGCATGGAAGGACTGGATGAGCCGATCCGCTCGGATGACCAGCCGGAGTACGCCTATTACCTCCAGCAGAATGGCGCGGGCGATGAGTTCCGCGAGAACGATGAAGTCCGGGCGAAGTTCTTCGACACCGATGGCGCCCTCAAGGCCGACGCGGTCGCCCAACTGCGCGACGACGTCACCTATCTGTTCCCTTCGCGTGAGCGCGCCCTTGCCCTCAACAAGGCCTACAAGGTGATCGTCGAAGAACAGAGCTACATTTACGGGCGCGACGCCACCGTCAAGCCCGCCGCCAATGTCCATCAGTCCGTGGAAGACGGTCAGCCCACCGGCGTGACCACGGTCATTGCCGGACCCTAAACCTTGGCATAACTGATCCCTGCCCCCACCCAGCGCTCGATCAGCGGATCGACCGCTTCCGGGTGGTCGCGCAGGATCAGGTCGGCAGCCTCGCGCACCCGCGGAATCAAGTCCTCATCGCGGGCAAGATCGGCAAACCGCATCCGCGCGAGGCCGGTTTGCTGGGTGCCGAGGAATTCGCCGGGGCCGCGCAGTTCCAGGTCGCGTTCGGCGATGCGGAAGCCATCGTTGGTCTCGCGCATCACCGCCAGACGCTCCTTGGCGACCTGCGACAGCGGCGGACTGAATAGCAGGACGCAGCTCGACTCGACGCTGCCGCGCCCCACCCGGCCGCGTAGCTGGTGCAGCTGCGCCAGCCCCAGCCGCTCGGCGTTCTCGATCACCATCAGCGAGGCATTGGGCACGTCCACGCCGACCTCGATCACCGTGGTGGCGACCAGGATGTCCAGCTCGCCGGCCTTGAAGGCCTGCATCACGACCTCCTTGTCGCGCGGCTTCATGCGCCCATGCACCAGGCCGATACGCAGGTCGGGCAGGGCTTCGCTCAGGGACAGATGCGCCCCCTCGGCCGCCTTGGCTTCCAACTTCTCGCTCTCCTCGATCAGGGTGCAGACCCAGTAGGCCTGCCGCCCCGCCCGGCAGGCGGCGCCCAGGCGTTCCATGACCTCGTCGCGCCGGCTGTCCGGCACGGCGGCGGTCTGCACGGGGGTGCGACCCGGCGGCAGTTCGTCCAGCACGGAGACATCCAGATCGGCATAGGCGGTCATCGCCAGGGTGCGCGGGATGGGCGTGGCGGTCATCACGAGCTGATGCGGGTGAAGGTCGCCTTCACGCCCCTTCTCGCTCAACGCCAGGCGCTGGTGGACGCCGAAGCGGTGCTGCTCGTCGATGACGATCAGCCCCAGCCGGTCGAACTGGACACCCGCCTGGAACAGCGCATGGGTGCCGGTGACGATGCGCGCGCGGCCTTCCGCCACGTCGGCCAGGGCCTGCCTCCGGGTGGCGCTTTTCTGGCTGCCGGTCAGTGCGGTGACGGGGATGCCCAGCGGCTCGAACCAGGCGCTCAGGTTGCGCTGATGCTGCTCGGCCAGCAGCTCGGTCGGCGCCATCAGCGCAACCTGCCGTCCTGCATCCAGCGCCGCGCAGGCCGCCAGCGCGGCGACCACGGTCTTGCCCGCCCCCACATCGCCCTGCACCAGTCGCCGCATGGGGCGGGGCCGAGCCAGGTCGGTGGCGATCTCCGCGAGCACACGCTGCTGCGCGCCGGTCAATGGGAAAGGCAGGCCCGCGCGCAAACGGTCCGCCAATCCCCTCCCCGATACAAGCGGACTGGCCTGCCAGTGCTCGGCACGGCGTTTCCAGCGCCGCATCGCCAGTTGCTGGGCCAGCAGTTCCTCGAACACCAGCCGCGCTCCGCCCGGTGTTTCAAGGGGTGAATCCGGGATCACCGCCGGGTTGTGCAAATCCACGATCGCGTGCCGAAGTTCAGGCCAGCCGTCGCGGGTTCGCATGGCCTCCGGCAGCAACTCCGGCAGCAGGTCCGGTTGCCGCGCCCACAGGGCCAGGGCATCGCGGACAAGACGGCGCAGCACCCCCTGCGACAAGCCCTCGGTGGTCGGATAGATCGGGGTCAGGGCCGTGTCGAGGGGCGCCGGAAGCGCGGTGATCTCGGGATGAGCCATGTCGAAGCCCGCCATCCCCGCCTTGGCCACACCGAAGGCGCGCAGGCGACGGCCCCTTTGCAGCAGGTCGACAATGCCCTTGGGTGGATTGAAAAACCACAAGGTCAGCCGCCCGCTGCCATCCGCCAGCACCGCGCGGCACTGCCGCCGGCGCCCCGTGCGCTGGTCGACCGCCAGCACCTCGCCCTCGACCACCGCTTCCTCGCCGGCACGCAGGGTGCCAATAAGCCTGACATGGCGACGGTCCTGATAACGCAGCGGGGCATGCAGCAACAGGTCGCCGATATGGCGCAACCCCATTCCCGCCAGGCGCGCGGCCAGTGCCGGGCCGACGCCGCGGAGGCTTTCGATGGGAATGTGCTGGGTGCTTGGGGGCGGCAGCATGGGGCACGCGATTCAGATGAGTACCCCGATTCTACGCCCCCGCCCACAGACAGTAACCGCCCATCCCCCACGGCGAAGCCACAGGTATTCGGCTAAGTTCGATGAGCAATGAGTCAACGCCCCATTGGGCGGGGCAGCAGCTCCAAACTCGTTCGATGCAGGTGATTTCCCGTGACACGAAAGCCTCCTGTTCCGGCCATCGGCTGGATCCTGCTCTACCTAATGCTGATCACGACGCCCATGATCATGCTGATCGCCGGGCCCATGCCATCCGGGCGGGGGCTCTGGTGGGATTTCTCGGTGGGTCTCGGCTTTGCTGGCATCGCGATGCTAGGCCTGCAATTGATCCTGACCGCGCGTTTCCGTCGCGCGAGCGCACCCTTCGGCATCGACATCCTTTACTACTTCCATCGCCTGACCGCGCTGATCGCCTTTACCTTCCTGCTCGGCCACTACCTCATCCTCAAACTGAGCCATCCGGAACTCTTTGCCTCCCTCAACCCGCTTGAAGCACCATTCCGCCAGACTGCGGGCAGGCTGGCGCTGCTGCTCTTCGGCGTGGTGATTGTCACCTCCCTGTGGCGGAAGAGGCTCGGCATAGGCTATGACCAGTGGCGTATGGCTCATGCGACGCTCGCCACCACGGCTTTCCTGGCCGCCGTGGCGCATATCGAGACAGCGGGCGACATCACCGACCAGCCACTCATGCGCTGGCTGTGGATCGGCTACGCCCTGCTGTGGATATCGCTCATCGCCTATGTGCGACTGCTCAAGCCCTTGTCCATGTTGCGCCATCCGTGGCGCGTGATCGAGGTAAGGCCGGAGCGCTGCGAGGCCTGGACCATCACCCTTGCCCCCGAGGGGCACGCGGGCCTGCGTTTCGCGCCCGGCCAGTTCGCCTGGCTCACCTTGCGTTCCTCCCCCTTCGCCATGCATGAGCACCCCTTCTCCTTTGCCTCGAGTGCGACCGACGCCTCGCGAATCGAATTCACCATCAAGGCGCTGGGGGACTTTACCCGCACGATCGAGTCCATCCAGCCGGGTGAAACGGCCTACCTCGAGGGGCCCTACGGCGTGTTCAGCGTGGACCGCTATCCCCGGTCCCCGGGCTTCGTGTTCATCGCCGGTGGCGTCGGTATCGTCCCGATCATGAGCATGCTGCGCACCCTGGCCGACCGGAAAGACCCACGCAAGCTTCTGCTCGTCTACGCCAACAATTGTTGGGATGACGTCATCTTCCGCGAGGAACTCGACGGGCTGCGTGAGCGCCTCGAGCTCGACATCGTGCATGTCCTCGCCGAACCGCACTCCGAATGGAAAGGGGAGCAGGGCTACGTGACCCGTGACCTGCTTGCGCGCCACTTGCCGGCCGCGCCGGAAAACCTCGAATACTTCCTGTGCGGGCCGAGACCGATGACCGATGCCATGCAGCCCTGCCTGCTCGGGCTAGGGGTGCCGCTCAGCCATATCCACTACGACCGCTTCGAACTGGTATAGGACCGAATCATGCGCGAGCTCTGGGTACGTATCGTGGCGCTGATCAGCGGAACGCTGATGTTCCTTCTCGCCGTCGCTTTCGCCTTGCTGCAGAACCCCTGACCGGCGGCCATGCTCCCCGGAGCGAGAAAGCCCACGGCACGCTTGACCGAGATGGCGAGGCAGTCGCCCCGAAGTTTGCGCCGGAGGGATGATGACAAGACGCCTGCACGACGCCAGGAGTGCGAGGAAAGGCCCGAACGCTCAGGCTTGGGCACTTGCTTGACATGGTGCCGCAAGGCGGAATCGAACCGTCGACCTACTGATTACGAATCAGTTGCTCTACCAACTGAGCTATTGCGGCGATGAATGAATATTAGCCCAGGCGGCCCAGAGGCCTCAATGGAGGCCGCCGGGCCGCTCGGCATGGAGAGCATAGGCCTCGGGGTCGACCGCCGTGGGCTCATGCTCGATCAACTGGATCAGCAACTCGGTGGAGGCTGGCCCCATCACCAGGCCATTGCGGAAATGGCCTGCGTGCAGGTACAGCCCCTCCACGCCCGGCACGGGACCGATGAAGGGAATGCCGGCGGGCGCCCCGGGACGCAACCCCGCCCAGTGTTTTTCGACCGGGGCATCGCGCAAGGCCGGGGCCAGCTGCACGGCAAAGGCATGCAGCTCGCGGAAGGCCTCTTCGGTGGTGTGTTTCTCGAAACCCACCATCTCGACCGTGCTGCCGACCACGATCCGCCCATCCCGACGTGGAATGAGGTACTTCCCATCGCGCATCACGATCCGTTCGATGCCACTGGCGGGCGCCTGCAGCACCAGCATCTGTCCGCGCACGGGCTGAATCTCCGGCGCCGCCGGAGGATTGTCCCGAAGATCCGGATAGAGCAGACGACTCCAGGCGCCGGCTGCAAGGATGACGGCATCCGCCGCGATCACCCGTCCACCGGCAGATACGCCCGCAACACGCCCCTCTGTCACGCCCAGGCGCTCGACGGGGGTCCCCTCGATCAGTCGCACTCCGTGGGCAATCACCGCCGTGCGCAGGGCGCGAGCCAGGCGCGGGTTGCGGACCTGGGTCACATCGGGCATCCACCATGCCGGACCATTGATACCGGACAGCCCTGGCTGGATAGCATGGACAGCCTCGCCACCCACTCTTTGCAGCCGCGCCCCTACATGCCCCGCCCAGGCAAGCGGGGCATCCTCCTGACCTCCATCCAGCATCAGCAGCCCGCTGCCGATGTGCTCGGGATCGATGCCGGTTTCATCCAGCAGTTCGGCCACCAGCGCGGGGTAGAGTTGCTGGGAGCGTTGCGCGAGCGCGGTCACCGGATCGGCGTAACGCCAGGGATAGAGGGGGGAGAGGATGCCTCCGCCTGCCCACGAAGACTCGCGGCCGGCCTGCTGGCGGTCGATGAGGGTCACGGCGTAGCCGCGCTGACGCAGGGCGAGGGCCGTCAGCATGCCGATGGCGCCCGCGCCGACGATAACAAAGTCGCTCATGGGCCCGTGTGCGAGTGAACTGGAGCGGGTGATGGGAATCGAACCCACGCTTGAGGCTTGGGAAGCCGCCGTTCTACCATTGAACTACACCCGCGAAGGGAGTTGATTCTAGCCCTTCAGACCTGCGAAACAAAGTCTCATGACCCTCACCGAACTCCGTTACATCGTCGCCGTCGCCCGCGAACGCCACTTCAGCCGGGCGGCCGAGAGCTGCTTCGTCAGCCAGCCCACCCTGAGCGTGGGGGTGCGCAAGCTGGAGGAGGCGCTCGGGGTACAGATCTTCGAGCGCGGCTCGAAGAGCGAGGTACGCTTGACACCGGCGGGTGAGCGCATCGTCGCCCAGGCCCAGCGGGTGCTCGAGGAAACCGAGCGCCTCAAGCAGGTCGCCCAGCACAGCAAGGATCCACTCAGCGGCACCCTGCGGGTGGGCCTGATCTACACGATCGGCCCCTACCTGCTGCCCCACCTGATCCCGGCCCTGCACCAGCGCGCGCCGCACATGCCGTTGCTGATCGAGGAAGGCTACACCGCTACCCTGGCGGAGCGCCTGCGCTTTGGCGAACTCGACGTGATCGTCGTCTCGCTGCCCTTCAGCGAACCCGGGGTGATGACCCAGGCCGTCTACGACGAACCGTTCATGATCGCCATGCCGCCCGAACATCTGTGGGCCAAGGCGCCCCATCTGACGTCAGAACGTCTGGCCGAAGGGGAACTGCTGCTGCTCGGCCAGGGACACTGCTTTCGCGATCAGGTCCTGCAAGCCTGTCCGGACTGCAACCGCAGCGTATCAATCAGCGGCCTTCAGCGCACCCTGGAGGGCGGCTCGCTGGAGACCATCCGCCACATGGTGGCCTCCGGCCTCGGCGTCACCGTGCTGCCATGCAGCTCGGTGCAGAATGATTTCGAAGGTGGGCGGCTGATCTATCGCCGGTTCGACGAACCCGCCCCGCAACGACGGGTGGTGCTGGCCTGGCGCAAGAGCTTCCCGCGTCCGGAGGCGGTCGAGGCCCTGCGCCAGACCATCGTCGGCGCGGAGATCCCCTGCCTAACCATGCTTCCGGCCGAGCCTATCCTGCCCGGCCACGACTGATCGTTGCGACGCGCCGCTCAGGCGCTGATCAGCGCAACGTCCTCCGCCTGCAGCCCCTTGCGTCCGCGTGCAATGACGAAGGCCACACGCTGGCCTTCGTACAGTACGCGATGACCTTCGCCAAGGATCGAGCGGTAATGGACAAAGATCTCCGGACCGGAGTCGCGCAGGATGAAACCGTAGCCCTTGCTGGCATCAAACCACTTCACGGTACCGGTTTCCTGATTGCCGATATCCGCGGAGGACTGCACCCCCAGGGACGAGAGTTGAGGGCGTGACCGGGCAAAGACGTTCCCCCAACCACCGGTGACCAAGGTGGCGATCAGGGTGACGACAAGAAATATGCCCATCACGAGCAGATAGCGCAGAGGCTCGGAAGAGGCCGCCGAAACCGCCGGAAAGACCGCCAGCGGGGCAATGGCGGACAGGACGAGAGTCACAATCACGGAACGAAGGACAGGCTTATTCATAATTTTGTGGTTTTCGAAGCAGCAAGGTTGGACAGACCCGGAGAATGCCTACCAGAGTGCAGCAGGGCAGGCGCGGGAACTCGTCATTTTGACACAAGCCTATGCTCCGGGTGAATGCACTCCCCTAACGGACATGGCGACTTGCCGCCCCGGGACATGAAACGGCTCATCGCCGTGTTCGTTTCCCTCACCCTGCCCTTTGGTCCCTCCTCTCGCACCCTTGGGGCATCCATGCCCCAAGCCCCTTCGGGGTACGGCGCTCGAGAGCCCGCTTGCGGGAGAGGGGGTCGAGGAAACGCTTCGCGTTGTTTCACGTTAATTGCAGCCAGCCGAAGGCCGATGGCAACATGGCGGCCAGTATCCCCCCCCAAGGAGCCCGGCATGCCCCTCGACCATTCATGGATCAGCGAAGTCGTCCCACACATGGGGGCCGCCTTCAGCCTCAAGACCACGCGCAAGCTCGACGAGGTGCAAAGCCCGTTCCAGAAGATCGCGATCTATGAGACCGAGCACTGGGGCAACCTGCTGGTGATCGACGACGCCTTCATGCTCACCAGCCTGGAAAACTTCGTCTATCACGAGATGATCAGCCACCCGGCGCTGTTCACCCACCCGGACCCGAAGCACGTGGTCATCATCGGCGGCGGCGACTGCGGCACCCTGCGCGAGGTGCTCAAGCACCCGGGCGTGGAAAAGGTCACCCAGATCGACATCGACGCGCAGGTCACCCGCATGGCGGAAAAGTGGTTCCCGGAGCTGTGCGACTCCAACGACGATCCGCGCGCCGACCTGCGCTTCGACGATGGCATCAAGTACATGCGCGAGGCACTGGATGGCTCGGCCGACATCATCATCGTCGACTCCACCGACCCGATCGGCCCCGGCGAAGGCCTGTTCGGCCCGGCCTTCATCGCCGACTGTTTCCGCGTGTTGCGCGACGGCGGGATCATGGTCAGCCAGAGCGAATCGCCCTTCTATCACATGGATGTGCTCCAGAACGTGCACCGCGCCATGATCCAGGCCGGCTTCGCCGACCGCCGCTCGCTGCTGTTCCCGCAGCCGGTCTACCCCGGCGGCTCGATCACCTGCACCCTGGCGCGAAAAGGACAAACACTCGACAGCTTCCGCGTAGAGGACGCCGCCGCCAAGCCGTTCCCGACCCGCTACTACAACGCCGGCATCCACCAGGGCGCGCTGACCCCGCCGGAGTTCGTCCGCGAGGCGCTTGCGGGCCTGTAAGACCCTTGTAGCCCGGATGAAGGCCTTGGCCGCAATCCGGGAGTCCCTTCTCGGATTGGGCTACGCTGCATCCGGGCTACCCGCTGTAATACGTCGTCATCGCGAGGAGCGCAGCGACGTGGCGATCCATACAACGCCGGGTTCCCAAGGCCACTGGATTGCTTCGCTACGCTCGCAATGACAATTTCAAACCCAAACCGCCCTTTCTCTATATAATCAATCGTTTGCGACTCCCTGATTAGACCTGACCATGCTCTACCCTGAAGCGTTCGAGGTGATTGTCATCGGCGGCGGCCATGCCGGCGCCGAGGCCGCGCTTGCCTCCGCGCGCACTGGCGCCAAGACCCTGCTCTTGACCCACAACATCGAAACCGTGGGCGCGATGAGCTGCAACCCGGCCATCGGCGGCATCGGCAAGGGTCATCTGGTCAAGGAGATCGACGCCCTCGACGGCGCCATGGCTCGCGCCGCCGACCTCGGCGGCATCCAGTTCCGCATCCTCAACGCGCGCAAGGGCCCGGCGGTGCGCGCCACCCGTGCGCAGGCCGACCGCAACCTTTACCGTCTCGCCATCCGCCAGATGGTGGAGAACCAGCCCAACCTCTGGGTGTTCCAGCAGGCGGCCGACGACCTGATGGTCGAGGGCGAGCGCGTCACGGGCGTGGTCACCAACACCGGCATCCGCTTCCAGGCCCGCGCGGTGGTGCTCACCGCGGGCACCTTCCTCGGCGGCAAGATCCACGTCGGCATGGACAACTACGCCGGCGGGCGGATGGGCGACCCGCCCTCCATCGCCCTCGCCCAGCGCCTGCGCGAGCTGCACCCGCGCGTCGGCCGCCTGAAGACCGGCACCCCGGCGCGCATCGACATCCGCTCGCTCGACCTGTCGGTGATGGAGGAACAGAAGGGCGACGACCCGGCCCCGGTGTTCTCCTTCCTCGGCTCGCGTGCCGAGCACCCGCGCCAGGTGAGCTGCTACATCACCTACACCAACGAGCGCACCCACGAGATCATCCGCGGCGGTCTGGACCGTTCGCCGATGTACGCGGGTGTGATCGAGGGCGTCGGCCCGCGCTACTGTCCGTCCATCGAGGACAAGGTGGTGCGCTTCGCCGACAAGGACCGCCACCAGGTCTTCGTGGAACCGGAAAGCCTGAGCTCGATGGAGATCTACCCCAACGGCGTGTCCACCTCGCTGCCGTTCGACGTACAGCTGGCGATGTACCGTTCCATCACCGGCTTCGAGCGCGCCCACATCACCCGTCCGGCCTACGCCATCGAGTACGACTACTTCGACCCGCGCGACCTGCGCCCGACGCTGGAGACCAAGGTCATCGACGGGCTGTTCTTCGCCGGCCAGATCAACGGCACCACCGGCTACGAGGAGGCTGGGGCGCAGGGCCTGGTCGCCGGCGTGAATGCCGCCCGTCAGGTCCATGGCCTGGAGCCGTGGGCACCGCGCCGCGAGGAAAGCTACATCGGCGTGATGATCGACGACCTCATCACCCTGGGCACCAGCGAGCCCTACCGCATGTTCACCAGCCGCGCGGAATACCGCCTGCTGCTGCGCGAGGACAACGCCGACCTGCGCCTGACCGAGCTCGGCCGCAAGCTCGGACTGGTCGGCGAGGAGCGCTGGCGCGCGTTCAACGAGAAGCGCGAGGCCATCGAGCGCGAACAGCAGCGCCTGCGCGAGATCATGATCACCCCCAACAGCCCGGCGGCCCAGGCCCTGGTCGAGCGCGGCGTCGTGTTCTCGCGCGAATCGCTGGCACTCGATCTGCTCAAGCGCCCGGAGCTGGATTACGCCCAACTCGTCAGCCTGCCGGAGATCGGCCCGGGCGTGGGCCGTGAAGACGTGGCCGAACAGATCGAGGTGCAGGTGAAATACGCCGGCTACCTCGACCGCCAGCACGAGGAGATCGAACGCGCCCGCCGCAACGAGGAAACCGCGCTGCCGGACGATTTCGACTTCGAAGGCATCAGCGGCCTGTCCAACGAGATCAAGCAGAAACTCCGCCAGCATCGCCCCTCCACCCTCGGCCAGGCCTCGCGCATCCCGGGCGTCACCCCGGCCGCGATCTCGCTGCTGCTGGTCTACCTGAAGAAGCAGCAGGCCAGCGCCCAGGCCCGGACCGGATCATGAAGTTTCCGCGCGAGGCGTGCGCCGTTCGTCTGCGAGACGGCATTACGGCCATGGGCCTGGACCTGCCGGAAACGACGCAGGCCACCCTGCTCGACTACCTGGAGCTGATGGACAAATGGAACCAGACCTACAATCTGACCGCCATCCGCAACCCGCTGGAGATGGTCGACAAGCACCTGCTCGATTCGCTCAGCCTGCTGCCGCACGTGGCCGACGCCCCGCTGCTGGACGTCGGCGCGGGCGCGGGCCTGCCGGGGCTGGTGCTAGCCTGCGTCAAGCATCCTGTAGGAGCGAGCTTGCTCGCGAGTTCTGCTGATCGCGAGCAAGCTAACGCGAAGCTGGCGCAAGCCCGCTCCTACGATCATGAAGATGGCTTTTCGGTAACACTCGTCGACGCCGTGGCCAAGAAGGTGCGTTTCATGGAGCACGCCATCCGCACCCTCGGTCTGCCCCAGGCGCGGGCCCTCCACGCCCGCATCGAGTCCCTCGACGGCCAGTACAACCAGATCACCAGCCGCGCCTTCGCGAGCCTCGCGGACTTCCTCAACCTGACCCGCCACCTGCTCGCGCCGGGCGGAAAGTGGCTGGCGATGAAGGGCCAGATACCGCATGATGAGCTGCGCGCGCTGCCGGCCTGGGCGGAACTCGTCGAGACCCCTCGACTCCACGCCCCCGCCCTGCTCGGCGAGCGCCATCTGATCGTCCTTACCGACCGGGAACGCGCATGACCACTGTACTCGCGATCGCCAACCAGAAGGGCGGCGTCGGCAAGACCACCACCGCCGTCAATCTGGCCGCAGGCCTCGCGCTGGGCGACAAGCGGGTACTGCTGATCGACCTGGACCCGCAGGGCAACACCACCACCGCCTGTGGGCTGGACAAGCGCACGGTGGCGCCGACCACCACCGAACTGCTGCTGGGCGAGGCGGACATCGCCGCCTGTATCCACCCCAGCCAGTGCGGCGATTACGACGTGCTGCCGACCAACGGCGACCTGACCGCCGCCGAGGTGCGCCTGGTCAGCCGCATCGGCCGCGAGATGATCCTGCACAACGCCCTCCGCGCCATCACGGACGACTACGCCGTGGTCATCATCGACTGCCCGCCCGCGCTCAACATCCTCACCCTCAACGCCCTGGTGGCCGCCCAGGGCGTGCTGGTGCCGATGCAGTGCGAATATTACGCGCTGGAGGGCCTGTCGGCCCTGGCGGACACGATCGAACAGGTGCGCGACTCGGTGAATCCCGGCCTGGCCATCTTCGGCGTCCTGCGCACCATGTACGACGGCCGCAGCCGCCTGACCCAGGAGGTCTCGCAGCAGCTGGAGGCCCACTTCGGCGAGCGCCTGTTCGAGACCATCATCCCGCGCAACGTGCGGCTGGCCGAGGCCCCCAGCCACGGCCTGTCCGCGCTTGCCTATGACCCGTCCTCCACCGGCGCGCAGGCCTATGTCAGCCTTGCCCAGGAGGTGCTGGACCGCATGAAGAAGGAACGCATCGCATGAGCGCAGCCAAGCGCGGCCTCGGTCGAGGCCTGGAATCCCTGTTGTCCCCCACGGTCGAGAAGCCCCGCGAGGGCGAGCTGCGGATCCTGCCGATCTCCGCGATCCAGCCCAACCCCTGGCAACCGCGCCAGGTGTTCGATGCCGACCAGCTCGAACAACTCGCCAGCTCGATCAAGGCTCAGGGCCTGCTCCAGCCGGTGGTCGTGCGACCGGTCGGCGAGGGCTACGAGCTGATCGCGGGCGAGCGCCGCTGGCGCGCCTCCGGCCTCGCGGGACTCACCCACATTCCTGCCGTGGTGCGTCAGGTCGATGACCGCACCACCGCCGCCCTCGCCCTGGTCGAAAACCTCCAGCGCGAGGACCTCAACGCGCTGGAAAAGGCGCAGGGCATCAAGCGCCTGATCGACGATTTCGGCCTCACCCATCAACAGGCCGGCGAGGCCCTCGGTCATTCGCGCACCCACGTCAGCAACCTGCTGCGCCTGCTCGACCTCGCCCCCGCAGTGCAGGGACTGGTCGAGACCGGCCAGCTCGACATGGGCCACGCCCGCGCCCTGCTGCCGCTGCCCAAGGCCCGCCAGGAGGAGATCGCAGAGAAGATCGCCGCGCGACAGATGTCGGTGCGCGAGGTCGAGTCCATGGTCGCCCGGCTGCTTCAGGCCGCCCCGGAAAAGACCCCGGAGAAAACGACCGTCGACCCCAATATCAGCGACCTGGAGCGCCGCCTGAGCGAACGCCTCGGCACCCCCACCGAGATCCGCCACGGCCAGCGCGGCAAGGGCCAGATCATCCTGCGCTATGGTTCGCTCGACGAGCTGGATGCGCTTCTGTCGCGGCTCGACACCCAGAACTGAACTCCACGAGCGGCGTTTCCCGACCGGCGGACGTCAACCCGGCAAGACGACCGGAGCCAACTCGAGCCAGGCCCGCGTGCCCCCGCCTTCGCGGGATTCCAGCCCCATGCGCCAACCCTGCGCCCGCGCGAGCTGACGCGCGATGGACAGTCCCAGACCGCTGCCGCCGGTGCTTACGTTACGTGAAGGCTCGAGCCTGACAAACGGCTGGAACACGGCTTCGTGCTTCTCTTCAGGGATTCCGGGGCCGCGATCAAGCACCTCGAACCGCACGCGATCACGACCGCACTCAAGCCTGAGCTCAACCGGCTGCTGCCCGCCATAACGCCAGGCGTTTTCGATCAGGTTGCCCAGGATGCGCCGCAGCACCTGGGGCGCGCAGGGCAGCATACATGCATGCCCGGCCTTGAAGTCGAGCCGGATGCCAAGGCGTGCATAGTCATCCACCATATCCACCGCCAGCCGCGCCAGATCAACGCGCTCCACCGGCGTCGGTTCCGAGCGTGCCAGTTGCAGGGACTGACCGATCAGGTGGTCCATCGACTCCACGTCACGCACCATCGCGTCCCGCAGGCCGCCCGCGCCTGCCTCCGGCAACATCTCCAGCGCCAGGCGAAGACGCGCAAGAGGTGTGCGCAGATCGTGCGATACCCCCGCCAGCAGGGTAGTGCGCTCCTGATCTTGCTGGCGCAGGTCGCGCATCATGGCTTCCAGCTGATCCGCCAGGTCGCGCACCTCCGTGATGCTGCAATCCTGGATGGGCAGGGATGCCTCGCGACCACGCCCCCAGATCTGCGCAACCTTCGCGATGGCCTCCAGCGGCCGCACCAGGCGGCGCGTCATGAGCATGGCCAGGAAGGCCGCCAGCATGCTCGAACCCAGCAACACCACGGCCAGGGCGATCAGCCGGCCGATCAGCAGGCGCGGGGACTCGAAATGGACACTGAAGGGCTGACCATGCACCCATAGGAACACCCTGATCTGCTGGAGATCAGGGCTTGGGGTGACCGTTGGCGGCAGCTCCAATCGCTGTGTCAGTGCCCGCTCCAGGAGGTAGGGATAGGGAACCCAGCGAGAGGCGGACTCCGACGCCGCCCCGCCTTCCATCAAGCTCAGGCCATGGCGTTCACGCAGTTCCTCCTCGAAATCGGGCCGCGTCCCTGGAGGCAGTTCCAGCCAGGTCTGGGCGGAGAGTACGATCAGCGCCGCCTTGTCCTGCGCTGCCCGATCCGTGAGGGGCCACAGCACCAGAGCAACCATCAGCACCAGCGCCAGCAGCAGCTGGGCCGCGAGCGCCCAGGCCAGGGTGCGGGAGATATGCCGGTACAGTGGCCTTGGAGCCTTCATTCCGGCTCACGACCTTCGGGCACAAAGACATACCCCTCGCCGCGGATGGTCAGCAGATGACGGGGACGGGCGGGATCCGGCTCGATCTTGCGCCGCAAGCGCGCGACGCGCACGTCGATGCTCCGATCGAACGGCGAACGGTCGAAGCCCTTGAGCAAATCCATCAGGGCATCGCGCGACAGCAGTCGGCGCGGCTGCTCCATGAAGGCCCGCAGCAACTGGAACTCACCTTCGGTCAGCGTCACCGGACGACCATCCAGCACCAGCGTGTGCATGTCCAGATCGATCCGGAATGGCCCCTGCTCGACAAGCTGCGCCGCGCTGGCTTCAGCGGGTGCGGACGGCTGGACTGCCCCACTGGACTCGGCTACCTCAAAGCGGCGCAGGACCGCCCGGATACGCGCCAGCAATTCGCGTGGATTGAACGGCTTGGGCAGATAATCGTCCGCCCCCACCTCCAGCCCGACGATGCGGTCAACGTCGTCACCGCGGGCCGAGAGCATGATGATGGGAACGGCCAGGGTGTTGCGCAGCCGTCGCGCGATCGAAAGCCCATCCTCGCCGGGCATCATCAGATCGAGCAGGATCACATCGGGCTTCGCACCCTCCTGTAACGCGCGGTCCAGGCTCGCCCCGTCCTCCAGGCCCTCCACCTCGAAACCTTGCTCGCCAAGATAGCGGGTCAAGAGCTCCCGCAGCGCCTGATCATCATCGACCACCCATACCGAGGGCACGGCTCTTCCTCGCTGTTACACACTGAAACACACAGTTGCACAAGGGAAAAACGGGCGCAAGGTGCGACGCCGAAGATGGGCCCCGTGCGAAACAGCGTCGCACGCACTCAAGTCTCTTTGGAGGAGAACTCGATGAAAAAGACCATGCTCGTTCTGGCCGCCATCAGCGCCCTCACCGCCCTTCCGGCAACCGCCCACCATTTCAGCCCGGCCGAGCCGGATATCGGCGACATGATGGACATGCATGAAACCATGGTAGACAGCCTTCTGGAGAGCGGCACCATTCAGCGCCCCCTGGATGAAGCCGGCGACACCGCCACCATCGACATCGATACCGGCGCGGGCAGCCAGCGCTAAGCCCCCTGCGCCCCGAAAGGGGAGCACACCCCGGGCGATGGCGTGTTCGAGCACACCCTCGCGCCGGCTCGACGGTCCGGGCGGGATATCCCCCGGACTTTTTTCATGTGGAGATCCTGCATGCGCATCCCCTACCGCGCCTCGCTGCACGCACTGTGTATCGCGCTGTCCCTCGCCGGCACATCCTCCTTGCATGCCGAGGATGAATCCCTGCCGACCACTCCCCCTGCGCCCGCAACAGGGGATGAGAACGAGAACGCCATCCTCAAGCGCCTGATGGCCAAGGCCCTCCAGGCCCGTGAGGATGGCGACCTCTACGAGGCCATCGAGGCCTTCAACACCATCCTGAGCATTACCCCCCATCTGCACCGTGTCCGTCTTGAGCTCGCGGTGACGCACTACCAGGCGTTGAACTACGCCAATGCCCGCGAGGAAGCCGAGCGGGTGCTGGCCGACCCAGCCCTTTCCGAGGCCAACCGCGATTCCATCCTCAGGTTTCTCGACAAGGTGGCGCGCATGGAAGACGAGCTCACGCAGAAGCATCACTGGAAACCCAAGCTCGCCCTGGGCCTGGTTCATGACGACAACGTCAATGTCGGTCCGTCGAGCGATGTCATCAATGTCGGTGACCAGGTCTACCGCATCAAGGAGGAATACCAGCCGCGCGCCGATACGGGCCTGATCATCGCCGGCGAACTGGGCCATCGCTACCGCTTCGACGACACCTTCACCCTGGGTAACCAGACGGTTCAGCCCTACTGGCAAAGCCTCGCGGCCCTCTACCACCGCGGCTACCTGAATGAAGGCGACTTCGATTTCAGCGTCTTCAGCCTCAGCACCGGCCCGGCCCTGACCGCCCGCAAGAACTGGCGAGCCAGCCTGGACATGCGCGTGGATCACCTGCTCTTCGGTGGCGAAGACTACGGACGTTACTATTCGGCCAACCCCGCCTTCACATGGCTCACCCGCCGGGGCGAAGTCACCGTGGACCTGGGCGTGACCCACAGGGACTATCTGACACCGCTGAGCTACGGCGACAGCAGCCTGTATCGCTGGACCGGGCTTTCCGTCGGCCATGCCCTCCTGGACCGCCGGCTGGCGCTGCAAGCGGGCATCCGTCTGTTCGACGAGACCCCCGACAATCCGAAGTACGCCCATCAGGGCAGGGAGTACTTCGCCGGCCTCCAATACCGGTTATCGCCCTCGACCTCGGTGTTCGCCAAGTGGTCACGCAAGGACATCGAATACGAAGGGCTGGTCGGCGCCCCCTTCAATGTCCGGCGCGACGAAACCCAGGACAAGGTCAGCCTCGGCATGCAGTACCGTTTCCGTTCCGGCCCCCTGGAGAAGTGGCATGCCCAACTCCAGTACACTCACACAACGCGCGACTCCAACGTACCGCTCTATGACTACGAACGCGGCCAACTCTACCTGGCCCTGCAGCGAGCCTTCTGACGCCAACGCCGCCCTGAATCTGAGGCATACTTTTCGAAGTTCCCGTGGTCGAGAGCGCATGCCCAGGTCCACGGCAACAGAGAAGGTAACACTTCGTTACACACGGTTACGACACAGACAAACCCCGGCAAGGTTGCCTGCCGATCATGGGCACCAAGCAAACACCGCTGAACGAGGTATAACGCAATGCTCCGGATGGGTCTCCCCCTGCTGATCATGACCTGCGTGGGTCAGGCATGGGCAGCCGATCGCACCATCAACCCTTCTCGTCTGCAAGAGCAGATCGAAAGGCAGGCCGAGCAGGCCAGCAAGACCCTGCCTGCCTCGCCCCGCACCGATATGCACTGGCTTGACGAGGTTCCCCGCGACCAGACCATGGTCGAGAAGTACGAGGCGGAGAAAGCATCCGGGCGAGGGTATGGCCGGGGCTATGAAATGCGTTATGGCTCGCCCAACACCACGGCACCCACGGGAGGCCTGAGCGCCTCGCCCGCCGGCGGCGGAGTGGGTGCGGGTGGGGTGTCTGCGGGATCCGGCGGCCGCGGTCGTCGCTGAAAACAACGTGAACAACGAGGTGTCAACCATGTTCAAGCGCGCTCTGTTCCTTTCCTCCAGCCTGGCGCTCACCCTGATGGGCACAGCCTTCAACCCGGCCGTGGCCGAGGAGCCCCAGCTCAACCAGGATCGCCTGCAGAAGCAGATCCGCGACCGAGCGATGACCCAGACGCAGCAGCCAGGCAGTGGCCAGCAGCAGATGCGTCAGGAACAGCACGAATACACCTACCGGGAACGTAACGAAACCCGCTCCGAGAACCGTCAGGGCAACCGTTCGTCCGATCTGGGCCACGCCAGCTTCGGTGGTGCCGGAGGCATGGGGGGTGGCTTCGGTGGTGGCATGGGCGGCGGCGGTGGACGCGGCGGCCGTTGAGCCCCCATCCACCCCTGACCGGTATCCATCCGACTCCGAGGACCATCCCATGAAAAAGACCCTCCTGACCCTTTCCCTGGTTGGCCTGAGCCTGTCCGCCCTGACCGCCTGCGGTGGTGCCAGCGCGGCCTCCGCGAAGCCGGCCGCCACCTGTCCGAAGGTCGTCGTTCCCCTCACCCAGGCCGAGATCGACGAGGCCACCTTCATGCGCGAGGAAGAGAAGCTGGCGCGTGACGTCTACGACGAACTGGCCGCCTACTGGCTGGTCCAGGCCGGAACCGCCCCCGTGGTGACCATCATGAACAACATCAGCGACTCCGAGCAGGCGCACATGGACACCATGAAGGAGGTGCTGGACTGCTACGGCCTGCCCGACCCGGTGGACGCCGCCGAAACCCGTGGTGTGTTCATCAACCCCGAGCTGTCCCAGCTGTACACCGCACTGACCACCCAGGGGCAGGCTGGCCAGCTCGAGGCCCTCAGGGTCGGTGCCCTGATCGAGGAAGTCGACATCGAAGACCTGGCGGTGTCCATCGAGATCAGCCAGCAGAAGTACACCGATCAAGTCTATGCCAACCTGATGTGCGGTTCGCGCAACCACATGCGCGCCTTCGTCGGCGAGATCATCAAGACCGAGGGCAGCTATACCGCGCAGGTGCTCGACCAGGCCACCTTGGATGCGATCGTCAACTCGCCGATGGAGCTGTGCGGCGACTGAGGCCATCGCCTGGATCGGCACTTGACCACACCGGGCCGGGCGGCGACGCTCTCCCGGTGTTTTCGTTTATGGATCCGACCATGCTCCGCATCGACCTGCCCGGCCAGCCTTCGCTGGAACTTCACCACCTCGTGCTCGATTTCAACGGCACCCTCGCCCTGCGCGGCGCGGTGGTCGCCGGCGTGGCCGAGCGTCTGAATCGGCTCACGGATCAACTCGAACTGCACTGCGTGACCGGCGACACCTTCGGCACCGCCAAGGCGGCGCTGGAGGGCCTGCCGGTGAGCCTGCACGTGCTTCCGCCCACCGGCCAGTCGAACGCCAAGCGGGCTTTCATCACCGGGCTGGAAGGGGGCGTGTGCGCCATCGGCAATGGCTGGAACGACCGGCTGATGCTGGCCGAAGCCGAACTCGGTTTGGCCGTGCTGATGCACGAAGGCGCTGCGGGCGCGACGCTGATGGCGGCACGCGCCGTGTTCCCTTCCATCCTCGATGCGCTGGATGCGTTGCTCCTGCCGGGCCGAATGGTCGCCGTGCTACGGGATTAAGGCTTCCTCGACGCCATATAGGCCCGCCAGCCGCCGAAGGCGGTGATGTCTTCCGCGCCTTCAACGCCTCGCGGTTCGCAGATAAAGCCCGTTACCTCGCGCCCGCTTTCGAGCATCACCCGGCCGATGCCGAGCGGCGCTGGGATGCCTGCGACGAAACTGCCGAAATGCTCGGCAGGCACCGCCCAAACCTCGACCTCGATCGACGCGCCGTCTTCGGGTACCCAGATCAACCCCGGACGGAACGGGGGTCCACCGGCGAGCGCGTAGCAACGGTAATCGGGCGAAGTGCGGGTGCGCTCGACCAGCCAGGCGCCGCGCTGGGTGAGCTGCCAGTTCAACGGCAGGCCCTCCAGATGCGCACCGGCCACCGCAACCTCGATAACACCCGTACTCGGCGCCTTGACCTCGCAAGACTCCAGCGGGTGGGTCGTGGCACCCAGCGCTCCACCCAGAGTTTCGTGCATACGTGAACCCAGCGTGAGCAAGGCGCGGTCGCGGAAGGCGGGCGCGAACAGGGTGACGCCGAACGGCAGCCCGGCGGGTGTGAACCCGGCAGGCACCGCCAGCGCCGAGAAGTCGAGCAGGTTCATGAAGTTGGTGTAGTAGCCCAACTCGCTGTTGAGCCGGATCGGATCGGCCTGCAGCGCCTCGATGGTGTAGATGCGCCCGGCGGTGGGGGTCAGCACCAGATCCACCGTGCTGATGGTCTCTTCGGCTGCCCGTCGCAGTTCGGCCAGCCGGTAGAACCCGGCGAAGGTCTGCGCCGCGTCGAAGTCGCGCCCCTTGCCGATGATGGTGCGGAGGACGGGAAGCAGTGCTTCCTCGCGCGTATCGAAGAACTCGCGGATGGCGGCATAACGTTCGGCCACCCAGGGCCCCTCGTAGAGCAGGCGCGCGGCTTCGAAGAACGGCGAGAAATCGATCGGAACAGCGACACCGCCCAGCGCCTCCAGCCGCTCGATGGCGTCGGCGAACAGATGCACGCCATCCTCGTCGCCAAAGAATTGGAGCTGCTCGATGCGTGGAACGCCAAAGCGGAAGCTTGGCGGAAACGGTGCTTCAAGACGACCTGGACGGGCCTGGGCGTCGAGCGGATCGTAGTCCGCCGCGACCGCCAGCACCGCGTCCGCATCCGCCGCGTTGAGGGCGAAGATGGAGACGCAGTCCAGCGTGCGGCAGGCGGGCACCACGCCACGCGTGGAGAGCAGGCCGCGCGTCGGCTTGAGGCCGATCAGGTTGTTGAAGGCGGCTGGCACCCGGCCCGAGCCCGCCGTGTCGGTCCCAAGTGAAAAGCTCGCCTGACCGAGTGCCACCGCCACCGCCGAACCCGAGCTGGAACCGCCGGAGATGTAGTCCGGATCGAAGGCGTTGCGGCAGGCGCCGTAGGGCGATCGCGTACCGTTGAGGCCAGTGGCGAACTGGTCGAGGTTGGTTTTTCCGAGCGGGATAGCGCCCGCGTCGATCAGGCGCTGGACGACGTGGGCCGACCGTTCGGGCATGTAGGCATACTCGGCGCAACCAGCGGTGGTCGGCATGCCCTCCAGGTCGATGTTGTCCTTGATAGCGAACGGAATGCCGTACAGGGGGAGGACCGCCGGGTCCTTGCCCTCCAGCGCCCTGGCGTAGTCCAGCACGGCTTCGCGCGGCAGGCGCTCGATCCAGATGTGGCGGGCGTCCTCCCCTTCGAGACGTGCAAGCACCTCGTCCATCAGGAGGAGCGGAGTCAGCTCGCCCGAGAGGTAGGCCCGGCGCAGGCTGGCGATATCGAGGCTGCGCGCCATCTCACACCTCCTCCAGCAGGATCAGCAGGTCCTGCCCGGCGGTGACCGGCGTGGCCTCGCGGCAAAACAGCTTGAACACCTGACCGTCGCAGGGGGCCTCGATGGCGATC
>JBFLVP010000040.1:0-2620 GCA_040758395.1 Pseudomonadota bacterium
CCGTTCATGACCGACAGCACGGTGATCAGCGCGGTCACGCCCACCGCGATGCCAAGGATCGAGGTCAGCGAGATGAAGGAAATGAAGTGGTTGCGGCGCTTGGCGCGCGTGTAGCGCAGGCCGATGAAAAGTTCGAACGGGCGAAACATGGTGATGCCGTCTAGAATAAGACCCGAATGATAGCCTGAAAGCCGCGTTTCATGGCTGAGTGGCTTTGAAGCCTGAAGGGGCCGCTGGATCATTCGGCGGTTTCCGATTGCGGCAGGATGCCGCGACGAGGCGAGCTGCATTAAAGCCATCCTTGGCTTTAATGCAGCATTTCCTGAAAACTCATGGACTCAACGACGCGCCGGAGGATCGCCCATGCGACTGATCGCCCCCCTGCTGACCCTTGTCCTGTGCGCAATGGGCCTGGATACCCACGCGGCCTCCCCCGCACCCGAGCGCGGGCAGTCGATGAACTCGGTCCTCAAGCATTACGGCGAGCCGCAGCAGCGCATCGCCCCGGTCGGCAGACCACCGATCACGCGCTGGGTCTACCCTGAGTTCACCGTCTACTTCGAGCACCGCCACACGATCCACAGCGTCCGTCATCCGAAGCAGACCGCGTCTCCGGCGTCCCGCTAACCCGCCCATCACCCAAGGGAGTTACCACCATGAACAAGAATGTCGGTTTCGTTGACCGGTTCATCCGCGCCTTTGCGGGCATCGTCCTCATCGGACTCGCCGCAGCCGGCGTCATCGGCTGGTGGGGCTACATCGGCATCATTCCGCTGTTCACCGCCGTGGTGAGCTGGTGCCCGGCCTACACCGTCCTCGGCATGAGCACCAAGGGCAAGGAAGAATCCGGCGAGTCGCACTGAACGATCGGCCTGATACAAAAACACCCCGCGCTGCGGGGTGTTTCGTTTCTTGGGCCAAGGCGACTGGCCCGGGACTCATATCTCCCGATCGGGCTCCTGACCCAGGAACTCCTCGGCCAGGGCATTCTCGCCGTGGATGGCGATCAACTCGTCGATCTCCGCGAGCAGGGAGTCGTCCTCGTCCGGGTCGATCATGCCCCGGCCGACCAGGGTGGAGGTCAGCCCGGACAGCATGGCCTTGCGTACCGCGCCGAGGGTCGGCACGCGCAAGGTCTGCATCGCCTCCTCAATCACCCGGCCGAGGTTGTCGCTCACCGGGGCCTGGATGAAATTGGCCGCGAGGGCATCGCTGCCGAACTCCTCCATCGCAGCCTCCAGCTCGCCATAGAGGGCCTCACGGTTTTCCAGGTCGAGCCGTCCCTCCGCCTCGAGCTCATCGACCAGCCCCTCATGCATGGCCTGCATGACGCTTCCCAGGGTCACCGGCTGCTCCATCTCCGGATCGTTCGCCACGTGCACGAGGATCTCGCGCAGCAATGGCCCGATCCGACCCGGCACATCGATGTTGATGCCCATGGCACTCTCCTCGCTTGTGTGGCTCTTTCAGGTCGAGCATAGACCACATTTCGCCGGCATTCAGGGCCGTCTCCGTTCGTGGGACAATACGCGCATGAACGCATCCGCCCACGCCCTCATCACCGCTCCCCTGCCCCTGCGCCCGCGCGACCCGCTCTACTGGCGGCGCCCGCCTGGCGCTGCGCTCGCCCTCCTGCTGGCGGAAACGGCCAGGCGGCATGAGGGCCCGCTGCTGGTGATCGCCCCTGGCATGCAGGACGCCTACCGGCTGGAGGCGGAACTGGGTTTCTTCCTCGATCAGGCGGAGGTGCCGGTCTTGGTGTTCCCGGACACCGAGACCCTGCCCTACGACCTGTTCTCACCGCACCAGGATCTGGTCGCGCAAAGGCTGGCGACGCTGGACCGCCTGCCGGAGCTCAAGCGCGGCGTGGTGATCGTCTCCGCACCCAGCCTGCTGATGCGCCTGCCGCCGACGAACTACGTGCGCGGCCGCACCCTCCAGCTCGCCCGCGGCCAGCGGCTGGACGTCGATGCCTTCCGCCAGCGGCTGAGCGATGCCGGCTACCGATCGGTGACCCAGGTGATGGAACATGGCGAGTTCGCCGTGCGCGGGGCCATCCTCGATCTGTTCCCCAGCGGCCAGACCCTGCCGGTGCGGGTGGACCTGTTCGACGATGAGATCGAATCCCTGCGCCTGTTCGACCCGGAGACCCAGCGCAGCCTGGAGACCATCGAGGCGCTCAACCTGCTGCCCGCGCGCGAGTACCCGCTGGACGAGGAGGGCATCAGGCACGCGCGCAAGGCCTGGGGGAATTACTTCGACACCGCCGGGCGCGACCTCGTGCGTCAACTGCAGCAGGGCCTGCCCTTCCCCGGCATCGAGTACTACCTGCCACTGTTCTTCGATGGCCTGGCCACCCTGTTCGACTACCTGCCCGCCAAGACGATCTGCCTGAGCCTGCCCGGCCTCGATGCGGCCACGGACGACTTCCTGCGCGAGGCGCATGAACGTTATGAACAACGCCGCCACGACCGCGAACGCCCGCTGCTGCCGCCGGAGATGCTGTTCATCGCCAAAGACCAGCTTGGCACCCTGCTGCACGAGCGCCTGCAGGTGCGCGTGCTCGCCGAGGACGACCCGGCCTTCCCGCAGGCCACCACCTTCCAGACCAACCCCCTGC
>JBFLVP010000041.1:0-44494 GCA_040758395.1 Pseudomonadota bacterium
TCAGCTTCGTGGTGCTCGGATGGCTGGGCATGCAGCCTGCCACAGGGCTCCTCACCCTGCTGGCACAGTTCTTCACCATCCTCTACTTCGGCTACTTCGCCGCCCTGTGGTGGATCAGCAAGAACGAGAAGACCAAGCCCGTGCCGGAGAGGATTACCCGATGAAGCCTCGGATGAAGCGATATGTATTGATCGCAAGCCTGCTGCTTGCCTCTTCCACGGCATGGGCCGCGGGGGGGCATGGCATGGCGCTGGACGAGGCCAGGGTCGATCTGAGCGACAAGGCCGCCCTCCAGCGCGGCGCGCAACTGTTCGTCGACAACTGCCTGAGTTGCCACTCCGCCCAGTACATGCGCTACAACCGCATTGGCCAGGATCTGGGTTGGACTGACGAAGAGGTCAAGCAGCGCCTGATCAAGGGGGATGCCAAGGTCGGCGAGACCATGAGCAGCGGCATGCCGACGGCTTACGCCAAGAATGCCTTTGGCGTGGCACCGCCGGATCTGTCGTTGACCGCGCGCTCGCGCGGCGAGGACTGGATATACACCTACCTGCGCAGTTTCTACACCGACTCCGCGCGTCCGTTGGGGGTCAACAACCTCCTGTTCCAGGATGTGGGCATGCCCAACATCTTCTGGCGCGAGCAGGGTGAGATGAGCAAGGTCGAAGACGGTCATGGTGGCTTCAAGCTGGTGCAGACCAAGCCCGGCAGCGTGAGCCCCGAGGCCTTCGATGGCATGATTCGCGACCTGACCGGCTTCATGGTCTACATGAGTGAACCAGCCGTACTCAAGCGTCAGGCCCTCGGCCCCTGGGTTCTGGGCTTCCTGGTGATCTTCTTCATCATCACTTACCTGCTCAAGAAGGAGTACTGGCGCGACGTCAAGTAACTAGCCCGCGCCTTGTCCTTCCAAGCCCGGCGTGTCCGGGCTTTTTCCTGTTCGCACATGCGGCTGTGCCGGTGTGCTAGAATCCCGCCCGTTTTCAACCCCTTTGGAGAGGTCCCGCATGGGCAGCAGCGCGAGTCGCCGCGGCGTCATGACGCTTTTTTCGCATCCCGAGTGTCCGGAGAGCCATCGCACGCGCATCGTGCTGGCCGAAAAGGAGCTCATCGCCGACATGGTCGAGGTCAATCCGGCCAATCCCCCCGAGGATTTTATCGACCTCAGCCCGACCGGCACCTTGCCGATCCTGGTCGATCGCGACCTGGTGCTGACCAATGCGCGGGTCATCATGGAATACCTCGACGAGCGTTTTCCGCATCCCCCGCTGATGCCGATCGACCCGGTAAGTCGCGCCAAGGTCCGTACCGCGCTGTACAGCATCGAACGCGACTGGTATCCGCTGCTGCCGGAACTGGCGGAAGGCGGCAAAGGTGCGGCCAAGGCGCGCAAGACCCTGCGCGAGGGGCTGCTGGCCATCATGCCGGTGTTCGCCGCCAGCCCCTTCCTGATGAGCGACGAGTTCAGCCTGGCCGATGCCTCCCTGGCGCCCATCCTGTGGCGCCTGCCGCTCTATGGCGTGGAGATTCCGTCCAACGCCAAGGCGTTGAACGACTACATGGAGCGCATCTTCAATCGTGCAACCTTCCGCCAGAGCCTGTCCGACCTCGAGCTGGAAATGCGCTGATGACCTCCAGCCGCCCGTACCTGCTGCGTGCCCTCTACGAATGGATCGTGGATAACGACCACGTTCCCTACATCGTGGTGGACGCCCAGCAGCCGGGCGTGGTGGTCCCGCCGGAGCATGTGAAGGACGGGCAGATCACCCTCAATATCGCCCCCGGGGCGGTGCAGGGACTGACTCTGGGCAATGCCGAGGTGCGCTTCTCCGCACGCTTCGGTGGTCGCGCCTGGACCATCGTTGCGCCGACCCAGTCGGTACTGGCGATCTATGATCGCGAAACGGGGCAGGGCATGGGCTTTCCGCCGGAAACCATGCCGGGTGAAACGGCCGGGAGTGGCGGTGAGGGCAAAGCGCAACCTCAAGTCGAATCCCTGCCTGATGAGGAACCGCCGACCCCGCCGCGCCGCGGTTCGCACCTGCGCCGGGTGAAATAGGCTTCGTTATGGTCGCAGGGCCGCCAGCTTGAGGTGGATCAGGCCAGCGGTCAGTGCATCGTGGTAGGCGTCGTGCCGGCCACCCGAGGGCAGCTCAAGCGTCTTCAGGATGGTTTCCAGGCGCAGGTCGGCAGGCCTGTGGGCCAGACGGCCGAAACGCCAGTGGTAGTACTCGGAGGCGACCTCGATGCGCCGGTTGGGCAAGCGGATGCCCAGCCAGCCGCGAAGGTAGCGGTCGATCAGGTCCATGTCGAAGTCGATGTAATAACCGACCACGGGGCGTGGGCCGATGAAGTGGAGCAACCGGTCAAGCGCGATCTCGACCGGCAGACCAGTGGCGACGTCGATGTTGCGCAGGCCATGGACCAGGATGCTCTCGCCCCCGACCTCGTCCCGCGGGCGCACGGTCAGGCGAAGGGCGGAACTGGTCAGCAGGCGTCCGTCGCGGATGTGGATGGCACCGATCGAGAGCAGTTCGCCGGTCTTCGCCGACAGGCGGCTGGCCTCGCAGTCCAGGCAGACGGCTTCACCCTCGGGCGGCGCTTCGAACATGAAGGCGTAGTGTTGATCGCGCAATCGGCGACGATACCACCAGCGGGCGAGGGGGTTCATGGGCGGGCTTGCACCGTGGGGATGAAGTCGGTCAAATACTAGCACTCCATCACCGCTGGGCCGCGCTGTCATTCATGCCCGTCTTCACGCCTTATCCCGCGCCCGACGATCGCCTCTCCAGCCTTGCGGCATGGTGGGACACGCCGGACGGCACCTATTTGTGGGGACGGGAAAACGCCTGGTGCGAGGTCAACCTTAGCCAGTGCTTCGGTTATCACGTCGCCCTGCTCGGCATGAACCCGGCGCTCCTCGCCTCCATCGGCGGACTGCGCATCCCCCATCATTTCAGCCTTGGTCCCCGTGCGGGCGATGTGCGGGGGCAGTTCGACGGTCTTCCTCTGGCGGCGGAGTCGGTCGACCTCGTCGTCCTGCACCACGTGCTCGAATATGCCCTCGACCCACACCAGGTGCTACGCGAGGTCGATCGGGTGCTGGTGCCCGAGGGGCATGTCATGCTGCTGACCTTCAACCCCTGGGGGCCGTGGGGATGGCGTGGGTTCCTGAATGCGGGGCGCACTCCGCCCTGGTATGGCCGACGGCTGGGGCGCAAGCGTCTGCACGATTGGCTGGGTCTGTTGGGTTACGACATCCAGGCCGAAGGCTGGACGGGGCATGGTTGCATCTCACGCCGCGGCAGGGACGGACACGCCCTCTTCGAACAGACTGGGGAACGCTTCTGGCCGCGCCTGGGGCTGACCCACGGCCTGCTGGCGCGTAAACGGGTCAGCCTGGTCGCGCCGATTCGTCATCGCTGGAGCCTGATGCCGGTTCTCGGGGTCGGGGGGCGGGCCTCCGCACAAAACAGATTGGGAAGAAACACATGAGCGCAAGCGCGCAAAGCACATCATCCACCGACGATACCCCGGTCGAGGCCTGGACCGACGGCGCCTGCCGTGGCAATCCCGGGCCCGGCGGCTGGGGTGTGATCCTGCGCGCGATGGGCAAGGAGCGCAAGTTGTGGGGCGGCGAGCCGCAGACCACCAACAACCGCATGGAGCTGACCGCCGCCATCCAGGCACTGGCGGCCCTGAAACGGCCCTGCCGGGTGACCCTCACCACCGATTCGCAGTACGTGATGAAAGGCATCACCGAATGGATGCCGAACTGGAAAAAGCGTGGCTGGCGCACGGCGGACAACAAGCCGGTCAAGAATGACGATCTGTGGCGTCAACTGGACGAGCTGACCCGCCGCCACCATGTGCACTGGGTATGGGTGCGCGGGCACGTCGGCCACCCGGAAAACGAACTTGCGGATCAACTGGCCAATCGTGGCATCGATGAACTGAGGGCGTCTGCGTGAGACAGATCATTCTCGATACGGAAACCACCGGCCTCGAGCCGCGTGAAGGCCACCGCATCATCGAGATCGGTGCGGTCGAACTGCTCAACCGCAATATCACCGGGCAGGATTACCACCAATACCTGAATCCGGAGCGCGTGATCGACGATGAGGCGATCCGCGTGCACGGCATCACCAACGAGTTCCTGGCCGACAAGCCGCTGTTCCGCGACACGGTCGAGGCCTTCCTCGAGTTCGTGCGTGGTGCGGAATTGGTGATCCACAACGCGGCCTTCGACATCGGCTTCATCAACCACGAACTGGCGAAGCTTGGGCCGGAGTACGGGCGTATCGAGGATCACGTGAGCGGAGTGCTCGACACGCTTCTCCTGGCCCGCCGCATGCATCCCGGTCAGCGCAACAGCCTGGATGCGCTGTGCAAGCGTTACAAGGTCGACAACAGCAACCGCGAACTGCACGGTGCGCTGCTCGACTCCCGCATCCTGGCCGAGGTCTACCTGGCGATGACCGGCGGCCAGTCCAGCCTTGGACTGGACGCGCAGGAGGGAGGCATGCTGGATGAGGCCGCCTTCGCCCCGAGGCCGTTGCCGGTGGATCGTCCTCGCCTCAAGGTGTTGCGCGCCTCCGAGGACGAGCTGGCTGCACATGCGAAGCGCATGGAGGCGGTCGCCAAGGCGGCGGGCGGGGACACGGTGTGGGCGAGGATGGAGGGTTGAGGTAGGAACGGCTTACGCCAGCTACGAGTCAGCTTGCTCGCGAATGAGGGCATCGCGAGCAAGCTCGCTCCTACAGAAACCTGATCCAGCCAGACTCATTACTGACCACTGACCACTGACCACTGACCACTGACCACTGACCACTGACCACTGACCACTGACCACTGACCACTCTAGCCAGCGCTGTGCCGCATCAGGCGGCCCTTCTCGCGCTGCCAGTCGCGCTCCTTCTCGGTGGCGCGCTTGTCGTATTCCTTCTTGCCCTTCGCCAGGCCGATCTCGAGCTTGACGCGCGGGCCCTTCCAGTACATTGCTAGCGGGATCAGGGCATAGCCCTTGCGTTCGACCGCGCCGATCATCTCGGCGATTTCATCGCGATGCAGCAGCAGCTTGCGGGTCGCGGTCGGGTCCGGGCGGACATGGGTGGACGCGGTCAGCAGCGGCGAGATCTGCGCGCCGAACAGGAAGGCCTCGCCATTCTTGAGCAGCACGTAGCTGTCGGTGATCTGCACCTTGCCCGCGCGGATGGCCTTCACCTCCCAGCCCTGCAGCACGATGCCGGCCTCGAAGCGATCCTCGATGAAATACTCGTGCTTGGCCTTCTTGTTGAGGGCGATGGTCGAGGAACCGTGTGTGTCTTTCTTGTCTTTGGCCATGGGCGCGCGGCGAGGCGGGATGTTCAAGCGGGGACAGGCATCTTACCATTAAGCCTTCGTGAACCCGCCGCTCAGGAGTGTGCGCATGACCAGCGCCCAGCGTGTATCCGTTCATGGCCAATGGTCCTCCCGCCTGGCCTTCATCCTTGCCGCCACCGGCGCGGCCGTGGGACTGGGCAATGTGTGGAAGTTTCCCTACATCGTGGGCCAGAACGGTGGCGGGGCCTTCGTGCTGGTCTATCTCGCCTGCATCCTGCTGGTCGCCACCCCAATCCTGGTCACCGAGATCATGCTCGGCCGCCGGGGCCGACGCAGTCCGGTCAACGGCATGATGGAACTGGCGCGCGAGGCGTCGGCATCCCCCGGCTGGAAGTGCCTGGGCTGGATGGGCGTGATCGCGGGCTTCCTCATCCTCAGCTACTACAGCGTGATCATGGGTTGGGCCGTGGCCTACGTGGAGCGCGCCATCACCGGCAGTTTTACCGGCCTGGACGGTTCGGCCATCAAGGGCATGTTCGAGAGCTTCACCGCCGATCCGATGGAACTGCTGTTCTGGCACAGCATGGCTATCCTGATCACCATGCTGGTGGTGGTGCGCGGGGTGCGCGCGGGGATCGAGGTCTTTACCACCCTGCTGATGCCGCTGTTGTTCGGCATCCTGCTCCTGCTGGTCGGCTACGGCATCAGCACCGGCCATTTCGGCCAGGCACTGGAGTTCATGTTCGCGCCAGACTTCAGCAAGTTGAGCAGCACCGCCATCGTGGTGGCCATGGGACACGCCTTCTTCACCCTCAGCATCGGCATGGGCGCCATCATGGCCTATGGCTCCTACATGCCGGAGAAAAGCTCCATCACCCGCACCGCGTTGTTCATCGTCGCGGCCGATACCGCCGTGGCCCTGCTGGCCGGGATGGCGATCTACCCCGTCGTGTTCGCCAATGGTCTCGAACCGGGCGCGGGCCCCGGCCTGGTGTTCCAGACCTTGCCGATCGCCTTCGGTCAGATGAGCTTCGGCGTGGTGTTCGGCACCCTGTTCTTCATCCTGCTGTCGCTGGCGGCCTGGACCTCGTCGATCTCCATGATCGAGCCGGCGGTGGCCTACCTGGTCGAGACCCGTGGTTGGTCGCGACCGCGCGCGGTGGCCGTGCTTGGCTTCGGCGCCTGGGCCCTCGGCATCCTGACCGTGCTTTCCTTCAATCACTGGGCCGAGCTCAAGCTGTTCGGCAAGACCTTCTTCGAGTTGCTCGATTTCCTGACTTCAAACATCATGCTGCCGCTCGGCGGCCTGCTGATGGCCGTGTTCGCCACTTGGGTGATGCGCCGCGAGACCTCTCGCGAAGAGCTTGAACTGCCCGTCTGGGGCTATACCTTGTGGCGAGTGCTGACCCGCTATGTCGCGCCGGTGGGTATCCTGATTGTCCTGCTCAACGGCCTTGGCCTGTTTGGGTGAAGCGTTTGTCCGATAGGTTTAGATCATGACCATGTTGCGTCGAGAGGCCCTGGTGCCCTACACCCCCAACGAGATGTTCACCCTTGTGAGCGCGGTGGAGGATTACAAGCAATTCCTGCCCTGGTGCAGTGATTCGCAAGTCATTGCTCGAGGGAGCGATGAGGTGCGTGCCAGCGTCACCATCAGCAAGGGGGCGCTGAAAAAGAGCTTCACCACCCACAACCTGTTGCAACAGGACAAGATGATCGAGATGCGCCTGATCGACGGGCCGTTCAAGCATCTGCACGGTTTCTGGCGTTTCGAGCCGGTGGGCGAGGGTGGCTGCAAGGTCAGCCTGGACATGGAATTCCAGTTTTCCAGCAAGCTGGTGGAGCTTGCGATCGGGCCGGTGTTCACCTCGATCGCCGGCGATCTGGTCAAGTCTTTCCATCAACGCGCGGAGCAGGTGTATGGCCACCGCCTCTGAAGGCGGCCAGATCGAGGTCGAGGTTGCCTATGCCTTGCCGGACAGGCAGAACCTGTTGCGCCTGAGCGTGCCGGACGGCACGACCGCCGAAGAGGCGGTACGGCGCTCGGGGATTCTGGAGCTCCATCCCGGGATTGACCTGGCGAGCAGCAAGATAGGTATCTTCGCCAAGCCGGTGCCCGGCACGCGCGTGCTGCGCGAGGGGGACCGGGTGGAGATCTACCGCCCGCTGATCGCCGACCCGAAGGCCGTGCGCAAGCAGCGCGCGGAAGAGGGCAAGAAGATGAAGAAGGGCGGGGGAGAGGTCGAAGCCGTGTAGGAGCGGACCTTGGGCCGCGATGGGGCTGCGCTATCGCGGCCCAAGGTCCGCTCCTGCAGCGGGTGCGGCCAGTGGCGGCTCGATCCGCTCGAGCCGGTCGTTGCTGTCGAAGAACAGGGTCATCCTTTTCTGCTCCGGCTCCTCCTTGCCCGGCTTGTTGTAGTACACATAATCCCAACGATTGCTGTGGAAAATATCCGTCAGCATGGGTGTGCCGAGCAGAAAACGCACCTCGTCCTGGCTCATTCCGGGGCGAAGCTTGGCCAGCCGGTCTTCGTCGAGCAGGTTGCCCTGGTTGATATCCATCTGATACACCTGCAAAAATCCAGGCATTGAACTGGACGCGCAGGCGCTCAGGACGAGCGGAAAGGCGAGAGCAAGCAGGTGGCGTGCGTGGCGCATGATGATCCGTAGGCTTTGGTCAACTCGCGTTAAAATACACTTCTGAATCGTTCGCATCCACTCCATGGAGCCTGTCACGTGGAAACCCATGAACTGAAAAAGGCCGGCCTGAAGGTCACCCTGCCCCGCATCAAGATTCTGGAACTGCTGGAGCAGAATTCCGAACGCCACTTTTCGGCCGAGGATATCTACCGGATGCTGCTGGACCAGGGTGAGGAAATCGGCCTGGCGACGGTCTATCGCGTGCTGACCCAGTTCGAGGCCGCCGAGATCGTCACCCGTCACCAGTTCGAAAGCGGCAAGGCCGTGTTCGAACTGGTGTCCAAGGGCGACCACGACCACATCGTCTGCATCAAGACCGGCGAGGTGGCGGAATTCCACGATCCCATCATCCAGGAGCGCATCGAGAAGATCGCCGACGAGCATGGGTATGAGCTGACCGACCACGCCCTGGTCATCTACGGCATCAAGCGCAAGGGTTGACCACGGCGGCAGCCATGGCTGCCATCCTGCCGATGCGGTCTCAGCTGACCTGAAATTGCCCGACCAGCCGGCCCAGCTTGCCGGCGGTCTGTTGCACCTCGTCCGAACTGGCACGCAGGGTGCGGATGGCCTCGCCCAGCCCCTGAAGCGCCGTGGTGACTTCCTCGATACTCCGCCCCTGCTGATCGGTGCCTGCGTTGATCTGAGTCAGGGTGGCGAACAGTTCCCGCATGTTGTCCTGCAGTTCGTTGTTCTCCCCTGCCGCGGTTTCGGCCATGCGCAGACCGCTTTCCACTTCTCGCAGACTCGTCTCCATGGACGTCACCGCGTGCTGGGCATCCCCCTGGATATCGCGGATCATGTTGCCTATGTCTTGCGCGGCGCTGGCAGTGCGGGCGGCCAGGTTGCGGACTTCCTCGGCGACTACCGAGAAGCCCCGGCCGTGATCGCCCGCGCGGGCGGCCTCGATCGCGGCGTTGAGCGCGAGAAGGTTGGTCTGTTCGGTGATTCCGGTAATCACCTGGAGGAATTCAGCAATCCGGCTGACCCGCGCGTTGAGGGTGCGCAGGGTGTCGGTGCTCCCTTCCACGGTGCCTTGCAGCGAGCGGATTTCATCCCGGGCGGTGTCGAATTGCGAGCGCGCCTGGTGGACGACATGCTCGATGGCCGTGCGCATGGTGGCGGCCGTTTCCCCCGCGCGGCGGGTTTCTTCGCTCTGGGTGCTGAGCAGTTCCAGCAGTTCGCCCGCCATGAAGGTGACCCCGTCCGCGGTGGTCTGAGCGGCTTGCTGGCGCTCGAGCATGCGGCTGTTGGTTTCCGTCACCTCGTCGCTGGCGCGAATCACTTCACGGACCGTGCCTTCCAGGTTGTCGATGAAGCTGTTGATCCAGCGCCCCATGTCGCCACTTTCGTCAGCCGTGAGGAAGTGCTGCTCCAGCCGTTGGCGCAAGTTGCCGCCGCCTTCCGCAATCCCTCGAATCACCTCGGTCATGCCCATCAGACGCTGGGTGAGCCTGCGCCGGATGAAGCGATGGAAGAGCAGGGTGGTCAGCAGGACGAGTGCGAGGGTGATGCCCTCTGTGGCGAGCATGGGAAGCGGGGTGATTTCGGTCATCAGGGTATGCGCGCCCCACAGGCCGAGGATGGCCATCAGGAACCCGCCCATCAGGGATGTGCTGATCGGCCGGCGGCGATAGACCTCCTCCAGGTCCGCCTCGCACATCATTCCCCAGCGATCCGGCGAGCCCGGCATCTGGAAGGTCACCCCCTTGCCGATCACCGGAATGTGGCGGTAATCGGAGTAGCCGGGATAGGTGACGAACAGGTTCTCGCCCTTGCGGATGGTTTCCCGCACGCCTGGGTGCAGCTGTTGGGTGGCGGGATCGGTGAAGCGGATCTCGAATTCGGTGTGCTCACGGATCCGCACCGTGCCCCAGTCGGTATGCACGCCGGACTTGAGGTTCTCGCCATGGGTGAAGGCATTGTCCTCGAAGCGCGAGCGCGACAGGGCCGTGCCTTGCTGGATGCCGGAGTCGAATCGCGAATCGACCATGAAGATGTAGTTGTCGCCCGATTCGGGATAGATGTGCCCGGCCTCACGCTGGATAAGATCGCTCATCACATCGTTGGGGACGCGGCCGCACAGGCAGCCCACGGCGCATCCGTCGACCTGGATCGGCTGATAGAACATCAGGGTCACGGCATCGTGGAAACCGGAGGTCGAGGGGCCGAGTCTGAGTGTGGCCGGGTCGACGTAGGGGCCGTGCAGGAACGGGGCCTCCAGGCCCGCCTGAACGGCCTTGGCGGGCAGATCCCGTGTTCCTGAGCGCGGGGCATGGGTGCTGCCGAGCACCTTGCCTTCGGGGTCGATGACAAACAGTTCGGAAAAGTCCCTCGCCGCGCGCAGGCGCTCCTCGAGATACGGGACGTCGTGCGCGGGCCAGGTCTGGGCCAGGTGGCGGGCCATGGCTTCGAGTTGCTGCCAAAGTTGGGATGCCCACAGGTTCAGCAATTTCACACGGGTGGCGGCGATCCCTTCGAAGGTCTGCTCGACGACCGGGTAGAAGTCCCGGTTCAGATGGCAGGACCAACCCATCGCCAGCTTGCCGGTCTTGCCCCACAGGGGAAGCCAGCGTTTCTCGGTGGGAGACAGGTTCATCTGTCCGCTTTTGAGGGATGTGTTTGTCATGGTTCAAGCTGTCGGACAGTGGAGGTCGTACGCTTCAAGCAATATCTGAGCCATCCATAGATCAAAAACTTGAGTAAAACACTCGCACTATAAAAGGGCGCTTTGCATGCAAATGCACCAAAATGATGCCCGCGGAATGGGCTGGCGATTTGTTCAGGCCGACCTAAACTCCGCTGTGCATGACAACCCGAGGAGCATGGTGTGATGAAAGCATGGTTGGTGGGCTGGCTGATCTGGGTGGGCCTCGGCGCGGCCCAGGCCGCGGTGGTGACCAAGGAGACGAGCTACGAGGCGGATGGGCAGCGTTATGTGGCCTACATCGCCTACGACGATGCCATCAAGGGCAAGCGCCCCGGTGTGCTGGTGGTGCACGAGTGGTGGGGGCACACCCCTTATGTGCGCAAGCGTGCCGAGATGCTGGCGAAGATGGGCTATGTGGGCATGGCGCTGGACATGTACGGGGAGGGCAAGACGGCGGATCACCCCACCGACGCCGGGGCCTTTGCCAAGGCCGCGAATGCGGATTTCCCGAAGGCGCGCAAGCGTTTCGAGGCCGCGCGCGAGCTGCTGGTCAGGCAGCCGCAGACCGATGGCGAGCACATTGCCGCGATCGGTTATTGCTTCGGCGGCAGCGTGGTCCTGAACATGGCGCGCGTCGGGGTGGACCTGGATGCCGTGGCGAGCTTCCACGGTGCCCTGGCCTCCCCGCACTTTGCCGAGCCGGGCGCGGTGAAGGCCAGGGTCTTCGTGGCCAACGGTGCGGCCGACCCGATGGTGACGACGGAGGACGTGCTGAAATTCCAGGAGGAAATGCGCGAGGCCAAGGTGGAATACACCTACATCGAGTACCCCGGCGTGAAGCACAGCTTCACCAACCCGGATGCCGATCGCTTTGCCAAGGAGTTCAACATGCCGCTGGGCTATGACGCCCATGCGGACAGCCATTCCTGGGCGATGCTGAAGGCGTTTCTGGAGCAGGCGTTCAAGTAAGCCCGGCGTGAGACGAGCCGCCCGGCTGGCCACCGCCCGGCAAGGGGCGGCGCTTGCTCAGCTTCTCGTCAGCACAAACGCCAGGAACTCGTCTTCCGGCATGGGGCGCGCGAAATAATAGCCCTGCACCATGTCGCAGCCGACCGCCGCCAGCAGTTCTACCTGCTCACGCGTTTCCACCCCTTCGGCGATCAGCTTGATACCCAGGCGTTTGGCCATCAGGATGATCGATTCGACGATCGCGCGATCACTGGGGTCATGGGCGATATCGCGGATGAAGGAGCGATCGATCTTGAGGACATCGATCGCGAATTTCTTCAGATAAGACAAGGCTGAATAGCCGGTACCGAAATCGTCAAGCGATATGCTCATGCCCATGGCGCGTAGCTGATTCAATTGTTTGAGGACATCGGGGCGATCGTCGAGCAGCAAGCCTTCGGTGATTTCCAGGGCCAGCATTTCGCCGGAAATGCCCTGGTCGATCAGGTGATGCACCCATCCGTATGCGCCGTCCCGGCTGAAGAACTGGCGTGGCGAGCGATTGATGCTGATGCGTAGCGGTCCGCCCTCCCGAGGGCCGACTTTCTTGTTCCACTCGCGGGCCAAGCGCGCGGCTTGGGTGAAGACCCGATCACCGATGGAGTGGATCAGGCCGGCACTTTCGGCGATGGGAATGAAAATCGCGGGAGAGATCGGTCCTCGCTCCGGGTGTGTCCAGCGAGCCAGGGCTTCGGCCTTGACCACCTGGCCGCTGGCCAGGTCAACGATAGGCTGGTAGTGCACGGAAATTTCATTTCTTTCCAGTGCCCGCCGCAAGTCGTGGACCAGTTGGCTGTCGGCACGGGTCTTTTCTCTTGCGTCGGATTCATGGAAGAGGTACTGGTTGCGCCCGGCAGCCTTGGCGAAGTACATCGCCTGGTCCGCATAGCGCAGCAGGATCTCCGGAACGTTGTCATCGCTTGGGAACATGCTGATGCCGATGGACGCCGAGAGGTTGAGGCGTTGCCCCTCCAGTGCGATCGGTTTGTTGATGGCTTCGAGTAGTCTGCTGGCGGCGAATTCGCTTTCCCGTGTATCGGTCAACCCGCCCAGCAGGACGACGAACTCATCGCCGCCCAGGCGCGCCACCGTATCGCCGGCGCGGATGGTTTCCAGCATGCGTCCGGCGATCTCGACCAGCACGCGGTCGCCCATGGCATGCCCATGGTTGTCATTGATGGGTTTGAAGCCATCCAGATCGATGAAAAGAATGGCCAGCATGTGGCCGTTTCGGCGAGCGTGAGCGATGGCCTGCGTCATGCGGTCCAGCAGGAGCATGCGGTTCGGCAGGCCGGTCAGGGTGTCGTGGTGTGCGATATGCCGGAGGTGTTGCTCGTGCTGCTTGAGCAGGGTGATGTCGGAAAAAATGCCGATGTAGTGCTTCACAGCTCCGGTTTCACCGTGGACGGCCACGATGTCCAGATGCTCGGTATAGAGCTCGCCGCTCTTGCGCCGGTTGATCACTTCGCCCGTCCATGCGCCAACCGCGCGCAGGGTAGACCACATGGATTGGTAAAAAGCCTTGTCGTGCTGGCCGGAGGAGAGCAGGCTCGGACGCTTGCCCAGGACTTCGTCGCGGGTATAGCCGCTGATGCGGGTGAAGGCCGGATTGACGTCAAGGATGCATCCCGACGGGTCGGTGATGGCGATGCCTTCGCGCGCGGCCTCGAACACGCTGGCCGCCATGCGCAACTCCTCTTCCATTTCGCGCTGGGTGCTGAAGTCGCGCGCGATGGACAAGACTCCTGTCACCCGGCCCTCGCTGTCGCATTCGGGAATATTGCGCAATTCCATGTGAGCGGTTTTCCCGTCGGGACGGGTCCAACTCAACTCGTATTTCCCTGGCCGACCGGAATCCAGCACATGGCGCAGATGAGCCTGGAAGGCTCTGCCTCCTGCCGGGCCATCCGGCAAGGGCCAGTGCTCGGCCGGTGACTTGCCGGTCATGGCCTCGGCGGGGTAGCCGGAAAACCGCTCATAGAGCGGGCTGATGTACGAGCGTCGGCAATCGCTGTCGAAACGGACGATGACGTCGGGCAGGTTTTCCGCTAGGCTGCGAAACTCGCGTTCACGTTGGCGCAGCTCCGCTTCCATGCGTTCGCGTTCAGTGACTTCGTACCAGATGGCCAGTACGCTGCACGGCCTTCCGTCCTCGTCATACTCGGGAACGAAGCGCACCTCGTAGTGCTCCCGTTGCTCGACAGGCAGTGCGTCCAGCACGAATTCCAGTTCCCGCATGCGGCCCGATGCCAGCGTCTCCGCCATTTCCGCGCGGTAATGGGCAAGCATCGCCGACGTCGCGGGCACCGTCGGGCCGCCCGGCACATGTCCCAATAGCTCGGCCGCGCTGCCATGCAGCATCCTCTCCGCCGCCGGGTTGAGGTAGCGTCGCCGTTGTTCGAGGTCGTAACGGATCACCGCGACGGGCAGGTTTTCCGTCAGGGTGCGGAACTCTTTCTCGCGGGCTTGAAGCGCGGTTTCCATGCGTTTGCGCTCGCTAATGTCCCGGCCAATGGCCAGTACGCTCGTTACATGATCTTCTGAGTCTCTCTCCGGGGTGATGCTGATCAGGCTGGTGAACTCCTGGCCGTCGCGGCCGTTCCAGACCAGTTCGTGACTGCCGTTCTCGCCGCTTGCCAGGGCATGCCGCAAAGCGTGCTCATAGGCCTGGGTCCGTGGCGTGTCGGTATGGTGGGTTGGCGTCATGCCGAGCATCGCTTCCGCCGATTGACCTGCAAGCTGGAGGAAGGCAGGGTTGATATAGATTCGCCGACAATCGCGGTCGTAACGGGCGATCGTATCGGGTGTGTTCTCGGCCAGGTTGCGGAAGGCCTGTTCGCTACGGGCGAGCGCTATTTCCAAGCGTTTACGCTCGGTGATGTCATGCACCTGTCCATACCAGATCACGCCGCCGTCGGCATGCGGCATTGGATTGGAGTGCCCCTCCATCCAGCGCTCGCCCTTGGCGGGATGGATGATCCGGTACTCACAATGCCACGCTGCCATGGTCCGCGCCGATTCGGCGATCGAATCGATCACCCGTTGCGCGTCTTCCGGATGGTTCATAGCGAAGAGGGGCGATGCATCTTCGGCGACCTCATCCGGCCTCAGCCCGAACAGATCGAAGATGTTCGGCGACACATAGGGCATGTAGACCGAGCCGTCTGGACGACGATGGAAACTGCCCATCATGCCGGGCGAGGAGTCCGCCAGGGCGCGCAACTCGCGTTCGCGGGTTGCGATGGTTTCCTGCATGCGGTGGATGTCCGTCAAGTCGTGGCCGATGGCCAGCACGCCCGTCACTGTCCCGCCGTCGTCGCGCTCCGGGACGAGGTGCATGCGGTAGGTGCGCGGGCCGTGCGCGATATTCGTGATGACCTCGAAATCACGCTGCTCGCCCCGCGCGGCGGCCTGGAGATGGGCCTGGTATTCCTCGGCATCGGCAAGGGACGAGAGCTCTGTCACGCTCTTACCGAGCGCATCTTCTGCTGGAATGCCGAAGAATTTTTCATAGGCGGGGTTGACATAGCGACGTCGGCCGTCGAGATCGTAGCGGATGATAGGCTCCGGCAGGTTCTCGGTGAGGATGCGGAATTCGCGCGTGCGCTGCTTGAGCAGATGTTCCGCCTGCTTGCGTTCCGTGATGTCCTTGCCGATGGAAACGAGACGGGGCGGCTGGCTGTCCGGCACCATGGCGACAGCGATCTCGAACTCCCGCCGTTCTCCGGTTAGGGTGATGAGGCCCAGGTCGTAGGTGTCGGGTACGGGGTCACCCGCCAGGCGGCGGCGGTGGTAATCCATGACCCGCGCCCGGTCGTCGGGGTGAATGATCGACTCTAGTGGCGGCTGGGCCTCGATCATCTCGTCGGTGAACCCGAATTCGTGTGCCAGGGCGCGATGGCCGACGTGGATGATGCGGCCGCTCTCGATCACCATCTGCTGGAGGCCGACCTCGCTGAGGGCGCGTAGCAAGGTTGCCTGCGTCTCGGACTGGGCGCGCAGTTCCGCTTCCAGTCGCTTGCGTTCGCTGATGTCGTGCATGAAGCCTTGCCAGCGCATGCTGACGTCTCGCCCCTGTTCGGGGGCGCCCAGCCACTCGATCCAGAGCTCGCCCTTGTCCGGGTGATCGACGCGGAACTCGGTACGCCAGGGCTGCATGGTTTTGGCCGATGCCTCGGCGGACTCAAGGAAAGGAGCGACATCCTCGGGGTGCATGCGGATCAACAGTGGGGCGGCATCCTCGGCGACATCTCCAGGCAGTAGGCCGGTGAGATCGAACAGTTTCTCCGATGCATGGGGCATGGAGACGAGGCGATCGCCCGTGCGCTGAAAGGTGAACAACACTCCGGGAACTGCCGAAACCCTGTGGAAGAGGTCGGTATCCGGCGGCCGTTGCCCCTCGTTTACCGAAGGAAGGGGTGTGTGTTGGCCTCGGGCGTTTCTGTCGATCACGCGCATCTGCTCGGGTAACTGGATGGGGAACCTCCCGTTGAGTCGGGATTCATGTCCGGCGAGTGTACGGCGCGCTTCGTGAGTGCTTGTATCAGTGCCGCCTGATTCAGCTGTAGGGATTTTCCTAGGTGGTGAGTCGATGCATGCCGGGCTGGAGCGGGGTAGCGTTCAAGAGCCCCGGTCAACGGCCTGTCGAGAGTGGGGCATACGATCTTCTGGGATCTTTGTCGCAACAGCCTTCAAGCTGGTTATGATTCCTTACAAGTCTTGCATTCGTTCTCTTTCGTACAGGGGGATGTGGGTTCCGGCGCTGGGCATCGCCCGGGCCAAGCGTGTCAGCATGGCCGGGGACGGGGCGTTCGGAAGGTCGTCTTCAATTTCGCCGGAGCTCACGCGGTCACCATCGGGTTTTCAACGAGCCCGCGCGAGGGTTCACGGGAGCCGGGGCATTCTTCCTAGAATGTCCGGGACATCCGTTGTGCGTCTTCCTCGTCCCCGCGGCGGGCGCGCTCCAGCATTTCCTTCGCCAGGCCGCGTGTCTGCGCGGTGATGTCTACCCCGCCCATCATCCGGGCGAGCTCCTCGATACGCGCCTCGGCATCCAGCGGGAGAAGGGTGGTGCGCGTGCTGTCCGCGCTTTGTTCCTTGCGCACATGCAGGTGGTGCGTGCCCTGCGCCGCGACCTGCGGCAGGTGGGTCACGCACAGTACCTGACGTTCGCGGCCCAGGCTCGCGAGCAGGCGGCCGACCACCTCGGCCACGCTGCCGCCGATGCCGGTGTCCACCTCATCGAAGATCAGGGTGGCGACCTCGCCGCGCGCGGCGGTCTGTACCCGCAGGGCGAGGCTGATGCGCGACAGCTCGCCGCCGGAGGCGACCTTGCCGAGCGGCTGCAGGGGCTGGCCGGGGTTGGTGGTAACCAGCATCTCGATCGTGTCCTGCCCGTGGGCGGTGAACGGCACCTCGGGATTGAGGCGGATTTCGATGGCAAATTGCGCGTGCGGCATGCCCAGCCCGCGGATGGCCTCGGTCACCGCCACGGCGAGTCGTTCCGCCGCCTGCCCGCGCGCGGCGGACAGGTCCAGCGCGGCCTCGCGATAGGCCTCGTCCAGACGGGCCAGACGGTTCTCCAGGGCGTCCAGCGACTCGCCTTCGCCTTCCAGGGTGGCCAGTTCCTCGCTCAGTTGCAGGAATAGTTCGGGCAGATCCTCGGGGCGCACGCGGTGCTTGCGCGCGGCATCGTAGAGGGCGGTCATGCGCGCATCGACTTCGGCCAGCCGCTCGGGATCCAGTTCCAGCCCGCGGGCATAGTCGCGCAACTGATCGACACCCTCGCGCAACTGGATCTCGGCCTGGTGCAGCAGTTCCAGCGCGGGTTGCAGCCCGGCGTCCTGGCGCTGGCCCTGTTCGATCAGGCCGACGACATGGGTGAGGCCGCCGTGGATGGTGTCGCCATCGCCTTCGTAGAGCGCCTGCAGGGCGCCCTGGCACAGTTCGATCAGGCGCCCGGCATGGGTCAGGCGGCGATGCTCCGCCTCGATCCGCGGCCACTCGTCGGGTTCCGGCTTGAGCGCGCTCAGCTCGCCGACCTGGTAGCGCACCAGTTCCAGCCGCTGCGCGCGGCTCTCGTCGGCTTCGCGCAGCTCGGCGAGCTTGCTGGCGGTGGCCTGCCAGTCACGAAAGGCCTGGCCGAGCGGGGCGAGCAGCGTCTCATGGCCGCCGAAGGCATCCAGCAGTTCGCGCTGGGCGCCGCTGCGCAGCAGTTGCTGATGCTCGTGTTGCCCGTGGATGTCGACCAGCAGGCCGCCCAGTTCACGCAGGGTGGCGAGGTTGACCGAACGGCCGTTGACGAAGGCGCGGCTGCCGCCCTCGCGGGCGACCACGCGGCGCAGCACGCACTCGCCAGACTCGTCGTCCAGGGCCTGTTCGGCCAGCAGGCGGCGCGCCTCGGGGCTGTGCTCCAGGCTGAACAGGGCCTCCAGTTCGGCCCGCTCCGCGCCGGGGCGAATGACCTCCGCGCCGGCGCGCTCGCCCAGCAGCAGGCCGAGTGCGTCGACCAGGATCGACTTGCCCGCGCCGGTTTCGCCGGTCATCACGGTCAGGCCGCCCTCGAGCTCGAGCTGGACGGCGTCGATGATGGCGAAGTTGCGGACGTGGATATGGCGCAGCATGGCTGTTCAGCGTGATGAAAGGCTCAAGGATGACCGCCCCAGCGCAGCTTGGCGCGCAGGATGTGGAAATAGTCGTAATCCGCCGGATGGATCAGGCGCGCCGGGTGGGGGGCGCGGGTGATGCGCAGGCAGTCGTCCGGCTCCATGTCGATCATGGTCTGGCCGTCGAAGCTGACCAGGCTGTTGGCGCGCGAGTGGCGGGTGGCGCGGATCTCGACCACCGAGCTTGCGGGGACCACGATGGGCCGGTTGCTCAGGGTGTGCGGGCAGATCGGCGCCAGCACGATGGCCTCCAGCCCCGGGGTGAGGATGGGACCGCCGGCGGACAGCGCGTAGGCGGTCGAGCCGCTGGGGGTGCTGATGACCATGCCGTCGGAGCGCTGGGTGAGCAGGTAGCGGCCGTCGAGGTGGGTTTCGAACTCGATCATCCGCACCGCGTCGCGAACCTTGTAGACGAGGTCGTTGAAGACCGCGCCCTTGTGCAGCGACTCGCCCTGGCGGATCACCTCGCCGCACAGCAGGAAACGTTGTTCGGCGATGAATTCTCCGCGCAGGATGCGGTCGAGGCGGCTGGTCAGCTCGTCGGGGGATATGTCGACCAGGAAGCCGAGCCGCCCGAGGTTGATGCCGAGCACGGGTCTGTCGAACGCGGCGAGGTCGTGCGCGGCATTGATCAGGGTGCCGTCGCCGCCCACCGCGATCACCAGATCACATTGCCTGCCCAGCTCGTCCCGCGCCCCACGCGGGATGTCGCGCAGGGCGGGGAGGTCGGGAACGCTGGCCTGGTCGAGCAGGATCGCGCACTCGCGCAGGCGGAGGTGCGCCACCAGCGTGTCCAGCGTGCCGGCCAACCGGTCGTCCGAGGTTTTGGCGAGGATGCCGATGGTGCGGAAGGCGAGGCTCATGCGTTCCTTGGCGTTCGGGTGTGCGGTAACGATAGCAAACCGCCTGCGCGGGCGATATGGTCGGGGCTCGCGGGCTTCAACGGGCATGGGCCAGCGCAAGTTGATCGAGGTTCGTCGTGAACGCCCGCGACATCTTCATCCGCTTCATCGCCCAGGGCTTGCCGATGCCTTCGGCGGCCAGCCGGATGGCGGTCTTGCCCATCCGGGCATTGATGGCATCCATGGCGCGCATGATCTGCTCGTCCTTCGATGGGACGATGGCCTCGATCAGGTCGCTCATCCGGCCCGCTTCCCTCGGGTGGATATCCATCAGCACCACGCCGGCCTTCTGGTAGTCGTGGCCGGGCCGGTAGATGCGCTCCAGTCCCTCGAGGGCCTTCTTCACCAGCTTGCGGGTGTCGTCGGTCGGGGTGACGAGCGGCAGGGTGAGGCCCGGGCCGTAATAGGGCCGGTCTTCGCGGAACGGGCTGGTGCGGATGTGGACGTGGATGGCCTGCGCCACGCTGGCCTGGCGGCGCAGCTTTTCCGTGGCCCGGGTCGTGTAGGCGGCGACGGCCTCCCGGAGGTCGGCCAGCGCGGTCACCGGGATGCCGAACGAGCGGCTGGAGATGATCTGCTGCTTAGGCGGGCTGATGTCCTCCAGACTCAGGCAGGCGAGGCCGCGCAGCTCCCAGACGATGCGCTCCAGCACCACCGAGAAGCGGCGCTGGATGAGCTTGGGGTCGGCGCGCTTGAGGTCGAGCACGCAGCGGATGCCGAGGGCATTCAGTCTCTCCGAAAGCTTGCGCCCCACGCCCCACACCTCGCCGACCTCGATGCTCGCCATCAACGCATCGATGCGGCTTTCAGGCAGGGCGGTGAGGTCGCAGACGCCATCCCACTCGGGCCGCTTCTTGGCGATGTGGTTGGCGAGCTTGGCCTGGGTCTTGGAATGCCCGATGCCGACGCAGGTGGGAATGCCGATCCACTGCCGGACCCGCTGGCGGATGGTCTGGGCGTGGGCGGTGAGGTCGGTCTGGAGGCCGCTCAGGTCGAGGAAGCACTCGTCGATGGAGTAGACCTCCTGGCTGGGGGCGAACTGGCCGAGGATGCCCATCATGCGGTTGCTCATGTCCGCGTAGAGTTCGTAGTTGGACGAGAAGGCCTTCAGGCCGCATGGCTGTTCCATGTGCCTGATCTGGAACCAGGGCTGGGCCATGCCGATGCCCAGCGCCTTGGCCTCCGGGGAGCGGGCGATGGCGCAGCCGTCGTTGTTGGAGAGCACCACCACCGGCACGCCTTCGAGAGCCGGGTTGAAGACCCGTTCGCAGGAGACGAAGAAGTTGTTGCCATCCACCAGGGCGACGGCCCGACGCGTCGCCATGTTCAGAGCCCGTGGATCACGCTGGTGACCACGCCCCAGATGACCAGGTCCTGCTCGTTGCTCACCTCGATCGCCGGGAAGGCCGGGTTCTCCGGCAGCAGGCGCACCCGCCCGCCGCGCCGCTCCAGGCGCTTGACGGTCAGTTCGCCGTCCAGCACCGCGATGACGATCTTGCCGTCCGCCGGATCGAGCGCCCGGTCCACCACCAGCAGGTCGCCGTCATGGATGCCCGCGCCGAGCATGGAGTCGCCCGTCACCCGCAGGAAGAAGGTGGCCTCCCTGTGGCGGATCAGGTGCTGGTTGAGATCGATGCGGTCCTCGACGTAGTCATCGGCGGGGGAGGGGAAGCCGGCCGCGATCTTGTGGCCGAACAGCGGCAGGCGGATCGACTCCGGCACCTCGGCGGGGCGCAGCAGGACAAGGCCTGCGCGCTCGAACAGCCCGGGCAGGCGCGCCTCGGCCGCCTCCGCCCGCCGCTCGTGCAGCACCTCGAGGAAGTCGCGCACCTGCCCCACACGGCTCTCCGGCACGCGCAGGGTCACCGTGGGCTCGCCCCAGCGCCCTTGACCCTTGGGGCGGCCGGCACCGGGGCGGACGCCGCCGCGGCCGGTCTTGTTGGTGATCGGATCGTGCATGTGCAAATGATTTGAATATCGTTCCAGTATTCAAATGCAAGCGACGCCCGGATGCAAGGCCCGGCAAGTCGGCGGCCGGCGAACCATAATCCTGAAGGAGCGGACGATGGGAGGTGAACGATGGCCGCGAACGAAACACGCCTGCGCGCCGTGCTGTTCGACTTCGGCGGGGTGATCGCCGAGGAGGGATTCCGCGACGGGCTGCATGCCATCGCCAGGGCCAACGGCCATGACCCCGACGCCCTGCACCGGGCCGGGATCGACGCGATCTATGCCTGCGGCTACGTGACCGCCGAGGGCAGCGAGGCCGATTTCTGGCGCCTCTTGCGCGAGCGCTTCCCCCTGCGCGGCGGGGATGCCGACCTCACGCGCGTCATTCTCGAGCACTTCGTCGTGCGCCCGGGGATGATCGCGCTGGTGCGCGAGCTGCGCCGGCGCGGCCTTGCCTGCGCCATCCTCAGCGACCAGACCGACTGGCTCGAGCGTCTCGATAGACGCGACGGCTTCGAGCGCGAATTCGACCGGGTGTACTGCAGCTACCGCATCGGCAAGAGCAAACGCGACGCGAGCCTGTTCGACGACGTACTCGCCGACATGGATGTCCACCCAGCCGAGGCGGTGTTCCTCGACGACGATCCCGGCAATGTGGAGCGCGCCCGCAGCCGGGGCCTCCATGTCTTCCGGTGCGGCAATGCGGAAGGCTGCCGTGACGGTCTGCTGCGCCTGCTGGATCCCGGACTTTCGGCGTGAGGACTGGGGGCGCAACAGCCATCGTGCATGCCCCCTGGCTCAACTCCCGGCCTCCGCGCCGAAAAAGTCCTCCTATAGTCGATGGACTCCCGGCTTCGGGATGCCCTTGCAGAAGGAGACCGACATGCCCGTATTCGTCATGCTCACCCGCCTTGCCCCCGAGCTTCTGAGCACGCCCCGCAGCATGGAAGATCTCGAGCATCAGGCCATGGAGCGCATCCGCGCCGCCTGTCCGCAGGTGGAGTGGCTGCAAAGCTACGCCGTGCTCGGGCCGTACGACTACCTCGACATCTTCGCCGCCCCGGACAACGAGATGGCGACCAAGGTGTCGACCCTGATCCGCACCTACGGCCGCGCCCACTCGGAGATCTGGCCGGCCACGGAGTGGGACCGCTACAAGGAAATCCTGCGCGGGCTCCCGAACCGCTGAACATCCCCGGCATATCCGCCCCCGCTTCTGGGCCCCCGGCTCCACGCCGGCGCTAGAATGGTCACTCACCATGCGGGATGGAGGCGCGATGAAGCAGGACAGGCAACCGGATCGACAGAACCCACAGAACCGGCAGCCCCCGGTCGGCCCCGGGCAGGCCGGCCTGGCGGCCTCGCTGAGACGGGCCTCGCGCTCCTTCGTGAACATGCTGCCCGTCGTCATCGGGATGCTTTTGCTGACCAACCTCCTGCTCGCCCTGCTACCCACCGAGGGGCTGCAGGGCCTGTTCGGCCAGCATGCCTGGCTGGACGTGCTGCTCGGCGCGGCCATGGGCAGCGTGGCCATCGGCCATCCGCTGGCGGGCTACATCCTGGGCGGGGAACTGCTGGCGGGCGGTGCGAGCCTGCTCGCCGTCACCGCCCTGATCGTGACCTGGGTCACGGTGGGCCTCGCGCACCTGCCAGCGGAAGCCCTCCTGCTGGGCAGGCGCTTTGCCCTCTACCGGAATCTGCTGGCCTTCCTGTTCGCCATCGCGATCGCCCTCCTGACGGTGGGCGCCCTGCAGCTGCTGGGCGTCGCATGAAAGGCAGACGTGGCCGCGGCGGATGGATCTTCCTCGCCCTCGTGCTGGCGGCCCATGCCGCGACCGCCCTCATTGCGCCGGAACAGGTCCGCGAGGCGCTTGTCGCCTTCCTCCCCATGCTCCGCTCGATCGCGCCGGCCCTGGCCTTCACGTTCGCGTTGCTCTTCCTGGCCGACCTGCTCCTGACGCCAGCCCGGGTCGAGGGCTGGCTGGGGCGCAGGTCGGGTCTGCATGGCTGGTTCCTGGCCGTGGCCGGCGGCATGCTCTCCTCCGGGCCGATCTATGCCTGGTATGCCCTCCTCGGCGAACTGCGCCGAAAAGGCATGAAGACCGCGCTGATGGCCGTCTTTCTCTACGCCCGCGCCATCAAGCTGCCGCTCCTGCCCCTCATGGCTCACTATTTCGGAGTGCAGTTCACCGTGCTTCTGACCCTGTTCCTTGTCGCCTTCTCGATCCTCAGCGGCTTGGCCATGGAACGACTGGATCGCCCGGAGGAGCCCCGATGAAGACTGCCCCCGGACTTCCGCGCGTGGAACCGCGTAGCGCGAAACGCGGCGCCGCCCCGAACGGTGGCCCCTGACATGGAAACCACCTTCTGGACCGCCCTGGGTGCAAGCACGCTCGCCGCGCTGGTGACGGCAGCGGGCATCTACACCGTGCGCCATTTCGAGGCCTGGGCGCGAAACAACGGCATCTACTTCATCTGCTTCGCCGCCGGCGTGCTGATTTCCGTGTCCTTCCTGCACATCATCCCGAAGGCCTTCGGAATGCATGTCCATGCCCCCGTCTACCTGCTCCTCGGGTTTCTCCTGCTGCACCTGTTCAACCGCTTCATCACCGCCTTCGTCTGCGAGCGCGATCCGGATGCCGCGTACGGGCTCGGACTGGTCGCCATGCTCGGCATCGGCCTTCACTCCTTCATCGACGGCTTCGTCTACTCCATCACCTTCACCGTCGACATCTTCACCGGCGCGCTGGCCGCCACCGGCATGGTCCTGCACGAATTCCCCGAGGGCATCATCACCTACCTGCTGCTCCTGCGCGGGGGCTTCAGCACGCGGGCCTCCTTCGTCCTGGCGCTCTTCGCCGCCTCGCTGACCACACCGCTCGGCATGCTGGTGTCCTGGCCCTACGTCAGCCGGATCGACCCTTCGCTGCTCGGCAGTCTGCTCGCGCTGTCCGCGGGGGCGCTCGTCTATGTCGGGGCCACGCACCTGTTGCCCCAGGCGGAAAGGGAGCATCGCAGGTACAGCCTCTGCGCTCTTGGCGCCGGCATCCTGGTGGCCGTCATCATCGTGCTGTCCAAGTGACGCCGCCCTCACCGCAGCAGCACCCGGATCACCGCTCCCAGGCCGCCCTCGACGAAATTCCCGCCCCAAGCCTGGCGGAACAGGGCGATGGCCGCATCCCCCGTGCAGTGGCTGGGGGCGACCTGCTCCACCCCCAGGGCCTGAAGCCGGGCGATGATCGCCTGGATCTCCGGACGATCCGCTCCCAGCAGGTGGAAGCCCCCCATCAGCAGATGGATCGGCCTGCCCGTGAGCCGGACAGCCTCCTGCGCGATCCGGTCGATGCCCGGATGGGCGCAGCCCGTGATGATCACGAGGCCCTTCGCGGTATCCAGCAGGAGGGATTGCTCGTGCAGGGCGCCCAGCTCGCCGGTGGTGTAGACGTCATCCATGAGCCGGCCGCCCTGCCGGACGGTCCCCACCCGCGCTCCCCGATCGGCCACGGCCTGCCGAAACGAGGCCGGGAAGGCTTCGGGCATGATCACCTCCACGGCGCCGTGCTTGGCGAGGAAGGCATCCAGCCCGCCGGTGTGGTCGCCGTGGATGTGGGAAAGCACGATGGTATCCACGGCATGCGGTTCCAGCCCGAGACGATGCATGTTCGACAGCAGGACTCCGCCGTCGCCCCCGGTATCGAACAGGATCGTCCCCGCCAGCCCCTGGATGAGGCAGGAGAACCCCCAGCCCGCCTCAAGCCCGGACTGGTGCTCGACGTTGTTGAACAGTACCGTGATGCGCAGGACATCGGGGCGGCCAGGATTCGCATGGCCAGCATCGGCCTGGGTCAGCGCCAGGGCGAGGAAAAAGAGGCTCGTGAGGTGATGGGGCATGTCGGCAGCCCTCCGAAGGTCATGCCCTCAGTCTAGGAAAGGACTCATGGACCCGCAGGTAGACGGGCCACCATGGGATCATTCGGAGCGTGCCCATCAACAAAGTCCACGCAGGAACCGAGAACATGGACGCAGCCATCAGGAAAATCGTCTCCGGCGGCCAGACCGGCGCCGACCGCGCCGCGCTGGACTTCGCCATCGCCCACGGTATCGAGCACGGTGGCTGGTGCCCGGCCGGGCGGAAGGCCGAGGACGGCCCCATCGATGCGCGCTATGCCCTGACGGAAACGGAGGGCGGCTACGCCAGGCGCACGCGACTGAACGTGCGCGACAGCGACGGCACGCTGGTCCTCAACCTCGGCGAACTGGCGGATGGAACCCTCTCCACCGTCAACCATGCAAGGCGCATGAAGAGGCCCTGCCTGGTCGCCCAGCTCGACGCTGGCCTCAGCGAGGGACTCCTGCAAAACATCTGGAGATGGCTAAGTGAGAACGCCATCGAGGTGCTCAACGTGGCCGGGCCCCGCGAAAGCAAGCGGCCGGGAATATACGGCCTCACCTTCGCCTGCCTCGAGCGGCTGGGCCTGTCACCCGATGCGGATCAGCGCGGAGGGGATGCCGGGCGTCCCCGGCGGGGCTCGATCTAATGGCGTGCGGGAGAAAGAAAAAGCCCAGGCGTTCGGACTGAACAACCTGGGCCTTTCTTTTGTATGGTGGCTATGGGTGGGCTCGAACCACCGACCCCAGCATTATGAGTGCTGTGCTCTAACCGGCTGAGCTACATAGCCTTGGAGTCGAGGCGCGCATTATGCCGATGGGATAATGTCTCGTCAACGCCTTTGCGCGCCGAATTAGACGTTGAACAGGAAGTTCAATACATCGCCGTCCTTGACGATGTAGTCCTTGCCTTCGGCGCGCATCTTGCCGGCTTCCTTGGCGCCCTGTTCGCCCTTGTACTGGATGAAGTCCTCGTAGGCGATGGTCTGGGCGCGGATGAAGCCGCGTTCGAAATCGGTGTGGATCACGCCGGCGGCCTGTGGGGCGGTGTCGCCCTTGTGGATGGTCCAGGCGCGCACTTCCTTCACCCCGGCGGTGAAGTAGGTCTGCAGGCCGAGCAGGTCATAGCCCGCGCGGATGACGCGGTTCAGGCCGGGCTCGTCGAGGCCCATGCTCTCCAGGAATTCCCCTTTGTCGACGTCGTCCAGTTCGGCGATCTCGGCCTCGATGATGGCGCAGACCGGGACCACGACCGCGCCCTCGGTCTTGGCATGCTCGCGCACCTTGTCGAGGAGGGGGTTGTTCTCGAAGCCGTCCTCGTTGACGTTGGCGATGTACATGATCGGCTTGATGGTGAGCAGGTGCAGGTCGCGGATCAGCTTCTTCTCTTCGTCGGAGAGATCCAGGCTGCGGGCGCTCTTGAGCTGGTCGAGGTGGGCGTGCAGGCGCTCCAGCACCTCCTTCTTGGCCAGTGCCTCCTTGTTGCCGGATTTGGCGGCCTTGACGGCGCGGTCGAGGTTGCGGGCGACGGTGTCCATGTCGGCCAGGATCAGCTCGGTGTTGATGACTTCGATATCGTCCAGCGGGTCGACCTTGCCGGCGACGTGGATCACGTCGTCGTTCTCGAAGCAGCGCACGACCTGGGCGATGGCGTCGGTTTCGCGGATGTTGGCGAGGAACTGGTTGCCGAGGCCTTCACCCTTGGAGGCGCCCTTCACCAGGCCGGCGATGTCGACGAATTCCATGGTGGTGGGCAGGATGCGCTCCGGCTTGACGATCTCGGCCAGTTTGTCCAGGCGCGGATCGGGCATGGGCACGACGCCGACGTTCGGCTCGATGGTGCAGAACGGGTAGTTGGCGGCCTGGATATTGGCCTTGGTCAGCGCGTTGAACAGGGTGGACTTGCCGACGTTGGGCAGGCCGACGATGCCGCATTTGAATCCCATGACCGATTCCTTAACTAATGCCTATTTGAGGGCGTGCAGATGATTCATGACCGCGGTCGCGTCGCCACGGAGCAGGGTGGAAAGCTGGCGGCGCGCCTCGTCGATGGTGAAGTCGATCTTCTCACGATCGACCTTGGAGGGCGCGTGCAGGACGTAGTCCACGACCAGGTCCTTGCTGCCGGGATGGCCGACGCCGATGCGCAGGCGCCAGTAGTTCGGCGTGCCGAGGTGGGCGTGAAGGTCGCGCAGGCCGTTGTGGCCGCCATGGCCGCCCGCGTACTTGAGCTTGATCTGGCCGGCGGGCAGGTCGATCTCGTCGTGCGCGATCAGGATCTGCTCGGGGGCGATCTTGTAGAAGCGGGCGAGGGCGGCGACCGACTGGCCGCTGCGATTCATGTAGGTGGTCGGCTGAAGCAGCCAGAGCTCACGCCCGTCGAGCGTGGCGCGGGCTGCGACGCCATGAAAACGGGGTTCGGGACGAAGGGTCGCGCCCGCCATGCGGGCCACTTCGTCCACGAACCAGAAACCCGCGTTATGGCGGGTGTCCGCATACTGCGCCCCCGGATTGCCGAGGCCGACGATGAGCCGGATGTCGGGCCGGTTATCAGAAGATGGCGCAGCGTTGGCGGACATGGGGGCTTATCAGCCCTCGCTGCTCTCGGCAGCGCTGCCCTTCGGCATGTGGATGACCACGATGCCGAGGTCGTTGCCGTGGGCGTCCAGTTCGAAGGCCTTGACGCCGGCCGGCAGGACCAGGTTGGACAGGTGGAGGGTGGTGTCCACGTCCAGGTTGGCCAGATCGACTTCGACGAACTCCGGCAGGTTGCCCGGCAGGCAGGTGATCTCGACTTCGGTGGCCAGGTGGCTGACCGCGCCGCCCTTCTTCACGCCCACGGAAGTGGCTTCGTTGACGAAATGCAGCGGCACCTTGACGTGCAGCATGTCGGAGGCGGACACGCGCTGGAAGTCGGCGTGCATGACCAGGGCCTTGAACGGGTGGCGCTGCAGGTCACGCAGGATGGCCTTTTCCACCTTGCCGTCGATCTCGATGTCGAGGATGTGGGAATAGAAGGCCTCGTTTTCCAGGCTGTGCCACAGGTCTTTGTGGGCGATGGTCAGGGATACAGGCTCGGCATCGCCGCCGTACAGGACGGCCGGCACATTGCCTTCGCGACGCAGGCGGCGGCTCGCACCTTTCCCCAGATCGTCACGGCGGGTGGCCTTCACGGTGAAGGATACGCTCATGGTTTAACTCCAAAGTCTTACAAGCAAAAACCCGCCTTGCGGCGGGATGGGCCACCGGATCGCGACCAATCCGGTGGTTTGCCGTCCCTCGCGGGACAGCGAAATCGTCAGTCCTGATACAGCGAACTCACCGACTCGTCGGTGTGGATGCGGCGAATGGTTTCCGCCAGCATGCCGGCCACGGACAGCACGCGAATGCGGGTGCAGGCGCGCGACGCGGGGCTCAGCGGGATGGTGTCGGTGACGACCAGTTCATCCAGCTGCGAGCCGTTGATGTTCTCGATCGCCTTGCCGGACAGCACCGCGTGGGTGGCGTAGGCGATGACCTTGCGCGCGCCGTGCTGCTTGAGCGCCTCGGCGGCCTTGCACAGGGTGCCGGCGGTATCGACGATGTCGTCGATGATGACGCAGGTGCGGTCCTTGACTTCACCGATGATGTGCATCACCTGGGCCACGTTGGCCTTCGGGCGGCGCTTGTCGATGATCGCGAGGTCCACGTCGTCCAGGCGCTTGGCGAGGGCGCGGGCGCGCACCACGCCGCCGACGTCCGGGGAGACCACGGTCAGGTTCTCGTGCTGCTGGCGCCAGATGTCGCCCAGCAGGATCGGCGAGGCGTAGACGTTGTCCACCGGGATGTCGAAGAAGCCCTGTACCTGCTCGGCGTGCAGGTCGATGGTCAGCAGGCGGTCGAAGCCGACGCTCTGCAGCATGTTGGCCACCACCTTGGCGGTGATGGGCACGCGCGCGGAGCGGACGCGGCGGTCCTGGCGGGAGTAGCCGTAGTAGGGCACGACGGCGGTGATGCGACCGGCGGAGGCACGACGCAGGGCGTCGGCCATGACCATCAGTTCCATCAGGTTGTCGTTGGTCGGCGCGCAGGTGGGCTGGATGATGAAGACATCGCGGCCGCGCACGTTTTCGAGAATCTCGACGAAGGTTTCACCGTCGCTGAAGCGGGTGACCGTGGCCTGGCCGAGCTGGAGGTCGAGGTTCTCAACCACACGCTGGGCAAGCTCGGGGTTTGCATTCCCCGTGAAGACCATCAGCATAGCTGCACCACGTACGAGAGTTCTGGAGAAAGAAAACTGGCTGGGCCGCTAGGGATCGAACCTAGGAATGCCGGAATCAAAATCCGGTGCCTTACCGCTTGGCGACGGCCCAGGAGAGGTTGTGCATTATATGGATCGGCGCGCGCCGTGCAAGCCCCTGATGGCTTTTATTGTGTCTGTTCCAGCAAGTCGCGCAGCAGCGGCGTGACATCTTCCGCGCTGCGCGGCGGGCTGAACAGGTAACCCTGGAAATAATGACAGCCGTGCTCGCGCAGGAAGGCGAGTTGTGCTTCGGTCTCGACGCCCTCGGCCAGGACCTCGAAACGGAACGTGCCGGCCATGTCGATGATGGTGCGGGCGATGGCGGCGTTTTCCTGATCGTGCGGCAGGTTGCTGACGAAGCTCTTGTCGATCTTCAGGGTGTCGATCGGGAAACGCTTGAGGTAGGCGAGCGAGGAATAGCCGGTGCCGAAGTCGTCGATGGCCAGGTGGATGCCCAGGCGCTTGAGAGCCCGGAGCTGGTCCTCCACCCCTTGCTCGGCCTGCATCAGCGCGCTTTCGGTGATTTCCAGCTCCAGGCCATCGGCGGGGTAGCCGGTGTCTTCCAGGACCTGACGCACGAACTGGGCCAGATGGGGGCGACGGAATTGCGTGGGCGAGAGATTGACCGCGATGGTCAAGGGCGGCAGGCCGGCATCGAGCCATGCCTTGCCCTGGGCGCAGGCCTGCTGCAGCACCCATTCGCCGATCGGGATGATCAGCCCCGTGTCCTCCGCCAGGGGAATGAACTGGTCCGGCGGAATGATCTCCCCGTTGTCCCTGCGCCAGCGCAGCAGGGCCTCGACGCCGATGATCTTGCGCTCCGTCACGCTCACCAGGGGCTGATACTGGAGGAAAAACTGCTCCCGCTCCAGGGCTCGGCGGATCGCCATCTCGATATCGAGCCGGCGGTTGGCCTCCTGTGTCATGGTCTCGGTGTAGAAGCGGAAGGTATGGCGGCCACTGGCCTTGGCCATGTAGAGCGCGGCATCGGCGTTGCGAATGAGGGTCGTGGGGTCGCCGCCATCCTGCGGATAAATGCTGATGCCCAGGCTCGCACCGATGTAGATGTCCTGCCCCTCGCCCAGTCTGAAGGGCGTCTCCAGGAGGTCGATGATGTTCTGCGCGACGGTGGCGACCTGATCGACATGGTCGATCCGTTCCATCAGCACGATGAACTCGTCGCCGCCAAGCCTGGCAAGGGTGTCTTCTTCGCGCAGGCGTGCTCGCAGCCGCTCCGCGATCGCGCATAGAAGCTGGTCGCCCACCGGGTGCCCCAGGCTGTCGTTGACGTTCTTGAAGCGATCGAGGTCGAGGAACAGCAGGCCCAGTTGAGCCCTTTCGCGTCGAGCACGTTCAATCGCGTGCTCAAGGCGCGAGTGCAGCAGCAAGCGGTTGGGCAGTCCAGTGAGCGCGTCGTGATGGGCACGGTGCTCGAGTTCGGCCTCGGCCTGCTTGATCTGGTCGACGTCGCGGATCACGGCGACGACTTCGTCCCGGTCCGGAAGCTTGGCCAGTCGGGCCTCGAAGTGGCGGGGGCCCTCTTTCAGGGGGAGGGAATATTCGTAGGTCTGGAGCAGGCAGCCGGAATGGAGCAGGACGTTCAGGTTGGCGAGAAACTGCTCGGCCAGGTGGGGGGGCAGGACATCCTGCATGCGCTGGCCGAGAAAGGCCTCGGGCGGTACGTAGAGATTGTCGGTCTGACGCGCGCGGTAGTCGAGGATGGTCCCGTCGGTCTGCATCCGGAAGTAGATGTCGGGCAGGGCCTGAAAGATCGATTCGAGCTCGTCGTTGCGCCAGCGGAGCTCACGCTCCAGCTGCAGGTGCTCGGTCAAATCGATGTTGAAGACGTAGATTCCCCGGACCTGGCCATGTTCGTCCCGGTCGGGCATGTAGTGGGTCATCAGCCAGTGCTGGCGGCTGTCGGGCAGCTTGATGACGCGCTCGAAGCGGATGTCCTGGCCGTTGAGGGCGGCGGCGAGCTTATCGGCATGGGGATCGAAGTTGTCCGCGCCGATCATCTCGCGGACATGCTTGCCGATCAGAGACGACGGCGGTACGCCAAGATTGGCGGCGATGTTGTCGCTGGCGAAGACCACGCGGCCTTCGCCATCCAGGTAGGCGGTATAGGCGGGAAGGTGGTTGATGATGTCATGCAGGTGGCGTGCGTGCCTGTTCGCTTCGCTCAGGCGGGCGGCATGGCTGCGCAGAAGGGCATAGGCGAGGAAGAAGGCCATGATGGCGGTGAGGCCGACATAGGCCCAGCCCTTGTAGGTCTGCAGCCGGGTGAGCTGTTCGGGGTCGCGGGTGTAACTGATCAGCATAAGATCGCCGAACAGTATCCATAGCCCTCCGACAATCGCATAGACGGCTGCGAATCCAAGGGCCTTGGCCAAGAGATGAAAAATCATGCTCGCCGAACGGGTATTGGACGTTCGGCAAATCTATCAGAGGGTGTGGAGCCTGTCCTGCTCATGCGCCAGGACGAACTGGAGCAGGGGGGAGGCATTGACGCCCCGGGCGATGAAGCGGCTACCCTCCATGCCCAGGCTGGCGGCAGCCGTTTCTGCTGCCTCGCGGCTGTGGAAGGTGCAGAAAACGCAGGCGCCGGTGCCGGTGAGATGGGGGGTGCCGAAGGGACGTAGTGCGTCCATCGCCTTGGCGATTTCGGGATGGCGGCGGATGGCCACCGGTTCGAAGGCGTTGCCGCCCGCGCCGTGCAGGAAATCATCCTTGCTGATGCGCGGCATGTTGCGCTCCAGCAGCGGGTCGGCGAACAGCTCGGCGGTGCCGACGTGCACCGGCGGACAGACGACCAGGAACCAGCGTTCGGGCAACTCCATCGGGGTGATCAGTTCGCCCACGCCCTCGGCCCAGGCGCTGCGGCCACGAACGAAGACCGGCACGTCCGCGCCGAGCTGGCGGCCAAGTTCGGCCAGCTGGTCCTCGTTCAGACCGGTCCGCCAGAGCCGGTTGAGGGCGACCAGGGTGGTGGCGGCGTCCGAGCTGCCGCCGCCGACTCCACCGCCGAAAGGCAGGCGCTTGTCCAGGTGGATGTCCGCGCCCAGCGTCGTGCCGGTGACTTGCTGCAGCAGGCGCGCGGCCCGCACCGCCAGCCCGTTGTCCTGGGGCACGCCGCTCGGCGGGTTGGGTTTGCGGATCACGCCATCGGCGCGGATCTCGAAGGCGAGGCGATCGCCGTAGTCCAGCAGCTGGAAGACCGTCTGCAGCTCGTGGTAGCCGTCCGGGCGGCGGCCGGTGATGCGCAGCATCAGGTTGAGTTTGGCCGGGGCGGGCCACCACGCCACCGGTCGATCCAGGGTCACAGGCGCCACCGGTCGATGATCACGCGCAGGTTCAGATCCATATGCATCAGGTCAAGCCGGCCGGGGAGGGCAATGCCGTTGATCGTGGTGTAGCGCTGGTAGTCGATGCGCCAGCCTTGGCTGTGCAGGCGCTTGAGGCGCCCCTGTTCGTCCAGGCTGTAGTTGTCCTGAGAGGAGGCGGGCAGGCCGATCAGCCAGGCGGGCATGGCGTCGACCGGCACGCTCCAGCCGAGCGCATCGCGCAGCAGGCTTTCGCCGTCCGCGCCTTCATGGCGCATGCCGTCCTGGTCGATCAGCACCACGCCCTGGGCATTGCGGGTCATCTGCAGGGCATTCTGGCCCAGCGGGGTCTTGATGCTCAGGGCCTGCTGGTCGTGGCCATGCGACCAGTCGAAGGCGATCTGGCCGCCGGAGCCCTGGGCGAGGATGGCGGCGCGGCCTTCGATGCGCCATTCGCGCACGTTCTTGAGCTGGTCCTGATGGCTCTGCCAGAGGCTCATCCGCTGTGGATCGCGGTCCGCCTCATCCACAGGCGGTACGGTGGCGCAGCCGGCCAGCAGCAGGAGGCTGCCGAGCAGGAGGACACGGAGCATCACGGCTGGCTCTTCAGGCGTTGCCGGAGGTCGAGCAGTTCGCGGCGCTTGGGTTCGCGCTCGAGCGCCTCGTCGATCAGCGTGAGGGCTTCATCGCGGCGGCCCAGCGCGGCCAGCACCTCGGCGAGGTGGGCGGCGATCTCGCTGTCCTGGTCGCGGTCGTAGGCCTTGCGCAGCCAGGTCTCGGCGTCGGTCAGCTTGCCCTGGCGATACAGTACCCAGCCCATGCTGTCGAGAATGGCGGGGCTGTCCGGGACGAGCTTGAGGGCTTTCTCGATCAGCTCGCGAGCTTCATCCAGGCGCATGTTGCGCTGGGCGAGGGTGAAGCCGAGCGCGTTGAGTGCCTCGGGATGATCCGGATCCTGTTCGAGGATGGCCCGCAAGTCGGCTTCAGTCTGTGGGAAGCGGTCGAGCTGGTCGGCCAGCAAGGCGCGGGTGTAGAGCAGGTCGGGGGCGCCCGGATGACTCTGCAAGGCGAGGCTGAGCAGTTCGTACGCAGCCTCGGGTTGTCCGGCTTTCTTCATCAGGTCGGCCTCGGCGAGGAACAGGCGTACCCGCTCTTCCGGCGTTTCCAGCCCCTCGCGGGCCTTGGACAGGTGTGCGCGCGCCTGTTCGATCAGGCCTTGCTGGGCATCGAGGGTGGCCAGACGGATCTCGGCTTCAATGCGCATTTCGCCTTCGCCTACCCGCTTGTACCAGTTTCGGGCTTCGGCTTCACGGCCGCGTTGCTCTTCGAGGCGGCCGAGGTAGTAGGCGGCGGCATCGCGCTTTTCGGGCATCTTGAGCAGGGAGCGCAGTTCGCGTTCGGCGGTGCTCAGATCCTTGCCTTCCATCGCCAGCAGGGCGACGGTGTAGCGCAGGTCGGCATCCCTGGGATTCTTGCTCAGCAGTTCGTCAAACAGCGGGCGCGCCTCATCGAGACGGCGGGACTCGACCAGGGCGCGGGCGTAGTTCAACTTCAGCGACTGGTCGTCCGGGAATTGTGCGATGGTTTCCTTGACCTGCTTCAACCCTCCCTCGATGTCGCCGCGGCTGAAATAGGTTCCGGCCAACTGGGTGTAGGCTTCCTTGCGTTGCGGCTGCAGGCGGATGACCTTGCGCAGCGCGGCCTCGGCGGTGTCGAGCTGCCTGAACTGCAGGGCAAGCTGCGCCAGCGCGAACCAGGCCTCGCCATCCTCGGCATGGCGCTGCGCCACGCCGTGCATCAGTACCATGCCGCCGGGCCCCTCGAGGGCGAGGATGGCAACAATCTGGCGGTAGGTCTCGCTGCGGTCGCCCGTTGCCGGGAACTGCTTGTCGATCAGGTCGAGGGCTTGCGTCTCGCGTCCGGCGCGGATGTGGAGCAGTATCTCAGCCTGCCAGCGCTCGGCATGCTCCGGCTCCAGCGTGGTCCACAGGGCCAGCGCCTGCTCGGCGGTGGCGGTGTCGCGGGAGAACAGGGCGATCCGGGCCGCGCGCTCCGCCACGCGCGGGTCGCGGCTGATCTTGGCAGCTTCCAGGTAGAGGGCCGCCGCGTCCGCGAACTGGCCGTGTCGTCCGGCGAGTTCGGCCAGCATGATGTAATAAAAAGAAGCGCCGCGCAGTTCGTCGGGGGTCGGTTCGCGCGTGGCGGCCTTGACTTCCGGGGCGCTCGCTTCCGGGGCGTTGGGCAGGTAGGAGCAGGCTACGGTCAGCAGCGGAAGCAGATAAATAAGGCGTCTTGGCATGCGCGGTATCCTGATGATCTTTCGCCATTCTAGCAGGGTGTTGAAAAAGGTCTGTCCTGCCCTTTTTCAACTCGGCCGGTCGCGGCGCCTGTCCGCGACGGCCTCCGAAGATCAAGCACTTGCAGTGCTTAATCTTCGTGCAAGCCGTCCACGGCTGGCCAACCGAAGCCTGCGGCGGAGCGAGTGGAGGATTGGAGCGCGAGCGGGCGGCGAGGTTCCCGGGGGGGCGGTTTGGGGCCTTGGCTTGTCATTGCGGGGGGGATGGCCGAAAATCCCCGCCTCTTGGTAAAGGCTGAAAAAAAACATCCATTTTCTTCAGCTCGGCTCGTCGCGGCACATGTCCGTGGCGGCCATCGCGAATCAGCGGCTTGTGTCGTTGTTCGTGCTGGGGCATTCATGCCCAAACAGGAACCGCTGAATGACTCAGCGGTTCCTTACCGATCCTTTTTGCCGCGCGCGGGTCACCCAAAGCCACATGTCCATCATCGCCCTAGGCCTCAACCATCGCACCGCGCCCGTGTCCGTGCGCGAGCGCGTGGCCTTCGCGCCGGAGCGCCTGAAGGGCGCCCTGCGCGAGATGCTGAGTCTTCCGCAGGTGCGCGAGGGGGCGATCGTTTCCACCTGCAACCGCACCGAGGTCTACGCGGCGGTGGCGGAAGAGGGCGATGGCGAGATCCTGCGCTGGTTTCCGCGCGCGCATGGACTCCACGAAGACGAAGTCCGGCCCTACCTCTATCTGCACCAGGAAGCCGAAGCCATCCGCCATCTCCTGCGCGTGTCCTGCGGACTGGACTCGCTGGTCCTCGGCGAGCCGCAGATCCTCGGCCAGATCAAGACCGCCTACGCCCAGGCGGGCGAGGCGCAGGCCGTGGGTCCCGTGCTCAACCGCATGTTCCAGCATGCCTTCGCGGTCGCCAAGCAGGTGCGCACGGACACCGCCATCGGTGCCAGCCCCATCTCCGTGGCCTTCGCCGCCGTCAGCCTGGCGCGCCAGATTTTCGGCGACCTGGGCAGCAAGACCGCGCTGCTGATCGGCGCGGGCGAGACCATCGAACTGGCCGCCCGTCACCTGCACGGCAACGGCATCGGGCGCATGATCGTCGCCAACCGTACCTTCGAGCGCGCCCATGCGCTCGCCGAGCCGTTCGGCGGCTACGCCATCGCCCTGCACGAGTTGGGCGAGCACCTGCACGAGGCGGACATGGTCATCACCGCCACCGCCAGCACCCTGCCCATCCTGGGCAAGGGCGCGGTGGAAAGCGCCTTGAAGCGCCGCAAGCGCCGCCCGATGTTCATGGTCGACATCGCCGTGCCGCGCGACATCGAGCCGGAGGTGGGCGAGCTGGAAGACGTTTACCTCTACACCGTCGACGACCTGGAACAGGTGATCGACGAAAACCGCCGCTCGCGCCAGGCCGCCGCCCAGCAGGCCGAGGAGATCATCGACGCGCAGGTCGGCCATTTCCTCGACTGGTTGCGCATGCAGGGCGGCACCTCCGTCATCCGCGAACTGCGCGCCAATGCCGAGCGGGTGCGCGACATGGCGCTGGAGCACGCCCTGCAGCAACTCGCCCACGGCCACGCCCCGGAAGAGACCCTGCGCCACCTGGCCCACACCCTGACCAACAAGCTCATGCACGCGCCCACCATCGCCCTGCGCGAGGCCTGCCAGAGCGGTCAGGACGAGATCACCGAAGCGGCCCGCTTCCTGTTTGACCTGCCGCAGGATTAGCGGCGCTTCCCTCACGTAGGAGCGGGCTTGCTCGCGATCATTCCTAATCGCGAGCAAGCTCGCTCCTACATGAAACCTCCTTGTTCACTAGTCACTCCATGCACCCCTCCATCCTCGACCGCCTAGAACAGCTTGTCTCGCGCTTTGAAGAAGTCACCGCGCTGCTTTCCGAGCCGGAGGTGATCGCCGATACGCAGCGTTTCCGCGACCTCTCGCGCGAATACGCCCAGCTCGAACCCGTGGTGCGGACCCTGCGCGACTATCGCGCCACTGAGGCGGGTATGGCCTCCGCCCGCGAGATGGCCGCCGAGGACGACGCCGAACTGCGCGCCATGGCCGAGGACGAACTGACCGCGCTCGCCGCCCGTCATGAAGCCCTGGAACTGGAGCTGCAAAAGCACCTGTTGCCGAAGGACCCTTACGACGACCACAACATCTTCCTCGAAGTGCGCGCCGGGACCGGCGGCGACGAGGCGGCCATCTTCGCGGGCGATTTGATGCGCATGTACGCCCGTTACGCCGAGCGGCGAGGCTGGCCGGTTGAAATCCTGAGCGCCAGCGAAGGTGAACACGGCGGCTACAAGGAGGTCATTGCGCGGATTCAGGGGCAGGGCGCCTATTCGCGCCTCAAGTTCGAATCCGGCGCGCACCGCGTCCAGCGTGTGCCGGAAACCGAGGCGCAGGGGCGCGTGCATACCTCCGCCGCCACCGTCGCCATCCTGCCGGAACTGGAGGAGTCCGAAGCGATCGAACTCAACCCGGCGGATCTGAAAGTGGACACTTTCCGCGCCTCCGGGGCCGGCGGGCAGCACGTCAACAAGACCGACTCCGCCATCCGCATCACCCACCTGCCCACCGGCATCGTGGTCGAATGCCAGGAAGAGCGCTCGCAGCACAAGAACCGCGCACGGGCGATGGGCTGGCTGAAGGCCAAGCTGGACGACATCGAGCGTAGCAAGCAGCGCAACGCCCAGGCTGCCGAGCGCAAGAAGCTGGTCGGCTCCGGCGACCGCTCCGAGCGCATCCGCACCTACAACTTCCCCCAGGGACGGGTGACCGACCACCGCATCAACCTCACCCTCTACCGCATCGACGAGATCATGCAGGGCGACCTCGACCCGCTCATCGAGCCGCTGATGCAGGAACACCAGGCGGAATTGCTGGCGGAACTGGCGCAGGCCGGGGGGCTTTGACGTCGATAATTGTCAACCGAGGCAGGTTGGCACTCGTGTCATGATTAACCGTTTGCTTGCCTGGGAGGCGGTTGGGGGCATGGCGGTTAGGCAATTCTGCGAAGGGCATTTTATTCAAGCACTGCGGCCAATCCTTGTTTTGGTCACTCTTGCGCTCTCCGGGCTGCCTGGTTATCCCCTCAAGGCTGAAGAGCAGGTCGGTGCTGGAACACTGAGATTTGGCGTTTTCACCTACCTTGGTGAAGAGCAGACGCGCAAGCAGTACCAACCCATTGCGGATTACCTCAACGAGCGACTTGCGCCAGTCCAGGTTGTGCTCGAAGTGCTTCCGCAGTCGGAGATCGACCAACGGGTCAAGGACGGTACGCTGGATCTGGTGACGACCAATCCCACCCATTTTCTGAGTGCCCGCGCGCAGCAGCCGCTGACGGGGGTGATCGCCACCCTGGTGGAGTTGAACAATGGTCAGCCACAGTACCGTCTGGGCGGTGTCATTGTTGTCCGAGCCTCGCGGAGTGATATTCGTGAGCTTGCGGATGTGCGTGGAAAGAGCATTGGTATCCCCGGCCAGTTCAACCTCGGCGGATTCCGTGCCCAGGCTTACGAATTGCTGGCTGCGGGCATCAGCTTGCCGGATGACGCGCGTGAGCTTGTGCCTCTGTCCACGCATCAGGCGGTAGTGCAGGCTGTACTGGATGGAAGGGTCGAGCTTGGCTTCGTTCGCAGCGGTACGCTGGAGAAGATGCAGGCTGCGGGCGCAATCCAGTCCTCCGACCTGCGGGTGCTCAACCCCAAGCGGCACGAGGGCTTCTCCCTGATGAGCTCGACCCGCCTTTATCCCGAGTGGCCGGTTTTCGCCTTGCCTCATGTCGATGAATCGCTGGTGCGAAAGGTGGCTGCCGCGCTCTTCACGCTCGAACCCGACCACCCTGCGGCAAAGGCGGCGGGCATTTATGGTTACACCATACCCGCCGATTACCTTGTCATTGAGGAACTGACCCGCAGACTGCGCCTTCCGCCCTACGACCACGCGCCCGACTTCACCTTCAGGGATGTCCTGCAGCGCTGGAAAAATGAACTCATGGTCGGCCTCTTCGGGCTTGTGATCATCGCTTACCTGGTGGCGCGCCTCATCAGTGTGTTGAAGCGCGAAACGCGACTTCGCGCACAGCATCAGCGCTTGTTGAACAGTCTTGGCGAGGGTGTCTACGGCACGGATGCCGAAGGGCGCTGTACCTTCATCAACCAGGCCGCGTTGCAGATGCTGCGCCTCACCGAGACCGATGCCATCGGCCACAACCAGCATGATCTCTTCCATCACCACCTTCCTGACGGTCAGTCGTATCCCCAGAAAGACTGCCCGATCGACAAAACAACGCATGACGGCGTCGAGCGCCGGATCGAGGAGTGGTTCTTTCGGCGGGATGGCGAGGGCTTCCCTGTTAGCCTGACGGTGAGCCCCATCCATGACAAAGGCGAGGTGGTGGGTTCCGTCGTCGTCTTTCAGGACATCACCGAGCGCAAGCGCATGGAGAGGGAGCTCATGGATCTGGCGACGACCGATCCGCTCACGTCACTCCCCAATCGTCGCTATTTCATGCAGAGCATGGAAAAGGAACTGGCGCGGATCCAGCGCACGACCGCCACGGATTGCTTGCTGATGTTCGATCTCGATCACTTCAAGCGCATCAATGACCAGTACGGGCATGCGGCGGGGGATCTCGTGCTGACCACGGTCGCCGAGGTCCTGCGGGCTGAGCTGCGCCAGGGCGATGTCGCTGGACGCCTTGGGGGTGAGGAGTTCGCGGTGCTCCTGCCTGAAACGGATCTAAGCCATGGTCATGTCGTCGCTGAGCGTTTGCGCACCTCGCTTGAAGCGACGGCGTTAAAGATCGCGAACGAGCCGGTGAGGATCACGGCCAGCATCGGGTGCGCCGAGATTCGCTCAGGGGAAACCAGTGTGGATGAGGCTCTGGCGCGCGTGGACCGAGCGCTCTATCGAGCCAAGACAACCGGCCGCAATCGGGTCGTGCTCGAGGCGTGATGGAGTCATCGGAGCGCTTCTTGGCGGCTTGAGTCCCTGGAATGGGATGCATGGTGCAAACAACCACGGCGTCTTCAGTTCGCAGCCTTGCCCCATAGCTCATCCAGCCGCTGATCCCTGCCGCAGGTGTAGCGGTAGAAGCGGTAGCGGATGGGGTTCTTGAGGTAGTAGTCCTGGTGATATTCCTCGGCCGGGGTGAATACGCCCGCAGGGACGATCTCGGTGACGATCGGTTCGGGAAAGGGCTTGGTCTTTTCAAGCTCGGCCCTGGATTCCTCGGCCAGGCGTTTCTGTTCCTCGTCGTGGTAGAAGATCGCGGTGCGGTACTGGTGGCCGACGTCGCAGAACTGGCGGTCGCGCGTGGTGGGGTCGATGTTGCGCCAGAACACGTCGAGCAGCTTGGTGTAGTTGATCTTGGTGGGGTTGTAGAGCACTTCGATGGCCTCCGCGTGGCCGGTGCCGCCAGCGGAGACCTCCTCGTAGGTGGGGTTAGGCCTGTCGCCGCCGATGTAGCCGGAGGTGGTGGAGATGACGCCGTCGAGTTTGTCGAACGGCGGTTCCATGCACCAGAAGCAACCGCCCGCGAAGGTGGCCTTGGCCAGCGGAGTGGGAATGGACGGCAGCGTGCCGCGCGTGTCGACGGCGCCGGCCGGCCCCGACACGAGGATCGCGGCCAGCAGCAGGATCGTGGATGGGATGGTCATGGTCTTGGCCCTCCAGGGGGTGGAATGGCTGTCGGGAATATGTCTATAGCTCAGCGCACACAGGTATGTAGCCTGGATGAAACGTAGTGCAATCCGGGAATCCGAGTTCCCGGATCACGGCCAGTGGCCTTCATCCGGGCTGCGGCCACCTTACGGAAGGGTGAGTGGTCTACGCTCGGATGACCTGATCCATAAATCGAGGTGGTCATCATGAAACGGCGAGCTTTTCTTGCAGGTATCATGGCGGCGCCCTTCGCATGGAGCGCGGCGGCGCGGGCGTTGGCGGCACAGGCTCAGGAGGGGGCGGGCGACATCTCCCTGAGCGACATTCGCGACAACTGGAAGGATCTGTTGGCGCCGGGCGCGGACGTGGAGCTGTCCACCGAACCGTTCAATCTGTCGAAGGAGGAGTGGCGCAGGCGCCTCAGCGACATCCAGTTCCGCGTCCTGCGCGAGGAGGATACGGAACGCGCCTACACCAGCCCGCTCGACAAGGAGACGCGGCAGGGGGTGTACGTCTGCGCCGGCTGTTCGCTGCCGTTGTTCACCTCGCGCATGAAGTACGATAGCGGCACCGGCTGGCCGAGCTTCTTCACCCACATTCCCGGTCATCTCGGCACCAAGAAGGATTATTTCCTCTGGTTCCTGCCGCGCACGGAGTATCACTGCGTTCGCTGCGGCGGGCACCAGGGCCATGTGTTCGATGACGGCCCGCCGCCGACCGGGGAGCGCTGGTGCAACAACGGCGTGGCGCTGCGCTTCATCCCGTACAGCGCGGGATAGCGGCCACACATCACAAGGTGTTTATGGATTCAGTCTCGATCTCGGAAGCCCTCGATTTTGCCCGTGAACGCCTTGCCGGCACCGATAGCCCGCGCGCGGATGCCGATATCCTGCTGGCCCATGTCCTCGAACGGCCGCGCAGCTATCTGCTGACCTGGCCGGAGCGCGCGCTTTCCCCCGAACAATGGACAGACTTCCAGGCGCTGGTGGCGCGCCGCGCCCGTGGCGAGCCGGTCGCCTACTTGATCGGCTCGCGCGGCTTCTTTGGGTTGGACCTTGCGGTTTCGCCTGCCGTGCTGATTCCCCGCCCCGAAACCGAGCTGCTGGTGGAAGCGGCGTTGGCACGTCTGCCCGAGGGGCCTTGCGCGGTGGCGGATTTCGGCACGGGTAGCGGGGCGATTGCGCTCGCCATCGGCGATGCGCGTCCGGATGCCGACGTGGTGGCGGTCGATGCTTCGCCCGAGGCGCTGGCGGTGGCACGGGCCAATGCGGAGCGACTCGGCCTGATGAACGTGGACTTCCGCCCAGGAGACTGGTGCGCGGCGCTGGCGGACGAGCGCTTCGACGCCATCGTCAGCAACCCCCCTTACATCCGTTTGGACGACCCGCACCTGGCGCAAGGAGACGTGCGTTTCGAGCCCGCCATGGCGCTGGCCTCCGGTGCGGACGGGCTGGACGCGATCCGCGCCATCATCGGTTGTGCCCCCGCGCACCTGAAACCGGGGGGCTGGCTGCTGTTCGAGCATGGCTACGATCAGGCGGAGGATGTGGCGGCGCTGATGCGCGCGGCGGGGTTCGCGGCGGTCGAGTCACTTACGGATTTGCTGGGCCACGGGCGGGTGACGCTGGGGCGCCTGCCGTAGGAGCGAGCTTGCTCGCGATTGACGCATGGCATCGCGAGCAAGCTCGCTCCTACGCGTGGCGTGTCCATTGGGCAGCCCCTTTTTCTGTGGAATAATGCCCCACCACTCAAGCAATTTTTCAGGTACGAACAGGCTATGGACGAGAACCGCAAGAAGGCGCTAGCCGCCGCGCTCACCCAGATCGAACGCCAGTTCGGCAAGGGTTCCGTGATGCGCATGGGCGACTCCACCGCCTCGCGCGAGGTCGATGTGATCTCCACCGGCTCGCTGAGCCTGGATATCGCCCTGGGCATCGGCGGTCTGCCGCGCGGTCGCGTGGTCGAGATCTACGGCCCGGAATCCTCCGGCAAGACCACCCTGACCCTGCAGGCCATCGCCGAGGCGCAGAAGAAGGGCGGCGTATGCGCCTTCGTTGACGCCGAGCACGCGCTCGACCCGACCTATGCCGCCAAGCTGGGCGTGAACGTCGATGACCTGCTGGTCTCCCAGCCGGACACCGGCGAGCAGGCGCTCGAGATCGCCGACATGCTGGTGCGCTCCAACGCCATCGACGTGGTGGTGATCGACTCCGTCGCCGCGCTGGTGCCGAAGGCCGAGATCGAGGGCGAGATGGGCGATTCCCACGTCGGCCTGCAGGCCCGCCTGATGAGCCAGGCGCTGCGCAAGCTGACCGCCAACATCAAGCGCTCCAACTGCCTGGTCATCTTCATCAACCAGATCCGCATGAAGATCGGCGTGATGTTCGGCAGCCCGGAAACCACCACCGGCGGCAACGCGCTGAAGTTCTACGCCTCCGTGCGCATGGACATCCGCCGCATCGGCTCGGTCAAGAAAGGCGACGAGGTGATCGGCAACGAGACCCGCGTCAAGGTGGTCAAGAACAAGCTGGCCCCGCCGTTCAAGCAGGTCGAGTTCGAGATCCTCTATGGCGAGGGTATCTCGCGCGAGGGCGAGATCATCGAACTGGGCGTGGCCAACGGCCTGATCGACAAGTCCGGCGCCTGGTACAGCTACAACGGCGAGAAGATCGGCCAGGGCAAGGACAACGTCCGTCTGTGGCTGAAGGATCACCCGGAAAAGGCGCAGGAGATCGAGAAGAACATCCGCGCCAAGCTGATGACCAGCGGCGCCGGCAGCCGCGCGACGGCGGGCGACGAGGATCTTGTCGAGGAGTTCTGAGGAGGAGTTGCAGAAGCTGCGCATGGCCATCGCGAGCGTAGCGAAGCAATCCCCGAGGACCAAGGCGGAAAGGCGTGGCTCGCCCGGCATCAGCGATGACGATGCTCCGCCAGAGTGTGATGATGGCCCGGATGCCCGCGAGCTGGCGCTGCGTCTGCTGACCCGGCGTGAGCACGGCGCGGGCGAACTGGTGCGCAAGCTCCAGCAGCGCGGCGTGCCGCGCGCCGAGGCGCAGGAGGCCATTGCCGAGATGGCGGAGCAGGGCTGGCAGAGCGACGAGCGTTTCGCCGCCCAGTTCGCCGCGGACCACGCGGCACGTGGCGACGGCCCGCTGAAGATCCGCGCGGCCTTGCAGGCGCGGGGTGTGTATGACGGCCCGATTGCGCAGGCGCTCGATGAACTCGATGCCGATTGGCTCGATCTGGCGCGCCAGGCCCACCGCAAGCGTTTCGGTACTGCCGTGCCGAAGACCCCGGATGATCAGGCTCGCCAGATTCGTTTTTTGATGACGCGGGGGTTTCCCGCGTCGATCGCGCGCCAGGTGGTGCGTTCCCATGATTTCAACCAGGATTGAATCGGCATGAAGACCGCCGAAGTTCGCAAAAGCTTTCTCGAATTCTTCCAGTCCAAGGGCCACGCCATTGTGCCTTCCAGCAGCCTGGTGCCGGGCGACGACCCGACCCTGCTGTTCACCAACGCGGGCATGAACCAGTTCAAGGACGTGTTCCTCGGCTTCGATCAGCGTCCCTATACCCGCGCGGCCAGCGCGCAGAAGTGCGTGCGCGCGGGCGGCAAGCACAACGACCTGGAAAACGTCGGTTACACCGCGCGGCATCACACCTTCTTCGAGATGCTGGGCAATTTCAGCTTCGGCGACTATTTCAAGCATGACGCGATCCGCTACGCCTGGGAGCTGCTGACCGAGGTCTACAAGCTGCCGAAGGAGAAGCTCTGGGTCACCGTGTACGCTGAGGACGACGAGGCCTACGACATCTGGACCAAGGAGA
>JBFLVP010000042.1:0-12204 GCA_040758395.1 Pseudomonadota bacterium
GGCACGACGTGCGCCTGCGCGCCCTGCACCAGGCGGGGCTGGTGGAGAAGTTCACCGACGCCATCGTCTGGCTGTTCTTCCCGGTGTTCTTCGTCGCGCGGGGGGCCAGCCTGGTCGAGGCCGGCGGGCTGGTCGCCGTCTATGGCCTGGTGTGGGGCGCGGGACAGCTGGTCACCGGGCCGCTGTCCGACCGCATCGGGCGCAAGAAACTGATCGTGTGGGGGATGTGGCTGTGCGGGGCGGGTGTGATCGCGGTGGGCTTGAGCGCCTCGCCCCTGCTGTGGGCGCTGGAGGCCGCGATCATCGGCGCCGGCATGGCGATGCTCTATCCCACGCTGGGTGCGGCCGTGGCCGATCACGCCGAGCCGTCACGGCGTGCCTCCATCCTCGGCATCTACCGCTTCTGGCGCGACCTTGGCTATGCCATCGGCGGGCTCGCTCTGGGGCTCGCGGCGCAGTGGAGCGGCGGCCTGGGCGCGCCGTTCTGGCTGGTGGGCGCGGCCATGCTGCTGTCCGGCGCCTACGTGGCGCTGCGCCTGGATGCGCCTCGCCCGGCTTGATCGGACCGGGGCACCGCCTCAGAGCCTGTGAAACTATCCCCTGCCGTCGCGAGGGTGGCCCTGGGCGTGTCCGGCAAGGCGCGGGGTGCAGAAAATCGCGAGCGTAGCGGGGCCTACGTGAGCGATTTCCGGGGCCCCCGCAACGCCGCCGGGCGCGTCCAGGGGCAGCCGCAGTAGGTGAGGGGATAGTTTCACAGGCTCTCAGTCCGGGCTGGTGGCCGCCACCACCACGAAGCCACCCTCGCCATGGCCTGGGTGCAGCGGCTCGATGTCGGTGATCTCGTCGAGCGGGCGGAACAGGGTCTGCACCCAGCGCTCCACCGTGAAGCCAGCCTGCCGCAGCAGGTCCTCGACCTCCGTTGCCGAGAAGAAGACGGAGGGCCGATAGAAGACGCTCTCCGCCTGATGGGCGAGGTAATGCTGTCCCAGCGGGCTGTCCTTGTCGACGAAGCCGATGATCAGGCTCCCGCCGGGGCGCAGCACCCGGCGTGCTTCGGCCAGCATTACTGGCGCCGACTGCACGAAGCAGATGGTGGTGACGGCCAGGACATGGTCGAAGCTGTCGTCGGGAAAGGGCAGGTCCTCCGCCACGCCGCGCACCACCTCGATCCCGCGCGCACGGGCATAAGCCATCATCGGCTCCGAAGGGTCGATACCGACCTGGATGCCCAGCGGTGCGGCAAAGCGGCCGCTGCCGACGCCGATCTCGAGCCCCCGTCCCTGCAGGGGCACCAGGGGGCGCAGGGCCAGGAGTTCGGAGCAATAGGCCGCATCGTGCTTGCCGAACCAGGCCTCATAGCGCTCGTGATGCCGATCGAAGGGGGCGACCTGGGGTGTCGCGCCAGCGTTGTCGTCCTGCATGGGAACCCTCCTTCATCTTCCGGTTGCACAACCCAGTGTACGCCTTGGGATCCAAGGGAGCTCTGACGCGCCATTTCCACTCCTTTCGTGGTTATCCCCAAGGGCTGTGGATAACTCCGTGGATGAATCGTGGAGCCGGGCCCTGAAGCCGCATGGCAGTGTGTCTGGGGTAGTGCTGGTCAAATTATGACCAATGCATTAAATTCTTTATAAATCAAAAGGATACGAATGTTGCGCAGACTTTGGGCAGTGGCTTCACAGCAAATCAAGGACTTATGTGGTCCCGCACTGGATTTGTGCATAACCCCTTGCATGTGTCATCCGATTGTGCCTCCGATCAGGGCAAGGCCGGTGGCGATGGTGACCACCTCGAAGGCGCGCTTGATGAAGCGGTTGCCCTTGACGATCGACAGATGCGCGCCGAGGTAGCCGCCGACCAGGGAGCCGATGAGCAGCGCCGGAAGCCAGTCCCAGCGGATCTCACCCAGCAGGCCGAGGGTCACTGCTCCGGCGCCGTTCCAGAACAGGCCGACCAGCACCAGGGTGTAGGCCACCGCGCGCTTGTAGTCGAGCCCGAACCAGCGCACCAGCCAGAGAGTCACCAGCAGGCCGGTGCCGGAGGTGAGCGAGCCGTTGAGGGTGCCGATGAGGAACAGCAAGACGCCGCCGATGACATGGCCGCGCAGGTCGCGATGGCGCGGGCTGTGATCCTGGCCGAGGCCGGGGTTGCGCCAGGAATAGATGCCCATGGCGATGGTCATCAGGCCGAGCGCGATGCGCGCCGGGGTCTCGGGCACGGCGAGGATCACACTCGATCCAAGCACCACGCCGGGCAGGCCGCAGGCGAGGATGAACAGGGTGAAGCGCCATTCGAGCGTGTTTTGCCGGGCATGGCGCAGGGTAGCGCCGAGGCCGAGCGCCACGCTGGCGACCTTGTGCGTGGCTAAGGCCACGCCGAACGGCAGGCCGAGGAAGATCAGCGCGGGCAGTTGCAGCAGGCCCGCGCCGCCGCCCGCGAGGGCGGACAGCAGGTTGGCGGCCAGGCTGACGATCAGCAGCACGAATGATTCAAGCATGCCGGTCGTTTGGGTGCGTGACCATTACGGTTTTATTTCCATTCCATGCGCTTAGATGCTTAACTCGAAGTCGGTAACATTTCGTGCAGAGAGGACATCGCGAAATGCCGTTGATGGCTCAATGGAGTGCTTTGTTGCTGCTGCTCATGCTTCCGCCCGCACAGGCGGAGGTCTACCGGCTCGACAACGGCGCACACTACACTGACAGCCTGTCGCCTGATCGTGCACGCGAAGGATACACGGTGCTGGACAAGGAGGGGCGGGAGGTGCGCAAGGTAGCGCCGGTCATCCCCCCCGAGCAGCAGGAAGAGGCGCGACGCAGGCTTGCGGAGCAGCGTGAGCGGCAGCGCCTCGAGCAGCAGCAAGCGCAGCGCGATCACATGCTGCTCAAGCTCTATGCCAGCGAGGACGCGATCCTGGCGGCGCGTGAGGCGAGGCTCGAAAGCCTGGACTCGCGGCATGCCGTGCTCAGTGGCCAGATGGTGAGCGCGCGCCAGCGTCTTGAGCTGCTGGAGCGTGACGACCCGCAAAGTGTGGAGATTCCTCATTTGCGCCGGCGAATCGCTTCCAGTCAAGAAACGGTGCGTGCGCTGCTCGGCGAGCGCCAGGCCGAGACTGAGCGCTTTGACGCGGACCTCGAACGCTGGCGCTACCTCAAGCAGACCGGGACGCGCCCCGTCGTGCAGGCGCCCCCCGGGGACTGACGCGTAAGCCTCAACCCCTGATGAGGGTGCCCACGCCCTTGTCGGTCAGCAGTTCGAGCAGGACCGCGTGCGGTACGCGGCCGTCGATGATCTGCACCGTCTTGACCCCGCCGCGCACGGCATCCAGCGCGAACTCGATCTTCGGCAGCATGCCGCCGTAGATGGTGCCGTCGGCGATCAGCCCTTCGACGTCGGCCGCGCTGAGGCCGGTCAGCAGCTTGCTCTGCTTGTCCAGCACGCCGGGGGTATTGGTCAGCAGCAGCAGCTTCTCGGCGCCCAGCACCTGCGCCAGTTTGCCCGCGACCACGTCGGCGTTGATGTTGTAGGCGGCGCCGTCCTCACCCACGCCAATCGGCGCGACCACCGGGATGAAGTCCTTCTTCTCCAGCGTCTTGAGAATGGACGGGTCGATGGAGGCGACTTCGCCAACATGGCCGAGATCGATGATCTCCGGCACGTCCATGTCCGGGGTCTTGTGCGTCATCGCAAGCTTCTTCGCACGCACCAGGCCCGCGTCCCGCCCGGTCAGGCCGACCGCGCGACCGCCGTGGCGGTTGATCAGGGCGACGATGTCCTTGTTGACCAGCCCGCCGAGCACCATCTGCACCACGTCCATGGTCTCGCGGTCGGTGACGCGCATGCCCTGGATGAATTCGCCCTTCTTTCCGATCTTCTCCAGCACCTGGTTGATCTGCGGGCCGCCGCCGTGCACGACCACCGGGTCGATGCCGACCTGCTTGAGCAGCACGATGTCCTTGGCGAAGGCGTCCTGCAGTGCCTCGTCGACCATCGCGTTGCCGCCGAATTTGATCACCACGCTCTTGTTGTGCAGCCGCTGGATGTAGGGCAGGGCTTCGATGAGGACCTTGGCGGTATTCAGGGCGATCGTGTTGTCCATGGGGAGCTCGCTTCAGAAGGGTAAGGGAGGCGCGGTCTCAGGCCAGGCCTGGACGAGCCGCGATTTTAACCGTAGCAGGGCCGCTTCGTCCTCGCCCTCGATGCGCAGGGTGAGCAGCGGCTGGGTGTTGGAGGCGCGCACGAGGATGAAGCCCTCGGGCGACTCCAGGCGCAGGCCGTCGATGCGCAGCAGGCGTTCGTTCGGCCGGGTCAGGTCGACGGCAAGTCGCGCAAGCAGGCCTTCGAGGTCCAGATCGGGCGGCCGGGGGAGCTGGATTTCCGGGGTGGCATGGGCGCGCGGCAGTGCATCGAAAAGTGTAGTTGGGCGGTCCGGGTGCCGGGCCAGCAGGCGCAGCAGACGTGCCGCCGCGTCCAGGCCGTCGTCGTAGCCGTTTTCGGCAAAGAACAGATGGCCGGACAGCTCGCCGCCAAGCCGCGCGCCGGTCTGGCGCATGGCGGCGCGCATGTGGGCGTGGCCGCTGGGCACCAGGATCACGCGCCCGCCTGCCTGCTCGGTGGCGCGCTGGGTGGCATGCGAGCCCTTCACGTCCATCAGTACCGTGGCCCCCGGCTCGCGTTCCAGCATGTCACGTGCGAACAGCACCAGTAGGCGGTCCGGTTCGATGGCCTCGCCCCGTCCGTCCATGACCACCAGCCGGTCGCCGTCGCCGTCCAGTGCCAGGCCGAGGTCGAGGCCGTGGTCGATGACGAGCCGGGCCAGGTCGTGCAGATGTTCGGGACGGGAAGGGTCGGGCGGGTGCCTGGGAAAACGTCCGTCCACCTCGCAGTGCAGGGTGAGGGCCCGCATGCCCAGCGCCTCCAGCAGGGTGCGCGCGAGGGGGCCGGCCGCACCATGCATTCCGTCCAGCCCCACGCGCAGGGGGCATTCGGGGGCCCTGTCGCGCAACAGATGCTCGAGGTAGGTCACCCGGAGGTCGTGGGGGCGCAGGCTCCCGCCGGGCGCGGGGGGCGGCGAGTGCTGTGCGGCAGTGACGAGTTCGGCCAGTGATGCGCCGAACACGACCTCCCCGCGCTCGACCAGTTTCAGGCCGTTCCAGTCCGCAGGGTTGTGGCTGGCGGTGATGACGGCCGCAGCGTCGGCGCTTAGCTGGCGTTCGGCGAAGTAGACCTGCGGGCTCGGGGCCAGGCCGAGGTAGAATACGGTCATGCCGCCCTCGATCAGCCCCTTGGAAAATGCACGGGCGAGCGAGGCGCTGGTCAGGCGGCCGTCGTGGCCGAGCGCGACCTGCTGGCCACCATGCGCGCGCAGTCGCGCGGCGAAGGCCAGGCCAAGGGCATGCAGGTCGTGCTCGTCGAAGTCGATGCCCGGCCGCCCGCGCAGGTCATAGGCATGCCGCAGGCGGGCGGGATCGAGCATGGATCAGGCGCGTCCCGTGGAGCCGAAGCCACCGGTGCCGCGTTGACGACGGCCCTCCATGGCCGTCGCCCTGCCGGGTTCGCCTTCGGCGACTCCCGGGGCATTCCCGATGCCCCGGTCGGTGGCGTGGAACTCGTCCACCACCTCGAAGTGCGCCTGCACCACCGGGACGAAGACGAGTTGCGCCATGCGCTCGCCGATCTCGATGGTGAAGGCGTTCTGGCCACGGTTCCAGACCGAGACATACAGCTGGCCCTGGTAGTCGGAGTCGATCAGGCCGACCAGGTTGCCGAGCACGATGCCGTGCTTGTGGCCGAGGCCGGAGCGCGGAAGGATGACGGCGGCAAGCCCCGGATCGCCGATGTGGATGGCGAGGCCGGTCGGCACCAGGGTGGTCTGGCCGGGCTCGAGGGTCACCGGCGCCTCCAGGCAGGCGCGCAGGTCGAGGCCGGCGGAGCCGGCGGTGGCGTACTCGGGCAGAGGGATATCCGCGCCGATGCGCGGGTCGAGGATCTTGAGCTGGATGTTATGCACGGTCTTGGATCTTCTGGGCGATGAGTTCGATGAGCTGGCGCGCGAGCTGCCGCTTGTCGGCCTGCGGAAGCTCGGCCTGGCCGTCGGCCCAGAGTACGGTCAGGGCGTTGTCTGGCTGGTCGAAGGCCAGGCCCTCGCCGACGCGGTTGGCGGCGATCAGGTCCAGGCGCTTGCGGATGAGCTTCTCGCGCGCGTGTTCGACGACATGGTCGGTTTCGGCGGCGAAGCCGACCACGAAGGGGCGGCCCTCGGTCTGCGGGTCGCGGGCGGCGACCTCGCTGAGGATGTCGGGGTTCTTCACCAACCGTAGCTCAAGCTCGTCAGCATGCTTCTTGATCTTGCCGGGAGCGACCTCGGCTGGGCGGTAATCGGCCACGGCGGCGGTGCCGATGAAGATGTCGCAGGGCATCTGGGTGATCACCGCCTCGCGCATCTGCAGGGCGGTTTCCACCTTGATGTGGGCGATCCCGGAGGGGATGGGCAGGGCGGTCGGACCACTGATCAGCACCACCTCGGCGCCGGCATCCCGCGCGGCCTCGGCCAGGGCATAGCCCATGCGGCCGGAGCTGCGGTTGGAGATGAAACGCACGGGGTCGATGGCCTCGCGGGTCGGGCCGGCGGTGATGACGGCCTTCTGTCCCGCCAAAAGGTCGTTCTTTCGCCCTCTCCCATGGGGAGAGGGCTGGGGTGAGGGGGCTGTGGGATTGATCGGTGCCCACCTCTCACCCCAACCCTCTCCCTCGGGGAGAGGGGGCAATGCGTTGGCAAGTTGGTTCACCAGCTCCAGCGGCTCCAGCATCCGCCCCTCGCCGGTCTCCCCACAGGCCTGCTCCCCGGAGGCTGGGCCGAGCAGGGTCACCCCCCGCGCGGTGAGCGCCTGCGCATTGGCTTGCGTAGCCAGGTTTGTCCACATCACCCGGTTCATGGCCGGGGCCAGGAGCAACGGGGCTTCGGAGGCGAGACAGAGGGTGGTCAGCAGGTCATTCGCCATGCCGGCCGCGAGACGTGCCATCACATCCGCGCTGGCCGGAGCGATCAGGATGGCATCCGCCCAGCGGGCCAACTCGATGTGGCCCATCGCTGCTTCGTGCGCCTCATCCCACAGCGAAGCCCGCACAGGGTTGCCGGACAGGGCCTGCAGGGTGAGTGGGGTGACGAAGCGGGTCGCGCCCTCGGTCATCACCACGCGCACCTCCGCACCCGCGTCACGCAGACGGCGGACCAGGTCGCAGGCCTTGTAGGCGGCAATGCCGCCGGAGACGCCGAGCAGGATGTGTTTGCCGGTGAAGTTCATGCCGGCAGTTTAGCTTGTAGCCTGGATGAAGCAACGCGGAATCCGGGGAGGGGGACCCGGATTCCGGCTGGCGCCTCCATCCGGGCTACACTTGGCCCTGTCAGCCACGGACAAGGAGTACAGGCATGGCGATCACGGATTGGCCGGAGGACGAACGCCCCCGCGAGAAACTGCTCAAGCACGGGCCGGCGGCCCTGTCGGATGGCGAATTGCTGGCCATCTTCCTGCGCACCGGCGTGGCCGGGAAATCGGCGGTGGACCTCGCGCGTGAGCTGCTGGCGGGGTTCGGTGGATTGCGTCCGCTGATGAACGCCTCGCGCAAGGATTTCTGCGCCGCGCTGGGGCTGGGCGATGCCAAGTATGCGCAGCTGCAGGCGGTGCTGGAGATGGCCCGTCGCCACATGCGCGAGGGGCTGGAGCGCGGCGAGGCCTTCACCTCGCCCGGCGCGGTGCGCGGCTATCTACAGGCCCGCCTGCGCGACCAGCCGCGCGAGGTCTTTCTGGTGCTCTTCATCGATACCCGGCATCGCCTGATCGCCGCCGAGGAGTTGTTCCTCGGCACGATCGGCGAGGCGGCCGTGCACCCGCGCGAGGTGGTGCGGCGCGCCATGCAGCACAATGCCGCCGCGCTGATCGTAGCGCACAATCATCCCTCCGGGGTGGCCGAGCCCAGCCGCTCCGACGAGTCCATCACCCTGCGCCTGCGCGATGCGCTGGCGCTGGTTGAGGTGCGTCTGCTGGATCATTTCATCGTCGGGGACGGCGAGCCGGTTTCGCTGGCCGAGCGCGGGCTGTTGTGAGGCCTTGGTCTGGTCAGCCGGCCTTGCGCAGGATATCGGCTCGCCCAGCGTGGGGCCGCAGGGTTTCGAGCGCGACGGGAAGGTGTTCATGTCGGCCGAGGATGAGGAAGCCGCCAGGCAGCAGGCGCTCGGCCAGGGCAAGTGCGAGGCGGATCTGGCTGGCCTCGTCGAAATAGGTGAAGACGAGGTTCCGGCACAGGATGAGATGGAAAGGTCCTTGCGGCAGTTCTGCGGCCATGTCCTGCTGCAGGAAGTGGACGGCGGTGCGGAAGGCCTCGCGCAGGCAATACAGGTCATCTTCGCGAGCGAAGCCCAGGTCCAGCCAGCCATCGGGCAGCTCGCGCAGGCTGCTGGCCGGGTAGCAGGCGCGTTCGGCGCGGCGTAGTACTTCCGTGTCGACATCGGTCGCGAGGATGTCCAGGTGGATGGCGGGAAATCGCCCCTGCAGGCGGAGCGTCCACAGCAGGCTCAGGCTGTAGGGCTCCTCGCCGCTGGCGCAGCCCGCGCTCCAGAGGCGCAGGGTGTTCTGCCCGGTGGCCAGGGCGGAGCGGGCGAGCGTGGGCAGGACCGCGTCCCGCAGCAGGTCGAACACGCCCCGGTCGCGGAAGAAGCGCGAGATGGTGATGGGCAGGCAATCGCGCAGAGCCTCCCATTCGGCGGGCGAGTGTTCCAGCAACTGTCGGTAGGCCACCTCGTCGGCTAGCCCGAGCGTCTTCATCCTGGCCGCGATCCGCCGGCAGACCTGGCGCCGGACCTTGCGGTAGCCCTCCCAGCGATGCCCCAGGCGAGGCAGGGCCCACTGCAGCAGGTCGCGGCAGTCCTGGTCGGCCAGAAGGGTGTCGCTGGCGTGCCGGTCATTCACGATCCAGCCTCGGTCGAGAAATGAAAAAAACCCGCCGTGAGGCGGGTTCGGGAAGGCGGGTCACGCCAGCGCTTAGCCCTGATTGGGGATCACGATGATCTCGACCCGGCGGTTCTGCGCGCGGCCTTGAGCGGTGGCGTTGCTGGCGATCGGGCGAGTCTGGCCGTAGCCGACCGCGTACATGCGCTCGGGAGCCACGCCACGGCTGGCCAGATAGCTGCGTACCGCGTAGGCGCGGTTCTCGGACAGACGCTGGTTGAATTCGGCCGAACCGGTGCTGTCGGTGTGTCCGGCGATCTCGATACGGGTCTGGTGATACTGGCTCAGCGTGCTGGCCACGTTGTCCAGGCTGTGCATGAACTGCGGCTTGATGTCCGCGCGGCCCACATCGAAGCTGATCTGGTCCGGGAAGCTCAGGACGATGTTCTCGCCCTGGCGGGTCACGTCGATGCCGGTGCCGGCGGTCTGCTGGCGCAGGGCGCGTTCCTGTTCATCCATGTAGTTGCCGATGGCGCCACCGGCCAGGCCGCCGATGACCGCGCCGAGGACGGCGCCCTCGGTCTTCTGCCCACGCCCGGCCACGGCGCTACCCAGCACCGCGCCGGTCACCGCGCCGATGCCCGCGCCGGTGGTGGTCTTCGGGCGTTCCTGATAGGTCTGGCAGCCGGCCAGGGTAACGGCGGCGGCAAGCAGGGGAAGGGCAATGATCCGTTTGTTCATGAGGGTATCTCCTATATACATGCCGGCGTACGACCGGTCGTGGTTGATTCCATGTGTGAGACTAGACCGCCGGAAAAAGGTTCTCAAGGGCGGTCAGCAAGATATCCAGGTCCTCGACGCTGTGCGCCGCGCTGAGTGTGATGCGCAGGCGGGCTGTGCCTTGCGGGACGGTCGGCGGACGGATGGCGGTGACGTGGATGCCGGCGTCCCAGAGGCCTGCGCTGAGTCGCATCGCCTCCCCGGCGTCGCCGACCAGAATGGGTTGGATAGGGCTCCCGGAGGGCATCAGGCTCAAGCCGATTTGCGCCGCGCCGGCCTTGAAATGCGCGATCAGAGTGTGCATGTGTTCACGTCGCCATGCTTCCTCGTCGACCAGGCGCAGGCTGGCGCGAGTTGCTTCTGCCAAGGCGGCGGGCATGGCGGTGGTGTAGATGTAGGGGCGGGCGGCCTGGGTCAGCCATTCGATCAGGTCGGCATCGCCCGCGATGAAGGCGCCCGCCGTGCCCAGGCCCTTGCCGAGCGTACCCATGAGCACCGGCACATCGTCCGCGCCGAGGCCGAAGTGCTCGACCGTGCCCCGCCCCGTCACGCCGAGCACGCCCAGGCCGTGGGCGTCGTCGACCATCAGCCAGGTGTCGTTCGCACGGGCAAGGGCGGCAAGCTCGGGCAGGGGCGCGAGATCGCCGTCCATGCTGAACACGCCGTCGGTGACGATCAGCCGCTCGCCGATCCCGGCCTCGGCCAGCGCGCGGGCCAGGGCTTGCGCATCCGCGTGAGGGTAGCGCTTGAAGCGCGCGCCGGAGAGCAGGCCGGCATCCAGCAGCGAGGCGTGGTTGAGGCGGTCCTCGAACACCGTGTCGCCGCGGCCCACCAGCGCGCCGATGGCGCCGAGGTTGGCCATGTAGCCGGTGGAGAACAGCAAGGCCCGCTCGCGTCCGGAGAAGGCGGCCAGTTCCTCCTCCAGCGCCTGATGCGCACGGGTGTGGCCGTTGACCAGGTGGGCCGCGCCGCTACCGACGCCGTATTCATCCGCGCCACGCTTGAAGGCGGCGATGACCTCGGGATGGTTGGCGAGGCCGAGATAGTCGTTGCTGCAGAAGCTCAGGACCTCGCGCCCGTCCACCACGCGGTGGGGCACCGAGGGGCCTTCGGCGATGCGCGGGTGGCGGTAGAGGTTCGCGGCGTGGCGCTCGGCTAGCCGCTGGCGCAGGCGGTCTTCTTTCATGACTCGAATGCTGATCGTAAAACGGGGGGTTTCCGTACTGGGCCGTAGCCTGGATGAAGCGAAGCGGAATCCAGGTTGGGCTTGATCCCTGGCGCTGTTCCCGGATTACGGCCTCTGGCCTTCATCCGGGCTACGACCTGCTGGCGCAGGTGGTTTCCCTTCATGGGCGGCGGAACAGGCGCAGGCCGAGCGGCCAGCGCACGATGCGAGGCTGCGCGGGGTCGCCCCAATGAGGGAGAAGCTCGTCGGCCAGGCGGGTACGAGGGTCTTCGCCGGTGGCCTCGCGGCAGGCCTGGGTGGCCGACCAGGTGCCGATGTAGCCGAGCAGGGCGTCGAGTGGCCAGTCGTGGCGAAGTTCGAAGGCCGGGGCGGGCAGTTCGCCGAAGCCGGTGAAGTCCAGCGTTGTGTAAGCCGATTCGACCAGGGTGCGCTCCGGTGGCCAGTAGGGACCGACGGCCTCGCGGTAAAAGTGGGTGCTGATCGCGTCGATCGCAGGGTCGTCCAGGTGGAGCGGGCCGTAGCACCAGACGGCGAGGATGCCGCCGGGGCGCAGCGCGCGGCGGGCCTCGTCGAGGAAGCGAGGCAGGTCGAACCAGTGTAGGGCCTGGGCGACAGTGACGAGATCGCAGGAGGCTTCGGCGAGTCCGCTGGACTCGGCCGGGGCGACGGCATAGCAGATGCGCGGATGCGGCGCGGCGGCGGCGATCTGCGCGGCGCTGGCATCCGTGGCATGTATCCGGGCGAAGTGCCCGACCAGACCCAGGGCGGCCTGGCCGTTGCCGGTGGCGCAGTCCCAGGCTTGGTCGTTGCCGGGGGCGATCTCCGCCAGGTGGTCGAACAGCGCGTCCGGATAGTACGGACGGAAATGGGCGTAGTCGGCGGCAACGGCGGAAAAATGGTCCGCGAAGCTCACGTCGTCAGCCCCGCCCCCTCAGGCGCACATCGTGTCCATCGCCCCGCAGGTGGAGCATGACCCACCGTCGTGATGGGCCTCGATGCCCTTGAGGCCGAGGCGATTGAACAGCTGCGTGTCGTGGTCCTCACCCGGATTGCAGGTAGTCAGCAGCTGGTCGCCGAAGAAGATCGAGTTGGCGCCGGCGTGGAAGCACAGGGCCTGCAGTTCGTCGCTCATCTCGGTGCGGCCGGCGGACAGGCGCACGAAGGATTGCGGCATGAGGATGCGGGCGACGGCGACGGTGCGGACGAACTCGAACGGATCGAGCCTGGCGGTGCCGTGCAGCGGGGTGCCCTCGACCTGCACCAGGTTGTTGATGGGCACCGACTCCGGATGCT
>JBFLVP010000043.1:0-46147 GCA_040758395.1 Pseudomonadota bacterium
CTCATCTTCCACGAAGGGGGGTCATGCCCCAAGTCTATCGAAATTCACGCCCCAATATAAGACGTCTTTATCCAGCAGCCTTGCGCGACGGCCTCTGCCACCACCAGTACATCAGCGGAATGACCACTAGGGTCAACAAGGTGGAAGCGAAGGTGCCGAAGATGAGCGATACCGCAAGCCCGCCGAACACCGGATCGGTGATCATGATCAACGACCCGAGGATGATCGCCAGCGCGGTCAGCAGGATCGGACGGAAACGCACCGCGCCCGCCTCGATCACCGCCTCCTCCAGACTGTAGCCCTGTTTGCGGTAGTCGAGGATGAAGTCGATCAGCAGCAGCGAATTGCGTACCACGATGCCCGCCAACGCGATCAGACCGATCATCGAGGTGGCGGTGAAGGCCTGCCCGGTCGCCCAATGGCCCGGGAAGATCCCGACCATGGTGAGAGGGATCGCGCCCATCACGATGAACGGCAGCATGAAGGACTTGTAGTACGCCACCAGCATCAGGTAGATCAGGATGATCGCCACGATAAAGGCCGAGCCGAGGTCGCGGAACACGTCCAGGGTCAGGCGCATCTCGCCGCCCCACAGCAGGGTGTAGTCCATCACGTCCTTCGGCTGGGCCTGGACGAAGCCGAGGTTGGCCGTGGTGAACGTCACGCCGTTGGGCAAGGGCACGCCATCCAGCATCTTGTCGAGGCTGAGCACTGCGTAGACCGGGCTGGAGCGCAGCAGCTCGCCGCCCACCATCACCATCGCGTGCTGGTCGCGACCCATGAAGGGCTTGGCCTGGGTCACGCGCTCCACGGTGGCGATGGCCGACAGCGGGATCTGCGCACCCTGCGGGTTGCCGATGCGCAGCCCAAGCAGGACTTCCGGGCTGGTGCGCTGCTCGCGCGGCAGGCGCAGGACAATGTCGACAGGCTCCAGCGCCCCGCTCACATGCAGGGTGCCGATGGACTGGCCGCTGACGTAGTCGCGCAGCAGCTTGGCCACCTGCCCCGGTGCCACGCCGGAGAGCATCGCCTTCTCGGCATCGACGTGGATGTGAAAGCTGTCCGCGTTGGCGGTAACCGTGTCATCCACGTTGATGATGCCGTAGATCTGCTCGAAGGCCTCGTCCACGTAGGGCGCCGCTTCGCGCAGCTTGTCGTAGTCCGGACCGTACAGCTCGGCCAGGATCTGGGCCTGCACCGGCGGGCCGGGCGGGGTCTCGTAGATCTTGAGCTTGGCCCCCGGGAAGGCCGCGCGCACCTCGTCCAGGGCCTGGTCGATCTGCTCGGCGATCGCATGCGAACTGTCCGCGCGGTGGTGCTTGCCGATCAGATTGACCCGGATCTGCGCCAGGTTGCCTCCGCGCTTGATCAGGTCGCCGCGCACCAGGGCGGCGAAGTCGATCGGCGCGGTGAGGCCGGTGTAGGTGCTGTAGTCGGTCACGTGGACCTGGCGGCCAAGCACCTCGCCCACTGCGCGCGCCACCCGGTCGGTCGCTGCCAGCGCGGTCCCGGCGGGCATGTCGACCTGAACCAGCAGGGTGTTGGTGTTGTCGTTCGGCAGCATCTTAAGCTCGACACCGAGCGGCGAGAGTGGGCCGTTCATCCCGGCCGGGCGGACGAATTGCCAGGCTGGCATCAGCATCGCGCCGAACAGCAGGGCGATGACCACCAGCATGGTGATCCAGCGCAGCGCGCGACGTTGCAGCAGCGGAGTGATGACGGCGAGATAGACGCGATGCAGGAAGTCCTTCTTCTCGTGACCGCGCTCTTCCAGGCTGGGGGTGGATGCCATCGCCTGCATGGCGGCGACCTTCTTGCCCAGCCAGATGCGGGTCGCCCAAGGCACCACCATGTAGGCGATGACCAGCGACGCGATCATGGCCACCGGCACGTTGAACGGGATGGGCAGCATGAACGGCCCCATCATGCCGGTCACGAAGGCCATCGGAATGAAGGCGAGGATGACCGCGATGGTGGCGATGTTGGTCGGGTTGCCGATCTCGTTGGTGGCGCGGATCAAGGTCGCCGAGAAATCGGTGATCTGGCCGTGGTGCATATGACGGTGGATGTTCTCGATCACCACGATCGCCGCGTCCACCAGCAAGCCGAGCGAAAGGATCAGGGCGAACAGTGTGATGCGGTTGATGGTCTGGCCGAACATCAGGCCAACTGCCAGCACCACGAACAGGATCAGCGGCACGGTGAGGGTGACGATGCCCGCCTCGCGCCAGCCGAGGAACAGGATGAGGATCACGATGACCGAGCCGACCGCGATGCCGAGGTGCTCGATCAGGGTATTGACCGCCTCGTCGGCCTTGGCCCCGTCGTTGCGTGTCACGACCACCTCCACGCCCGCCGGGATGGCCTGGCGCTTGAGCTCGTCCAGCTTGGACAACACCGCGTCGGCGACCACCACCGCGTTGGTGCCGGCCTTCTTGGCCAGGACCAGGGTCACGGCGGGGAATTCGCCGCGCACCGGCATGTCGCCCGCCAGCCTACCCTGGGTCAGGCCCCAGGCCGGACCGTAGGCCAGGCGCGTCTCCTGCTCCAGTTCACGCGGACCGTCCTCGACCCGAGCCACGTCCTTCAGGTAGATCGGGCGGCCCTGCTTCGAAACACCGACGATGATGTCCGCCACCTCCTCCGCGGTGCCGAGGAAGCCGGAAAGGCGTAACGGATAGGCGCGATTGTCGGCCACCAGCTCGCCGAGCGGGGCGGAGACATTGGTGCCCTGCAGCATGGCACTGACCTGATCGAGGGTCAGGCCGCGCGCTTCCAGGCGCTGCGGATCCAGCCAAACGTTGACCGCGCGGGACCGCCCGCCCACCACCTCGGTGAAGGACACGCCCGGCACGTTGCGCAGATGCTCGATCAAGTGGGTACCGATCTCACGCAGCTGCTGGCCATCGTGCGCCGCCGACCCAAGGGCGATGGTGAGGATGGGCACGTCATCAACGTTGATCGGCTTGACGATGGGCTGCAACGCGCCTGCCGGCATCCGGTCCAGGTTCTGCATCAACTGGTTGTACAGCTTGACCAGGCTTTCCTCCTGATCCTGACCCACCTCGAACTGGACCGTGACCAGGCCCATGTCCTGAGTCGCGTAGCCGTAGGTATGGTCCACGCCGGACATCGCGTTCATGATCGCCCCGAGCGGACGCACGATCAGGCGGCGCACCTCGTCGGGGCTGGCACCCGGCTTGGCCACGATGATGTTGGCCGCCGGCACCACGATCTTGGGGTTGTACTCGCGCGGAGTCACCGCCAGCGCCAGCAGGCCGGTGAGAAACAGCGCGATGATGATGAGCAAGGTGATCTTGGAGTGCAGGAACATGCGGGCCAGCTTGCCCGCGATGTTCATCCCGCCGTCCGTTTCGGCATGACTGGCGTGCTGCTGCATGGCTTACTCCGCCGCCTTGGACTTGGCCTGCGCCGGCACGACCTTGTCGCCGTTCTGCATCCCGGCGACGCCTTCAGTCACCACGCGTTCGCCCGGCATCAAACCGGACAGTATCTCGATCATGCCGTCCGACTGGGCGCCGGTGCGCACCATCCGAAACTGGGCGATGTTCTGGGTATCCGCGACGAACACGCCTAGAATGCCGGCACGCTGGATCAGCGCCTGCTGCGGCACGGCCAAAGCCTGGCGGGTACCGGTCGTGAAAAGCACGCGAGCGAAGGTGCCGCTGCGCAGTCCCGGGACCTCGACATCGAGCTTGACCGGATAGGTGCGTGCCACCGGGTCGGCATTCGGGATGAGGCGGGCGACCTTGGCGGTCTGGATCTTCGGCTGGCCATCCAGCTCGACGTCCACCGCCATGCCCACGCTCAAATGGCGGAAGATCGACTCGGGCACACTGGTCTGCACCTGCAGGCGAGAGATGTCCTCCACCGCCACCACCGGATGACCTGGCGCCGCCATGTCACCCTCGTTGGCGAACTTGCCGGTCACCACCCCGTCGATCGGCGAGGTGACGCGGGTGTAGTCGAACTGGCCGCGCGCCTGGGCCAGGCCCGCTCGGGCCTGGGCCACTCGGCTCTGCGCCACCTCGTAATTCAGCTTCATCTTCTCGAACTGCTGGCGGTTGACCACCTGCTCCTTGTAGAGCTGCTGGAAGCGCTCGTAATCGGCCTTGGCATCCTTCAGGGCGGCTTCTGCCTGAATCAGGCCTTGTTGGGCCTGGGCCAGCGCTCCCTGCACGTCAACCGGATCGATCACGAACAGCAACTCGCCCTGTTTGACCGCTTGCCCCTCGACCACCTTGAGGTCACGGATGTAACCCATCATGCGCGAACTGAGCTGCACCGATTCGACCGGGACCACATTGCCGGCCGTTGGCGCATGGACGGACATTTCAACCGTCTGGGCCGGTACCAGGGTGGCGGGCATCTCGCGCAACGGCACGCTGACCGCCTCGGACGGCTCTTCCCGGCCACAGCCGGGCAATGCCAGGGCAAGCCCCAAAACGAGGGCGGAAGCCAGCGGCGCGAAAAACATGTTGTTGGTGGGCATGAGTGAGGTGCGCATGGACCTTATCCTTAGAGTTGTTCAGCCGAGAGCATGCCCACGGCACGCTTGAATTCGGCACGCTGCACGATCTGCTCGTAACGGGCGGAAACCAGGTCAGCCCGCGCCTTGTCCTGTTGGGCCTGGGCAGCCAGCAATTCAACCATGGTCGCGAGCCCGTTCTCGTAACGCTTCTTCACCAGGCGCTGGGCTTCTTCAGCCTGCTCGAGCGCCAATTCGCGCGCGGCCACGCGCTCGTCGGCCTCTTTCGTCTTGCGCGCGGCATCCTTGAGCTGGAACTGGATGCCATCCTCGGCCTGGCGTAGCCTGGCGGCCATCTCGATCCGCGCAGCCTGGGCACGGTCGACCGCGGCGCTGGTGCCGCCGGCATCGAAGGCATTCCAGGACAGTACGCCGGCGACGGTGTAGGAGGACGAGTCGAAGCCCAAGTCACGGTCATTCCAGTCCTGGCGCAGCATGACATTGAATTGCGGAAGCAAGCCCGCGCGAGCCACATCAACGTTGGCGCTCACGCCATCGAGCTGGTTGCGCATGGCCTTGAGCGCAGGGTGGTTGGCCTTGGCCTGGGCCAGCAGTTCGGGCAATTCGCCCTGCATCGGCATCGGCATCACGGACGGACCGACGTCCAGCGGCTCAGCCAAGGGCATGCCGAGCAGGAGGTGCAGCTGGTCCAGCGCGGCGGCCTCGGCGTTACGCGCCTGCGCCAGCTGGACCTTGACGTCCTCCAGATGCACCTTGGCGCTCAGGTAGTCGCTCCTGACCGCCATGCCCTGCTGCGACATGCGTTCGGTGATCCGCACATATTCCTCGGAAGCAGCCTGCGCCTGCTCGCCCACCTTCACGTAGGCACGCGCGGCGTGCACACCCTGGTAGGCCATCAAGATCTGCTTGACGAGCTGCTGGCGGGCATGGACGTCGCCTTCCTGGGCAGCCTTGGTGTAGGCACGCGCCTGGCGAACGTAGCTGCTGACCATACCGCCGTTGTAGACGGGCACCAGCACCTCGATGCGGCTGTTGACGTTGCCAGTGCCGCCGGGGTGATTGAGATCATCAGGTGCGATCTTGAGAATCTGATCCGCCGGCAAGTTATTGGCCTGCGCCTCGAAGAAGCTGCTTACACCAAAATCGCCAAAGGTCGCATTGCGCTGCCCCAGCTTGAGACCAAAGGCGTTGAGCGCGTCATTGGTGTAAGTCCCGGTCATGGACAGGTTGACCTTGGGCAGGTGATTGGCCTCGGCTTGGCGTACCGCCGCCTGCGCCTGTTCGATCTGCGCCTGGCTGATCTCGATGTCGGGATTCTGGGTCAAGGCCCGCTGGACACATTGCTGGAAGTCCAGGGTCTCCGCATGGGCAAGGCTTCCGGCAGCGCCAAGAGCGATGGCAAGGACGAGTTGCCGCAGGGCCGATTGTTCAAGCATGTGGCGATCCTTCCACGTGGACCAGGTTAATTAGAAAAGTCTAATATACTGAAAATCTATGCCGACATTCAAGCCGTAAAGTTTTTATATAGCGGCTCGCGGCCAAAGTTTCATGCCTGACTGACGAGTTCCTGTCACTCCACCACAAGATGCCGCCCGCTCACACCCAGGGCATCCAGTCTTGCGGCCAGGCCGTCGGCCTCTTCGACCGAGCCGAGTGGCCCGATCCGAACCCGGTGCAGACCATCGCCCATACGCGCCACACTGACCGGAGGGAACTGGGCGCTCGCCAGGCGGGTGCGGAGTCGGTCGGCATTGACGGGATCGGAAAAGGCGCCGACCTGGATGAAGACAGTGCGCCCCCACTCGGGCACGGGACGGTTGAGTGCCTCCGCGTTTTCCTGAGCCCGGACCGCGGGCGCGCTGGCGACGGTCACCGGCGAAACGTCCGGCGCGACCGGCTCACCCGGCTCGATGTGACGTACTTCGACCAGGGCCGTGCCGGCCCCGGTCACCCCGAGCTTCTGCGCCGCCGCGAAAGACAGGTCGATGATGCGGTTATCGTGGAAGGGGCCGCGATCATTGACCCGCACCACGGCCCGCTTGCCGTTCTGCAGGTTGGTAACCTCGACGTAACAGGGGATGCGCAGGGTCTTGTGCGCGGCGGTCATCGCGTACATGTCGTAGGTCTCGCCCGCCGAGGCCCGCTTGCCATGGAAGCCCGGTCCGTACCAGGACGCGATGCCGGTCTCGCGATAGCCCCGGTTGTCCGTCATCACCTCGTAGCGCTTGCCGAGCACCTCGTAGGACGCCGGGTTGCCGTACTTGCTGTAGGGCTCGGCGCGTGGGACCGCGTCACGGGTGGTGGGGGTGGAGGAGCATCCGACCAGGGCCAGCAGACTCGCCAGCAAGATCAGCTTCACGCTGCTCGGGATGCCCCCTCCGCTCATGAGGCCGCGCCGCCATTGACACGCTTCTGCACGGCCTGGGCCAATTGCCAGACCGCCATGGCGTAATGCGCACTGTGGTTGTAACGGGTGATGACGTAAAAGTTGGGCAGGCCGACCCAGTAGGCATCGCCCGCCTCTTCCTGCAAGGGAATCAGCATCGCGGGCTGGGTGTCATCCCCCCCCGGCAGGCGCAGACCGGACTGGCGCAGCGCGCCGAGGGTGGTCTTGGCCTTCAGGTCGCGGCCGCGATTCATCAGGCCGTCGAAGCGGGCGGCATCACCCAGTTCGACCGGCCAGGCCACCTCGCCACCCGGCTGCCAACCGTGGCGGGCAAAGTAGTTGGCGACGCTGGCCAGCACGTCATCCGGATTGTTCCAAAGGTCGCGACGTCCATCGCCATCACCATCCACCGCGTACTGACGGTAGCTGGACGGCATGAACTGCGGCATCCCCATCGCCCCGGCGTAAGAACCCTTGGCACTCGCGATGGGGATGCCTTCATCGCGCGCGAGCAGGAAATACTGCTCCAGCTCCTTGCGGAAAAACGGCGCGCGCTTGGGGTAATCAAAGGCCAGCGTGGCGAGCGCATCAAGCACGGCATACTTGCCGGTGTTGCGACCATAGCCGGTTTCCACCCCGACAATGGCGACCAGGATCTCGGCCGGCACACCGTATTGCTTTTCCAACTGAGCCAGACGCCCGGCATGCTCGCTCCAGAACGCCGCGCCCTGGCTGATCCGCTGTTCGGTCAGGAAGATCGGCCGGTAAAGATGCCAGGGCTTGGCCTCGGCTGGCCGGTTCATCGCATCGATGATCGACTGCTGATGACGCGCTTGTGCAAGGGCGGCCTTCACCTCGGCAAGGTTCAGGCCGTTGCGCTCACTGATCTCGCGCGCAAAGGCCTGAGCATCATCGTGCGCCCCGAAGCCCTGGGCCTGAAGACTGGCGCAACCCGCGCAAAGGACCGCGAGCAGGGTGGTGCGCAAGGGCTTGGTGATTCTCATCGGCATGGTCATCTGGCGGCCAGGAAGGGACGGTGACTGTGGATGGACATGAGCATACCGAAACCCGCCATGAGGGTCACCATCGCGGTCCCGCCGTAACTGACCAGCGGCAGCGGCACCCCCACCACCGGCAACAGACCGGTCACCATGCCGGTATTGACGAACACGTAGACAAAGAAACTGAGACTGAGGCTGCCCGCAAGCAGCCGTGCGTAGACCGTCGGCGCGCGCACCGCGATGACCAGCCCACGCAGAATGATGAACAGGTAGAGCAACATCAGCAGCACCACACCGATCAGGCCGAACTCCTCGGAAAAGACCGCGAAAATGAAGTCGGTGTGCCCCTCGGGCAGGAAGTCCAGGCCGGACTGGGTACTGTTGAGCCAACCCTTGCCGAACACCCCGCCCGAGCCGATGGCGATCTTGGACTGAATGATGTGATAGCCGGTGCCGAGAGGATCGGCCTCCGGGTTGAGCAGGGTCAGGACCCGCTGCTTCTGATAGTCGTGCAGGCCAAAGTTCCACATCAACGGAATGATGGCCGCCAGAGCAAGCCCCCCGCCCGCGATATAGCGCCATGACAGGCCTGCCAGCAGCAGCACGAAGATCCCCGCCGCTCCGACCAGGAGGGAGGTACCCAGATCCGGCTGCAGCATGATCAAGCCCATCGGCACCAGCACCAGGACAAGGGTCACCACCACGTCCAGGGGGCGCGGCGGAAGCGGACGCTGGGCCAGATACCAGGCCGCCATCATCGGCACCGCCAACTTCATCATCTCGGACGGCTGGAAACGGATGAAGCCGAGGTCCAGCCAGCGCTGCGCCCCCTTGCCGACATGACCGAACAGCTCGACCGCCAGCAACAATCCCAGACCCAGACCGAAGAGCCAGGGCGACCAGTACTGGTAGATCCGAGGCGGGATGCGCGCCATGATCAGCATCAACATGACCCCTAGACCGATCCGCATGCCGAGGTTCGCGAGCTGAGCCATGCTCTGGTGCGAGGCACTGAAGACCGCGGCCACACTCACACCAAGCAGCAACAGCAGGGCGAACAGCAGCCAGGGATCGAGCCGAAGCCAGCGGAACAGCGCGCCGTCGTCCTCACGATAGGGCGCGATGGCCCGATTCCAGCCTTCACGCAGCACAGACATCAGTCCCCCCCCTCCCCTTCCTCGGTCGCCGCCGCACGTTGCATGTAGTCATCCAGGAGCCAGCCATCCATCACCTTGCGCACGATCGGCGCCGCGACCCCCGAGCCGCTTCCGCCATGCTCGACGAAAGCCGCCACCGCGATGCGCGGGGCCTCGGCCGGGGCATAGCCGATGAACACCGCATGGTCGTGCAGCTTGCGGTCCAGCTTCTTGGCGTCGTAACGCTCGGTCTGCTTGATGGTGAACACCTGCGCGGTGCCGGTCTTGCCCGCGATCCGGTACGGTGCGTCCTTGATCCGCTTGGCTGTTCCATACTCGGCGTTCACCACGTTTTCCATGCCGCCCAGAGCCACACTCCAGTAGCGCGACTGCTTCAGTTTCAGCGGCTCCAGCGACTCGGGCTGGGCATCGCGCCACAGATGCGGGCGCACCCCCTTGCCCCGCTGCGCCAGTAACGCCGCCATCTGCGCCAGTTGTACTGGCGTCGACAACATGTACCCCTGGCCGATGCCGGCAATCAGGGTTTCACCCGGATACCAAGGCTGATTCTTGACCCTGCGCTTCCAGTCCCGCGAGGGTACCAGCCCGGATACCTCACCAGGGAGGTCGATCCCGGTCGGTTGCCCAAGCCCGAAGCGGCTGTAGAACTCATGCATGCGATCGATGCCCATGCGGTGGGCCAACTCGTAGAAGAACACATCGCAGGACTGGGCGATGGCATGATCCAGATCGACCCAGCCATGCCCCCCCTTCTTCCAGTCGCGATAGCGGTGACTGTCGTTGGGCAACTGATAATAAGGGCCCGCGAACATGCGGTATTCGGGCGTGATGAAGCCGTACTCCAACCCCGCCAACCCCATCACGGGCTTCACCGTCGAGCCCGGCGGATAGGCTGCCGTCAAGGCCCGGTTGAACAATGGCCGATCAGGGTTTTCGATCAACGCCTTGTAGTCGGCGGTGCGGATGCCGTTGACGAACAGATTGGGATCGAACCCCGGCTTGCTGACGAAGGCCAGCACCTCTCCCGTGCGCGGATCAAGGGCAACGACCGCGCCGAGGAAGTCCCCGAGCGCCGCCTCCGCCACTTCCTGCAAACGCAGGTCGAGGGTCAGGTGAAGATCCCCGCCAGGTACGGCCGGTACTTCCTCCAGCACCCGCAGGGTACGGCCATGCGCGTCGACCTCCAGCTTGCGGTAGCCCACCTCGCCGTGCAAACGATCCTCGTAGAACCGCTCCAGACCGGTCTTGCCGATGTGCGAGGTGCCGCGATAGGACTCGGGGTCTATGGCTTGCATCTCCCTGTCGTTGATGCGGCCGACATAACCCACCGCATGCGCCACCTTGTCTACGTGCGGATAGACGCGGGTCAGACGCGCCTGCACCTCCACGCCGGGCAGGCGCGGACGCTCGATGGCAAGGCGGGCGATCTCCTCCTCGCTGATGTTCAGCTTGAGCGGAATGCTGTCGAACGACTTGCTCGCCTTGAGCGTCTTGCGGAAGCGCGCGACCTCAGCTTCATCCAGCGCAAGCAACTCGCTGAGATGCTCCAGGGTGGCCTCCATGTCGGGCACCTGCTCGGGCACCAGCTCGACCTGGAAGGAGGGCGCGTTATCGGCCAGCACCACGCCGTTGCGGTCGAAGATCAGGCCACGGGGCGGCGGGATGGGTTCGATGCGGGTACGGTTCTGCTCGGCGAGACTGGCAAAGCGCTCGTGCGCGGTGACCTGCAGCCAGGCCACCCGCGCGACCACCACGCCGAGCAGAAGAAAACAGAGAATGGCAGCCAGCACGGCCCGTTGCAGGAGGATGTCCCGCGCACGGGCCTCATCCCCCATGGGCCTGGGCTGCTTCATGCGTCGTGAAAGGCCTCAGGCCAGGTGGCGCGGGCGATCAGCCCAGCGCACCGGTCTTGTAGCGCTCGACCGAGGCGACAATCTCGGCGCGTGCGGCGGCCGCGTCGGCCCAGCCGTCCACCTTGACCCACTTGCCCTTCTCCAGCGCCTTGTACTGCTCGAAGAAGTGGGCGATCTGGCCGCGCAGCAGCTCCGGAAGATCCGTCACTTCCTGTACATGGTCGTACAGCGGGGTCAGCTTGCCGAAGGGCACGGCCACCAGCTTGGCGTCCATGCCGGCCTCGTCGCTCATGTTCAGCATGCCGACCGGGCGGCAGCGGATCACGGAACCCGGCATCAGCGGGGTCGGGGTCACCACCAGCACGTCGACCGGATCACCGTCGTCGGACAGGGTGTGCGGGATGAAGCCGTAGTTGCAGGGGTAGAACATGGCGGTGGCCATGAAGCGATCCACCACCAGGGCGCCGCTGTCCTTGTCGATCTCGTACTTGACCGGAGCGCCCTGGGCCGGGATCTCGATCACCACATTGATGTCGTCCGGGACGCTTTTGCCCGCCGGGATATGCTCAAGCTGCATGCACCATGCCTCGTGATGTTGAATCGAGCGTGTATTATAAGCTGCTTGAATGCGTGCCGGCCATGCGGCACCTGCAACATCGTGGGACATCAAAGCATGCGTATCGTTCTCCTCGGCGCCCCCGGTTCGGGCAAGGGCACCCAGTCCAAGTTCCTGGTCGAGCACTACAAGGTGCCGCAGATCTCCACCGGCGACCTGCTGCGCGCCCAGGTCGCCGCAGGCAGCCCGCTGGGCCTCAAGGCCAAGCAGGCGATGGACAACGGCCAGCTGGTCTCCGACGACATCGTGCTCGGCATGATCCGCGAGCGCCTCGACGAGGACGACACCCGCAACGGCTTCATCCTCGACGGTTTCCCGCGCAACCTGGCCCAGGCCAGCGCGCTGGACGCCATGCTCGCCGACCTTGGCAAGCCGCTGCAGGCCGCGATCCTGCTGGATGTCCCCTTCGAGGACCTGATGCAGCGCCTGACCGGCCGCATGACCTGCAGCAGCTGCGGCGCGGTGTTCAACAAGTACACCCACGCCCCGCGCAAGGCCGGCGTGTGCGACACCTGCGGCGGCGAGCTGACCCAGCGCGCCGACGACAACGAGGAAACCGTGGCCAAGCGCCTGCACGTGTTCGAACAGCAGACCGCGCCGCTGATCAACTTCTACAAGGCCGAAGGGAAGCTTCACAGCGTCGATGGCCAGCGCTCGATGGAAGCCATCTTCGCGGACTTCCGCACCATCATCGACAACCTGGACTGACCAGCGACCGGGGCGCGCGCATGGCCAGCCGGCAATTCCCGCGCGCACCGCTCGCCCTGCTCCTCGCACTGGGCCTGACGACCGGCGCGCAGGCGCGCGATCCCTACGACCTCTGCCCGCCCTTCGGTCCACCACTTCCCGACCTTCCCGCGCTTCCCCCCACTGCCCCCGCTGAAGCCGAAGCGGATCACGTCCGCCACGACGGTCAGGCGGCCGATATGGAGGGTGACGTCCGCCTGCAGCGCGGCGACCAGCGCCTGCTGGCCGAGCACATCCTCTATTCTCTCGCCCCCGGGAAGGCCGAAATCGAAGGCGATCTGCGCTACTGGGACAGCACACGCATCCTGTTCGCCCGCCAGGGCACCTTCTGGCCGAACGAGGATCGCGGCCAGCTCGAGACCGTGCGTTTCTGGCTGCTCCAGAACCATCTCTCCGGCGAGAGCCGCCAGGTCATCCGGCTCAACGAACAACAGGACCATCTGGAAGAGGTCAGCCTCAGTTCCTGCCCGGCGGAGCAGCGCGACTGGGTGCTGGAGGCGCGCAGCATGGACCTCGACCACGCGCGCGGCCGGGGTGTGGCGCACGACACCTGGCTGCGCTTCAAGGGCATGCCGCTGTTCTACTCGCCGTGGCTCGACTTCCCCCTCGACGATCGACGAGCCAGTGGCTTCCTCTATCCCATGATCGGTTTCGGCAGCCAGCGTGGCCTGGAAATCAGCGTGCCCTACTACTGGAACATCGCGCCTGAACGAGACGCCACCCTCACCTTCCGCCCGATGAGCAAGCGCGGCCTGATGCTGCAAGGCGAATACCGTCAGCTCTGGCATGGCGGGCGCGGCCAGATCAATCTCGACTGGCTGCCGCACGACGATGAGCGCGGCGAAAGTCGCCACCTCGTCAACGCTCTCGCCGACAGCCGGCTCGGCGCATGGGATGGCTCGCTCGCCATCCGCCGGGCCTCCGACATGGATTTCCTGCGTGACTTCAGCCTCAGCGCCTGGGGCAGCACCACCGACTACCTGGAATCCCACGCCCTCGTCACCCGAGGCTTCGGCAACTGGACCCTGCTCCTCAACGCCCAGCAGTGGCAAACCCTCACCTACAACGTGAGCGAGGCGGGCCGCCCCTACCAGCGCATGCCGCAGATCCGCCTGACCGGCAGCGAGGAGCTCGGCCCCCTGAGGTTCGGACTGGACAGCGAGGCCGCCCATTTCCGCCACGAGCTCGAAAGCAAACCGCAGGGCCAGCGCTATGCCATCCAGCCCGCGCTCAGCCTGCCTGTACACGAGAGCTGGTACACCATCACTCCGCGCCTGGCGCTGGATAGCGTCCATTACCAGCTGGACGACAGTACGCACGACCGCACCGCACCGATCGCCAGCCTCGACACCCGCCTGTTCTTCGATCGCTTCGGCGAGACCCTGCACCAGCAACTCGAACCGCGCCTCTACTATCTCTATGTACCCTACCGCGAACAGGACTGGCAGCTGTTCGACACCAGCCTGGTCACACCCAGCCTGTCTCGCCTGTTCAGCCCCAACCGCTTCAACGGACGCGACCGCCTGGGAGATGCCAACGCGCTCAGCTACGCCCTCACCTGGCGCGCGCTGGATGCGCGGGAAGGTTTCGAACGCGCCAGTGTCGCCATCGGCCAACGCTACCGCTTCAGCGAGGAGCGCGTCACCCTCTACAGCGACGGCGACCCCAACCCGGCAGGCGCCGGCGAGGTGATGGGGGAGATCGGTTTCGGCTTCAGTCGTCACTGGCGACTCCGCCTGACCGCCGCGACCGCCTCCGGCCTCGACAAGCTGACCCAGACCTATGCCCTGCTCACCTTCCGAGGCGAGGACCAGCGCCTGTTCAACCTGCACTACGCCCAGCACAAGGACGATCCGGGGCTACCCGACCTCGAGCAGATCGGCGCCTCCTTCGCCTGGCCGGTCAGCCGGCAATGGCGCCTGTTCGGCAGCGCCGTGCAGGACCTCAAGGGCGAATCCATCATCCGCGCGCTCGCAGGCTTCGAATACGAAAGCTGCTGCTGGAGACTGCGCGTCGGCGCGCGCCGCTACGTGGTCGACACCCCGACCCCGGACGCGATCGAGACCGACACGGCAGTGCTGATCCAGCTTGAGCTGAAGGGGCTTGGCGGCCTGGGAGGGCAGGCTGACAGCCAGATCGAACGTGATATTCTTGGCTTCTGACCGGATGTGATCGCACCCCATCCGTGGGGGCGTCCTATCGTTGGGAGCGGGATATCCCGCCCTGAACCATCCACCCTGAACCTGCTCCAATAGGGACCATTCCGTGGGCTATCCATTCATGCGCCGTTTTTCCCGTCCTCGCACCCTCCGGTCAGCCCTGACCCAGGCTCCCATCGGGAGAAAGGCGCTCGAAGCCCTGGCCGCCGCCGGCATCCTGCTCGCCCTGACCCAGCCCGCCGCCGTCCTCGCCCAGCCCGCACCCCAGCCGGACACGCAGGGTCAACTGGAGCCGCTCGACCGGGTGGTGGCGATCGTCAACAACGAGGCCATCACCGAACGCGAACTGGCCGCCGAGATGGCGCGCATCAGCAACCAGCTCAGGAGCCGCAACCGCGCGGTGCCTCCCACCGAGGTGCTGATGCAGCAGGTACTGGACCGCATGATCACCCAACGCGCCGAGCTGCAGTTCGCCAGGCAGACCGGCATCAGCATCGACGATCTGTCGCTCGACAACGCGGTGCGCGGCATCGCCAGCGACAATGGCCTGACCGTCGAGCAGTTCCGTGCCGCGCTCGCCAAGGAAGGCACCTCCTGGCCCAGCTTCCGCGAGCAGGTGCGCAAGGAAATGATCCTCGGTCGCCTGCACAAGCGCGAAGTCTTCGACCGGATGCAGATTTCCGACAAGGAGATCGAGGATTTCCTCGCCAGCAAGCAGATCAAGACCGGGGAAATGGCCGAATTCCGTGTCCGCCACATCCTCGTGGCCCTGCCCGAATCCGCCAGCCCGGACGATATCGCCAAGGCTCGCGCCAAGGCCGAAACCGCGCTGAAGGAGGTGCGGGGAGGCGCCGACTTCGCGAGCGTGGCCGCGCGCCATTCGGAGGCGCGTGACGCCCTGGATGGCGGAGATCTCGGCTGGCGCCCGGCCGAGCAACTGCCGACGATCTATGCCGAGGCAGTGCGCAACCTGAACCCCGGCCAGACCTCCGAACTGATCCGCTCGCCGAGCGGCTTCCATATCGTCCAGCTGCAGGAAACCCGTGGCGCGCAAAACGGTGAAGCCAAGCTTACCGAGACCCATGCCCGCCACATCCTGATCCAGCCGCGCGAGAACGTGTCGGATGACGAGGCACGCCGCCGCCTGAGCGAGTTGCGCGCCCGGATCGAGAAAGGCGAGGACTTCGCCGCCCTGGCCCGCACCTATTCCGATGACAAGGGCTCCGCCGAACGCGGTGGCGACCTCGGCTGGGCCCGTCCCGGCATGATGGTCGAGGCCTTCGAGCAGGTGATGAACAGCACTGAACCCGGTCAGGTCAGCGAGCCGTTCCGCTCACCGTTTGGCTGGCACATCCTGCAGGTGCTGGAACGGCGTGATGCCAGCGGCAATGCCGAGTTCGTCCGCCAGCAGGCGCGTGAGGCCATTGGCCGTCGCAAGGCCGAGGAGGAGCTCGAACGCTGGCAGCGCCGCCTGCGCGACGAGGCCTTCGTCGAGGTCCTGATCGGCGCCAGCGCCGGAAACAGCGCGAAGAAGTGAATACCGCACTGAAGCTGGCCCTCACTCCTGGCGAACCTGCCGGGATAGGGCCGGACCTCGCCATCCTGCTCGCCCAGGAAGCCCATCCGCTCGAACTGGTCGCCTTCGCCGACCCCGAACTGCTCGAGGCACGTGCCGCAAAGCTCGGCCTGCCGTTGCGCCTGATCCCGCACGACCATCATCGCCTGCCACGCCTGCCCAACGCGGGCGAACTGACCGTCTACCCGGTCCCGCTGCGCGCCCCCGTCGAGCCGGGCCGCCTCGACCCGGCCAATGCCGGCTACGTGCTCGACACCCTGCGCATCGCCACCCGCGGCTGCCTGAGCGGGGAACTCGCGGGGCTGGTCACCGGCCCCGTGCACAAGGGCGTGATCAACGAGGCAGGCGTGCCTTTCAGCGGCCATACCGAGTTCCTCGCCGATCTGGCGGGCGGCTACCCGGTCATGATGCTGGCGACCGGCCATCTCCGGGTCGCCCTCGCCACCACTCACCTTCCCCTGCGGTCGGTTGCCGATGCCATCGACCAGCCCACCCTGGAGCGGGTCTGCCACATCCTCGAACACGACCTGCGCGAACGCTTCGGCGTCGCCCGTCCGCGCATCCTTGTTGCCGGACTCAACCCGCACGCGGGCGAAGGCGGCCACCTCGGGCGCGAGGAGATCGAAATCATCGAACCGGTGCTCGAGCGCCTGCGCGCCGAGGGTCTGGACCTGATCGGCCCGCTACCCGCCGACACCCTGTTCACCCGCGACCGCCTGCAGGGCGCGGACGCCGTGCTCGCCATGTACCACGACCAGGGCCTGCCCGTGCTCAAGTACGCGGGTTTCGGCGAGGCGGTCAACATCACCCTCGGCCTGCCGCTGCTGCGCACCTCGGTCGACCACGGCACCGCGCTGGAGCTCGCCGGCACCGGCCGCGCGCGGGTCGACAGCCTGCGCCAGGCTGTGCTGATGGCGCACACCATGGCCGTTGCGAAGATCTCATCAAAAAAAGCATGACCACGCATATTCCCCGCAAGCGCTTCGGCCAGCATTTCCTGCATGATCGCGGCGTGATCATGCGCATCGTCCAGGCCATCGACCCCCGCCCCTATGCTGACTCAGGGCAGCGCATCGTCGAGATCGGCCCCGGCCTCGGCGCGCTGACCGTGCCAGTACTGGAGCGCTGCCAGCGGCTGGACGTGGTCGAACTGGACCGTGACGTGATTCCACACCTGACGGCCGCCTGCGATGGCAAGGGTGAACTGATCATCCACCAGATCGACGCGCTGCAGTTTCGCTTTGCCGATCTTGTGAAACCGGGCGAAATGCTCAGGGTCATCGGCAATCTGCCCTACAACATCTCCACCCCGCTGATGTTCCACTTGTTCGAGCAGACCATCGACGGCCGCCCAGCCATCAGCGACATGACCTTCATGCTGCAACTGGAAGTCTGCCAACGCCTGGCTGCCGCGCCGAACACGGAGCACTACGGCCGCCTGTCGGTGATGGCCCAGTATCACGCGCGGGTCGAGTTCCTGTTCCACGTCGGACGCGGCGCGTTCAATCCCCCACCCAAGGTCGAGTCGGGCATCGTCCGCCTGACGCCCTATGCCGAACCGCCAGTGGACGTGGGCGACAAGAAGCTGTTCGACCGGATGGTCGCGCAGGCCTTCAACATGCGTCGCAAGACCCTGCGCAACGGGCTCAAGGGCTTCGTCGACGAGGAGGGCTTCGAATCGGCCGGGATCGATCCGATCCGCCGACCGGAAACTCTGAGCCTTGAGGAGTTCGCATCGCTCAGCCGGGTGGCCTGCAGGAGCGAGCTTGCTAACGCGAAGCTGGCGCAAGCCCGCGATCAAACCACCTTCGCGAGCAAGCTCGCTCCTACAGATAAGGCACCATGACGGCTACGCTTCACACCCACCCCGACACCGCCGCCCTCGCCGAAGCCGTCGCCGAGCGCTGGGCCGTGCTGGCCGGGGAGGCGATTCGCGAGCACGGCCGGTTCACCGTCGCCCTGTCCGGCGGACGCACGCCGCGCGCGCTCTATGAACGGCTCGCCAGCCCGGCCTGGCGGGAACGGCTGCCCTGGGATCGCACCGAGCTGTACCTTGGCGACGAGCGCTGCGTACCCGCCGACCATCCCGACAGCAACGCGCGCATGGTGCGCGAGGCCTTGCTCGATCGCCTATCCTCCCCGCCCTCTTTTTTCCCGATGGTGACGACACCGGACCGCCCGGACCAGGATGCCGCGCGCTACGGTGACCTGCTGCGCGAGCGACTGGGCGACACCCCGGTTCCCGAGTTTGACCTGGTCCTGCTCGGCATGGGCGCGGACGGCCACTTTGCCTCGCTGTTTCCCGGCACCACCGCGCTGGAGGACCGCGAAGGTTTCGTCTTGCCGGTCTGGGTGGAAAAGCTGGGCAGCCATCGAATCTCACTCGGCCGCCGCCTGATTGCCGCTGCCCGCCATCGCATCGTGATGGTCGCCGGCGAGGACAAGCGTGACGCCCTCTCCGCAGTACTGAACGAACCCGCATCGCGGCTTCCCATCGCATGCTTGCAACGCCAGGCCGCACTTGAATGGCACGTTGACGTGAAAGCCGCCGCGATTTGAGAGGAGGGAGGCCGGGACTCAGACCTCCCGGAGTTGAGCCGCCCGCGCCCGACAGACTGCTAGAATGATCAGCACCACCTCCGCAACGACCGCCATGAACGAACCCGAACCGCACGCCAGAATCGAGGTCTCGCCCGAGACCTCGTTCCTGGAGCAGCACTCCGACCCGGCCCAGAACCGTTACGCTTTCGCCTACACCATCACCCTGCGTAACGTGGGCGAGGTCCCAGCACGATTGCTTGAGCGCCATTGGCTGATCACCCACGGCGATGGCCGGGTGGAAGAAGTACGCGGCCCCGGCGTGGTCGGCGATCAGCCCCTCCTCGCCCCCGGCGAGAGCTACACCTATTCGAGCGGAGCAGTGATCGCCACCCCGGTCGGCACCATGCAGGGCGACTATCTGTTCACCACCGAGGATGGCGAGCGCTTCATCGTGCCCATCCCTCGCTTCACTCTCTCCATACCGAGGGTGCTGCACTGATGCCCCCACGGCCATGTCACCCGCAAGGGACTCAAGGATGGCCGAAGGCGTGGAGGCCCGGATGAGCGCCGGCAACGAACAGGCGACCACGCCCCTGCGCCGCGCCTACACCCTGTGGGCGCCGATCTACGACCGTCTGATCGACAGCTCCGCCACCCGTCGGGTGCGCCGCCGCAGCATCGAGTTGCTACCGGACTGGCACGGCAAGCGGATACTGATCGTTGGCGTGGGGAGCGGGCTGGACCTCCCCTATCTGCCCGGTGATGCCGACTACACAGGGATCGACATCACCCCCGCGATGCTCGACCGCGCGCGCCGGCGTGCCCAGCGCCATCACACGCCCATCCGCCTGATGCTCGGCAACGCCATGAGCCTGCCCTTCGACGACGGCGAGTTCGACCGCGTCGTCATGCACCTGATCCTGGCCGTGGTGCCCGATCCCGCACGAGCCCTGTGCGAGGCCGCGCGCGTGCTGAAACCGGGCGGCGAGATCCTCATCCTCGACAAGTTCCTGCGCCCTGGCCAGCGCGCCCCCCTGCGCCGCGCACTCAATGTGCTGACCCGGCGTATCGCCACCCGCACGGACGTGGTGTTCGAAGACACACTCTCGCAATGTCCGGGGCTTACCCTGCGCCACGATGTTCCGGCCTTCATGAAAGGCTGGTTCCGTCACATCGTTTTGCACAAGGATGAAAGCTGATGGCCACCTATGCCGTAGGCGACCTGCAGGGTTGTCTGGATCCACTTCAACGCCTGCTGGACAAACTCGCCTTCGACCCGGCGCATGACCGCCTGTGGCTGGTTGGCGACCTGGTCAATCGCGGGCCGCAGTCCCTGGAAACCCTGCGCTTCGTACGCAACCTGGGCGAGTCCGCCATCACCGTGCTCGGTAACCATGACCTGCACCTTCTTGCCGTCGCGTTGGGCGGCAAGAAGAGCAAGGGCAAGGACACCCTCGGCCCGATCCTCGACGCGCCGGACCGCGATGAGTTGATCGACTGGTTGCGCCGCCAGAGGCTGCTGCACCACGACGCCGGGTTGGCCGCCGTGCTGGTGCACGCCGGCATCCCGCCGGCCTGGGACATCCCCACCGCACAGGCCTGCGCTCGCGAGGTCGAGGCCGTGCTGGCTGGCGATGCGGTGCACGATTTCCTGGCCGAAATGTATGGCGACCACCCGGACCGCTGGGATGCCTCGCTGCAAGGCCTGGATCGCCTGCGCTACACGGTCAACGGGCTGACCCGGATGCGCTACCTGACCACGGACGGGAGCATGGAATTCAAACTCAAGTGTCCGCCGGAGCAGGCGCCGAAAGGCGTGCAGGCCTGGTTCGACGCTCCTCGCCCCCCCCTGGGCGCCACCGTGGTCTTCGGCCACTGGTCCACCCTCGGGCGCACCCGACTGCCGGGCGCGCTGGCGCTGGACACAGGCTGCCTGTGGGGCGCGAAACTGACCGCGGTGAGGCTGGATGATGTTCATCTGCCGATGGTCAGCGAAGACTGCGCCAGCTATCAGAAGCCCGGTCCGGGCTAGTGGTCAGTGGTCAGTGGTCAGCAGCAGGCTCGCTGGATTGCTATGCGCTGCGCCTCGGCCGCTGACTACTCTAAGGAAATGCTGAAAAAATCCATCCTTGGATTTTTTTCAGCTCGCCTCGTCGCGGCTCATGTCCGCGACGGGCTCCGCGAATCAAGGGCTTACGCCCTTGTTCGCATTGCGGCCTCCTGCCGCAAACGGGAATCGCTGAATTTTTCAGCGATTCCCTAAGGTCTACCAGCGCCCGAAGCTGACCTTGAGAGCTTCTCGGTCATGCGGATGGCGGCGCTGAAGGGTGATGAAACTGTAGGCCGTGCCATTGTCCGCATCCGCAGGATGATGCTCCTCGCGGATCACGCCCCAGTCACGACGGTCATAGGCCGGGAACCAGGCGTCCCCCTCGAACTGGCCATGCACCAGGGTCAGCTCCATGCGATCGGCACGCGGCAGGAACTGGAAATACACGTTCGCGCCACCCGCCACCATCACCTCGGCTTCCGGCCCCGCAACCTGCTGGGCGACATCCAGAGCTTCCTGCAAGTCATGCGCGACCACCACCCCCTCGCGGGCATAGTCCGGATCACGCGAAATGACGATATTGGTGCGCCCTGGCAACGGCTTGCCTATGGTCTCGAAGGTCTTGCGCCCCATGATGACCGGCTTTCCCAGGGTCAGGGCCTTGAAGTGCTTGAGGTCGGCGGGAAGTCGCCAGGGCAGGCCAGCACCCTTGCCGATCAGGCGCTGGGTGTCCATGGCGGCGATGATGGTGATACGCATCTTATTCGACGGGCGGATGACTGGGGTAACGCGCCGAACCGAACTTGAGGATCAGCACAGCCAGGGTCAGGATCAGGATGGCGCCGCTGAACACAAGGATTTCCTGCACCCCCATGGTCTTCACATCGACCACGAGGATACGGGTCAGCGCGGTGATGGCGATGTACACAAGGTAGCGCACCGGCAGGCGGTGGGTGCGGAAATAGATGCCGACCATCGCCAGGATTTCCAGGTAGATGAACAGCAGCAGGATGTCCTTCAGCGAGGGCGCCTCGCCGACGAAGATGTGAGAGAACTCGCCCAGCGCCGACCAGATGGTGGCGACCGTGATGACGAGCAGCATCAGGTTGTGCAGCACGACCATCAGCAGGCCGCCGAGGCTGTCGACGGCGCGCTTGGCCTTGAGCAGGGTGGTGAGGTTTTCGGTCATGTCGGACTCCGATCAGACGGCCACCGGGGCCTTGATATGGGGGTGACTCTGGTAGTCTTCCAGCAGGAAATCCTCGAACCGGAAGGCGAAGATGTCCGTCACTTCGGGATTCAATCGCATGCGCGGCAAGGGCAACGGGTCGCGCGCGAGTTGGGCGTCCGCCTGTTCCATATGGTTCAGGTACAGATGTGCATCACCCAGGGTATGAACGAAGTCGCCTGGCTTCAGCCCGGTGACCTGCGCCACCATCATGGTCAGCAGGGCGTAGCTCGCGATATTGAACGGCACGCCGAGGAAGATGTCCGCGCTGCGCTGGTAGAGCTGGCAGGACAGCCTGCCGTCCGCCACGTAGAACTGGAAGAAGGCATGGCAGGGCGGCAGGGCCATCTGCTCGATCTGGCCGACGTTCCAGGCGGAGACGATCAGGCGGCGCGAGTCGGGGTTGGTCCTGATCTGCTCGATCACCTGACTCATCTGGTCGATATGCCCGCCGTCCGGCATCGGCCAGGAACGCCACTGCACGCCGTAGACCGGCCCCAGCTCGCCCTGCGCGTCCGCCCATTCGTCCCAGATGCTGACGCCGTGCTCCTTCAGGTAGGCGATGTTGCTGTCGCCGCGCAGGAACCACAGCAGTTCATGGATGATGGACTTCAGGTGCAGCTTCTTGGTGGTGACCAGCGGGAAGCCTTCGGCGAGGTTGAAGCGCATCTGGTAACCGAACACGCTGCGCGTGCCGGTGCCGGTGCGATCGTGTTTCTCGATGCCGTGCTCGCGCACGTGACGCATCAGTTCCAGATACTGCTTCATGCTTCAACCCGCTTGGTTCGATAAGCCAGGACGATAAAGGCCGCGCCGATCAGGATCATCGGCAAGGACAACAGCATACCCATGCTGAGCCAGCCGCCCAAGATGAAACCAAGATGGGCATCCGGCTCGCGCACCTGCTCGACCAGGAAACGGAACAGTCCATAGAGCAGCAGGAACAGCCCGGACACCGCCATGCGCGGCCGCGGCTTCGAGGAGAACCACCACAGCACCGCGAACATCACGATGCCTTCCAGGAAGGCCTCGTACAGCATCGAGGGGTGACGGGCGAGCTGGTCGACATGCGGGAAGACCATGCCCCAGGGCAGGTCGGTCGGCCGCCCCCACAGCTCGCCGTTGATGAAATTGCCGATCCGCCCGGCCAGCAGCGCGGGTGGCACCAGCGGGGCGATGAAATCCGCCACCGTGAAGAAATGCCGGCCGGTCTTGTGCGCATACCAGGCCATCGCCAGGATCACGCCGAGCAGCCCGCCGTGGAAGGACATGCCGCCCTCCCACACGCGCAGCAGCATCAGCGGGTCGCCGAGGAAGGTCTGGAACTTGTAGAACAGGACATAGCCGATCCGCCCGCCCAGGATCACACCCAGCGCGCCGTAGAACAGCAGGTCGGCCGGTTCCTCACGCTTGAAGCCCTTGCCTTCCGCCCGCCGCTTGCCCAGCCACCAGAACAGCCCGAAGCCGATCAGGTACATCAGGCCATACCAGTGAATCTTGAGCGGGCCCAGTTGGAGGGCGACGGGGTCGATATGCGGATAGACAAGCATGAGATGTCCCTGAGGGTTACGCCGGAATGATGCGGGCGTAGACCGCCTTGAGGTAATCCGTCTCCGGGATCGCCGGATGCACGGGATGATCCACGCCCTGGCGACCGAACTCGAGGATCTGCATCGTCCTGTCGACATGCCGCGCGGCGGCCCACATCAGTTCCGGCAGCTTATCGCGCTGAAGGTGATGGGAGCATGAACAGGAGATCAGGATGCCGTCCCGGCTCAGCACCTGCATCGCCATCTGGTTGACCCGACGATACGCTTCGAGCCCTGCCTGCACGTCCTTGCGGCGCTTGATGAAGGCGGGCGGATCGCAGACCACCACATCGAAGCGCTGGCGCTCCTCGCGCAGCCCCTTGAGCACCTCGAACACGTCACCCTCGATGGTCGACAGGCCCGCCTCGATGCCGTTCAGCCCGGCATTCACCCTGGTCTGCTCCAGCGCCAGCGCGGAGGCATCCACGCACACCGCCTCGCTCGCGCCATGGCGCAGGGCCTGCACGCCCCAGCCGCCCATGTAGCTGAACAGGTCGAGCACCCGCGCGCCCTTCACGTAGCGCGGCAGGCGCGCGCGGTTGTCGGCCTGGTCATAGAACCAGCCTGTCTTCTGGCCGTCCCAAGGACGCACCATGAAGCGCGCGCCGTTTTCGATCAGCTCGACCTGTTCCGGCACCTCGCCAAAGGCCAGCTCGATGCCCTTCTCCAGCCCCTCCAGCTCGCGGCTGGCGGTGTCGTTGCGCAGCAGGATGCCACTCGGCTTGAGCACCTTGACCAGCGCGTCGACCAACGCGTCGCGCACCGCCTCCATCCCGGCGGTGGTGATCTGCGCGACCAGCACATCGCCATAGCGATCGACCACCAGGCCCGGCAGGCCATCGGCCTCGCCGTGCACCAGGCGGTAATGCGGGGTCGGGAACAGGCGCTCGCGCAGGGAGAGCGCGATCTTGATCCGATGCACGATCAGCGAGCGATCGAGCGGATGCTCCTCGCGGTTGAACAGGCGCGCGGCGATCAGCGAATGCGGATTCACGTACGCCAGCCCCAGCTCCCGTCCGTCATTGCCCACCACCTTCACCTGCTGCCCCGGCGCGAAAGCGGTCAACGGGGTGGCGGCGGTATCGACCTCGTTGCTATATATCCAAGGGTGGCCGGCGCGCAGGCGGCGGTCTTCGTTCTTCTTCAGCCGCAACGCGGCCAGGGCAAGGGATGATGACATGCGAGAAACTCCTGTGAGCAGGCATCATACCTCAGCCGCCCCCCATCCCACGCCCGTCATCAAGACGTCATCAACATGCCACAGGACTGCAATTCGACGTGGATAGCATGCCCTGTCAAGTTGAATTCCGGAGGTCCGCCATGACCACGAATACCCCCGAATCCCGCCTGAAAGTCCAGCTCGCCACCCACGCCGACGACATCCAGCGCAGCCAACGCCTGCGCCATCAGGTCTTCGTGCGGGAGATGGGCGCGCAGGCCCAGGTCGACGCCCAGGGGCTCGAATTCGACCACTACGACCCCTTCTGTCACCACCTGCTGGTGATCGACCAGGAAACCGACGAGGTCGTCGCCAGCACCCGCATCCTGACCGACACCCAGGCCCAGCTGGCCGGCGGTTTCTACTCGGCCAACGAGTTCGACATGGACATGATCGGCCGCCTGCCGGGCCGGGTGATGGAAATCGGCCGCACCTGCGTCCACCCGGACTATCGCAACGGCGCCACCATCGGCATGCTCTGGCAGGGCCTGGCCCGCTTCATGGACATCCACCGCATCGGCCACCTGTTCGGCTGCGCCAGCATCCCGATGAGCGATGGCGGCGCCGCCGCGCGCCAGATCATGGACGAGCTGCGCGGCAAGTTCATGAGCCCGGCAGAACACCGCGTGGCCCCGCGCCTGCCGCTGCCGGCCCCGAGTGTCGGTCAGGATGCGAACGCCACCGCCGACGGCAAGATCCGCATGCCGCCGCTGCTGAAGGCCTACATGCGCCTCGGCGCCCAGGTCTGCGGCGAGCCCTGCTGGGACCCGGACTTCGACTGCGCCGACATCTTCATCCTGCTCGATGTCGAGCGCCTGCAGGCGCGCTATCATCGCCACTTCGTCCAGCGCCAGGCCCCCATCCAGAATGACTCCAGCCCGTCCGCTCGCGAGGCGGCTTAAACTGCTCCGACTGGCCGCGCATCTCCTGCTCGGCCTGATCAAGACCCCGTTCTACGGCAATCCTTTCGCCCCCCGCGGTGCACGCACCATCCGTGCGTGGCACGCGGAGGCGTGCACGGCCCTCGGCCTGCACGTCACCGTGCACGGCCAGCCCGTGCCGGGCGCGCTGTACGCCTGCAACCACATATCCTGGCTCGACATTCCGGTACTCGGCAGCCAGCTTGAGCGCGCCTGCTTCCTGTCCAAGACAGAGATACGCGGCTGGCCGCTGATTGGCTGGCTCGCGGCCCGTTCCGGCGCCATCTTCCTCGCGCGCGGCAACGGCCAGCAGGATGCCTCCCGCCAGATTGCGGACGTACTCCGCGCCGGCCACGGCGTGGTGCTGTTCCCCGAAGGGACCACCACCGACGGCCTCCGCCTGCGCCGCTTCCATGCCCGCCTGCTGCAGCCCGCCCTGGATGCGCACGTCCTCGTGCAACCCATCGCCATCAGGTATCTCGACGCGCATGGCCAGCCCAACCCACGCGCGGCCTACATTGACGACGATAGTTTCAACGACACCCTCCAGCGCATCGTGGCGGAGGACGGCCTGGTGGCCGAAGTGCATTTCCTGCCCGTCATCGCGCCGGATGAACTCTCCCGCAGCCAGCTTGCCCGCCAGGCCCAGCACGAGGTCAGCCAGGCCATGAAACTGGCCGCCCACGACAGCCCGGTTGAATGAGCTAGACTCGCGGTCCGCTCAACCCCGGCTCACACCCGATTCCGCTCATGCCGCACTGCCCTGGCCTCGCCGCCGAAACCGTCCCGACCGGATGCCGGCTGCCCTGTCCCGCGAGGGATGTCACGCCATGACCGCCTGGTGGCAGAGCAAGACCCTGACCGAACTGACGCGCGAGGAATGGGAAAGCCTCTGCGACGGCTGCGGACTGTGCTGCCTGCACAAGCTGGAGGACGAGGACGACGGCATCGTCTACACCACCGACGTCGCCTGCGCGCTGCTGGATTGCGCCACCGCGCGCTGCTCGGACTACGCCCACCGCCGGCAGCGCGTGCCCGGCTGCACCGTGCTGCGTCCCGAGAATCTTGTGGGTGAAGGCGCCGTGTTCCGCTGGCTGCCGCCAAGCTGCGCCTACCGCCTGGTCGCCGAAGGGCGCGACCTCCCGGACTGGCACCCGCTGGTCACGAGCGATCCCGACTCCACCCGAAAAGCGGGCCATTCCGCGGCCGGACGCTGTGTATCCGCGCGCGACGTACCGCCGGACGAACTCGAAGAGCACATCATCCTCTGGCTGCCGCCGGTCAAGGGCTGATCAACCTAGTAGCCCAGTAGCCCGGATGAAGCGTAGCGAAATCCGGGAAGAGACTCCCGGATTCCGGCTAGGGCCTCCATCCGGGCTACCAGACGGATCAACCTCGGCGCGGCAAGGCGCGCAACAGGATGAACAGGGCCGCAGCGGCCACCACCACGGAGGGACCCGCGGGCGTGTCGTAATGCAGCGAGGCGGCCAGGCCCAGGACGACCGCCAGCACCCCGACCGCCGCCGCGCCCGCCGCCATCTGCAGCGGAGTACGCGCCAGCCGACGCGCGGCGGCGGCGGGGATGATCAGCATCGCCACCGTCAGCAGGATGCCGACCAGCTTCATCGCCAGCGCGACGAATGCCGCCAGCACCAGCATGAACCCCAGGCGCAGCGCCATCACCCGGTGTCCTTCCACCGCTGCCAGTTCCTCGTGCACGGTCAGCGCGAGCAGGCCCTGCCACATCCGGGCCAGCACCAGCAGCCCCAGCACATCGACCAGCGCGACCCACAGCAGCTCCTCAGGTCGCAAGGCGAGGATGTCGCCGAACAGATAGGCGAACAGGTCGACCCGAACCTCCTCCATGAAGGCCAGCACCACCAGGCCTAGCGCCAGGCTGCTGTGCGCCAGCAGCCCGAGCAGGGTGTCCTCGGCCAGTCCGTCGGATGGATGACGCCGGGCCAGCAGGATGGCGATCACCGCCCCCACCGCCGCCACCCCGAGCATCGGTTCCAGGTGCAGCAACAGCCCCAGGCCCACGCCGAGGAAGGCCGCATGGGCCAGGGTCTCGCCGAAATAGGCCATTCGCCGCCAGACCACGAAACAACCGAGCGGTCCGGCCAGCAGGGCCACACCGATGCCACCCAGCAGGGCGCGCCACAAGAATTCGGGAATGATGAAGTCAGTCATGCGTGCACCCGTTGCCGCACGCCGGCCCGTGTTGCCGCCCATGCGGCACCACATTGCCGTGCAGGTCGTGATGATGGTCGTGCTGGTGCTGGTAGAGCGCGAAGCCCTCCCAGTCGGGACCGAACATGCGCAGGTATTCCGGATGGCGGCTGATCGCCTCCGGGGTGCCCATGCAGCACACGTGCCGCTCCAGGCAGACCACCTCGTCGGTGGCCGCCATCACCAGGTGCAGGTCGTGCGAGACCATCAGCACGCCGCAGCCGGTGTCGTCACGCAGACGCGCGATCAGGGCATACAACTCCTGCTGGCCGTGCACATCCAGGCCCTGGGCGGGTTCGTCCAGCACCAGCAGTTCCGGCTGGCGCAAGAGGGCGCGAGCGAGCAGCACGCGCTGCATCTCCCCCCCGGACAGGGCGTGCAGCGGACGGTGCAGCAGATAGCCGGCGTTCAGGCCCTCCAGCACCTCGGATCGCCGCCCGGCCGCCCCCGCATCCGCCAGCTTCAGGAAGGCATCCACGTCCATCGGCAGGCTGGGCGGCGCCTGGAAGCGCTGCGGCACATAGCCGACCACCAGACCGGCGCGGCGCTCCACCCTGCCGGTATCCGGCGTGATCAGCCCCAATAACACGCGCACCAGGGTGGTCTTGCCCGAGCCATTGGGCCCGACCAGGGTGACGATCCGCGCCGGCGCGACCGCCAGGCTGACCCTGTCGAGCAGCTTGTTGCCCTGCCGCTCGACGGTCACCTGTTCCGCGCGAATCAAAAAGGATGCTTCCGTCACACGCCTCTCCATCGCTATGATGCGTTATAAAGTAACCTGATTGTCGCACATCCAAGGAGCGATCATGCGCCTGTTCCGCCTTCTGGCCCCGACCCTCGCGCTGGCCCTCAGCACCCAGCTTTCGGCGGCCCCCGTGGTCGTCACCAGCATCAAGCCGGTCAACGACCTGGTGAGCTCGGTCATGGAGGGCGTTGGCCAGCCGACCCCGCTCATTCCGCCCGGCAGTTCGCCGCACACCTACGCGCTCAAGCCCTCCGAGCGGCTTGCGGCGGAAAAGGCCGATGTGCTGTTCTGGATCGGCCCGGAGGTCGAAACCGCGCTGGTCAAGGTCACCAAGACCCTGCGCCCGAGCGCGCGGATCATTGCCATTTCCGCCATCCCGGAGATCGACCTGCTCCCCGCCCGCACCGGCGGCGACTGGGAGCGGAAACGTCCGGTCCCGAAGCGGCATGACCACGACGGCCACGACCACGGCAGTAGTTTCGACGGCCACCTGTGGCTCTCGCCGGCCAATGCCAGCATGATCGTGCGCGCCGCCAACACCATTCTGGGCGCGGCCGATCCGGCCAATGCCGAGCGCTACGCCGCCAACGCGGAAAAGGCGATCCGCCGTCTGGCCGTGCTCGACACCGAACTGAAGGCGAAACTGGCCCCAGTGCGGGACAAGCCCTTCATCGTCTTCCATGATGCCTACCAGTACTTCGAGCATAGCTACGGCCTGCGCGCCGTCGGTTCCATCCTGGTCAGCCCGGAGGCCATGGCCGGCGCCAAGCGCGTGCACGAGATGCGCGCCAAGATCAGCACCCTCGGCGCCACCTGCGTGTTCTCCGAGCCGCAGTTCGAACCCCGGCTGGTGCAGACCCTGATCGAAGGCACGCAGGCACGCACCGGCACCCTCGACCCGCTGGGCGCCAAGCTGCCCTCCGGCCTGGAGGGCTACGAGCAATTGCTGAGACATCTGGCGGACAATCTGGCTGGTTGCCTGACCGCGCCGCAGTAAACAAGGGGAGGCGCCCAGCCCCCCGATCCTCCCGCAGTCCGCGCGGTCAGAAACCGACCGTGCGGCTGACCTGGCTGTCTCGACCACGCTTCCCGAGGTCCCTCCTCCCTCTCGGTGGATTGACTACACTCGAAGCGGGGTCTGATCCCCACACCCCTTTTGAACGGGAGGATCTGACATGTCCTGCACCAAATTCATGAAGCCGATGGGCGTTGCACTGACCGCCCTGGCCTTGCTGGGCGGCCAGCTGTCCCCGGCCTACGCGGCCATGGTCGACAGCGGCTCCGCGCTGCGCGCGGCACAGATGGCCTATGACCGCCCCGGACTCGCATCCCTGTTCGACCGCCAGGACGTGAGGGACCAACTTGTCGCGCTTGGCATTGACCCGGCCACGGCCAGCGAACGCGTGGCCGCCATGACCGACGAGGAGATACGCCAGCTCAACCACGGGCTGTCGGAGATGCCGGCGGGCGGCGAGGTGCTCGGCTTCCTGCTGGTGATTTTCGTCGTGCTCGTGATCACCGACATGCTGGGCGCCACCGACGTGTTCACCTTCGTCCACAACATCAATCGCTGACCCATGCGCGGCCTCAAGCGTGCCAGCCGACTCGCCGGCACGCTCTTCCTCGCCCTCCTGCTCGGCGCCTGTAGCCACGCGCTGCAAAGCGCCCGCCTGCAAGACGACCCACCCGCCGGTCTGCCGCTGCAACACGAACTGAAGGACACCCCGTTCTTCGCCCAGCAGCGCTATCACTGCGGCCCGGCGGCCCTGGCCACCGTGCTCGTCCAGCGCGGACTCGGGGTGATGCCCGAGGCCCTGGCCGCCCAGGTCTACCTGCCCGGCCGGGAAGGCAGCCTGGCGGTCGAAATGGACGCCGCCGCCCGCCGCCACGGCATGCTGGCCTATCCGCTGGAAGCCCAGATGGAATCCATCCTGCGCGAGATCGCGGCCGGCAACCCCGTCCTCGTGCTGCAGAACCTCGGCCTGAACTGGCTGCCGCAATGGCATTACGCGGTGGTGGTCGGCTATGACCTGGGCGACGGCGACCTGATCCTGCGCTCGGGCCTCATCGAACGCTACGTCGTATCCATGGACGTGTTCGAGACCACCTGGCGTCGCGGAGACTACTGGGCGCGGGTGCTCATGCCCCCCGGCCAACTCCCCGCCACTGCCCAGCCCCTGACCTATCTCCAGGCCAACCTCGACCTGGAAGAGACAAGCCAGCCCGAAGCCGCCCTGCAAGGCTACCGCTCGGCCACCGCCGCCTGGCCGGAGGTCGCCGTCGCCTGGCTGGCGCGCGGCAACCTCGCCTACCAGCAAGGCCTGGACGACGAAGCCGTGCAGAGCTTCAGCCTCGGCCTGCGGGTCACGCCGGACGACGCCGCGTTGTGGAACAACCTCGGCTACGCCCTCGCCCGCAAGGGCTGCGGCGCCCAGGCCCTCGCCGCCATCCACTGCGCCCTGAGCCTGGCCCCGAACCAGCCCGCCTACAGGGAAAGCCTGCGGGAACTCCAGGCCGCTCCCGAAACCGCCGCCGACTGCGAAACCCCCGCCTGTCCCGGCGCGAGCGAAGACCACGTCACCGCCATCCGGCGCTGAGAGGCCCGGATCCGCACGGGAGGCTAAGACGGATCGATCCAGGCTGTGCGGGAAAAGAACGGTTGGCCTGAAAAACCAATAGCCCCTCGGCCCTTGCGGGCTCTCGAAGACCGAACCCCGCAGGGGCTTCCGGCATGAATGCCGGAAGGGACTGAGAGGAGGGATCAAAGGGGTTGGGGAGAGGGGTATGCGCCTTGAACTTGGGACCCGATGCCCGCCAGCGCCCCCGGTTGGAACGCCATGGAATCCGCGCCTGTAACCCTGGATTCCGCTGCGCTGCATCCAGGCTACGCTCGCTGACGGGGTGTGACCGCCCGGCTGCTAGAATGCCCGGCCCCACAAGGCCGCATTCACACCAGCCCCGACACCATGAGCCGCAACACCCTCCGCGCCCAGGTTCAATGCTCCTTCAAGGGCGAAACCCACACCCTCGACGAGATCATCGACCTCGACCAGCTCCCCCTTGAAGCGGGCGACATGCCCGATGTCCACCGCCACCTTGCCAGAAAGGCGGGCATCGATCCCATCTCGTACCTGTACGAAGTGCTGGAATCCCACGACATCATCTTCTCGCAGGCCACCGGCCTGGCCGCGGACTACTGCCATGACGGCCACTTCGACTGGCACGGCTTTAACCAGGCACGGCGTGAAGAAGGCGACTGGGAGCGCATCCTCGCCATCGTGCAGGACACGATCGCCCCTCACGAACTGGATGCGGCCCCTGCCCTGAAAGCCGCGTTACTGGCGGTTTACCGAGCAGGCAAGGCAAGCGCCCGATAACAACCCGAGGTAGGGTGGAAAAGCGAAGCGCATTCCACCACATAGAAAACCGATCGCCAGACCCATCAAAAAACGGGGTCTGTCCCCTATTGTTCGATTACCCCCTGAAGATCATAGGGGACAGGGCAGAAAACGGGGTATGTCCCGCTCATATATTCCATTTATTCGAAGAACCTTGGTCTATCCCCGTTTATCGTCGATTGCGGAGCTAGGCGGTTCGACAAAGGGTTGGCGCATGCGCTTCATTTCAGCGGCTTGTCCGCGAGATTTGATCTTTCCACCTCAATATCGAGATTCCAAGCGCTACAAGAATTTTTTACAACATCCGTGAACCAACGTTTTGCGAGCGGGGAGATCACGATGCGTTCGCAGAGAAGCGCCAGGTCGCAACTCAAGGCTTTACCTGGAGCAGGTTCTATAGATTCAATCTCTTTCTCCGGGCGACCTACCGTAACAGCGCCAGCGCCTAACGGCGCATATATTGCTCGGTCACCCCATTGATACATGCCATTGATTGGATAAATCTGCTTGTGGGTGACATTTGAGTCCCAGTACACAAGACGATACTCGGCCTCATGATAGAAGCTCTGACGCTTGTACAAGACAGGACGAAAGGCGTTACCGTCATCAATGGTGAACTGCAGATCTCCGTAGTCGCCATACTGTATACAGCCGGCAAACACGTCTTCGGGGGGTCGAGGCTAGTGCTGCTTCGATGCGAGCTGGCGAAGATACCAAGGCGATGCCTTCGTTTGTTCTGGAGTAGAGGGACCACATTGCCGCGGACTCATGATTATTGAGGTGCCAACAGTTGACGAAGTAGGACCGACGATATGCATACGCCTGACGGATGCGTAGCTCTTGCAACTCCTTAAGTCGTCGAAGCGCGGTGACCTCTCCTCTCTCTTCGGGATGCAAAAAGCCATCGAGGCGAGATCGGATGTCATCTGGAACATCGTTGGGATGCTCCCAAGTTCGGTGCACGAAGCGAGAGGGTGGCAATGTTCCTTCAAATGGATCGTCTCGAGCTAGGAGCTCAAGGCTCGAGAAGTACAGACTGCGCGATTGGAGCAGCGCCAGGAACTTAGGCAGGCTGAGGTACCGCCAGATCGGTGTGTCTGGTGATTCAGGGGCGTTGAATTCGGGATGCTGTTTGATCGGCATTGGGAAGAGTCTGCGCCGCCTAACGTTTGAATTCAGCAGGCTGCAAAGAGCGCAGCTTTTTTACGATCCGCCATAATGATTGATCCGCAGGCTACTTAGGACCTGCCTTAAGTTTTCCACTCTCCCAAAGCCTGAAGCTCGTACTGCCAGGCGTATATTTCCTTGCATGTTTAAATGCCACTCCGACAGTTTCACCTTCGAGAAGGTGAAAGGCTAAAAAAGTCTGTGCAAACTGTGATGCCACAGCGCCATGCACACTATGAAACGGCGCAATAAAGTGGCTGCATATTGCCATTTCAGAAATTTCTCCACCTACAGCCTTGTAGCCCGTCTGGCAGCAGAGGGAAATAAAAACTTTTTTCGGCGCCCCCCTGACCTTCAGAGCGGAGTCAAGCATATCGGGATTAACCCACCCATCAACAGAAAATTTGATACCTTCCGGGCTGCCATGACCAATAAACACCACGTGCGAATAAGCGGGTTGTTCTTTCTGCCAGATACTTATCAGTTCTGCAACAGATCTAACCTTGTAAGAGCGCAAGCAATCGTCAGGAACAAGCAGTCGACAATATTGCAGTACGGATTTCGCTAGTGGATCAAGTAAACCTATCTCCGTTTCAAGATCTCCAATAGTAAAAATGAGAATTCCAATGTTTTTCTGACATAGGCCCGCGCCTATCCATTCTGAAACAGCTCCTGCCTGCAGGTGGACTTTTACTTTCCTAGGGGCGACCTCTGCGATGCGTGTTTCGTAAAATGCGGAGTGATGCCCTACCATTCCCGGAATTCTTGAAGTTGGGACGAAAACTTTGTCATCGACAGAAAACTGAGTAGCCATGATTCTTGCCTACTAACGTGAACTCTACGGGGCATGCACTGTATTAAGATGAAAAACCCCTGTCGGGTGACACCCCGCACTTCAATCCAAGCCCTTATTTTGACAAGAGTTTATGTGTGCCATGGCGGCGTAAGGCATGGACAAACACGGCACGGGTACTCCGCGCCTTCTGGATGGGGTGAGAGCCCGAGTTCAAACCGAGCGTGACAGCTTGCAGCCTTGGCAGGCTGACTTTCACTGGTTGAAGCGCTTTGTCTAGTTCCATGACAAACGGCATTCCCGAAAAGATGAGTGCGGAGGGGTTTGAATGATCCTGCTCCAAGCTCCACATCATTTCAAGCCATTGGGAAGTACGAAATCGTCATCGCGGATGCCGGGCAGTCCCGCCCGGCCCCCTTCGGGCCCGCTTCGCGGTCCAGCGCCGTTCCCGACGGCGCTTTTAGGAGCGAAGCGACGTGGCAATCCATAGTCCGCGGATTCTACGAGCGATCTGGATTGCTTCGCTTCGCTAACAACATTGCAGGAGCAATGTTGCAACGCCTTGGCGTTGGCCGAAGGCCAGAAGCCATGGAGGGCTTCTGCCGCAATGACGATGGCCGATGTATTCAGCACTTGCTGGCTTGCTTCGTCGTGCCATGCGAACACCGGCCACGCACGGGCTTGACGCCCCCACCCACCCCAGGGGCATGTTCCATCGGCTTCCTCCCCTTTGCTGCTAGAATGCCCGGTTCCAATCCGCCTTGCCGCTTCGCCAAGGCCTTGAGATAGAAGGTTTTCCGGCATGTCCCAGCTCTCCCGCGACCAACGCATCTCCGCCCTGCACGCCGCCCTGCGCGAGCGCATCGTCATCCTGGACGGCGCGATGGGCACGATGATCCAGCGCCACAAGCTGGACGAGGCGGCGTATCGCGGAGAACGCTTTGCCGACTGGGGGCATGACCTCAAGGGCAACAACGACCTGCTGGCGCTGACCCAGCCGGAAGTCATTCGCGGCATCCACATGGCCTATCTGGAGGCCGGGGCGGACATTCTCGAAACCAACAGTTTCAACGCCACCCGTATTGCCATGGCGGATTACGCCATGGAGGAACTGTCCTTTGAAATCAACGTCGCCTCCGCCCGTCTGGCGCGCGAGGCGGCGGATGAGATGACCGCCCGCACCCCGGATCGCCCCCGCTTCGTCGCCGGGGTGCTCGGCCCGACGAACCGCACCGCCAGCATCTCGCCGGACGTGAACGACCCGGGCTTCCGCAACACCAGCTTCGATGCGCTGGTGGAGGCTTATGTCGAATCCACCCGCGGCCTGATCGAGGGCGGCGCGGACATCATCCTGATCGAGACCATCTTCGACACCCTCAACGCCAAGGCCGCCGTGTTTGCGGTGGAGAAGGTGTTCGACGAGGACGGCCTGCGCCTGCCGGTGATGATCTCCGGCACCATTACCGACGCCTCCGGCCGCACCCTGTCCGGCCAGACCACCGAGGCCTTCTACAACAGCCTGCGCCACGCGCGCCCTCTGTCCATGGGCCTCAACTGCGCGCTCGGCCCGGACCTGCTGCGCCAGTACGTGGAGGAGATGTCGCGTGTCTCCGAGTTCTTCGTCTCCGCCCACCCGAACGCCGGCCTGCCGAACGAGATGGGCGAGTACGACCTCGACGCCGATCCCATGGCGGCGCAGATCGCCGAGTGGGCGGATTCCGGCTTCCTCAACATCGTCGGCGGCTGCTGCGGCACCACGCCGGACCACATCCGCGCCATCGCCAAGGCCGTCGCCGGCAAGGCGCCGCGCAAGCCGGCCGCGCCCGAGGCCTCCTGCCGCCTGTCGGGCCTTGAGCCGTTCAACATCACCGCCGAGTCGCTGTTCGTGAACGTGGGCGAGCGCACCAACGTCACCGGCTCCGCCCGCTTCCGCCGCCTGATCAAGGAGGGCGACTTCAGCACCGCGCTGGAGGTGGCCCGCCAGCAGGTCGAGGCCGGCGCGCAGATCATCGACATCAACATGGACGAGGGCATGATCGACGGGCAGGAGGCGATGGTGCGCTTCCTCAACCTGATCGCCGCCGAGCCGGACATCGCCCGCGTGCCGATCATGATCGACTCCTCCAAGTGGGAGATCATCGAGGCGGGCCTGAAGTGCATCCAGGGCAAGGGCATCGTCAACTCCATCTCGCTCAAGGAGGGCGAGGAGAAGTTCGTCGAGCAGGCCCGCCTGCTGCGTCGCTACGGCGCGGCGGTGGTGGTGATGGCCTTCGACGAGACCGGCCAGGCCGACACCTACCAGCGCAAGACCGAGATCTGCGAGCGCTCCTACCGCGTGCTGGTGGACAAGGTGGGCTACCCGGCCGAGGACATCATCTTCGACTCCAACATCTTCGCCATCGCCACCGGCATCGAGGAGCACAACCACTACGCGGTGGACTTCATCGAGGCCACGGCCTGGATCAAGAAGAACCTGCCGCACGCGATGGTTTCCGGCGGCGTGTCCAACGTGTCGTTCAGCTTCCGCGGCAACGAGCCGGTGCGCGAGGCAATCCACGCGGTCTTCCTCTACCACGCCATCAAGGCCGGGATGACGATGGGCATCGTCAACGCGGGCCAGCTCGCCATCGTCGACGACCTGCCCTTTGATCTGCGCGAGCGGGTCGAGGACATCGTGCTTGACCGCAGGCCGGACGCCACCGAGCGCATGCTGGAGATCGCCGAGAAGTACCGCGGCCACGGCGCGGGCGCGGAGGTGAAGGAAGACCTGGAATGGCGTTCCTGGCCGGTCGCCAAGCGTCTGGAGCACGCGCTGGTCAAGGGCATCGATGCGTATGTGGAAGAGGACACCGAGGAGGCCCGCCTATCCTTCGAGCGCCCGCTGCATGTCATCGAAGGCCCGCTGATGGACGGCATGAACGTGGTCGGCGACCTGTTCGGCGCGGGCAAGATGTTCCTGCCGCAGGTGGTCAAGTCCGCCCGCGTGATGAAAAAGGCCGTCGCCTACCTGATGCCGTACATGGAAGCCGACAAGGGCGCCTGCGCCACCACCTCGGCGGGCAAGGTGTTGATGGCGACCGTGAAGGGCGATGTGCATGACATCGGCAAGAACATCGTCGGCGTGGTCTTGCAATGCAACGGCTTCGAGGTCATCGACCTGGGCGTGATGGTGCCGGCGCAGAAGATCCTCGACACCGCGCGCGAGCACAACTGCGACCTGATCGGCCTGTCCGGCCTCATCACCCCGTCGCTGGACGAGATGGTGCATGTGGCCAAGGAGATGCAGCGTCTTAACATCAAGACCCCGCTCATGATCGGCGGCGCGACCACCTCCAAGATCCACACCGCGGTGAAGATCTCGCCGGTCTGCGACCACCCGGTGGTGTACGTGGTGGACGCCTCGCGCGCCGTGGGCGTGGCATCGAGCCTTTTGGGCGCCAACCGCGAGCAGTACGCCGCCGACATCCGCAAGGAGTACGTCGAACTGGCCGAGCAGCGCGCCGCCAACCGCCGCGAGGGCAAGCGCGTGACGCTGGAGCAGGCGCGCCAGAACCGCCTCAAGCTGCGCTTCGGCTTTGCACAAATGGCGGAAGGCGTCACCTGCGAGGCCGGCTGCTGCGCCACGCCGACGCCCGGCTACCTGCCGCCGAAGCCGAGCTTCCTCGGCACGAAGGTGTTCGAGGACTACCCCCTCGAGGACCTGCGCGAGCGCATCGACTGGGGCCCCTTCTTCCAGGCCTGGGAACTGGCCGGCCGCTTCCCGGCCATCCTCGACGACGAAGTGGTCGGCAGCGAGGCGCGCAAGCTCCATGCCGACGCCACCGCCATGCTCGACAAGATCATTGCCGAAAAGTGGCTGAAGGCCGCCGCCGTGATCGGCTTCTGGGCCGCCAACAGCGTGGGCTTTGATGACATCGAGCTGTACACCGACGACAGTCGCCAGCAGGTACTGACCACCCTGCATCACATCCGCCAGCAGATGGAGCGCCAGGCCGGCAAGCCGAACCTGTGCCTTGCCGACTTCGTAGCGCCCAAGGAGACCGGAACAACATCGTCTGGAACGATGTTGGAAGGCAACGCCTTCCCCGAAGGGCAGAGTGCAGGGAAGCACTCTGCCGTGCCGGACTACCTTGGCGGCTTCGCGGTCACCGCGGGCATCGGCATCGACGCGAAACTGGCCGAGTTCGAGGCGCAGCACGACGACTACCAGTCGATCATGCTCAAGGCGCTGGCCGACCGTCTAGCCGAGGCCTTCGCCGAGCGCATGCACGAGCGGGTCCGGCGGGAGTTCTGGGGCTACGCGCCGAACGAGAACTACAGCAACGAGGAGCTGATCAAGGAGGCCTATCGCGGCATCCGCCCGGCTCCCGGCTACCCGGCCTGCCCGGACCACACCGAGAAGGGCATCATGTGGGAGCTGCTCAAGCCGGATCAGAGCATCGGCCTGAATCTGACCGAAAGCTTCGCCATGTACCCCACCGCCGCCGTATCGGGCTGGTACTTCGCCCACCCGCAATCGCAGTACTTCGGGGTTGGCAAGATCGGCCGCGACCAGGTCGAGGACTATGCCCGCCGCAAGGGCTGGAGCCTGGCCGAGGCCGAGCGCTGGCTGGCGCCCATCCTGGGCTACGACCCGGACTAGATCACCCCTGTAGGAGCGAGCTTGCTCGCGATTCAGCGATATTCGCGAGCAAGCTCGCTCCTACATCCATCTGGACTCAGCCGCACACCCTACCGTAGGCCCGTAGCCCGGATGAAGCGAAGTGGAATCCGGGGAACCCTGGATTCCGGCCAAGGCCTCCATCCAGGCTACAGGCTACGACCCGGACCGACCGGGCGAGCCCGTCAGCTCACTTCTTGAAGTGATCGGCCACGGCCTGCAGGACCGCCTGCAGTTCCTTGGAAACCACCCTGACCGCCTCATTGTCCCCGATCCCCAGGCGCTTGGACTCCTCCACCGGGTCGGAGAAACCCACGATGATCCTGCCGCCGGCGCATACCTCGGGATCGCCGCCCACGGCCTGCCCCGCCGACCCGATCCGGTACACGGCGATACGGCAGGGGACGAGCAGGCTGATATCGGGATCGAACTGGATGGCCTGGGCCAGGTACTGCGACTTGCAGACAAGCAACAGCTTGTTCTGGATGTCGATGTTGTAGTGTTCCTTCATCCCCTCGTCGATGTCCTGGACCTTGATGACCTCCCAGTTCTGGGCCAGGATCTCGTCCTGCACGCGTTCGACGACCTCCGCGAAATTGGCTTCCGCCGGCAGCTGGATGACATAGGCGCCCTGTTCAAGCTTGACGTCGCTCGCCGAGGCAAGGCCGGCGAACGCCAGAAACAGCGAAACAAACAATATTCTCGTCGGGATCATGATTATCCCTCCTCTGCTTGGATGAAAAGGACGCCGGCGGCGTCCTTTTCATCTATTAGCACGGCATGGCAAGATGGCAACCTGCCCTGTCGGCCATGCGCCGCCCGCTCCCGCATCGACTTCAACCCAAGGACCCCGCACGTGAGCAACATTCCTGCCCAAGTTGATCCCATCACCGACGCTGAAGTCGAAGAGCTCGAAAACTTCCTGTTCTCCGAAAAGGTTCCCGAAGAGAGCATGACCCTGTCCGAGATCGACGGCTTCCTGACCGCGCTGGCGGTCGGCCCGGTCGTCGTCCCGCCGAGCGAGTGGCTGCCGGTGATCTGGCAGGGCGAAGGCCCGGTGTTCGAATCCCCGGCCGAGGTCGAGCGCGTACTCGGCCTGCTGCTGGCGCTCAATGCCCGCATCGTCGAGACCATCCAGAAGGACGAGCTGGCGCCGATGTTCAACATCGAGCCGCAGGATGACGGCAGTGAGCTGATGACCCCGGACGGCTGGTGCTGGGGCTTCATGCAGGGCGTGCTGCTGCGCGAGGAGGCCTGGAAGCCGCTGATGGATTCCGAGGAAGGCGAGATGATCGACCCCATCGCCATGATCGCCGGCGGCGGTCGCGAGATGCCGGAATTCGCCGAGATCCAGGATTCGCCGGAGGAGTACGAGGAATTCCTCGACATGATCAGCGGCTCCGCGCTGGACATCCATGACTTCTGGGCCGAGCAGCGCCAGAAGGCGTCCAACAGCAATCTGCACTGATCCGGCGCCCGCCCCGGACGGGGCGGGCATCGCCCAAGAAGGACGCTGGAACATTCCGTATCGGGATTGTTCAACTCAGAGCCTCGCCCCCAAGACAACCAGGACAATTCAAGGCACACAAGGCCTTGTGTGCCTTGAAGAACCTCCCCCCCGACACCCATCCACAGGTGCGCGGGCGCTCAGCCTGACCTACGCTCTCCCCCATCCACGGGCACCCGAGAAGCGAGGATCACCTCATGTTCATCCTGGACATTCGCCAGCTGCGCGCCGATACGCCGGGATGCGAACACGTCCTTCACCTCAACAACGCCGGTGCGGCCCTCATGCCTCAGCCGGTCATCGACGCGGTGCGCAACCATCTTGAGCTGGAGGCCCGGATGGGCGGCTACGAGGCTGCCGAGGCCCAGGCCGACGCCATCGAGGGCGTCTACGACGCCGTCGCCCGCCTGCTGAACGCCCGCCCCAGCGAGATCGCCCTGATGGAGAGCGCCACCCGCGCCTGGGACGCCCTGCTCTCCGCCCTCGTCTTCCAGCCCGGCGACCGCATCCTCATCGGCCGCGCCGAATACGGCAGCAACGTCATCGCCCTGCTGCAGCTGGCAAAGCACAGCGGCGCAACCATCGAGGTGGTGCCCGACGACGAGCACGGCCAGTGCTCGACCGAGGCCCTGACGCGGATGATGGACGAACGGGTCCGCCTGATCGCCCTCACCCACATCCCCAGTAACGGCGGGCTGATCAACCCGGCCGAGGCGGTCGGCCGCATCGCCCGGAGCTGGGGCGCGCTCTACCTGCTGGACGCCTGCCAGTCGGCCGGGCAGCGGGTGCTGGATGTCGAGCAGTTGGGCTGCGACTTCCTCACCGCCAGCGGGCGCAAGTTCCTGCGCGGGCCGCGCGGCAGCGGCTTTCTTTATGTTCGCGAGGAGCACATCGCGGCGCTGGAGCCACGGTTCCTCGACCTGCGCGGCGCGCGCTTGATCGATGCCGGCCATTACGGCCCGCGCAGCGATGCCCGACGCTTCGAAACCTGGGAATCCAGCCTCGCCGTGCGCCTCGGCCTGGGCGCGGCGGTGAACTATGCCCTCGGCCATGGCGTCTGGCACCTCGAGGCCGGCATCCGTTTCCTGGCCGCGCGTCTGCGTGCCCGGCTGACCGAGATTCCCGGTGTGACGATCGCGGACAAGGGCCTCGAGCATTGCGGCATCGTCAGTTGCAAGCTCGAGGGGGACAGCCCCGAGCGGATCCGCCTGGCCCTGCGCGAGCGCGGCATCAACGTGTCCGTCGCCCAGGCCGAATCGACCCGGCTGGACATGGATGCCCGCGGCCTGGACAGCCTGTTGCGCGCCTCGGTTCACGCCTACAACACCGAGGACGAACTGGAGCGCTTCGCCCAGGCGCTGGACGAGGTCCTGCGAGCGCATTGATTCCGGGTTGTGGTTGGCGAAGCGGGTTCTAGACTCAAGAAACCGACCCAACGCGGGAATGATCATGTCCATGCCGCACCAAGCCTTTCCGTGCAGGCCGCCCCTGCAAGAGCGCGAACAGCTGCTGGAGCGCTACCGGCGCGTGCGCCATGACTCGATCGCGCTCTGCGCGCCACTGACGATCGAGGACCATGTTCCCCAGCCGATCCCCGACGTCAGCCCGCCGAAGTGGCACCTGGCCCATACGAGCTGGTTCTTCGAGGCCTTCCTGCTCGATCCCTTCCAGCCCGGCCACCACGACTTCCACCCCGCCTACGACGAACTGTTCAACTCCTACTACCTCACCCACGGCACGCCGTATCCCCGCCCCCACCGCGGGCACCTGGCCCGCCCCACGGTGTCCGAGGTGCATGCCTACCGCCAGCATGTGGACACCGCCATGGCCGAACTCATCCTCCATGCCGACGAGATGACATGGCCGGATGTCCAGGCGCGGGCCGTGCTCGGTCTGAACCACGAACAGCAACACCAGGAACTGCTGCTCACCGACATCAAGTACATCTTCGCCCTCAACCCGCTGCGCCCGGCCTATCGCGAGCTTGCCGAACCGCCCGCGCGCCCCGCCCCCACACTGCGCTGGCATACGGTGGAGGGCGGCCCCCGCGAGATCGGCCACGCGGGCCGGGGTTTCGCCTATGACAACGAAGGTCCGCAACATGTCGTCCTGCTGCAGGACTATGTCCTCGCCTCGCGCCCGGTCACCAATGCCGAATATCTTGCCTTCATGGCGGACGACGGCTACAAGCGGCCGGAACTGTGGCTGTCGGACGGCTGGCGGCTCGCCCGGCGCGAAGGCTGGGAGGCCCCGCTCTACTGGGAGCGGGTGGATGGCGCCTGGCACCACATGACCCTCGGCGGGCCGCGCCCGGTCGACCCCCACGCCCCGGTCTGCCATGTCAGCCATTACGAGGCGGATGCCTATGCGCGCTGGGCCGGCCATCGCCTGCCCACCGAATTCGAATGGGAGGTCGCGGCCGCCAGCCTGCCCATGACGGGGAATCTGCGCGACGCGGACCTGTTGCAGCCCATGGCCGCCACCCCGGGTTCGGGCCTGCGCCAGATGTACGGCGACGTGTGGGAATGGACCGCGAGCCCCTATGCCCCATATCCACGCTATCGCCCTGCCCGCGGGCCGCTGGGCGAATACAACGGCAAGTTCATGTCCGGCCAGATGGTCCTGCGCGGAGGCAGCTGCGCCACGCCGGACGATCACATCCGCGCCAGCTACCGCAATTTCTTCTACCCCAAGGATCGCTGGCAGTTTTCCGGCATCCGCCTGGCGGACGACCGATGAAACCGCCCACCTTCCGCTTCCACGAAGGCTTGCTGGATACGGAGGATCTGCGCGCGACGGTGATCGAGGGGTTGTCGGCCCGGCCAAGATGCCTGCCGCCCAAGCTGTTCTATGACCGGCGCGGTTCCGAGCTGTTCGAGGTAATCTGCGCGCTGCCCGAGTACTACCTCACCCGCACCGAGACCGCCATCCTGCACGACTGCGCCGAGGAAGTCGCCGCCATCGTCGGCCAGCAAGGCCTGCTGGTGGAACTCGGCAGCGGGGCGAGCAGAAAGGTGCGCCTCCTGCTTGAGACGCTTCAACCGGCGAGCTATCTCGGCATCGACATCTCGCGCGACTTCCTGCGCGAATCCGCCCAGCAACTGGCCCGCGACTACCCCGGCCTTGAGGTGCACGCCGCCTGGGCCGACTTCTCACGCCCTTTCACCCTCCCCGCCGAAATCACAGGGGGGCTCCCCATGGCATTCTTCCCCGGCTCCAGCATTGGCAACTGTGAACCGATCCAGGCGCGCGCCCTGCTCTCCCGCATCGCCCGCCTGATCGGCCACGGCGGCCACCTGCTGATCGGCGTGGACCTGCAAAAGGATCGCGACGTCATGGAGGCCGCCTACAACGACGCCCAGGGCGTGACCGCCGCGTTCAACCGCAACGTGCTGATCCACATCCGCGAGGCACTCGACGCCGAACTGAACGAGGAGGCCTTCTATCACCAGGCCTATTACGACGAGACGCACGGACGCATCGAGATGCACCTGATCAGCGAGACGCGCCAGACCATCCGGATCGGCAGCCGCGTGTTCCATTTTGCCGAGGGCGAGGGCATCCACACCGAAAACTCGCACAAGTACACGGTGGACGGCTTCCATCGCCTGGCCGGCGAGAGCGGCTTCGCCCCTGAACGGGTGTGGACCGATCCCGACCGCCTGTTCAGCGTCCATCTGCTGCGCGCGCGCTGACGGGGAACTCACCATGCGCATGCTCCGACTCGGCCTACTTTCCCTCATGCTCCCGGCCCTCGTCCTCCTGACGCTGCCAGGGCCCGGAGGGGTCACCGCGCAGGAGCGGACGGGCGTGGTGCTGACGCTGGAGGGGGCCATCGGTCCGGCCAACGCCGACTACGTGACGCGCGGCCTGAAAACCGCGAATGAACAGGGCGCCGAGCTGGTCATCCTGCGCATGGACACCCCCGGTGGACTCGACGCCTCCATGCGCGACATCATCCGCGCGATCCTCGCCTCGCCCATCCCGGTGATCGGCCATGTCGCCCCCGGCGGGGCCCGCGCCGCCAGCGCCGGCACCTACATCCTCTATGCCTGCCATGTCGCCGCCATGGCCCCCGGCACCACGGTCGGGGCCGCCACGCCGATCAAGATCGGCGGCCTGCCCGAACTGCCCACGCCGCCTCGCTCCGGCCCCGAAGGCCAGCAACCGCCTCCCCTCCCCGAGGGTGATGCGATGGAGCGCAAGATGGTCAGCGATGCCGCCGCCTATCTGCGCGGCCTGGCCTCCCTGCGCGGCCGCAACGCCGAATGGACCGAGCAGGCGGTGCGCGAAGGCGCCAGCCTGGCCTCCGACGAGGCCCTGCGGATGGGCGTGATCGACCTGATCGCCGCCGACCTGGGCAGCCTGATGGAGCAGCTGGAAGGACGCGTGATCCGGATCGAGGACCGCGAACTGACCCTGGACAGCCGCGGCCTGGTGCTCAAGCCCCTGCTGCCCGACTGGCGCAGCCGCCTGCTCGCGGTCATCACCGACCCGAACATCGCCTACCTGCTGCTCCTGATCGGGATCTACGGCCTGGTCATGGAATTTTCCAACCCCGGCAGCATCCTGCCGGGCGTGACCGGCGCCATCAGCCTGGTGCTCGCGCTCTACGCCCTGCAGGTGCTGCCGATCAACTACGCCGGCCTGCTGCTGATCCTGCTCGGCATCGCCTTCATGATCGGCGAGCTGTTCTCGCCGAGCTTCGGCGTGCTGGGTCTGGGCGGCATCGCCGCCTTCGTCGCCGGCTCGCTCATCCTGTTCGAGGGCGAGGGCCTGAGCGTCTCCATCCCCCTGGTCGGCGGCATGGCCCTGCTCTCCGCCGCGTTCTTGTTCTGGGTGATCGGCACCCTGGCCCGCCTGCGGCGTAAAACCGCGGTGACCGGCATGGAGGAGCTGCCCGGCGAGCTCGGCCAGGCCGAGGAGGATTTTCAGACGCGCGGCCATGTGCGGGTCCACGGGGAATCCTGGCTCGCGGAAAGCACCGAACCGGTGCGCAAGGGACAGCAGATCAGGGTGCTGGGCCTGGAGGGCCTGGTCCTGAAAGTCGAACCTGTCTAACGGACATGGCGACTCGCCACCGCGCCCCCTCCCTCCCCCGCTTGTGGGAGAGGGAGACGAGGGAACGCTTCGCGTTGTTTCACGTTAATGAGGAGTCCATGCCATGGGATACATCTTCCTGATCGTCATACTGCTGAGTTTCCTCGCCACCATCTGGCGCATCATTCCCGAATACGAGCGCGGCGTGGTGTTTTTCCTGGGCCGCTTCCAGAAGGTGAAGGGTCCCGGCCTGCGCGTCATCGTCCCCGGCCTGCAGCGCATGGTGCGGGTGGACCTGCGCACCGTGGTCATGGACGTGCCGACCCAGGACGTGATCTCGCGCGACAACGTCTCGGTGAAGGTCAACGCGGTGGTCTATTTCCGCGTCATCGACCCCGAGAAGGCCATCCTGCAGGTGGAAAACTTTCTCGAGGCGACCAGCCAACTCGCCCAGACCACCCTGCGCTCCGTGCTCGGCCAGCACGACCTGGACGACATGCTGGCCGAACGCGAGCGGATGAACCGCGACATCCAGGACATCCTCGACCGGCAGACCGACGCCTGGGGCGTGAAGGTCTCCAACGTCGAGCTCAAGCACGTCGACCTGGACGAGAGCATGGTCCGCGCCATCGCGCGCCAGGCCGAGGCCGAGCGTGAGCGGCGGGCGAAGGTGATCCACGCCGAGGGCGAGCTGCAGGCCTCAGAAAAGTTGCGCGCCGCGGCCGATATTCTCGCCGGGGCGCCACAGGCCATGCAGTTGCGCTACCTGCAGACCCTGACGGACATCTCCACCGAGCGCAATTCGACCATCGTCTTTCCGCTGCCGCTGGATTTGATCGGGCCGTTGCTCGGTCAGGGCAAGAAACCGGCGGACTGACTGTCTGCAAAAGGAAGGTTTGTTTGACAGGGCTAGAGAAGCACTAGTCCCCCTCGGGGTCGCCATGGACGGGGTTGTGGAGACCGGGTGAAAGGGCCATGGATGGCCCTTTCAGTCCCGCCGTCACAGGACGTGACGTCGGGACGGCCCGGTCGGAGCGGCCCCGGCCATGGCTTGCC
>JBFLVP010000044.1:0-48963 GCA_040758395.1 Pseudomonadota bacterium
TCGGTCTGCACATCCACCTGGAGATGTACGACAGCTTCGAGGCCCAGCGTGCGGCCATCCGCGCGGACCGGGTGGACCTGATCTACGCCAACCCCTTCGATGCCTCCATGCTGGTGCGCGAGAAGGGGTTCCGCGCCATTGCCCGCCCGCGGGGGCTAGCCGACGAGTGCGTGATCGCGGTACCGGCCAACAGCCCGGTGCAGCAGGTCGAGGACCTCAAGCCCGGCACGCGGGTGGCGAGCACCGACGATCCCGACATCCAGCTGGTCGGCATGATCATGCTGGAGCCGGCCGACCTGGACCGGGGCAACGTGCAGGCGGTGTCCGCCGATGGCTACGTGCTGGTGGCCAAGGCCTTGCTCAAGGGCGAGGCCGACGTCGGCCTCTTCCTCAAGGATGCCTGGGATGGCCTGTCGAACGTGGTGCGCAAGCAGTTGCGCCCGCTGGTCACGAGCCAGATTTCCGACATCCAGCACGCCTTTCTGGTCGGGCCGCGCCTGATGGACAGCGCGGAGGAGATCCAGGACCTGCTGTTGCGCATGGGCCAGATCGAGAAGGGCAAGGGCGTGCTCGATGCCCTCGGCTTCGAGGGCTGGGAGGCGGTCGACCAGGAAGAGACCGAGTTCATGATCGATCTGATGGATACGCTCAAGGCGGAATAGCCCACCCGGCACTCTAGCAACAAAAAGGCCCTGAACCGAGGTTCAGGGCCTTGTCTTTTGCAGGAGCGAGCTTGCTCGCGATCATCCGCTATCGCTCCTGCAAGTCCTCCATCAATGACGGAAATGCCGCATGCCGGTGAACACCATCGCCATGCCGTGCTCGTTCGCGGCGGCAATCACCTCCTCGTCGCGCATCGAGCCGCCCGGATGGATCACGGCGGTGATGCCCGCGGCGGCGGCGTTGTCGATGCCGTCGCGGAACGGGAAGAAGGCGTCGCTCGCCATCACCGCGCCCTTCACTTCCAGGCCCGCGTGCTCGGCCTTGATCGCGGCGATGCGGGCGGAGTTGACGCGGCTCATCTGGCCGGCGCCCACGCCGATGGTGGCGTCGTCCTTGGCATAGATGATGGCATTGGACTTCACGAACTTGGCCACCTTCCAGGCGAACAGCATGTCGCGCAGCTCGGCCTCGGTCGGCACGCGCTGGCTGACCACCTTCAGGTCGGCGGCGGTGATCATGCCCTGGTCGAGATCCTGCACCAGCAGGCCACCGGCCACGCGCTTGTAGTCCAGGCGACCGGCATCATCAGCGCCCCACTGCCCACAGGCCAGCACACGCACGTTCTTCTTGGCGGAGGTGACCGCCAGTGCCTCCGGGGTGACTTCCGGTGCGATGATGACCTCGACGAACTGGCGCTCGACGATGGTCCGGGCGGTTTCGGCATCCAGCGGGCGGTTGAAGGCGATGATGCCGCCGAAGGCGGATTCGGTGTCGGTCTGGTAGGCGCGCTCGTAGGCCGCGAGGATGCTCTTGCCTTCGCCCGTGACTTGGGCCACGCCGCAGGGGTTGGCGTGCTTGACGATCACGCAGGCCGGTGCGTCGAACTGCTTCACGCACTCCAGCGCCGCGTCGGTGTCGGCAATGTTGTTGTAGGACAGCTCCTTGCCCTGGAACTGGGTGGTGCGGGCGATGCTGCCGGCCGGGGCGTTGTGTTCGACGTAGAACGCCGCGCGCTGGTGCGGGTTCTCACCATAGCGCAGGTCCATGAACTTCTCGACCTGGATGTTGAAGGTGCGGGGGAAGTCCTGCGGCTGCTCGAACGAGCCCTTGTTGACCCGGCGACCGAAGTAGTTGGCGATCATGCCGTCATAGGCGGCCGTGTGCTCGTAGGCTCGCACCGCGAGGTCCAGACGGGTGGCGGCACTCACGCCGCCCTCTGCCTCGATCTCGGTCTGCACACGGGCATAGTCGAACGGATTGACGACGATGGTCACGTCGGCGTGGTTCTTGGCCGCCGCGCGCACCATGGTCGGGCCGCCGATGTCGATGTTCTCGACCGCGTCTTCGTAGCTGCAGCCGGGCCTGGCGGTGGCCTCGGCGAACGGGTAGAGGTTGACCACGACGAGGTCGATGGCCTGGATGCCGTGCTCGGCCATCACCGCGTCGTCGGTGCCGCGGCGGCCGAGGATGCCACCATGCACCTTGGGGTGCAGGGTCTTCACGCGGCCGTCCATCATCTCCGGGAAGCCGGTGTAGTCGGACACGTCCCTCACCGGCAGGCCCGCCTCGCGCAGCATCTTCGCCGTGCCGCCGGTGGACAGCAGCTCCACGTTGCGCGCCGCAAGGAAGCTGGCGAAGTCGAGCAGGCCGGTCTTGTCGGACACGGAGAGCAGAGCGCGGCCGATCTTGGCGACGTTGGTGCGCATGGCGGTTCCTCTGGGCAAAGAAAAGCCCAGCATTATAAACCTCTTACCACCCTTCCGGCGTGTCCCCGAATCGAACCGCGCCGGCGCCCCGCAGGTCGCGCAGCAGGCGACGGGCATGATCGACGAGGGAGGCGGCCGGCAGATGCAGTTCTCCGGCGAGGTCCTCACAAGCGCTCCGCAGACCCCGCCCATCCCGCAGGCCTTGCATCAGCCGCAGGCTGGACGGGCGGAGCTCGATCATTCGCACCCCACTGTCCGGCTGGCGGAACAGCAGGAGATCAGAGGGCCGCTCTTCCGGCGGGTCGGTGAGGCGATGTACCGCGTGTGAATAACTGCGCAGACATGAGACCGGGTTGAAGCTGACACGCCCCGGTGCGGGGTGCATCCACTCGGCATCCTCGGCCAAATCCAGGCGGAAGCGTGTCCAGGACAGATCAAGCAGAGGGATTAACCAGGCGGGCAGGTCGACCGTCTGACCACGCAGCCAGTCCAGGAAAGCCCCGGGAACCTCGCGGTAGAACGGGGATGGGCACTCGGCTTCCGCCAGGAAACGGGCGACCAGGCCGTCCCAGGTCGAGGAGCCGAGCAGCCGGCGCGCGCGTGGGAATATGCCTCGCAGGATGCGGTCGGTGTTGCCCAGCAGCAGGCGGCGATAGGTGGCGACGCCGCGAGGATCCAGTCCTGGGGGCGGGGGATGATGGACGGGGTCGCGCAGATGGGCGGCAAAGGCCCGCTGCCAGCGGATGTGCGCATCATCCATCAGCCCCCCCTTGTGCATGACGCTGCTGCAGCTTCCGAATAAAGCGCAGATCGGGCAAAAGCTCGGTGATGGGCGGAATCTCGAAGTCGCGCTCAAGCAGGGTCGGCCTCACGCCCAGTCGCCCGTAGGTATGGGCCAGTAAATGCCAGACCGGCGGGGCGACGGACTCGCCATGGGTATCGACGATGAAGTCGTCCGCCATCCGCTGGTGGCCGGCGACGTGCAGATAGACCACCCGCCGGGGGATATTCCGGGCGATGTGGTCGATCCAGGCATACGGGTCATAGACATGGTTGATCGCGTTCACATAGACGTTGTTCACGTCCAGGTGCAGGTCGCAATCCGCCGCCTCGACCACGGCCACGACAAAGTCGTCGTCCGCCATGACATCCAGGGGCGTGCTCAGGTAGGTGCTCGCATTCTCGATACCGATACGCTGCCCGAGTTCGTCCTGCGCCATCTGTATGCGGCTGGCGATATGACGTACGGCTGCGTCGGTGCGGGGCACGGGCAACAAATCATGCAAATGACCGCCGTCGCGGGTGAAGGACAGGTGTTCGGTGTAGAGGCCGATATGGTGAAGGTCCAGAAACCGGCGAATGGCGCGCAGATGGCCGGTATCAAGCGGCGCGTAGCCGGCCAGGTCGAGCGCAAGCCCATGTCCGACAAAGGTGTGCCTCTCGGTCAGCTTGCGAAGGGCATGGCCCCGCGCCCCGCCCACTTGCATCCAGTTTTCGGGCGCGATTTCAAAGAAGCTGATCTCGGGGGGAATGCGCGGATCATCATCCTCGAACAGTTCGCCCAGCATGCCCAGGCGAAGCCCAAGTCCCGCACCCTCCGGATAGCGAAGGAGCGTATTCATGGCGCTCACACATCGGCTGCTGGCTCTTCATCCGTGCGGCCACAGCACCCTTCGGAGCATTTTTTCTCGCCGCAGGGTTTTTCCCCACACGAAGAGTCGCATCCGTTTTCCGCAGGAAAAGGCTCATGCGATCCGGACGACAGGAGCAGGGCGAACAGGGGGTTGTTGACCTGTTCGCGGGCACCCAGAGCACGGTGGGCACGGGACAAGGATGGAGTCAGGGTGGACATGACGCACCTCCTGATCGGGATGGGGCCTCGTCCTGGAGGGCCTTGCTGGGGCGAGGCCGGAGAGGGAGTGGCGACGTCAGTCACCACCATGGATCCAAATTAGACCCGTTCGAGCGTGTCGAGTTCAGCGCGAATTCGGCATGAACCCGCGAGCCAGGACGCTGTAGTCCTCACCGCCATGCCCGGCGACGGAAACCTCGGCCACCACGGCCTCCAGCGAGGCCAGCGGACTGGTGTCGATGCCCGCAGCCTCGGCGGCACGGATGAACAGGCGCACGTCCTTGATCAGGTGATCGAGCGGGAAGTTTGGGCCGGCGTAGTTGCCGGACAGCATGCGGTCCAGCTTCTTGTCGAAGGTCGGCGCATAGAGCGCGCTGCCGCGCAGGATCTGCATGAAATCCTCGACCTTGACGCCGCTGGCCTGCACCAGTGCAAGACTCATGGCGAAGGCCGAGGTCTCGCTGGCGATGAGCTGGTTCATGGCCAGCTTGAGCGCGGCAGCCTGGCCGACCGCTCCGATCCGCCTCGGCTCCGGGCCGAGGTCGAGCAACATGGGTTGCAGTTGGCCGTACAGCGCCTCGTCCCCGCCGAACATCAGGATCAGCGTGCCCGCGCGCGCCTCTGGCAGGCTGCCGAGCACCGGGCATTCGGCATAGCGCGCACCCCCAGCGATCAGGGCATCGTTCAGCGCCCGGCTGTCCGCCGGGCCAATGGTGCCCATCTGCAGGACCACCCGGCCGGCGAGGGCCGCGCGAGACTCCGGGGTGAGCAGCACCGCCTCGATCGCGGCGCGATCGGCCAGGAAGAGCAAGGTGAGCTCGGAGGCCGCCAGGGCCTCGGCGGCGGTTGCCGCCATCCTCGCCCCCTTATCCGCCAGTGCGGCGACCTTGGCGGCATCGCGATTCCACACCATCACCTCGTGGCCCTGCGCCAGCAGGCGTTCCACCACCGCCGACCCGAGCAGGCCAGTGCCAAGCAGGCTGATTTTCATCGGATTCACCCTCGTATTCGTTATGCTTGCGGCCATTGTACGTGTCTCATCACTCGGGAAGTGCTGAATGTCCTCGTCATCTCGAGGAGCGAAGCGACGTGGCGATCCAGGCGCACCGCCCGCCCTGGATTGCTTCGCTTCGCTCGCAATGACGAGGCTCCAAACGGCCGGCCTGTCCCAGGTGGCTCACCCACGAAGGAACCTCATGACCGACTGGAACCAGCTGCTCAACCCCACCCGCCGCCGCCCGAGCTCGCAGGCGCCGATGCCGTTCGGCGGGCATGAGGTGCGCACCGAGATCGAACGCGACTACGATCGCATCCTGTACGCCGCGCCGGTGCGCCGGATGGCGGACAAGACCCAGGTCTTCCCCCTGGAGCGCAACGATGTGGTCCGCACCCGCCTGACCCATTCGCACGAGGTCGCCAATCTGGCCAGGGCGATGGGCATCGACCTTGTGTTCAACCACGGTGTGGGGCAGGGCCGGCATCATGTGGAGCGCGACATCCCGGCCCTGCTGGCCACGCTGGGGCTTGCCCATGACCTCGGCAACCCGCCGTTCGGCCACCAGGGCGAGCGGGCGATCCAGACCTGGTTCGAGCAGCATGCGGCAGTCGTGCTTGGTGACGGCCACGGGCTGAGCGAGGCGATGCGCCAGGACTTCCTGCGCTTCGAGGGCAATGCCCAGGCCCTGCGCCTGCTGACCAAGCTGCAGATCCTCAACGACGACTACGGCCTCAACCTGACCCACGCCACCCTGGCCGCGCTGATCAAGTACCCGACCGCCTCCGACCGCATCGACAAGACCGTGCCGGTGCGCCGCAAATACGGCTTCTTCCAGTCGGAGGCCGCCATCGTCGAGGAAGTCTGGGCGGCGACCGGCCTCGGCGAGGGCCAGCGCCATCCGCTCTGTTTCCTGCTCGAGGCCTGCGACGACATCGCCTACTGCGTGCTGGACGTGGAAGACGCGGTCAAGAAGCGCCTGCTCTCCTTCCACGACATCCTGGCCCATCTCCGCCACGTTGCGGGCTCGGACGCGACCGTGGCCTGGGTCTGCGAGGCCGCCGAGCGCGAGCACAACCATTACCGCGAAGCCGGGCTGTCGCCCGCCGAACTGAACGATATCTCCATGCAGGTGTTCCGCATTCGCGCGATCGGCGCCCTGACCCGTGCCCTGACCGAAGGCTGGCTGCGCCACCAGGCCGCGATGCTGGCGGGCCAGTTCAATGGCGAATTGCTGGCCGCTTCCAGCGCGGGGGCGCTGATCGGCGCCCTGCGCCAGTTCAACCTGCGCCACATCTACCGCCACCCGAGCGTGTTGAAGGTGGAGCTGACCGGTTTCGAAGTGATCCACGAACTGATGGACATGTTCTGGTTCGCCATCACCGACCGCGTCGATCCGTCCCGCCCGGACGGCGCTCGCCGCAGCCCTTTCGCGACCTACGCCTATGGCCGCCTCTCGGAGAACTACCGGCGCGTGTTCGAGTCGCCGCGCAACGCCATGCCCCTGCGCTATCGCGAGGCCCAGCTCCTGACCGACATGATCGCGGGAATGACCGATTCGTACGCACTCACCCTGCGCGATGAACTGCGGCCACACTTCCTCGCCGCGAGTCCACGGCGGTGCTAGATTGTCCGGTATGTTCACCCCAGGTATCCGGCGAATGCGGATCTCATCAACCTGCGGAGTCCCCCGCCTCCGGGGCGATTAGCCATGTCGCCGACCCTCCGTTACGCGCTCGCGGGCATTGGCCTTGCGCTCGCCTTCATCCTGCTTGGCATCGAAGACTGGATGAACTTCAAGGAGCGCCGCCTCGTCCTGGCCGAGTCCACGGCTCAGCGCGGGGCAGAGATGATCGCAGCCGAACTGCAGGAATATGCGCGTCAAGGCGCCATATTCAGGGAGGCCCTGCCGAAGCTCGCAAAAGACCTGCCGCGCCAGGACGACCCCAAGGCCAGGCATGCCCAGCTCGATCTACTGTTGTCGGAGTGGTTCGCGCACTACCGTGACCACAGCCTTTTTCCCGTGGCGGATTGCCCGGCCCGGCTGCCGCCGGCCCAGGCCAGCCTGTGCGATGACGACGCCCCCCCCGTCAGTATCCTCCCTGGTGACCCCGGCGCAGACATCGCCTTGCTGCTGAACCTGGGCGATACCCCGGCCGACCGCTACATGTTGCTGATCCACCTCGCACCCACACGCCTCGAGACCATGCTGGGCAGCTTCAGCCTGGCCTGCCAGAACACCTTCCTCTATCGACGTGATCACGGTGGTGATCGGGAGCCCGGCATGCTTGCCTCGGCCATCATCCCCGATAGCCCGTGGAGTCTCGGGGTTTCGACCCATGAAGAACTCTGGCAAAGCGAGAGGAGTTTCATTGTTCGACGGGTAGGCAGCGCGGTGCTTCTCCTGCTCCTGGGGACGCTGGGCATGATCTGGCTGCGTCGCCGGGCAGACCGTATGCGCGCTCACGGCAACGCGCTGGAAGCCACCAATGTCCTCCTCTATGAGCAGGCCACGCACGACGCGCTGACCGGCCTGTTCAACCGCTATGCCTTCAACGAGCACGTTCGGCGCCTGGTCAGGCACGGTCAACGAGAGAAGCTGCCGTTCGCGCTGCTGGCCATCGATGTCGACTACTTCAAGCAGGTGAATGACAACTGGGGGCATGAGGCCGGGGATCAGGTACTCAAACGCGTCGCCGAGGCCATTGGCCACAGCGCCCGCCGCCCATTCGACATGGCGGCCCGCCTGGGTGGGGAGGAGTTCGCGGTGCTGCTTGAAAACGCCGGAGCGGAAGATGCCTGGGCGAAAGCCGAACTGTTACGCCTGCACGTAGCCGACATGCGGCTGCCCCACCCTTCCGGCCGCCATGTATCGATCAGCGTGGGGGTGGCCTGCGGTCAGATGGGACCTGACGCACCTCTCAAGGATCTGCTTGAGCGGGCTGATCACGCGCTCTACGAAGCGAAAGGCGCAGGCCGCAATCGCGTAATCGGCGAATGGGAGATCACGCCATGACCGTATCCAGTCCTTTTTTCGCCATGCTGGCGCGCATGCGCCTGATCCAGCGCTGGGGCCTGATGCGCAACACGCGCGCCGAGAACGTGCAGGAGCACAGCCTGCAGGTTGCGATGATCGCGCACGCGCTGGCGCTGATCAGCAACCGTCATCACGGCGGCATGTTCAACGCCGAGCGCATCGCCGTGCTCGGCATGTTCCACGACGCCAGCGAGATCCTCACCGGCGACCTGCCCACTCCGGTCAAGTATGGCAACGACGCGATCCGCGAGGCTTATAAGGCGCTCGAACGGCAGGCCGAGCGCCACCTGCTCGAATTGCTGCCGGACGACCTGCGCGAAGACTACGCCCCGGTTCTGGACAGCCACCGCATGAGCGAGGGTGAGCACCGCCTGGTCAAGGCGGCGGACAGCATCGCGGGTTACCTGAAATGCGTGGAAGAGGCTCAGGCGGGCAACCACGAATTCCGCCGTGCCGAAACCTTCCTGCTGGCCAAGATCGAGGCCGCTTATGCCGAGGTACCCGCGGCGCGCGATTTCATGCAGCGCTATGCCCCCGCCTTCAGCCTCTCGCTCGACGAGCTGAGCCACACCCTGGACGACCCGGGGCGCAGCTGAGCCCGTTGTCCCGCGTCCGGGCTTGATATCGGCCCGAGCAGATGTCTTTCCCGACTGATATATACAGGTATACGGAAAGACGCCGGGAAGGATTCGCTCAAATGACCACCCCACAGGACCCCACGTCGCACGTCGGCTTGCTGAGCAGCGCCCAGCGCAATCTGCTGATCGCCGCGTGTGCTCTGCTTGTCACCGTTTTCTTCGCCCTGGGGGCCTGGCAGGACTATCAGGCCGTGAAGACACGCCTGAGGGCGGATGCCGAACGGGCCGTGAATCTGGCCAGTAACGAGATCAACCACTATCTGGAGGATCAGCGCCGCCTGCTGCGGGTCTTCACCCGCGATCGCCAGCCCCTGATCGAGGCCGTGGCCGACCACCCCAGCGACGCGGCGAGTCGCGAGGCCCTGCGGCAGCGTGTGCATGACTGTTTCCCCGAGGCCTTCGCCTTCAACCTGATCGACGCGGCAGGCAAGGAACGGGGGATCGATTTCGAGGGGCTGATCGGCGATCTATGCCGCGCGAACATCAGCGAAATGGCCCACACCGGCGTACACCAGCCGCTGATGGCGCATCCGCATCCCCAGGGCTATCACTTCGACATCATGAGTCCGTGGAAGACCTCGGCGGGCCACTGCGAGATCTTCTTCCTGAGCTTCACCCTGACCCGGCTGGCCCGCATCCTCGAACTCAATGAAAATCTCGGACTCAAGCTCTATCTGCTGCGCACGGATGTCCCCGGACTGATCGAGGTCGCAAACCGCGGCAGCCGGCTCGAACTGGACCGGTCGGACCATCTCTCCAGCGACGAGCTGGGCAGCATCCACGCCCGTCAGTTCCTGCCCGACAGCCTGTGGGAGCTGGTCGCCCTGCCCGATACCGAAGCCCTGTCGAGCATGACCAGCGGTATTGTCGGCGGCCTGCTGCGCAGCGTGATCATCCTGTGGATGGTGGCCCTCGTCCTCGCCTTGTTGCTGAGCAGCAAGGAACGCCAGCTGGCCGCGCGCAGGGCGTCGGAAAACGCCCTGCGCGAGAGCAACCGCGAGCTGTACCAGCGCGCAACCCACGACGGGCTGACAGGACTGGCCAACCGCCCCTCCCTGAACGATGCGCTGGAGCGCGCCTTGCGCCTTTCGGCACGCGAGCAGTCACCCCTCTCCATCGCCATGATCGACATCGACCACTTCAAGGCCTACAACGACGGCCTCGGCCATCTGGCCGGCGACGAATGCCTGCGTCAGGTCGCGGACATCCTCCGGATGAGCTGTCAGCGACCGGATGACCTGGTGGGCCGTGTGGGGGGCGAAGAATTCATGGTGATCCTGCCCGACACGCCACTCGAGGTCGCGGAGACCAAGCTTGAACTGGCCCAGAGCCGGCTGGCCCAGCGGAATCTGCCCCACCCGCGCGGCGGTCAGGTGACGTTCAGCGCCGGGATCGCCTGCCTGATCCACGATCATCGGCCGAATCAGGCCGAGGCCCTCGTCGAAGTGGCCGACAAGGCACTGTATCGGGCCAAGCGCGCGGGCCGAAACCGCATCGAGAGCGTCGACTTGCGTCACACGCCCGACGACCAGACCAGTCTGGATGGCTGACCCCCTCCACCCGCCAGCCAGGCCAGCTGGTCATAGCGAGCAGCGAGTTCTCGCGCCTGCGCATCCGTCACATCCAGGATCAACAGACTGGCCTCGGCGGCCCAGTCCTGATCTGGCGTCGGCAGCCCGACGGCATCGTAGTGGCGAAGATGATGCCGCCCCAGCCAGGCCTTGAGGTCGGCCATGCGCCGCGCATTGTCGGACGCGCTCAGGGCCTTCGCCCCGGGGTTGCCCGGACTGAACACGATCCACATCGCGCCACCGAACGACCTCTCGAGCGCGGGGCTGTGCTCGCCCACCCTCAGATCGATCTCCCGCTCGGGCAGGAAGACACGGTAGATCGTGCGCGAGAAGGCATCCTGCAACGCGTCGTTCATGGCACGACCTGGCGGTCAGGCCTCGCGCCACAGTTGGTTGAGCTGCCCGAGCGCATGACGCGCATCATCCAGCCAGACCCGCACCTGGGGCTCGTGCAGCAATGGGTTGGCCGAACCGCTGAAGCCGCCGAGGTGCTTGACCAGCAGGATGACGGCCTCGCCCTGGCGCAGGTCGGGCATGCCTTCAAGACGCAACGCCGGGTTCAGCAGATCATGGGCGCCAATGCTGAGGACCAGCCCCGGCAAAGGGCGGTCGGACGGCCAATGCTCGAGCATCCAGTCCTGGGGCGCCCCCGCCTCGCGCAAGAGCAGCTCCAACTGGCCGGGCAGGCGTCCTCCCAGGGGATGCGCGAGCAGATGAACCCGCGTGCCGCGCTGCTCCAGGAGCCGGCCAAGTTCGACCAACTCGGCACAGGCGTTGGCGGCCATGCAACCGAAGCCGGGGATCAACAACACCTCGGCCTGCCCCGCCAGGCGCCCGGCGACGCCTTCTGCCTGGAGCGGCTGGCTCGTCAGGACGGGCTCCTCCCGCACGGGCGGTGTCGAAGCACCCCATAACAGACGATGAAGCGGCAGATTCACGCTACGGCTCAGGTGCAGGCTGAGGATCAGGGTCAGGATGGCTGACAGCAGCCCGGTAGCAAGCAGCGGCGGCAGATCGAGCGCCATCCCCAGTAGGGCCAGACCGAGACCCGCCAGCGAGCCGAACAAGGAGGCGGCCAGCGGCGCCTCGCGCTCCGCCAGCGGCAGGGTGAAGGTGACACCCGAGGCTGCCGCCAGCCCGAGGAACAGCAGTAACCACGCCACCCCCTCGCGCAACCCGGTCGCCAGGATGGCGCCCGCGCCAAGCGTGAGCACCAGCAGGGTGATGCCGGCGCCCGCCTGGGCGACATGCCGCCAGACGCGCGGCAGCAGATTGAGGAGGCGGGCATGGGTCACCGCCGCGCCCGCCGCCGAGAAGGCGCCGAACAGGATGCTCAGGCTGGCGAGGGCCAGCGACAAGCCTGGCTCAAGCAGTTGCTCAATGACAGCGATGCTCGCGACCAGAGCCGTGGCGGCGCCTGTCAGACCGTGCATGAGCGCCAGACGAGCGGGCAGGGCCGCCATGTCGGCGGCAAGACCGAGGATCAAGGCCAGCGATGCACCAAGGCCCAGGGCGGCCAAAAGGATGAGCTCGTTCTCGCCCCCACCCAGGGTCAGAGGCGTCAGAATGGCCGCGGCCAGCGCGGCGGCGAACCAGGGGAACGCGGCATGACCGCCCTGCATGCGCTGCATGCCGATGAGCATCAGCAGCCCGGCGAGGGCCATGCCGATATTGAGGTTATCCATGCTCGCCGGAGGTGATGTTGCGCGACTGCAGGTTTTCCATCCGCCGCAGCCAGATGAGAGCGCCGATGGCGGCGGCACTGGCCACCAGCACGGCCACGAAGCCGGCGAGGAGACCGAGTCCGGTGGAGGCATCGCCCAACAGCAGCATGGCCGCCGGCAGGCTCATGGCATTGAGCATCAGCGCGGCGACCAACCAGTTCACGTGGGCGCCAAAACGGACGCGCAGCGACCAGGCCTGGCCGAGCAGGGCGGCCAGCAGGGCGATGGTCAGCGCCGCGCCGATGTCCATCAGTGGGTATCGAGGAAGCGCTCGGCGTCCAGCGCCGCCATGCAGCCGCTGCCGGCGGAGGTGATGGCCTGGCGATAGATGTGGTCGGCCACGTCGCCGGCGGCGAACACACCCGGAACGCTGGTCTGGGTGGCATTGCCTTCGGTGCCGCTGTGCACCTTGATGTAGCCGTCCTTCATCTCCAGCTGGCCGTCGAAGATGCCACTGTTCGGGGTGTGGCCGATGGCGACGAACACGCCGGTCAGCGGGATTTCGGTGGTCTCGCCGGTGTCGACGTTCCTGATGCGGATGCCGGTGACGCCGGAGTCGTCGCCCAGCACCTCGTCGGTCTCGCTGTGCCAGTGGATGGTGACGTTGCCATCCTCCGCCTCGGCCTTGGCGTGCAGTTTGTCGGCCAGGATCTTCTCCGAGCGGAACCGGTCGCGGCGGTGGATGACGTGCACATGGCGGGCGATGTTGGCGAGGTAGAGCGCCTCTTCCACGGCGGTGTTGCCGCCGCCGATCACGCACACGTCCTGGCCGCGGTAGAAGAAGCCGTCGCAGGTGGCGCAGGCGGACACGCCGCGGCCCTTGAAGGCCTCCTCGGAAGGCAGGCCGAGGTACCTGGCGCTGGCGCCGGTGGCGATGATCAGCGCGTCGCAGGTGTACTCGCCGGAATCACCCTTCAGACGGAAGGGACGCTGGCCCAGCTCGGCGGTGTGGATGTGGTCGAACTGGATCCTGGTGTTGAAGCGCTCGGCGTGCTCGCGCATGCGCTCCATCAGCGCCGGGCCGGTCAGGCCATGCACATCGCCCGGCCAGTTGTCGACCTCGGTGGTGGTGGTGAGCTGGCCGCCCATCTGCAGGCCGGTGATCAGCATCGGCTCCAGGTTGGCGCGCGCGGCATAGACGGCGGCGGTGTAACCGGCCGGACCGGAACCGAGGATGACGAGACGGGCGTGAGTGGACTGGCTCATGGCAAGGCTCCAGGCAACGACAAAGAGGGCTTATTTAGCCACAGCGGGCACGGAGTTGACAGGGGGCCGACGTCCTCGGGCTTGTCGGACCATGCGCCGTGAAGGCGACGCACTGGAGCACCGGCTGAAAGCGAGGCGCACGATGAATGCGGCGAAGCCCATGCAACCCATGGATTGGGCCAATTCAACGCCATGCCCCTCCGTGATCTCATTGACGGGATGGACAAGCCGCGCGCCACTGCGAACAATGCGTCCATCCATCCTGGGAATCAGACCATGTATCTCGGAGAAAAAGACTACCGCCACGGCAGCCCGGAACAGCTCGGTATCCTGCTGCTCAACCTCGGCACACCGGACGCGCCCTCCGGAGAGGCCCTGCGCATCTATCTGCGCGAGTTTCTCAGCGACCCGCGCGTGATCGAACTGCCGAAGTGGAAATGGTGGCCGATCCTGCACGGCATCGTGCTGCGCACCCGCCCGAAGCGTTCGGCCGAGGCCTATGCCGAGGTGTGGGACCACTACGGCGCGGGCACCGGCTCGCCGCTGCTCCATCTTTCCCGGCAGCAGCAGGACGGGCTGCGGCAGCGCCTGGGCGAACGCCTGCCCGGTCCGGTGGTGGTCGCGCTGGGCATGCGCTACGGCAATCCGTCGATCAGCCGCGCGCTCGAAGACCTGCGCATGCAGGGCGCGCGCCGGGTGCTGGTGCTGCCGCTCTACCCGCAGTACTCCGCCAGCACCACCGCCTCCACCTTCGACGGGGTGACCGCCGCCCTGCAGAAGGCGCGCTGGATTCCCGAGCTTCGCTTCGTCAACCACTACCACCGTCACCCGGCCTACATCGAGGCGCTCGCCGCCAGCGTGCGCGAGCATCAGGCCGAGCACGGCCGGCCGCAGAAGCTCGTCATGTCCTTCCACGGCGTGCCCGAGCGCTACCTGCTCAACGGCGACCCCTACCACTGCGAATGCCATGTCACCGGCCGCCTGCTGGCGGAGAAGCTCGGCCTTGCGCCGGACGAGTGGCTGGTCAGCTTCCAGTCCCGCTTCGGGCGCGAGGAATGGATCAAGCCCTACACCGACATGACCCTCAAGGCCCTGCCCGCCAAGGGGATCAAGGACGTCCAGGTGATCTGCCCCGGTTTCTCGGCCGACTGCCTGGAAACGATCGAGGAGATCGACCAGGAAAACCGCGAGTACTTCATGCACGCTGGCGGCGAGAAGTACAGCTACATCCCCGCGCTGAATGATCGCGCCGACCATCTCGACATGCTGGCCGACCTGGTCGTGCAGCACGTGCAGGGCTGGCCGGAAGCTGGGCCGTACGATGCCGAGGCCATGCGCGCCGAGTGGATGCTAAGCAGGATCAACGCACTCGACATGGGAGCGAAGCGGTGAGCCCGTCGATGACCTGGGGAGCCCTGGTCATCGGCGACGAGGTGCTCTCCGGCCGCCGCCAGGACCGCCATGTGCCGGCGGTGATCGAACGCCTCAACGCGCGCGGCCTGCGCCTGAGCTGGGCGCGCATGGTCGGCGACGACATGGCGCTGCTGGTCCGCACCCTGCGCCAGGCGCGCGAGGAGGCCGACGCGGTGTTCTGCTTCGGCGGCATCGGCGCCACCCCGGACGACCTGACCCGCGAGGCGGCGGCGATCGCGTTCGAGCGCCCGCTGGTCCGCCATCCGCAGGCTGAGGCCCTGATCGTCGGCCAGTTCGGCGAGGAGGCCTATCCCTACCGTATCGCGATGGCCGACCTGCCGGCGGGCGCGGGCCTGATCCCCAACGCCTTCAACAACGTGCCCGGCTTCTCGCTCGGCGACCTCCACTTCATGCCCGGTTTCCCGCAGATGGCCCACGCCATGCTCGACTGGGTCCTGGCCACCCACTACCCTCATGTGGGTAATGTGGATTACGCCGAGCGCGCCATCTGGGTGTTCGACGCGAGCGAGAACCAGCTGGTCGACGCCATGCGCGACTTCAGCACGCGCTACCCGATGCTCAAACTGTTCAGCCTGCCGGTGCTCCCCAGCGCGGACCAGCCGCGCCGCCGCCTCGAGCTCGGCCTGAAGGGCGCCCGCGCCCTGGTGGACCAGGCCATGCGCGAACTGATCGAGGTCGTCGTCGCGCGCGGCTTCGAGTGGGCAGACGGAACCTGAGCCGCGCGAGGCGTTCCAACATCCTGTGTTTCGCAAGGAGTCACCGATGAAAGGTCGCTTGTTCAAGTCTTCCATGCTGGCCGTCGCCCTGGCCCTGGGCACGCCGCTGACCACCCTCCCGGCCCAGTCCGTCGCCGCCGAACTGCCCGATTTCGTGCAGATGGTGAAGGACGTCGCCCCGGCGGTGGTCAACATCAACACCACCCAGAAGATGCCCAAGCGTCGCGGCATCCCGCCCGGCGCCCTCCCGGAGCTGCCGGAAGGCCATCCGTTCAACGAGCTGTTCCGCCACTTCTTCGAGGGCATCCCGCCCGGCGCGTTTCCCAACATGCGCCCGGCGCAGTCGCTCGGCTCCGGCTTCATCATCGAGAGCAACGGCATCATCCTCACCAACGCCCATGTGGTGAAGGACGCCGAGGTCATCAACGTGCGCCTGCAGGACAAGCGCGAGTTCCCGGCCAAGGTGCTGGGGATCGACGAGCGCACCGACGTCGCCGTGCTGAAGATCGAGGCCAGCGGCCTGCCGGTCGTGCGCCTGGGCGATTCCGACAAGCTCCAGGTCGGCGAGTGGGTGCTCGCCATCGGCTCGCCGTTCGGCCTGGACTTCACCGCCACCCAGGGCATCGTCAGCGCGCTCGGCCGCAACCTGCCGGACGAGACCTACGTCCCGTTCATCCAGACCGACGCGGCGGTCAACCCCGGCAATTCCGGCGGCCCGCTGTTCAACCCGCGCGGCGAGGTGGTCGGGATCAACTCGCAGATCTACTCCCGCTCCGGCGGCTACATGGGCCTGTCGTTCGCCATCCCGATCAATACCGCGATGCAGGTGGCCGACCAGCTGCGCAAGCACGGCAAGGTCACGCGCGGCTGGCTGGGCGTGATGATCCAGCCGATCGACGCCGACCTGGCCAAGTCCTTCGGGCTCGACCGCCCGCGCGGCGCGCTGGTCGCCCAGGTGCAGCCGGGCAGCCCGGCGGAGAAGGGCGGCCTGAAGGCCGGTGACGTGATCCTCAGCTTCGACGGCCAGATGATCGACGACACCGCGCAGCTGCCGGCGCGCGTCGGTGCCACCGCCATCGGCAAGCGGGTGGAGGTCGAGGTGCTGCGTGACGGCAAGGAGAAGCGCCTGAACGTCACCATTCAGGCCCTCAGCGAGGACAGCGCCCAAGCCCCCGCGAGCGAGACACCCGCCGCCGCTGGCACCCTCGGCCTGCAGGTCCAGCCGCTGGATGCCGCCAAGCGCAAGGAACTGGGCGTGAACCACGGCCTGCTGGTGCGCTCGGTGGGCGAGGGTCCCGCCGGCCGTGCGGGCGTGCGTCCGGGCGACGTGCTGCTCGAGCTTGGCGGGTTGAAACTCGAAACCGCCAACGACCTGCGTGAAGCCGCCGACAAGCTCGGCAAGGGACGACCGGCGGCGCTGCGCCTGCTGCGCGAAGGATCGCCGCTGTTCCTCGCCATCAAGGTCGAGTAAATCCGGCCCCGGCTCCGTTGCACGAGGGCTTGCGCCCCCGTGCAACCTTGGGGCATCCTGCCCCAAGCGGTCAGTCTTGGCCCGCGCTTGCGGGCCTTATTTATTTGAGGGAGTCCGTCGATGAAGAAGATCGAAGCCATCATCAAGCCCTTCCGTCTGGACGATGTGCGCGAGGCCCTGATGGAGCTTGGCGTATCCGGCATGACGGCGACCGAGGTCAAGGGTTTCGGCCGCCAGAAGGGGCATACCGAGCTGTATCGCGGCGCCGAGTACGTGGTCGACTTCCTGCCCAAGGTGAAGATCGAGGTCGTAGTGGCCAGCCACCAGGCCGACGCGGTGGTGGATGCCATCCTCAAGAGCGCCAAGACCGGCAAGATCGGTGACGGCAAGATCTTCGTCATGGACGTCGAGCGTGCCATCCGCATCCGCACCGGCGAGGAAGACGAAGCAGCGGTCTGACTCCGCCCCTTCGACAACAAAAAGGCCCCGTTCGGGGCCTTTTTTCATGCTGCGCGCCGGAGTGGATCAAGGTCGTCCGTCCACCTCCGCCTCGGCCTTCTCAGGCTTGAGCAGGTCGCTGCGCTTGAGGCCCATGGCGAGCGCCAGGGCGGCGGCGACGAAGATCGACGAGTAGGTGCCGGACAGGATGCCGATGATCATCACGTAGGCAAAGCCATGCACCGCGTCGCCGCCGAAGTAGAACAGCACGATCACGGTGAACAGGGTGGTCAGCGAGGTCATGGTGGTCCGCGACAGGGTGTCGTTGATCGCCCGGTTCATGACCTCGATCGGCGAGGCCTTGCGCATCTTGAGGAAGTTCTCGCGGATGCGGTCGAACACCACGATGGTGTCGTTGATGGAGTAACCCATCACCGCCAGCACCGCCGCCAGTACGGCAAGGTCGAACTCGACCTGGAAGAAGCTGAGGAAACCGAGCACCACCAGCACGTCGTGCGCCATCGCCTGGATGGCGCCGAAGGCGAGCTTGAACTCGAAGCGCAGGCCGACATAGGCGAGGATGCCGAGCAGGACGAAGGCGATCGCCAGCGCGCCCTTCTCGACCAGTTCCTTGCCCACCGCGGGACCGACGAACTCGACCCGGCGCATCTCGATCGCGCCATCGACCTGCTTGAGCGCCTCCAGCACCTGGCCGGACAGCTCGGCCTGCTTCACGCCCTCGCGCGGGGGCATCCGCACCAGGACCTCGGAGCTTGCGCCGAAGTGCTGGACCACGGCGTCGTCCATGCCCTTCGCGTGCAGGGCGCCGCGCAGCTTATCCAGCTCGACCGGCTGGGTCGAGGCCGCCTCGATCAGCAGGCCGCCGGTGAAGTCGAGGCCGAAGTTCAGCCCCTTGGTCGCCAGCGATGCGATCGAGGCAAGGACGAAGAAGATCGTCACCGCATAGCCGATGTAACGCTTGCCGAAGAAGTCGAACTGGGTGTTCTTGGGTACGAACTGCATCTTAATGCCCCCCGATAGCGAGCGACTTGAGCCGCGCGCGGCGGCCATAAACCTGGTTCACCAGGGCGCGGGTGACCAGCACGGCAGTGAACATGGACGCCAGGATGCCGATCGACAGGGTCACGGCAAAGCCCTTGACCGGGCCGGTGCCGAAGGCGAACAGCACCACCGCCGCCAGCAGGGTGGTCAGGTTGGCGTCGAGGATGGTGGCGAAGGCGCGCTCGTAGCCGGCGTGGATGGCGGCATGCGGCGTGTTGCCGTTACGCAGCTCCTCGCGGATGCGCTCGTTGATCAGCACGTTGGCGTCCACCGCCATGCCCAGGGTCAGCACGATGCCCGCGATGCCGGGCAGGGTCAGGGTGGCCTGCAGCAGCGAGAGCACCGCCACGATCAGGACCAGGTTGACCAGCAGGGCGACGTTGGAGATCACCCCGAACAGGCTGTAGTACAGCATCATGAAGAGCGCGACGGCGGCGAAGCCGATGATCGCCGCCTTCACGCCGGCATTGATGTTGTCCGCGCCCAGGCTCGGGCCGACGGTGCGCTCCTCGATGATCTCGATCGGCGCGCGCAGGGCGCCGGCGCGCAGCAGCAGGGCCAGATCGCGGGCCTCGTTGCCGTTGTCCAGGCCGCTGATCTGGAAACGGCTGGAGAGCTGGTCGCGGATGGTGGCGATGTTGATCACCTCCTCGACCACGGTCTTCTTCTTCACCAGCTCGCCGTTTTCCTCGACCGTCTCGACCTTGTGCTCGATGAACACCACCGCCATCGGCTTGCCGATGTTCTGGCCGGTGACCTCGCTCATGCGCCGCGCGCCCTTGCCGTCCAGGTTGACGAACACGGCGGCGGAACCGCTCTGCTGCTCGATTCCGGAGGCCGCGCCGACGATCTGGTCGCCGGTGATGATGACCTGGCGCTTGAGCAGAACCGGGCCGCCCTCGCGCTGCTGATAGAGGCGCGCGCCGACCGGAGTGCGACCGCTGCGGGCAGCGTCATCCCAGTCCGCCGGCCCGCCCTCGACCAGGCGGAACTCCAGGGTCGCGGTGGCGCCGAGGATCTCCTTGGCGCGCACCGTGTCCTGCACGCCGGGCAGCTGGACCACGATGCGCTCGTCGCCCTGCTGCTGGATGACCGGCTCGGCCACGCCCAGCTCGTTCACCCGGTTGCGCAGGGTGGTGATGTTCTGCTCCAGCGCGGCCTTGCGCTCGGTCAACACCGCCTTGTCGCCGAAGCGGGCGACAAGGAAGAAGTCCTTGCCTTCCTCGCGCGTGCTCAGTTCCAGGTCGGGGTACTGCTTGCCGATGGCCTTCTCGGCGGCCTCGCGTTCGGCCTCGTCGGCAAAGCGCACCAGCACGTCCTCGCCCTCCAGGCCGACCATCAGGTAGCGCAGTTTCTCGCCGCGCAGGAAGCCGCGCAGGTCCTCGACCGTGCGCTCGCGCATGGTCTTGAGCGCGGCGTCCATGTCGATCTCCATCAGGAAATGCACGCCTCCGCGCAGGTCCAGGCCAAGGTACATCGGCTTGGCGCCCAGCGCGCTCAGCCAGGCCGGGGTGTTGGGCGCGAGGTTGAGGGCGACGACAAAGCCGCGACCCAGTTCCTTGCGTACCAGATCGGCGGCCTTGAGCTGGGCCTCGGTGTCATCGAAGCGGGCCAGCAACTGCTCGCCCTGCAGCTCGATGCGTTTGGGCGTGATGCCCGCAGTGGCCAGGACCTGCTCGATGCGCTTCAGGTCGGCCTCACCCAGCACGGTACTACGCGCGCTGACCTGCACGGCAGGGTCTTCACCGTAGATGTTCGGCAGGGCGTAGATCAGCCCGAACACCAGCACGGCGAGGATGAGAAGGTTCTTCCAGAGGGGATAGCGATTCATGCACGAACTCCCGGCATGAGGGGCCTTCAGGCGAAGACCGCACAAACGCAAGGCCCCGGAAGGGGGCCTTGGGATCAGTAGACCATCAGGCTCCGCGCAGGTCGCGGATGGTGCCCTTGGGCAGCACGGTGGTCACGGCGGAGCGCTGCACGATCATGTTCGTGCCTTCGGCCACTTCCACGGTGATGAAGCTGTCGGAAAGCTCGATCACGCGACCGACCACACCACCGGAAGTCAGCACCTCGTCGCCCTTGGCCAGCGCGTCGATCAGCTTCTTGTGCTCCTTCTGACGCTTGACCTGCGGACGGATCAGCAGGAAGTACATGACCGCGAAGATCAGGATGAGCGGCAGGAAGCTCATGAACGGATCGGGCTGCTGCACGGCAGGCGCGGCGGCCGGGGTTTCGGCCATGGCGGTGGAGATGAAATTCATGCAAAAGGTCCTGTCGATTAACGTGAAACGCTCGCGAAGCGAGTCCTTGTCCCCCTCTCCCGCCAGCGGGAGAGGGCAGGGGTGAGGGAAACGGTCATGGCGGATCGGCGTTTCATCATTTTGGGCGGCGGTCCGCCATGACCGTTAGGATAAAAGCGGTTGGCATTATGCCACAGGGTTCATGACGGTCAGCCGGCCTCATCGATCCCCGCACGGCGCTTGCGGTAGAACTCGTCGGCCCAGGCCTCGAAGCGGTCCTCGGCGATGGCCTGGCGGATCTCCCGCATCAGGAACTGGTAGTAGTGCAGGTTGTGGATGCTGTTCAGGCGTCCGCCGAGCATCTCGTTGCACTTGTCCAGGTGGCGCAGATAGCTGCGGCTGTAGTTGCGGCAGGTGTAGCAATCGCAGTGCGGGTCGATCGGGCGGGTGTCCTCGGCGTAGCGCGAGTTGCGGATGCGCACGTCGCCCCACTGGGTGAACAGGTGGCCGTTGCGCGCGTTGCGGGTCGGCATCACGCAGTCGAACATGTCGATCCCGCGCCGCACCGCCTCGACGATGTCCTCCGGCTTGCCGACGCCCATCAGGTAGCGCGGACGGTCCTCGGGCAGCAGCGGAGCGGTGGTCTCCAGCACCTTGATGCGCTCCTCCTCCGGCTCCCCGACCGACAGCCCGCCGATGGCGTAGCCGTCGAAGCCGATCTCCATCAGGCCCGCCGCCGACTCCTCGCGCAAGGGGTCGTACATGCCGCCCTGGACGATGCCGAACAGCGCGGAACGCTTCGGGTCCGCCGGGTCTTCGCCCTGCAGCGCGTTGTGCGCCTTCTTGCTGCGCGCCGCCCAGCGCAGGGACAGCTCCATCGAGAAACGCGCCTGCTGCTCGGTGGCGGGGTAGGGCGTGCACTCGTCGAAGATCATCACGATGTCGGAACCCAGCGCGTGCTGGACCGCCATCGAGGTCTCCGGGTCGAGGTGCACCTTGCTGCCGTCGACCGGCGACTGGAAGCGCACGCCCTCCTCGCTGATCTTGCGCAGCTCGGCCAGCGAGAACACCTGGAAGCCGCCGGAGTCGGTCAGGATCGGCCCGCTCCAGTGCATGAAGTCGTGCAGATCGCCGTGCTTTTTGATGATCTCCACACCGGGACGCAGCCAGAGGTGGAAGGTGTTGCCGAGGACGATCTCCGCGCCGAGCTCGCGCAGCTCCTCCGGCGTCATCGCCTTCACGGTCCCGTAGGTGCCGACCGGCATGAAGGCCGGGGTCTCGACGGTGCCGCGCGCGAAGGTCAGGCGGCCGCGCCGGGCGCCGGCGCTGGTGGTAATCAAATCGAATTTCATGATGAAGACTTCACGGTATCCGCCGTCGGAGTAAGAAACATCGCGTCGCCATAACTGAAGAAGCGATATTTGGCCGCGACCGCATGGCGATAGGCGCCCATCACGGTCTCATAACCGCCAAACGCACACACCAGCATGAGCAGGGTGGAGCGCGGCAGGTGGAAATTGGTGAACAGGGCGTCGACCACCCGGAAACGCACGCCGGGGGTGATGAAGAGACGGGTGTCGCCGGAAAAAGGTTCCAGCGCGCCGCTCGGACTGGCGACCGCCGCCGACTCCAGAGCACGCACCGCCGTGGTGCCGATGGCGATCACCCTGCCGCCGCGCGCGCGGGTGGCGCGGATGGCCTCGACGGTTTCCCTAGAAACCTCGATCCACTCGGCATGCATGCGGTGCTCGGCCAGGTTTTCGACCCGCACCGGCTGGAAGGTGCCCGAGCCGACGTGCAGGGTCACCCGCGCCGTCTCCGCGCCGCGCGCGCGGATCGCCGCCAGCAGGGCATCGTCGAAATGCAGCCCTGCGGTGGGCGCGGCCACCGCGCCGGGGCGATCGGCGAACACGGTCTGGTAACGCTCGCGGTCGGCGGCCGTGTCGGCGCGCTCGATGTAGGGCGGCAGCGGCATGTGGCCGTGGGCCTCCAGCGCCGCGAGCAAGGTCTCGCCGCCCTCGACCAGGCGAAGACGGAACAGCTCGTCCTCGCGTCCGACCATCTCCAGCACGATGCCCCCCTCCATCAGCAGCCGTGTGCCGGGGCGGGGCGACTTGCTGGCGCGCACGTGGAAGATCGCCTCATGATCGCTCAGCAGGCGCTCCAGCAGCACCTCGACCTTGCCGCCGCTGTCCTTCTGGCCGTGCAGACGGGCGGGGATCACGCGGGTGTCGTTGAACACCAGCAGATCGCCTGCGCGGATCAGTTCCGGCAGGTCGCGCACGAGCGCATCGCGCCAGCTTCCGGCCGCGCCGTCCACCACCAGCAGGCGGGCGGCGGAGCGCTCGGGCAGGGGCGCCTGGGCGATGAGGGCCTCGGGAAGCGCGAAATCGAAGTCACTGACTGTGAAGGGGGAAGCATTCATGGCGCGCGAGGATAGCACGCCACCATTGGCCCCGGCCCCAACCTGCATGTAGAATCCCCCATCCTCCCGTGCCGGGATGGCGGAATTGGTAGACGCAGCGGACTCAAAATCCGCCGTTGGCGACAACGTGTGGGTTCGAGTCCCACTCTCGGCACCATCCCTCCCTTTCGTTTATGCCGCATGCCAGAAATTTGACTGGCAAATCCGCCGCGCTCTGTTAGATTTTTCATTAACCTTCAACCCTTCGGTCGTCACTGCCGGGAGTTCGCCATGCGTGTCTCTGCCCTCATCCTCGCCATATCCCTGTGCGCCGCGTTTGGCGTTCATCCCCTGTCGGCGGCCGAAACGAAAAAGCCCACCGCAACCAAGTCCAAGAAGACCCAGGCCAAGGCTGCGGCAGCCACCGCCGCGACCTTCAGCGTGGCCAGCATCGCGGCGGTCTCGGCCTTCCCGCAACTCGATGCATCGAACCAGGCTTGTGCCGAAGCCATCGCCGGCGGTCAGCTTTCCCAGGCCGAAGGCCTTTGCCTCAAGGCACTGGACGGGGCGAACAAGTCCGCGCCCAACACCAAGTTCCACGCCACCGCCCTCAGCAACCAGGCCGCGCTTCTTGCCCAGCAGGGCAAGAACACCGAGGCCGAGGCCGGCTTCAGGCAGGCTCTGTCCATGTACGAATCGGTGCTCGGGCCGAACCATCTCGCGGTTGCCACCAGCCTGAGCCAGCTGGCCGGCTTCTACTACGCCCATGACCGCTACGCCGAGGCCGAGCCGCTGTACAAGCGTGCCCTGTTCATCGACGAGCGCGCCCTGGGAGGCGAGCATCCGGAAGTCGCCAAGGACATGTACAACCTGGCCAATGTGCTGGCCCTGCTCGGCAAGCACGGCGAGGCCGAGGACATGCACCGCCGCTGCCTCGTCGTCCGCGAGAAGGTCCTGGGCTCGCAGGATCCCGCGGTGGCCCGCTCGCTGGCGGGCATGGGGATCTGCTTCGCCATGCAGGGCCGCCACGAGGAAGCCAGCAAGGTCTTCCGCGCCGCGCTCAGCATCAACGAAAAGGCGTTGGGTGCCGAGCATCCGCAAACCGAGTACTGCCGCCGGCAACTCGCCAGCGCCCAGTATCAGCTGACGGGCAGCACCACCCCCTGACGCATTCCGCCGGCCCGGTGCCCAGGAGGGCCGCTGCATGACCTCGTCCGCCATTCACGCCCAGGCCCTGCGCAAGTGCTACGACGGGCGGGCGGTGGTGGACGGCATCGACCTCGACATCCCGCGCGGCACCTGCTTCGGCCTGCTCGGCCCCAACGGGGCGGGGAAAACCACCACCCTGCGCATGCTGCTCGGTCTCACCCCGCCCTCCGAGGGCAGCCTCAGCGTGCTGGGTATGGCCATGCCGGCGCAGGAGCGCACCATCCGCGCCCGCGTCGGCGTGGTGCCACAATCGGATACGCTCGATCCCGACTTCAGCGTGGTGCAGAACCTGCGCGTCTACGCGGGCTATTTCGGCCTGCCGCGCGCCGTGACCGACAAGCGGATCGAACAGCTGCTGGACTTCGCCCATCTGGTCGAGCGCCGCGACAGCCGGGTCGAAGCCCTTTCCGGCGGGATGAAGCGCCGCCTTACCCTGGCCCGCGCGCTGATCAACGAGCCCGAGCTGGTCATCCTGGACGAACCCACCACCGGCCTCGACCCGCAGGCGCGGCATGTGCTCTGGAGCCGGCTGGAAGCGCTCAAGGCACGGGGCACCACGCTGCTGCTGACCACCCACTACATGGAGGAAGCCGAACGCCTCTGCGACGAGCTGGTGGTGATGGATCACGGCCGCATCCTCGACCGCGGCAGCCCGCGTGCGCTGATCGAGCGACACGTCGAGCCGGAGGTGATCGAGCTGCGCCATGCGCGCGAGGAAGACCTGGCCGGGTTGGAAGAAACAACCGACTGCCGGATGGAACATCACGGCACCAGCATCTATCTCTACACCCGCGACAGCGCAGCGCTACTCAACCGCCTCGCGGCGCGCCCCCACCTGAGCGTCCTGCACCGTCCGGCCGGGCTGGAGGACGTGTTCCTGCGCCTGACCGGCCGCGACCTGAGGGCGGGGCAATGAATTCCGCCATGGCCCTGGATATCCGCCCCCGAGGCGCACTTGCGGTCTTGCACCGCAACTTCCTGGTCTGGAAACGCCTGTTCTGGACCGCGCTGGTACTCAACCTGGGCGAACCCGCGCTCTACCTGCTCGGTCTGGGGCTTGGACTCGGCCGCTTTGTCGGCGAACTCGACGGACTGCCCTACCTCGCCTTCCTCGCTTCCGGGCTGGTCGCCTCCTCGGCCATGAACACCGCCACCTTCGAGGGCATGTACTCGGTCTACACCCGCATGGTGCCGCAGAAGACCTATGAGGCCATGCTCGCCACGCCATTGCGCATCCAGGACATCCTGCTCGGCGAGATGCTCTGGTGCGGGGCCAAGGCCGCCTTCAGCGCCGCCGGCATCCTGCTGGTCGCCAGCCTGCTGGGGGTGGTCCACGGCCTGGCGGCGCTCTGGGCCCTGCCCGCGGCCTTCCTCACCGGGCTGGCCTTTGCCGGACCGGCGATCGTCATGAGCGCCAAGGCCGACGGCTACGACTTCTTCAACTACTACTTCGTGCTGGTCATCACGCCGATGTTGCTGGTGTGCGGCGTGTTCTACCCGATCACCAGCCTGCCCGACAGCGTCCGGCTGGTCGTCGACCTGCTGCCGCTGACCCACGCGGTGGAGCTGATCCGCCCGGTGGTGGTGGGCTCCGCTCCCGAGCGGCCGTTCGTCAACCTCATCGTGCTGATTGCCTTTGCCGCAGTCGGCTTCATGCTCGCCGTACACCTCGCCCGCCGCCGGCTGATGCACTGACCCGCAATCCGGCGCCACGTACAGGCTTCAGAAAGCCCACATCCCGCCGAATAACCCAGAAATACGCTATGTTCTTCTGCCGGCTCCCTTTTTGGGGTTGATGATGAGGATGCTGCCGATCAAGACCAACCTGCTGCTTGCGCTGGGCTACGCCGGCCTCGCGGGACTGATCGCGCTCTTCTTCCAGTTACCGGCCCCTCTGTGGCCTTCCGCCGGACTGGCCGCCTTTGCCGCGCTGGCGGGCGGCTGGCGCTGGATGCCGGGCATCGCGCTCGGCTCCTGGGTGGCCAACGACCTCCTGCTGGGCTGGTCGACCCCCGGAGCCCTGTGGGTCACGCTGGGCAACGTTCTCGGCCCGATGGTCGGGGTCTTCCTGCTGAGGCGCATCCCGCCGGTCTCCCAGCAGCCCTTCGCACGTACACGCGGGGTGGTCGGCTTTTTCACCCTGGTGGGGGCGCTCAATGGCCTGATCGCCGGTCTGTTCGGGGCCATCGGCGTCACCCTGTTCGAGAAGCCCGCCGTCGCGGACTTCGGCGGCATCCTCCTGCAGTGGGCCATTTCCGACGGGAGCAATGCGGTCCTGCTCGCCCCCGCGCTTTATCTTTGGTGGAAGAACCCGCACCTGAAGAAGCCTGAGCACGGCTGGGGCGAAGCCCTCACCGCGACCGTCTTGCTGCTGGGCCTGACCGCCCTGACCTTTTTCCAGCCACCCGAAGCCCTGATCATCGAGTACGGCGCCACCGCACTGATCCTGCTGCCGCTGACATGGCTGGCACTGCGTTGTTCTCAGCGCGATGCCTATACCCTGCTGGCGTTCGTATTCCTGATCATGCTTGGCGCGACCCTGAGCGGTTATGGTCCGTTTGCCAAGCCTGGCATCGAGTTGCCGCTCACCAACCTCCAGATTCGCATCTCCATGCTCGCCGCCGTCATCATGCTGGCCAGCGCGCTGGATGGCGAGCGCCGTTCGGCCATCCGCGCGCTGGCCGAGCTGAACGCCGAGCTCGAGGCCCGCGTGCAAGAGCGGGCCAAGCGCATCGAAGCCAGTCACGCGCGATTGCGGCGGATCGTCGAGACCCTGCCCTCGCCCATGGTGCTCACCTTCCTGAGCAACTCGGCCATTATCGAAGCCAACCCCGCCGCCGCCGCAACCTTCGGCTATCGAACGGACGAGCTGGCGGGAAGGGCGTTCCTGCCCTTCTATGCCGATCCGGACGAGCGGAAAGACCTCGTGCGCGAATTGCAGGCGGAAGGCACGGTACGCAGTCGCGAAATGCCGTTCGTGCACCGCGATGGTCATAAACTCTGGCTGCTGATTTCCGCAGCCCTGATCCAGGATGGCGAGCATCCGCTGGTCCTGTTGTCTTTCCAGGACATCACCTCCGCCAAGGCCCGCGAGCACGAGCTGGCGCATCACGCCACCACCGATGCGCTCACCGGCATGACCAACCGGCGCCACTTCCTCGAGTGCGCCGAGCACCTACTGCATGAATCGCCCTCAAGTCAGGCCCCGGCCGCCCTGCTGATCCTCGACCTCGACCTGTTCAAGGCGGTGAATGACCTCCACGGTCATCTTGCCGGCGACAAGGTGCTGCGCCAGGTGGCCTTCAGTATTCAGGCCAACCTGCGGCAGCAGGATCTGTGCGGACGGCTGGGTGGTGAGGAGTTCGGGGTCCTGCTGCCGAATACCGATGAGCACGGCGCAACCGAACTGGCCGAACGCCTGCGCGAAGCGGTCGAACGGCTGGTCATCCCCCTGGATGGCGGTGCGCGCCTGCGCCCCACCATCAGCATTGGCGGAGCCCTCACCGGCGGCACAAAGGCCACCCCCCTGATCGAGCTGCTCGCTCACGCCGACCACGCGCTCTACGCCGCCAAGGATGCCGGACGCAACCGCGTCGTATTCTGGTCTCCGCCCATACCCCTGCCTGTCGCGGCGTCTTGCTGACCGCAAGGTTCGCTACACTTGACGAAGAGCGCTGACTGAAACCGCGCGCCAGCACCAATCGCAACGCCCTTCGCGACGAAGCGACCTCACGGAGATACCGATGTCCCTTGTCCGCCTGATGTCCATCCTGTCCCTTGGGCTTTTGCCGCTTGGCAGCCCGGCGGCGGACATCGACATGCTCGACTTCAGGCTGCGCTCCTTGGCCGGGGACGACACCATCCACCTGCACCAGGCCTACGCCGCCAAGATGGTGCTGATCGTCAACACCGCCAGCAAGTGCGGGTTCACCGACCAGTACGAGGGGCTGGAAGCCCTGTATCGACGCTACAGGGACCGAGGCCTGGTCGTGCTCGGCTTTCCTTCCAATGACTTCGCCAACCAGGAACCCGGCACGGAGCAGGAGATCCAGGCCTTTTGCCGCAGCACCTACAGCGTCGAGTTCCCGATGTTCGAGAAGGTTCATGTGCGCGGCGAACAGGCCCATCCTCTGTTCAAGGCCTTGGCCGCTCATCCGAACGGCGCGGCGCCCAAGTGGAATTTCTACAAATACCTGCTCGATCGCGACGGGCGGCTGGTGGAAAGCTGGAGCAGCATCACCGCGCCGGACAACGCGCGCCTGATCAGGCGCATTGAAGAGCTGCTTGCGAAACCCGCCCCGGCGGCTCGATGAGGAGACCCGTGCCATGAGCCATGTGATCCAGCCCGACTTTCTCGAGGAGGGTTCCAACGCCAACGTGCGCCGGCTGATGCCCACCACGCGGCAAGGACCGCTCGATCCCTTCGTGTTCTTCGACCACTTCCATGCCGCACCCGGCGCCGGTTTCCCGGATCACCCGCACCGCGGCTTCGAGGCCATCACCCTGCTGCTCGAGGGTGAGCTGCGCCATACCGACAACATGGGACACGACGCGACCCTGAGGGCCGGTGAGGTGCAAGCCTTCACCGCCGGGCACGGGCTGATCCATGCCGAGATGGTCGGCCAGGCGCAAGCCGCCGACGGTTTGCAGCTGTGGATCAATCTGCCCCGTGCGCTCAAGGGCATCGAACCTGCCTACCAGCCGCCCGTGGCACCGCGCAGGATCATGTCCGATGGGTATGAAATGCAACTCGTCACCGGTCCGGGCGGCCCGATCCAACTGCAGACCCCCACCTTCATCGCTCTGCTCGACCTGGCGCCGGGATTTCATTTCACCCCCGATGTCCCGCCCCACTGGCATGGCTTCGCCTACCTGCTGCGCGGCTCGCTGCAAACACCGGGCAGCGGGCGGGCAGCGACGGGCGAGGGCCTGAAGCTCGAAGGCCCCACCACGCTCAACAGCACCGAAGGGGCTCGTGCCTTCATCGCTCTTGGCCAGCCGCACGGGGAGCCCATCATGATGCGCGGACCTTATGTGGATTGAGGATGGCCGATGAATACACCGCGTGATTTCTGGAACGCCCGTTTCGCCGAGCGGGCCTCTGCCTATGGCGAGGCACCCAATGCCTTTGTCGAACAGGAGGCCCTCCGCCTGCCCGCCGGCGGCCGCATCCTGCTGCCCGGCGACGGCCAGGGGCGCAACAGTGTCTGGCTGGCGCGTCAGGGCTTCGAGGTGATCTGCGTGGACTGGAGCGAGACCGGCCTTGAGCGTGCCCGTGAACTGGCCGCGCGTCATGCCGTGAGGATTGAGCCGGTTTGCGCCGATCTGACCGCATGGACCTGGCCGCGAGGCGAGTATGACGGCGTGGTCGCCATCCACCTGCACCTCCCTCCAGCCACGCGCGCGACGGTGCACCGCGCCATGCTGGACGCCCTCAAGCCGGGCGGGATCCTGCTGCTGGAGGCCTTCGACCAGGAACAGATCAATTACACCAGCGGAGGACCGAACCGGCTGGACATGCTCTATTCCGCCGAGATGCTGACCGAAGACTTCGCGGACGGGGACATCCTGCTGCTGGAACGGGCCCAGGTGGTGCTGGACGAGGGGGCTCACCACCAGGGACCGGCGGAAGTGGTGCGGGCCGTGGTTCAGTGTCCTTCACGCTGAGGCAGTCGCACACTGCGACTTCGGGCGTGCGAGGTGTGCGCAAAAGGAAGGTTTGCCGGACATTGCACCGCCGAACGAAGGGTGATCCCCCTTGGCCGCGCCGTGCCCGAAGGGGCGCGGTCGTGGGGGCGCGTTTCTTTCCCCCATTTCTTTGCGCGAACAAAGAAATGGGGTCGCCCGCGTGTGATTCGGTTCATACGAGGTGACGAGCGTAAGGCGGGCGAAACAACCCCGAGACGCTCATCAAGGTGACTTCGAATAGCCGTTGATGCGCTTTTTCGCCCGCTTTCGCGACGGCGCTCCGATCACGCCCCGGCGCGTGCGGGCGAGTGCCTTTCTTTGCTTGCCCAAAGAAAGGCACCAAAGAAAAGGCACCCCCACGGGGTCGCCCTTCGCTCGGTCTGTCCAACAAACCTTCCTTTGGTGAACAGGGAGTTGTTCAGCCTCCGCCGATGGCGCGCACCACCTCGACCTTGTCGCCCTCGCGCAAGACATGAGTAGGATGCTCGCCGCGTGGCACGATCTCGCCGTTCACCTCGACCGCCAGCCGCTGGCCGGCCAGATCCAGCTGTTCGATCAGGATGGCGATAGTCGCGCCATCGTCAAGGGCATGGCTTTCACCGTTCAGAAAAACATTCATCGTCTCAACTTCATGCATCTTCGACCGTCACCCGAAGCACCTCGTCCAGGCTGGTATCACCGGCCATGACCTTGCGCAGGCCATCCTCGCGCAGGCTCGGGCTGGACTGGCGCACATGGGCCTCCATCTGCGCCTCGCTGGAGCCGTCGTGGATCATGCGCGCGAGGGTGGCGTCGACGGTAATCAGTTCATGGATGCCGGTGCGACCGCTGTAGGCCCGCGTGGCACAATCGCCCCGCTCGGAAGCGCGGTACAAGGTCGGCGGGCTGAGCGGGTCAAGACCCAACAGCGCACACTCGGCGGCATTCGGGGTGAAGGCCTCGCGACACTCCGGCAGCAGCCGACGCACCAGACGCTGGGACACCACGCCGATCAGGCTGGAAGAGAGCAGGAAGGGCTCCACGCCCATGTCGCGCAGGCGGGTGATGGCGCCGATGGCGGAATTGGTGTGCAGGGTGGAAAGGACCAGGTGGCCGGTGAGCGAGGCCTGCACCGCGATCTCGGCGGTCTCCAGATCGCGGATCTCGCCCACCATCACCACGTCCGGATCCTGGCGCAGGATGGCGCGCAGGCCACGCGCGAAGCTCATGTCCACCTTGGTGTTGACCTGGGTCTGGCCGACGCCGTCCAGGTCGTATTCGATCGGGTCCTCGACCGTCAGGATGTTGCGGTCGCGCGAGTTGATGCGCGAGAGCGCGGCATAGAGCGTGGTGGTCTTGCCGGAGCCGGTCGGTCCGGTCACCAGCAGGATGCCGTGCGGGCGGTGGATCAGGGCCTCAAGGCGGGCGCGGGTGTCCGTATCCATGCCCAGCTTTTCCAGATCGAGCCGGCCGGCCTGCTTGTCGAGCAGGCGCAGTACGACCCGCTCGCCATGCGCGGAGGGCAGGGTGGAGACGCGCACGTCGACTGGCCGACCGGCCAGCCTGAGGGCGATGCGCCCGTCCTGGGGCAGCCGCTTCTCGGCGATGTCGAGCTGCGCCATGACCTTGATGCGCGAGGTGATCAGGCTGGCAATCGCGCGCGGCGGCTCCAGCACCTCGCGCAACTGGCCGTCCACCCGGAAGCGCACCACCAGGCGGTTCTCGAAGGTCTCGATGTGGATGTCCGAGGCCTCCTCGCGGATCGCCTCGGTCAGCAGGGCGTTGATCAGGCGCACGATCGGCGCATCGTCCTGCGCCTCCAGCAGGTCGGCCGGTTCGCCGAGGGCACTGGCGGCACGCGAGAGGTCGAACTCGCCCAGGTCACCCAGCGTGTCCATCGCCTCGCTGGAGCCACGCTGGTAGGCGCGGGCGAGCAGCTGGTCGAAGAGGGCGGGATCGATCCCACGCAGAGCAAACGCCTGCCCGATGGCGCGCCGCGCCTCGCCCAGCGCGGCGGGTGTCAATCCCGGGCGGTGCAGCAGGACAAGACCTTCGCCCTCGGGCTGCAGCAGCACCCCATGACGCTTGGCAAAGCTGTAGGGCAAACCGGCCATTATTGCGGCGCCACCGCGGGGGCCGCACCGCCGGGGATATTGAGGTTGTAGCCATCAAGTTGCGGCAGCAGCGGATAGTCGCCCGGCACGGCGAAGCCGAGCGGGTTCTGCGAGAACTGCACCTGCTGCTCGCGGAAGGCATTGTACTTCTCCGCCGTGTAGCGGTTGGCGGCCACGGCGTCACGCAGGACCACTGGGCGGATGAAGATCATCAGGTTGCGCTTGGCACGGCCGGTGCTGCGGTACTTGAACAGCTCGCCCAGCACGGGGATGTCGCCCAGGCCGGGGACCTTGTTCTCCTGGTCGTTGACGGTCTCGTCGATCAAGCCGCCCAGCACCACCACCTCGCCGTCCTGCGCCAGCACCGCGGTCTTCACGTTACGCTTGTTGGTGATCAGACCCGCGTCGCTCGTGGCCGTCACGTCGATGCTGGAAACTTCCTGCTCCAGCTCCAGCCGCACCGCGCCTTCCGGGCTGATTGAAGGCTTGACCTTGAGCTTGACGCCAATGTCCTCGCGGGTGACGGTCTGGAATGGGGTCGTGGTCGTTGTGCTCCCGGTCGTGGCATAGGAGCCGGTCACGATCGGCACGTTCTGACCGACCACGATGCTCGCCTCCTGGTTGTCCAGGGTCAGCAGGCTAGGCGTCGAGAGGATGTTGTTGTTGGCATCACCCGCCAGTGCGGAAACCAGCACGCCAAAGTCGGTGCCGCGCCCGTTGAAGTCGCCCACACCCATGTTGAGGCCATCGCCCAGCGCCCCTACCGCCGCGATCGGGTTCGTGGCAGAGCTGGCGATGGCCGACAACAGCCCGTTGAAGGTCGAAACACCGATCGGCCCCCGGCTGTTCGCACTGAAGGCCGCCATCTGCACCCCGAGCTTGCGCGAGAAGTCGTCCGACACCTCGGCGATGATCGCCTCCACCAGCACCTGGGCGCGACGGATATCGAGCTGGCTGATGATCGACTCCAGCTCACGCATGACGCTGGGCGGGGCGGTGATGACCAGGGCATTGGTTGCCTCATCGGCGATGACCACCGCGTCCTGGCGGCCACCGAGCCCGACCGTGGCGGTGGTGACCGCCGCGCTGCCCGTGCTGGCGCCGGTTCCGCTCGAGCCGGAGGCAAAGCCGCTGGACATGCCGGTGGCCGAGGATGACAGCCCCGCACTACCCGCGCGGGCGACCGGCCGGTTGGTCCCCTGCAGGATCGGCACCAGCTCACTGGCGCGGGCGTACTTCAAATAGAACACCTGGGTGTTGCCCGCTCGCTCCAGGGGTGTGTCGAGATAGACCACCACCGCGCGCAGCTTTTCTCGCTCGGTCTTGTCGCCGGACAGCAGCACGCTGTTGGTGCGTTCATCGGCGGCGAAGCTGGCAAGACTGGTGGCATCTCCCCCCGGCGCGCCCGCGGGTTGTGCGCCGCGGCCTGCGCGGCTGCGCAGCTGGGTCAGGGTCTTGACGATATCGGCGGCCGAGGCGTGCTTGAGGCGGATGGTCTCGATCTCGTCGGAGCCGGGGTGGTCGACCCGCGCGAGGATGTCCTTCATCCGTGCGACGTTGCCGGCGCGGTCGGTGAGGATCAGGCTGTTCGATTCGGGGTGCACGGACAGCGCGGCCTGCTGCGGCATGAGCTGACGCAGGGCGGTCAGCAGCGGCGCCGCCTGCACGTGACGCAGGGAGACCACCTCGGTGACCAGCTCGTCGGCCCCCCGCGCGACGTCGAAGCCACCCACCTCGACCCCATCCTGCTTGGCATTCACATCCGGCACGATCTTGATCACGTTGCCCTTGGCCACTGCCGCATAGCCATGAACCTGCAATACGGACAGGAAGACGTTGTACAACTCTTCCGGCGGCATCGGCTTGGCGGAGATCAGGTTGACCTTGGCCTTCACCCGCGGATCGACAATGAAGTTCTTGCCGGTCGCCTCGGATACGGTAGCGATCAGGGCATCCAGGTCGGCATCACGCAGGTTGAGGGTGACCAGGCCATTGCTGACCGTGAATTCGGTCGGCGGCAGGTCGGACTGGGCATGCAGTGACGGGGTGGTGGCCGCCATCAGCACCAGAAGGGTCTTGGCCAGGGAAGGTCGCATGGGCAGTCTCATTCGTTCAAGTCGATAAGCAGCGACTCTTCATCGCCGTTGCGCAGGACCACCGCGTCCAGCGCGGTGGCTTCACGCAGGTCCTGCATGAGCGCGGGCAGGTCGGTCGCCTGGGTCAGGTCAAGACCATTGACACGCACAAGAATATCGTCCGGTTGCAACCCGAGGCGCTGCAGCAGTTGCGGATCGCGCAGCGCGCGCAGGCGATAGCCGAACACATCGCCATCCCTGAGCACCGGCTCGATCCGGAAGGACTTTGCCAACTCGACGGGCGATCCCTGCAGCATGGCGCGCAGGCTGGGAGCTGGAGGGGACTTGGCCCCCCCGGAGCTGGTCGACGCCGAGGACGGCAGTTCCCGCTTGGGCAGCATCAGGCGCTCCAGCACCCCGGCGCGCTCCAGCAGCACATGATCCTCATGCACGGCACGCAGGCGCGCACCACCCGGGAGGTCGTCGCCGACACGATACACCCGCTCCGCCTGACCGCTGGCGGAGATCAAGGCCAGGCCTGCCCCCGCCAGCACCCCGCGCAGGGTCAGCGGCAGGCGGGTGTCCTGGGCCTGGGTGCTCACGCTGATCGCCGGCTGCCCCCACAGGGCCGCCGTATTGATGGTCTCGGCCCAACGTGGAGCGGGCTGAGGCACGACCTTTTGCACGGGTGCCAGCGGGCCTGCATCGACCGGCGGCTCAGGCACCAGCCGCCAGGTCCACTGGGCGAGCACGGCCGCCAGCCACACGAGCGCCAGGGCCATGGTCACACGCGGGGACCACTGCAAGGCGAATTTGCTGAGACGATGGAAATCCATAACCGAACATTCTAAGCGAGGGGTCATGACCGCGCCATGAATTGGGTGGTGACAATGGCATCGCGGCCACGGGCGGTTGGCGCTAACATGAACGCTCATTTATCCCCCCCTCGGATCCCCATGCCAGCCGAAGCCTCCTTCATCGCAGCCTTTCTCGTCGGCCTTCTGGGTGGGGTGCATTGTGTCGGCATGTGCGGCGGCATCATCGGCGCCCTGACCTTCGGCCTGCCGGCCGAGGTGCGCCAGTCGCCCGCCCGCGTGTTCCCCTACCTGCTTGCCTACAACCTGGCGCGGATCAGCGCCTACACCGTCGCCGGCGCGCTGATGGGAGCACTTGGCTGGCTGGCGACCGGGCTGGTCGCGTTCAATGCGGCACAACAAGTGCTGCAGATCATCGCCGGGCTGTTCATGATCATGTTGGGTCTTTATCTCGCCGGCTGGTGGATGGGGCTGGCGCGGGTCGAACGTGCCGGCGGCGCGATCTGGCGGCATGTCGAGCCTCTCGCGCGTCGCCTGTTGCCCGTGCGCTCGCCCCGCCAGGCCCTGGTGCTGGGCTTCCTCTGGGGCTGGCTGCCCTGTGGCCTGGTCTACAGCACCCTGGTCTGGGCACTGGCCTCGGGCAGCCCCTCCCAAGGCGCGCTGCTCCTCCTCGGCTTCGGTCTGGGCACCTTGCCCAATCTCATGCTGATGGGCGCCTTTGCCGCTCAACTCGGCCGATTCCTGCGCACCCCGTGGGTCCGAGGACTGGCAGGGGGGCTGGTTTCGCTGTTCGGCCTGTATACCGCGCTGCAACCCTTGCTTTGAGCCGGGACAACAAACCAGGCAAGCGACTCGGGCAAGGCAGTCCCATCAATAATCTTTATTGCACAATCCGCTTTTGATGTTCGACACTCCGGGAGTCCATTAGCCAACACTAACGGACATGGCGACTCGCCGCCCCAGGACATGAAACGGCTCCTCGCCATGTCCGTTTCCCTCGTCCCCCTCTCCCGCTTGCGGGAGAGGGGGACGAGGGAACGCTTCGCGTTGTTTCACGTTAGTGCCAATGCCCGCCTCATCCGGTTTTGCTGATACATCCAAGAGGACTCCACATGAAGCATTCCATCATTGCTCTCGCCTTCGCCGCCGCCCTTGGCACCCAGGCTTTCGTTCCCGCTGTCGCGGGCGAGGTTGATCCCGCCAAGGTTCAGGAGCAGAAACAATCCGACCTCAGGCTCTACCTGAGCGCCAGGGAAGCGCATGACCTGAAAGCAGCGGACGGCAAGGTCCTGCTGGTCGATGTGCGCACACCGGAAGAAGTCCAATATGTGGGCAACGCCGACAAGATGATGGACGCCAACATCCCGTACGTGCTGAACGACATCTCCGCTTATGACGACAAACTGAAGCATTACAAGAACATGGCCAACAGCAACTTCACCGTCGCCATGGAAGAACTGCTGGAGAAGAAGGGCCTGAACAAGGACAGCGCCATCATCCTGATGTGCCGCTCCGGCGACCGCAGCGCCAAGGCTGCCAGCCTGCTGGCCAAGGCCGGCTACACCAAGGTTTACTCCGTGGTTGACGGTTTCGAGGGCGACAAGGCGAAAGACGGCGAGAACAAGGGCAAGCGCACCGTCAACGGCTGGAAGAACGCCAACCTGCCGTGGTCCTATCACATGGACAAGGACAAGATGTACTACGTCCTGAACTGATCCTCGCCCCTCGCGGCCAACCCCGCCCGGCCCGCCGGCGCGGGGTTTTTTATTGTCCGTTCTTGACGGCTGTGCCATCCCGTTCGACGATGATCGAAAACCCGAGCGGATGCCGAGCGTTTCATGCGCCTTCTGGTCCTGATCATTGCCCTGCTGAGCCTGCCCGCCCTTGGCGCCGACGCTGCTCCCCTGCGGTTCGCGCCGCTGCCCATGGTGGACAAGGAACTCATGGTGCAGGAGTTCCTCGGACCGGTGCGCTACATGACGGAGCACAGCGGCCAGCCCATCGAGCTGGTCCACACCGCAAGCTATGACGAATTGATCAAGCGCTTCTCGCGCAACGAGATCGACCTCGCCTACATCGGCCCACTGCCCTACCTGCTGCTCAACCGGAATGCCGGCACCGCCCAGCCACTGGTGCGCTTTCTGGAGCCGGACGGACGCGACACCTACACTTGCGCCCTTGTCGTCTTCGGTCATGCCAGCTTTGACCCGGCCACGTCAGGCGACGCTCGGCTGACCCTGCCCGATCCACAGTCGACCTGCGGCAGGGCAAGCATCGACCCTCTGTTGCGCTCCAGAGCGGTCGATCCATCCGGCCTGCGCGTCAACTACGCCGGCCGGCATGACGCCGTCGCACTGGCGGTCGTGCTCGGCGAGACGGATGTAGGGGGGTTGAAAACCGCCATCGCCCGCAAGTATTCATCCCTGGGCCTGCACATCGTCGCGGAGAGTCCGCCGGTGCCAGGGTTCGTCCTGGTCGCCAACCCCCAGACCGTGTCCGAAGCCATCCAGTCCCGCCTGCGAGACGCCCTGCTGGCCCTCCCCAAGGCGGGCACCGAGGCAGCCCAGGCCCAGACCCATGGCTGGAACGCCAGCCTCCGGCATGGCGCGGTTTCCGCCGAAGACCGGGACTTCGATACCCTGCGCGTGACCCTGCAGGCTGGCGAAAATCAACGCGGGGAGCAGTGAGCATGCCCCCCCTCGCCGCTTCCCTGCTGATCCTTCTGGAGCTCTCCGCCGCGCTGCTGGGCGGCCTTTACCTGTTCTGGCGGGATGAGCAGCAGGACCACCTCAAGGAGCAGAGCAGCCGCATCCAGACCACCCTGTCCGCGGTGGAGAACAGTTATGCGGTCGCCAGCCGCACCCTGCACGCCTCCATCCTGGACCGCCCCTACACCCTCAAGCTGCTGCGCGCCGGCCTCAACGCCGGGGATGCCGCCGAGCAAGCCATCCAGCGCGGGCTGCTGTTCCGTCATCTCTACCCCACCTACAAGAGGCTTCAGGCCGATGATCTGCGCCAGCTGCACTTCCATTGGCCGGACGGTCGCAGCTACCTGCGCATGCATCGCCCCGAACGCTCGGGCGATTCCCTGGTCGAGAGCCGTGCGCTGGTCCGCGAGGCCCTGAAGCAACGGATACCGCTCCAGGCCTTCGAGAGCGGCCTGCTGTTTCATGGCTTCCGCTATATGTACCCCCTGTTTCTCGACGGCGAATTCCTCGGCACGGTGGAAGCCGGCGTATCCTTCGAGGCCATTCGCCGCGAGGCCATGAAGGTCCTGCCCGATCACGGTTTCATGCTCCTTCTGCGCGCCGATCAGATGGCCGCCAGCGTCAGAAATGCCGAGCGCGACATCTATCGCCCCTCCCCGCTGGGTGAGCATTACCTGGTCGAGGCCCTCTCCTCGGAGCTGCGCCTGCTCGACCAGGAACAGGTGGAGGCTCCGCTCAACCCCGTCGCGCATGCCCTTGCCGCGCACAGGGCGGACATCAACAAGCGGATGCGCAACGGCGAGCCTTTCACGCTGGCGATTCCGACTCGGTTCCTGGAGTTTTACGCACTGGACTTCTCGCCCGTGCGCGAGATCAATGGACGCCCGGTGGGCTACACCGTCACTGTCGCCCCCGCGCCCGTGCTGGGCGAATATGCCCGCACCCTGCTGATCGTTGCGCTCGGAGGCCTGGTGCTAATCGCCGCCTTTGTATGGATGAAGCACCGCCAGGCGACGGCGCGCATGCACTTGCAAGAGGAGCAGGACCGTCTCCGCACAGTGACCGAGACGATGGTCGAGGGCCTGTTCATGCAGGACATGGACGGCCGCATTACCTACTTCAACCCCGCCATGCGGGACATGCTGGGCTTCTCGCCGGCACGCCTGGTCGGCGCGGTGGCGCATGAACTGATCCATGTCCACAATGGGGCCGGGCACGTGGTGCCGCTCGAGGAATGCCCCATACGCAACACGACCCAGCGCGGGGAGGTCTTCCATGGCGACAACGACCTGTTCCGCACCGCCGAGGGCTCGCTTCTGCCGGTCGAGGTCACCAGCGCCCCGATCATCCGGCGCGGACGGGTCATCGGCGCGGTCACGGTGTTCCGCGACATCACCGAGCGCAAGAAGGCCCAGCAGGCCCTGGAGGATGCACGCGCCAGCGCCGAACACACGGCGCAGCTGAAGTCGGACTTCCTCGCCAACATGAGCCACGAGATCCGCACTCCCCTCAACGGGGTGCTCGGCATGCTCAGCCTGGCGCTCGACACCCAGCTCACCGCCGAGCAGCGCGAATACCTCCAGATCGCCTTCAGTTCGGGCGACACCCTGCTCGCGCTGCTCAACGACATCCTCGACCTGTCGAAAATGGAGGCCGGGCGGATGCGGGTGGAAGCCACCGAATTCGACCTCTACCCCGCGGTCGAGGACGTGGCCAAGCTGTTCGCCGCCAGCGCGCAGGAAAAGGGCATCGATCTGACCGTGTTCGTCGACCCATCCCTGCCACATTGGGTCATCGGCGACCCCGTACGCCTGCGCCAGGTCATCACCAACCTCACCAGCAACGCCATCAAGTTCACCGAGCGCGGCGAAGTCATCGTCCATGCCCGCGCCGAACGCGAGGACGGGGACACCCTTTGGGTCCGCTTCGAGGTGCGCGATTCCGGCATCGGTATCTCCGAAGAGGCCCGTACACGGATCTTCGAGGCCTTCGGCCAGGCCGACTCCTCAACCACGCGCCAATTCGGCGGTACCGGCCTCGGCCTGACCCTCAGCCGGCGCCTCGTCGAACTGATGGGCGGGCAACTGGACCTTCAATCCCAACTCGGGCATGGCAGCACCTTCTGGTTCACCCTGCCCATGCCCAAGGCCAAGCGGGCCGACAGGAGCTTCACCCCCCACCCGGCGCTGCGCGACAAGACCGTGCTGATCGCCGAGGACAACCCGACCAACCGGCTGATCTTCGAGCGCTTCTGTACCGCCTGGGGCATGCATCCCCACAGCGTCGTGGATGGAGCGCGCGCCTTGGTCCAGCTGATGGATGCCGCCGCCCATGACACCCCCTACGACCTTGTATTGCTGGACATGCTGATGCCCGGCATGGACGGTCGCCAGCTCGCTCGTGCCATCCGCGCCAATCCGCAGCTGCACCATACTCCGCTGATCCTGATCACCTCCTACCTGCAGCGCAGCGGCACACCCGGGGCCGATAGCGCGGAATTCGACGCCATCCTCACCAAGCCGGTGATCCAGGCCGAACTGCATCAGAGCATCGTGCGCGCACTGGGCCTGGAGGATAACGATGCGACGCCCGCCCGCGACGCCGGCCTGCACGCCGAACTTGATCTCGGCGCCGCGCGCGTGCTGCTGGTCGAGGACAATGCCGTCAACCAGCGGGTTGTCCTCGGCCTCCTCGCCAAGGCCGGCATCCAGCCGGATGTCGCCAATAACGGCGAGGAGGCGGTGCAGGCCTTCGTCTCCAGACCTTACGACATGGTGCTGATGGACTGCCAGATGCCCATCATGGACGGCATGGAGGCCACCCGCCGGATCCGCGCACACGAAGCCGCCCAGAGCGCCATGCCCACGCCGATCCTGGCGCTCACCGCCTATGCCACCCCGCAGGAACTGGAACCATGCTATGCGGTCGGCATGAACGGCTACCTCACCAAGCCGTTCAAGGCCGAGGAGCTGCTCAGCCTGGTGCGTCGCTGGCTGACGCCCGCCGATGCCGAACAAGCCTCCGAATCCGCTCCTCCCACCCCCACCGATGAGAGCACCCCCACGATGGAGGCCAAAGCCCTTCCCCCTGCGGTTGACGCGGACACCCTGGAACAGTTGCGTCAGGCCCTGGGCGATGACATCGACGGTGTGATCGACTTCTTCCTTGAGTACCTGCCCGGCCAGATCGATGCCCTGCGAAAAGCGACGTCGTTGGATCAGGCTGACGTACTTCGACGCGAGGCGCATTCGCTCAAGGGAAGCGCCGGCAACCTCGGCGCCCGCGAACTTGCCCGCCTGTGCGGAGCGCTGGAACATGATGCGCGTGAGGGCCGCCTGGACACCGCACCCGCCTGCCTGCAGCGGATCGAACAGGAAACCCAGCGTGTCCGTGAAACCCTCCTGGCCGTCCGCAACAACGAGATGCCCGCCTCATGAGCACCCCGCAAGCAGTCACCATCCTGGTGGTGGAAGACGATCCCGCCACCCGCTTCACCCTGCGCAGCCTGTTGCACAAACAGGGCTACCAGGTGATCGACGCCGCCAACGGCCAGGCCGGGGTGGAGGCCTTCGCGACCCATGCGCCGCAGCTCGTCCTGCTGGATGTGATGATGCCGGTGATGGATGGCTTCGCTGCCTGCCGGGCGATGCGCGAGAAGGACCCCGCGGGACTGGTGCCCGTGCTGATGCTGACCGCCGCCGATGACATGGGCTCGATCGATCAGGCCTTCGAGGCCGGCGCCAGCGACTTCATCACCAAGCCGATCAACTGGCCGCTGCTGACCCAACGCGTGCGCTACGCCCTGCGCGGGCGGGAGATGGTGCTTGAACTCCGACGCGACCGCGTACGCGAGGCCCAGGCCCAGCGCATCGCCAGGCTCGGCTTCTGGGAGTGGAACACCCGCGATGATGCATGGAGCTGGTCCGCCGAGGCCGCCCATCTGCTCGACATGCCCCCGAGGCTGCTGAGCTCGCCCAAGGCCTTCCTCCCCGCCATCTGCGAGCCGGACCGCAAGCGCCTGCTCGATGCGCTGGAACGGGCCGCCCTCAAGCAAGACGGCATCGAGGTCGAGTTCCGCCTCACCCGCAAGGACGGCTCACAGGGCACCCTGTTGATGATGGGCGAGGCCAGCCCGGAAGCCGACGCGCCATCGCTGCTGATCGGCCTGATCCAGGACATTTCTCACTTGCGCCAGGCCGAGGCACGGGCCGAATACCTTGCCCTGCACGATCCGCTGACCGACCTGCCGAATCGCGGACTTTTCCTGCGTCAGGGTGAAACCCGGCTGCTGCACAGTGGCGGCGCGCCACGCATGGTCTTATTGTTCGACATCGCGCGCTTCAAACTGATCAACGACTCGCTCGGCCATACCGTCGGCGATGAGCTGCTGCGCGGCATCGCCACCAGGCTGCGCGAGCACTTCGAGAGCAGCGCACTGATCGCCCGCATGGGCGCGGACGAGTTTGCCCTGCTGCTCGACCAGGCGCCGGGCGATCTCGACGAGGCTCGCGCCCTGTCCAACCGGCTCGTCGATCTGTTCACCGAGCCCTTCCATCTGGCCGGTCAGGATATCTTCGTCTCCCCTGCCGTGGGCGCCGCCGTTTATCCGCAAAGCGGCGGAACCATCGAGGAGCTGTTCAATCACGCCAACATCGCCCGCCTGCGGGCCAAGCAGCGCGGCGGCGGCAGCGTGGCCTTCTATTGCCAGGAAGACACCCACCGCGCGGAAAACCGCCTGCAACTGGAAAACGAACTGCGCCAGGCGCTGGATCTGGGCCAGTTCGAGCTCTTCTATCAGGCCCAGCTCGAGTTGCGCAGCCAGCGCATCATCGGGGCCGAGGCCCTGCTGCGCTGGCGCCATCCGGAGCGTGGCCTGGTGCCTCCGGGGATGTTCATCCCGCTGATGGAGGAAATCGGCCTGATCGTCCCGATCGGCGAATGGATCCTGCGCGAGGCCGCGCGCCAGGTTCATGCATGGGAGCAGGCTGGACTGACGCTACGCGTCGGCGTCAACATCTCGCCCCGCCAGTTCCTGGACGAACACTTCCTCCAACGCGTCACCACCATCCTGCGGGACACTGGCGTCAACCCGGCCCAGCTGGACCTGGAAATCACCGAGAGCATGGCGATGCACAAGCCGGAGGCGACCATCGCCCTGCTTCATCAGCTGCGCGCCCTGGGGCTGAAGATCGCGCTGGACGACTTCGGCGTCGGCTACTCCTCGCTGGAGTACCTGCTGCGTTTCCCCATTCACATGCTCAAGGTCGACCGCGCATTCGTGAAGAACGTCACCCACAACCAGTCGGACCGCGCCATCGTGCGCGCGGTGGTGGCCATTGCCCAGAGCATGGGGCTGATCACGGTGGCGGAGGGCGTGGAGGAGTTACGCCAGATGGACTTCCTGGACGCGCTCGGCATCCAGGAGATCCAGGGCTACTACATCGGCATGCCCATGCCGGCGGCGGAGTTCGAGGCGCTGGCGCGCGGGGGATGGAGCGGAGAGTGAGGGACGGGTCCGTGGGCGGCGGGCCGTGACTGGGCATGGCGGGTTGCGCCCGGCGCTCCCGCCAGGACCTCAGGCCTTTTCCAGCCGGTAGACCGCAGCCTCACCCATCAGATTGGGCATCAGGCGCATCAGCGGGCTGCTGCGGTGCTGGCTGTCGACGATCTCGCGATCAAGAATGCGCAGTCCCAGCTCTTCGCACAGGGCCTCGAAATCACGCACCGTGCAGAGGTGGATGTTCGGTGTGTCGAACCAGCCGTAGGGCAGGGCGCGGGTCACCGGCATGCGCCCGCCAAGGGCGTACTGCACGCGGTTCCTCCAGTAGCCCATGTTGGGAAAGGTGACGATCGCCTCGCGGCCAACGCTGACCATCTCCTTGAGCAGTCGCTCGGGATGGCGCATGGCCTGCAGGGTATGGGTCATTATGACGTAGTCGAAGCTGCCGGCATCGAACCAGGGGTTGAGGCCTTCGTCGAGGTTGGCATGGATCACCGGGATGCCCTTGTCGACGCACTTCGCCAGCTTCTCGACGTTCAGCTCCAGGCCGTAGCCGGTTACACCATGCTGCTCGCGCAGCAAGTGCAAGAGGGTGCAGTCGCCGCAGCCGAGATCGAGCACATGGCTGCCGGGCTTGATCCAGTCGCCGATGATTTCCTGATCGATACGCATCAGGCGGTCCTCCCCTCGATCTCCGCGGCCACCCGCCCCATGTAGGCCCGAAATACATTCATGTAGTCCGGAATGGGCACCAGGAAGGCGTCATGGCCGTGGCTGGATTCGATCTCGGCGTAAGTGACGCGCTTGCCGGCATCCAGCAGCGATTTGACGATCTCGCGCGAGCGGGCGGGCGAGAAGCGCCAGTCGGTGGTGAAGGAGACCACCAGGAACTCGGCCGGGGTCTCGGCAAAGGCGCGGGCGAGGTCGTGCTCGAAGGCGCTGGCGGGATCGAAGTAGTCCAGCGCCTTGGTCATCAGCAGGTAGGTGTTGGCGTCGAAGCGGTCGACGAAGCTGGTGCCCTGGTAGCGCAGGTAGCTCTCGACCTGGAACTCCACGTCGAAACCGAAGTTGATCTTGCCGGCGCGCAGTTCACGACCGAACTTGGCGCGCATGGCATCGTCCGAGAGATAGGTGATGTGACCAAGCATGCGCGCCAGCATCAGGCCCTTGCGCGGCACGGTGCCTTGCTCCTGGTAATGGCCATCGTGGAAGTCCGGATCGGCGAAGATCGCCTGGCGCGCGACCTCGTTGAAGGCGATGTTCTGCGCCGAAAGCCTGGGAGCGGCGGCGATCACCACCGCGTGGCGCAGCAGGTCCGGGAAGCTGATCGCCCACTGCATGACCTGCATCCCGCCCAGGCTGCCGCCGACCACCGCCGCCCACTGGCCGATGCCGAGCCGACGCATGAGGCGCTCCTGGGCACGCACCCAGTCGGACACGGTGACGATCGGAAAGTCGGGGCCATAGGTGCGACCGGTGTCCGGGTTGATCGTGGTCGGCCCGGTGCTGCCGCGGCAGCCGCCGAGGTTGTTCAGGCAGACGACGAAGAACTTGCCGGTGTCGATCGGCTTGCCGGGGCCAATGGCGGAATCCCACCAGCCGGGCTTGCGCTCCTCCATGCTGTGGTAGCCGGCGGCGTGGTGGTCTCCGGACAGGGCATGGCAGATCAGCACCGCGTTGGAACGGTCGGCGTTCAGTTCGCCATAGGTCTCGATGACCAGGTCGTAGCGCGGCAGGGTCTTGCCGCTGTCGAGCTCGAGCGGCTCCTCGAAGGCAAGGGTCTGGGGGGTCACCAGACCGACGGAATCCGGCGGCAGGACGGTGGGCATGATGCTCGGCAGGAAGAGTTCAAAGGTCGATATTAGCGCGCCGGTAACGGCGGCGGAAGGATGCGGGGCGATTCGATCGCCACCCGCTTCTCCCGCCCCGTTTCCCCGGCGAGCAACTCGATTTTCGACTTGGGCACACCGAAGGCGTCGGCGAGCAACGCAATCAGGGCCTTGTTGGCGGCACCATCCACCGGCGGGGCGTTCAGACGCACCCGCAGGCGGCCATCGCGTACGTCCTCGATCCCCGCCTTGCTCGATCGGGGCTGGACGCGCAGGCTGAGGATCAGCCGCTCGCCCTCCCAGCGATACCAGTCAGCGCCTTCGCTCACAGCACGAGGCTGACCAGCATGGGCAGCACGGCGATCTTGATCATCTGCACCAGCAACAACAGGGCGATCGGGGACAGGTCGATGCCCCCCAGGTCCGGCAGGATGCGGCGGATCGGCTGCAGCAGCGGGCTGATCAGCTGATCCAGCAGACGCGCGGCGGGGGCGCGCTGGGCGTTCGGGAACCAGCTCAGCACGGCGTGGATGATGACGCCCCAGAACAGCATGTCGAGGATCAGCTCCAGCACATGCAGCGGCGCCAGCAACACGAGGGCGCCGATGTTCGGCAATCCGCCGGTGAGCGCGTAGGCCAGCAGCAGGAAGAGCAAGGCGACGGTGATCGCGGCGACCAGCGCCGCGCTATCCTGCCCGCGGACCTGCGGAATGACCCGCCGCAGCGGCTGCAGGAGGGGGTTGGTGATGCGCACGATCGACTGGGTGATCGGGTTGTAGAAATCCGCGCGTACGGCCTGCAGGAAGAAACGCAGCAGGATGAAGATGATCGCGATGTCGAACACCATCCGCAGCAGCAGGACCATGGGGTGGGCGAGGTTCATGTCCATGTGGGTGGCCAGTAGTCTGTGGGAGTCTCTAGGGAAATCTGAAAAATTCCATCCCTGGATTTTTTCAGCTCGGATTGCCGCGAAGTGAATTCGCGGCATCCTCCGCGAATCAAGGACTTACATCCTTGTTCGCGCCGGGGCATCCATGCCCCGGACAGGAAGCGCTGACATTCGGCCCTTCCCTAGCAAGGGTGTTGGAAAACACCCTGGTAAGGCAAGCCATGGATGGCTTGCACGAAGATCAGTCACGATAAGTGATTGATCTTCAAAGGCCGTCGCGGACCTGTGCCGCGACGAGCCGAGTTGAAAAAGGGCAGGAGAGCCCTTTTTCAACTCCCTGCCAGGGGGGCTTCAGGCCTGGTCCAGGATGGTCGCGAGCTCATCGGCGCGATCGGCCGCCGCTTGCAGCGCGGCTTCGAAGGCCTGCCGCAGACCGGCCTGCTCCAGCGCCGCGATGCCGCGCTCGGTGGTGCCGCCTGGCGAGGTCACACGGGCGCGAAGCTGGGCGGGCGCCTCCTCCGACTCCAGCGCCAGCCGTGCCGCGCCAAGCACGGTCTCCAGGGTCAGCAGGCGGGCGGTGGCGGGGTCCAGGCCAAGCTTTTCCCCTGCCGCCTGCATCGCCTCCATCACCAGGAAGACATAGGCGGGGCCGCTGCCGGAAAGCGCGGTCACGCCGTCGATCAAGGTCTCGCTGTCCACCCAGACGCAGACACCGACCGCGCGCAGGATGGATTCGGCCGTGGCGCGCTCGGCGTCGCTGACCGTTTCCGGCGCGAACAGTCCGGTCGCACCGGCCTGAACCAGCGCGGGCGTGTTGGGCATGGCGCGGACGATGCGGGCATGGCCGCCAAGCCAGCCGCGCAGGGTGTCGACGCGAACGCCGGCGGCAATGGAGATGACCAGCTGCTCCGGGCGCATGGCGGGTGCCAGCTCACGCGCCACCGCGCCCAGCGCCTGCGGCTTGACCGCCAGCACGACGACTTGAGCCTGCTCCATGGCCTTGTGGTTGTCGGCCAGGGTGCAGATCCCCAGGCCGGCCAATGCGTCGCGGGCCTCGGCGCTCGGGTCGGCCACGCACAGGCGTTCGACGGGATGGTCATTGCGGATGAGGCCGCCTACCAGCGCACGGGCCATGTTGCCGCCGCCGATGAAGGCGATAGTCGGTTTGTCGTTCATGGTCTTCAGGGCTTGTTCGAAGTGGTTCTGAGACTAGCAAGAGCCGGACGGAAAGACGAGGTGCCAGTGGTCAGCGGTCAGCGGTCAGCGGTCAGCCGGGGGTATCGGCTTTCGTGCCGCGCGCACCAAAGATCGCCGTGCCGACCCTTATCAGGGTCGCGCCTTCCATGACAGCGGCCTCCAGATCACCGGACATTCCCATCGACAGGGTGTCCAGCGGCAGGCCCTCGACGCGCAGGGCCTCGAACAGCGCGCGGACGCGGCGGAAGCTTTCCTGTTGCGCGGACGGGTCATCCGAAGGCCGGGGAATCGCCATCAGGCCGCGCAGGCGCAGCGCGGGGAGTCCGGCCACCGCGTGGGCCAGTTCGGCCACCTCCTCGGGCAGTACACCCGCCTTGGTCGGCTCGCGGTCGATGTTTATCTGCAGGCAGACACTCAAGGGCGGCATCCCGACGGGCCGCTGAGCGCTCAGGCGTTCCGCGATGCGCAGTCGATCCACGCCATGGACCCAGGCAAATCGCTCGGCCACCGGGCGCGTCTTGTTGGACTGCAGCGGACCGATGAAGTGCCACTCGATCGGCAGGTCCGCCAGCTCGTCCTGCTTGGCCAGCGCCTCTTGCACATAGCTCTCCCCGAACAGGCGTTGCCCGCACATGAAGGCCTCACGCAGACGTGCGGCGGGAACGGTCTTGCTGACCGCGACCAGATGGGCCGCATCCGGCGCGCGACCGGCCTTTGCCAGGGCGTTCGCCAGGCGGCCTTCCACCTCGCGTAGAGCCATGCAATCCGGTTGCGCGAGGCGGTTAGGCGAAGTACCTTCACTCATAGCTTTTTTCATCGTCAGGGAATGCCATGGATATTGAAACCTTGCTCGCCTTCTCCGTGAAGAATGGCGCTTCCGACTTGCACCTGTCCGCGGGCGAGCCCCCGATGATCCGTGTCGATGGCGATATCCGGCGCATCAACGCCCCCGCGCTGCAGCACAAGGACGTGCACGGCATGGTGTACGACATCATGAACGACAAGCAGCGCAAGGAGTACGAGGACAACCTCGAAACCGACTTTTCGTTTGAAATTCCCGGGCTGGCGCGCTTCCGTGTCAACGCCTTCGTGCAGAACCGCGGCGCGGGCGCGGTCTTCCGTACCATTCCCAGCAAGGTCCTGACCCTGGAAGACCTGGGCGCGCCGAAGATCTTCAAGGAGATCGCCGACCAGCCGCGCGGCATCGTGCTGGTGACCGGCCCGACCGGCTCCGGCAAGTCGACCACCCTGGCGGCGATGATCAATCACATCAACGACAACGAATACTCGCACATCCTCACCATCGAGGACCCGATCGAATTCGTGCACCAGAGCAAGAAGGCGCTGATCAACCAGCGCGAGGTGCACCGCGACACCCACAGCTTCAACAACGCCCTGCGTTCCGCCCTGCGCGAGGACCCGGACGTGATCCTGGTGGGCGAAATGCGCGATCTGGAAACCATCCGCCTGGCGCTGACCGGCGCCGAAACCGGTCACCTGGTGTTCGGCACCCTGCACACCTCCAGCGCGGCCAAGACCATCGACCGTATCATCGACGTGTTCCCGGCGGCGGAGAAGGACATGGTGCGCGCCATGCTTTCCGAATCCCTGCGCGCGGTCATTTCCCAGACCCTGCTCAAGAAGGTCGGCGGCGGCCGGGTGGCGGCGCACGAAATCATGATCGGCACCCCCGCGATCCGCAACCTGATCCGCGAGAACAAGGTCGCGCAGATGTATTCCGCGATCCAGACCGGCCAGCAGCACGGCATGCAGACGCTCGACCAGAACCTCAAGGAACTGG
>JBFLVP010000045.1:0-15122 GCA_040758395.1 Pseudomonadota bacterium
GCCATCGCCGATGATAGTGTGGGGCTTCCCCATGTGAAAGTAGGTCACCGCCAAGCACCTACAACCCAAAAACCCCCGTCTTCAACCAGAAGACGGGGGTTTTTACCTTTGAGGTCATCAGAAAAATTCATGCAAGGCGCCCGAGTGATAGCTACCAGCGACCATGCCATCCTTGCCCCCGTCTAGATCCCGTTCTGGCGCACTTCCATCATTTTTATCCACAACTTGTTCTCGTTGTTGTCATCAGTTGTGCACAATTCAATACACAGTATGTAGTGCTTGACGGACTGCAAGGGCACTATATGATGTGTTTTGTGATACCCACGGAGATGATGACATGAATTCTTCCCCTACCAGTGCCGTCGCTGAAGACAAGGTTGCTCCCGCCATGACGGCGGTCGAGCCTGCCATGGAGGCGCCCCTGAACGTGCCGGGGCAGTTTCGTGTCATCCGCCGTAATGGCAAGGTCACCAGCTTCGACCCGAGCAAGATCAGCGTTGCGGTGACCAAGGCCTTCCTCGCGGTCGAGGGCGGTTCCGCTGCCGCTTCCATGCGCATTCACGAGACTGTCGCGGCGCTGACCGACAGTGTCGTTAGCGCGCTTAAGCGCCGCTCGCCGGGCGGCGGCACCTTCCACATCGAAGACATCCAGGATCAGGTCGAACTGGCCCTGATGCGCGAAGGTCATCACAAGACCGCACGTGCCTACGTGCTTTACCGCGAAGCCCGCGCTCGCGAGCGCATGGAGGAGCTGGCCGGTGAGGAAGCCGCTGCCGAGAAGCCCGGTCTGAGCGTGACCCTGCTCGACGGCACCCGTCAGCCGCTCGACGTCGCGCGCATGCGCACCCTGGTCGAAGAGGCCTGCGCCGGCCTGGAGGGCACCGAGGTCGCTCCAGTGCTGGATGAGGCCCTGCGCAACCTGTATGACGGCGTCACCGAGAAGGAAGTCAGCGCCGCGCTGGTCATGAGCGCGCGCACCCTGATCGAGAAGGAGCCGAACTACACTTACGTCGCTTCCCGTCTGCTGATGGACCAGCTCCGCACCGAGGCGCTGACGTATCTCGCCCTGAGCCCGAACCACGCCACCCAGGCCGAGATGGGCGGCCGCTACGGCGAGGCCTTCCGCGCCTTCATCCTCAAGGGCGTGGAGCACGAACTGCTCGATCCAGTGCTGCGCAGCTACGACCTCGACCGCCTCGGCAACGCGCTGGATGCCTCGCGTGACCTGCAGTTCACCTATCTCGGTCTGCAGACCCTCTACGACCGCTACTTCATCCACCACCAGGGTCACCGCATCGAGCTGCCGCAGGCCTTCTTCATGCGTGTGGCGATGGGTCTGGCGATCAACGAAATCGACCGCGAAGCGCGCGCCATCGAGTTCTACCAGCTCCTGTCGTCGTTCGACTTCATGAGCAGCACGCCGACCCTGTTCAACTCCGGCACCCTGCGTCCGCAGCTCTCCTCCTGCTACCTGACCACCGTGCCGGACGACCTCGACGGCATCTTCGGCGCCATCAAGGACAACGCCCTGCTGTCCAAGTTCGCCGGCGGTCTGGGCAATGACTGGTCCCGCGTGCGCGCCATGGGTTCCCATATCAAGGGCACCAACGGCAAGTCCCAGGGCGTGGTTCCCTTCCTGAAGGTGGCCAACGACACCGCCGTCGCGGTCAACCAGGGCGGCAAGCGCAAGGGCGCGGTCTGCGCCTACCTGGAGACCTGGCACATGGACGTCGAGGAATTCCTCGACCTGCGCAAGAACACCGGCGATGACCGCCGCCGCACCCACGACATGAACACCGCCAACTGGATCCCGGACCTGTTCATGAAGCGCGTGGTGGAAGAGCAGGACTGGACCCTGTTCTCCCCGGCCGACTGCCCGGACCTGCACGACCTGACCGGCCAGGCCTTCGAGAAGCGCTACACCGAATACGAGCGCATGGCCGACGAGGGCCGCCTCAAGCTCTTCAAGCGCATCCCGGCGGTTCAGCTCTGGCGCAAGATGCTCGGCATGCTGTTCGAGACCGGCCACCCGTGGATCACCTTCAAGGACCCGTGCAACCTGCGTTACACCAACCAGCACGCGGGCGTGGTGCACTCTTCCAACCTCTGCACCGAGATCACCCTGCACACCAACGACCACGAGATCGCCGTGTGCAACCTGGGTTCGATCAACCTGGCCCAGCACGTGGACGAGGACGGCCTCGACATGCAGAAGCTGGAGCGCACGGTGACCACCGCCATGCGCATGCTCGACAACGTCATCGAGTACAACTATTACGCCGTGCCGCAGGCGCGTAACTCCAACCTGCGCCACCGCCCGGTCGGGCTCGGCATCATGGGCTTCCAGGACGCGCTGTACGCCCAGCACATTCCCTATGCCTCGCAGGAAGCCGTCGAGTTCGCCGACACCTCGATGGAGGCGGTCAGCTACTACGCCATCCAGGCCTCCAGCGAGCTGGCCGAGGAGCGCGGCAAGTACCACAGCTACGAAGGCTCGCTGTGGAGCAAGGGCATCCTGCCGCTCGATTCCATCGAACTGCTGGAGCAGGGCCGTGGCGGCTACCTGCAGCAGGACCGCAGTCACACCCTCGACTGGGACGGCCTGCGCAAGCGCATCAAGAAGCACGGCGTGCGCAACTCCAACGTGATGGCCATCGCCCCGACCGCGACCATCTCCAACATCTGCGGCGTCAGCCAGTCGATCGAGCCGACCTACCAGAACCTGTTCGTCAAATCGAACCTGTCCGGCGACTTCACCGTGGTCAACCCCTACCTCGCGGCGGACCTCAAGAAGCTCGGCCTGTGGGACGAGGTGATGGTCAACGACCTCAAGTACTTCGACGGCAGCGTTCAGCCGATCGACCGCGTGCCGGACAGCCTCAAGCTGCTCTATGCCACCGCGTTCGAGATCGATCCGCGCTGGCTGATCGAGGCCGGTTCCCGCCGTCAGAAGTGGATCGACCAGGCCCAGTCGCTCAACCTCTACATGGCGGAGCCGTCCGGCCAGAAGCTCGACAACCTCTACAAGCTCGCCTGGGTGCGTGGCCTCAAGACCACCTACTACCTGCGCGCGATGGGCAAGACCCACATCGAGAAGACCACCCTCACCAAGCTCGACGGCAAGCTGCGTGGCGTGAGCGCCGATAGCGCCGCCATCCCCGAGGCGGTGGCGGCCCCCAAGGCCTGCTCCATCCTCGACCCGACTTGTGAAGCCTGCCAGTAAGACAGGCACGAACGGAGGACACCATCATGTTGAATTGGGACGACCCGATCTCCATCACCAAATCCACCCCGGCCGAGCCCGAGACCGCGGCCCATCCGGCCATCGTCGAAGCCGCGCTGAGCCTGCATGAGGCCAACGAGGCCGTCGCCGCCACGCGCGCCGCCGCGTCCGTTGCCCATGGCGAAGACCACGGCGGCCAGAGCGGCCTGGAAGGCATCGACACCCACGCCGGCCGCGTCGACGTCTCCGAGAAGCGCATCATCAATGCCACGGCGGACGTCAATCAGATCCTGCCGATGAAATACACCTGGGCCTGGGAAAAGTACCTCGCCGCCTGCAACAACCACTGGATGCCGACCGAAGTCTCCATGCAGGCCGACATCGCCCTGTGGAAGAGCAAGGACGGCCTCACCCCCGACGAGCGCGCCATGGTGCTGCGCAACCTCGGCTTCTTCGCCACCGCGGAGAGCCTGGTCGCCAACAACATCGTGCTCGCCATCTACAAGAACATCACCAACCCCGAGTGCCGCCAGTACCTGCTGCGCCAGGCCTTCGAAGAGGCGATCCACACCCACACCTTCCAGTACATCGTCGACAGCCTCGGCCTGTCCGAAGGCGAAGTCTTCAACATGTACCGCGAAGTGCCGTCCATCACCGCCAAGGACGCCTGGGCGCTCAAGTACACCAAGGGTCTGGAAAGCGGCCAGTTCGACACCACCACCACCGAAGGCGCGCAGAACTTCCTGCGCGACCTCGTCGCCTTCTACGTGGTGTTCGAAGGCATGTGGTTCTACACCGGCTTCGCCCAGATCCTCAGCCTCGGTCGCCGCAACAAGCTGACCGGCATCGCCGAGCAGTACCAGTACATCATGCGCGACGAGTCGATCCACCTGAACTTCGGCATCGACGTCATCAACACCATTCGCCTGGAGAACCCGCAGCTGTGGACCCCGGCGTTCCAGGCCGAGGTTCTGGAGATGATCCGCACCGCCTGCGAACTGGAAGTCGCCTACGCCCGCGACACCATGCCGCGCGGTCTGCTGGGCCTGAACGCGGAGATGTGCGAGGAGTACATGCACTTCATCACCAACCGTCGCTGCAACCAGCTCGGCCTGCCGGAGCTGTACGCCGGGGCGACCAACCCGTTCCCGTGGATGAGCGAGGTCATCGACTTGAAGAAGGAGAAAAACTTCTTCGAAACCCGGGTGACGGAGTATCAGACGGGTGGGGCGTTGAGCTGGGATTGACGCAGATTGAAAAAGGCCAAGGGAAACCTTGGCCTTTTTGCTTTGGTTAATTTCATGAAGCTGGACTTCATGTTGAGTGGGGCTAAATAGCCATAGGTTGCTAGTTGCCCAGTGTGGTTGTAAACCTCGATGAGGAGTTGAGTATATGTCGACGACCGGAGAGAAGCCTGGAGAAGGCATTTACAGATGTGATAACTGCGGCCAAGTGGTTGTTCTCGATGACGACATAGATAGTTTGCCGCCGTGTCCGCGTTGTTCTGAAACAGAATATACCCCGTAAGGAGTTTTAAAATGACAAACAAGTCTACACATGTGGTTCCTAATCCCGACGGTGGTTGGGATATTAGACAAAGTGGTGGACAGCGATCGTCTGGCCACTTTGATACAAAGCAAGGTGCAGTTGATAGGGCGAGAGAAATTAGCCGTAATCAAGAGACTGAGCTGGTTATCCATAACAAGGATGGAAAAATTGGTGGTAAGGACAGCCATGGTGGGGATCCATTCCCACCAAAAGGGTGATTGAGGCTGTCGGCGTAGATACTGTCCGATCTCCCGAGATGGGAAACAGAAGGAAGGCGGGCATGACATCTACGCAGCGAGCTTTTCCGCTCCAGGGCGCATCCAGTGTCCTACCTTCCTATCCAGCCTGACGGATGGATGGGGTAACAATACAAGGGCGCATTAGCGTAGCGTAATGCTCCGAATGTTGGATTGGAATGGTTCCGTCGTCCCTTAGGGCCGCCGGGTTCATTTCCTTGCTCGTGCAAAGAAACGAACCAAAGAAACACGCATCCGGCATGCTGGCCCTTCGGGCTTCACTCCTCGCTTGCGTGCTCCATGTCCGGTTTGGACGGACCATCCTTGGCCCGCCAAACCTTAATTCGCCATCCATGGCGAATTAATCCCTACGCACGCGGCGCTCCTCGGCAGCATGCAGGGGATTGAAATCCACCCCCACCCCAGCCCTCTCCCTGAGGGAGAGGGGGCTTTCTGAAAGCCATTTCCACAACGTGGAAATGGCTTGGCTGTTTTAGGCCCCTGGCCGCGCCGGGGCTGGCGTGACTGGCAGGGGGTCAAGCCGCCATGGATGGCGGTTTGAGGTTCCACGGGACAGGAGGTCCCGCGGAGCCGGCCCCCTGACGGGCATGCCAGACACGGGTATCCCGAAGGGGCGCGGTCGTGGGGGCGCGTTTCTTTCCCCCATTTCTTTGCGCGAACAAAGAAATGGGGTCGCCCGGCGGCGATGCAGGGGATGCGAAGCGCAAGACGTGAGCCGGGCGAAACAGCCCGCCAACGGTTGAGAAGCCCGCACACCGCCAAGGCCTGCCCCACGCTCCGGTGGAATACGCTTCGCTCATCCACCCTACATCCGCACCACAACCCCATCCCCGGCGCATCACGCCATGTGATCCCCGCGCACGCCCACCAACCCCCAGCATCCCTGCTACCTTCGTAATGCTGCTCCCATGCCACCCAAGGGCATAAACACACGCGAGGAAAGGGCGATGCCAACCGTCATCTCCATCATCAACCACAAGGGCGGAGTCGGAAAAACCACCTCCGCCGTCAACATCGCCGCCGGCCTCGGCGAACTGGGCGAAAAGGTCCTGTTGATCGACGTCGACCCGCAGGGCAGCGCCAGCCTCTCCCTCGGCGTCCGCTCCGAAGGCGAGGAACTGCTGCACGCCCTGCGCACCACCGGCCCCCTGCCTGTCACGCCCTCGGTGGCGCCCGGGGTCGATCTGGTGCCCAGCGGGCCGACCTTTGCCGAGGCGCGGCACCGCTTCAGCGGGGAGGTGGGGCGCGAGCTGATGAAGCGCTGCATGGCCCGCACCGAGGGCGACTGGCAGTGGGTGATCTTCGACTGCCCGCCGACCCTGGAGATCCTCACCCAGAACGCCCTGCGCGCCAGCCGCTACGTGGTCATCCCGGTCGAGGCCCATTTCCTGGGCCTGAGCGGCTTGCAGCACATGCTGGCGATGATCGAGGCGGAAAAGGCCCATCATCCCGGCCTGGAGATCAGCGCGGTCATCCCCTGCCGCGCCCATCCCCGCCGGCGCGTGCACCAGCAGATCATGGCCGAGCTGGAGCGCCTATTCCCCGGCCACGTCAGCCCCATCGTGCGCGAGAACGTCGCCCTGACGGAGGCGCCGGGGGCCGGCAAGCCGGTCTTCCAGTACGCGCCGCGCTCGCATGGGACCGAGGATTACCGCGCGGTCACCGATTGGCTCTACCTGCACATCACCGGCAAGCCCGCGCCGGCGCGCCCCGGGGTCGCGTGATTCCTTCCATCAAGCTGTTCGCGCCCGGCGCGAGCCGGGCGCTCGGCGAGCGGGTCGCGGCCATCCTCGACATTCCGCTCGCCGCCCTGGAGGAACGCTCGTTCGAGGACGGCGAGCACAAGGCCCGGCCGCTGGAGAGCGTGCGTGGCGCGGATGTGTACCTGCTGCATTCCCTCTACGCCGATGCGGAGCAGAGCGTCAACGACAAGCTGGTGCGCCTGCTGTTCCTGATCGGCACCCTGCGCGATGCCGGCGCCGAACGGGTGACGGCGCTGGTGCCCTACCTCTGCTATGCGCGCAAGGAGCGCAAGACCAAGTCGCGCGACCCGGTGAGCACCCGCTACGTCGCCTCCATGTTCGAGGCGGTGGGCGTGGATCGTGTGGTGACGCTGGACGTGCACAACCTCGCCGCGTTCCAGAACGCCTTCCGCTGCCGCACCGAGCACCTGGAGGCGACGCTGTTGTTCGTCGATCATTTCGCGCCCTTGATCGGCGCGCGGGAGGCGGCGGTGGTGTCGCCGGACGTGGGCGGGGTGAAGCGGGCCGAGGTCTTCCGCGCGGCGCTGGAGCGGCGCCTGGGGCGGCCGCTGGCCGGCGCCTTCATGGACAAGCAGCGCAGCGCGGGCGTGGTGTCTGGCGAGCGGCTGGTGGGGGATGTGGGCGGGCAGGTCGTCATCCTGCTGGACGACATCATCGCCAGCGGCACCACCATGGCCCGCTGCGCCGAAGCCTGCCGCGCGGCGGGCGCGCTCGAGGTGCATGCCGCGGCCACGCATGGCGTGTTCGTGGGGGCCGATGCGAAGCTCGCCGGCGCCGCGCTGGATGGCATCGTCGTCACTTGTTCGATCCCGCCGTTCCGCCTCACCGAGCCGTCCCTGCGTGAGCGGCTGGTGGAGCTGGATGTTGCAGGCCTGTTCGCCGAGGCCATCCGGCGGCTGCACGAGGATGGTTCGCTGGTCGAGCTGATGGAGTGCTGATCTTCAGACCGCAATGACGTCCTCGCGCCCCGCGAGGACGATGTATGCAACATTTCCTTGGGTTCGGCTGGATTCCGGCTTTCGCCGGAATGACGATCGATTGGTTCCGCGCCATCCGAGCCCGCCCAGCCGTTTTTCAGAGTTCAGCAGCATGCCGCGCCGCGATGGCCAGGTACTCGCCGGCGCGTTGCAGCCACTTGGCCTCGTCGCCGGGTTTGCCGTCTTGGGCGTGCCAGACCGCGAGGCGGGCGCGCAGGGCGGCGCGGAAGCCGAGGTAGAAGGTGATCAGCCGCTGCGGCGGGCGGTCATGCGTGCACTGGCGGTAGCTGTCGAACACGATGCCGCCGATCCAGGCTGCGCCGAGATGCTCGCACTCCATGGTCAGGAAGGCCAGCTCCTCGACCGGGTCGAGCAGGCGGAAATCGCGCTTGAATTCGAGGCCGTCGATGAACACCGGCTGCGGCAGCAGGCAGATGTGCTCCGGGCGCAGGTCGCCGTGGGCCTCGATGATGCGTCCGTCCGCCACGCGGGCGGCGAGCAGCGTGCCGTGCATGGCGAGGAAGTCGCGCTGGGCGAGGAGCACCTGGGCGATCCGCTCCGGCAGAAGGGGCGGGATGGCCGAGAGCAGCGCCTGTTCGTTGGTGTCGATGTCCGCCCGATAGCGTTCCAGGTAGGCCTCGGGGGCGATGGGCTCGGCGAGCGCCTGCCGGTAGAAGCGGCAGAGCACCGCCATGAAGCGGCGCACGTCGTCCTCCCGCAGCTCGCCCGCCGCGATCAGGGGCTTGAGCATCCGCTCGCCCGGCAGGCGGCGCATCTTGACCAGCCAGTCGAGCACGCGGCCTCCGCCTTCGAGCCGGACCACCCCGTCATCGCCGCGGCGCAGGGGGACGACGCCGAGGTAGACGTCGGGGGCCAGGCGCCGGTTCAGACGCACCTCCTCCAGGCAGTCCCGCTCGCGCGCCGCCAGGGTGGAGAAGTCGAGAAAGGTATAGCGGACCGGCTTCTTGAGCTTGTAGACATGCCGTTCGGTCATGAACACCCAGGACATGTGGGTCTCCACCACCTCGATGGTCGCCGTGGGTTCCGGATAGGTGCCGGGGCGCCGCAGGGCGGCCACTTTGTCATCGATGTCCATGGGCTCGCGCAAGCTCCGATCACGTCTACTGTTTTAGCGGATCAGGCCGGCCACGTCATGACGTGCCGGGCGGTTGGGCGGGCAGCTTGCGATACACCCATCCCCCCGCGTACAGCGACACGCCCAGCGCCAGCAGCACGCCGACGCGCAACAGCGGCGCGGTGTCGGCCAGATCGAACAGGATGATCTTCATGCCCGCCAGCAGGAACAGCAGCAGCGAGGATTGCCCCAGGCGCCGATCCTGCAGCTTGAACCCGCCCGCCAGCGCGATAGTCGCTACCGCCAGCCAGGCGACGGAGACCAGCGCCGGGGTGTCGATCAGGTGCGCGGCGGCGGTCAGGGCGGACAGGTGACCGAGCGCCAGCAGCAGTTGCGCCCAGTGCTCGATGCCCTTGTCGTGACGCAGGGTCAGGTAGGCGACATGGCTGAGGACCGGGTACAGCACCAGCAGCAGAGGACCGGCCGGCACGGAGGCCATGTCTTCGTTGAGCAGGATACGGGCGATGTTGAACAGCAGGATCAGTCCCCCCGCGAGGATGAACGGCCAGGCCGCCAGCGCGCCTTCGCCATCGCCGCGCTTGCGGACCAGCCAGGGCAGGGCGGCGAGCAGGGCGAGGCCGATCCAGGGCGTGGCGCCGTCCGGCAGAAGGTTCATGTAGACGGCATGCGCCAGCACCAGGGCAAGGTAGGCGCTGACCAGGGCGCGGCCGGCCTGGGCGTCGCCCAGGCGGCGGCGGGCGAGCAGGTAGGCGGCCAGCAGCACGGCGGCGGTGGCGAGCGCGATCCATGGCGCCCAGTCCGGCAGGTGGCGGTCGAGCAGGTCGTATTGCAGGGCGTAGAACAGCAGCAGGGCGGGGAAGTGGAACCAGCCCTCGGTATCGCTCATCGGCTTGCCGAGGCGCACCGAGAACACCACGGCGGCGGCCAGGAAGATGGCGAACTGCAGGGTCTGGAACAGCAAGGCGCCCTGCCAGGCGTCGCGCAGGTATTGCTCGAACAGCAGCGAGAAGACGATCAGGGCGAGGTACATCGCCAGCAGGTAGACCGAGCGGCGCCGCAGGCGCAGGGCGTAGAACGAGAAGGCCAGGCTCCAGGCGGTGAAGTAGATCAGCAGGTCGCCGATGCCGCCGCGCAGCTCGGGCAGGAACAGCGGGGCGGTGTAGGAACCGACGACCGCGAACAGGGCGTACAGCTCGCTGGCGAACCGATCGCCGAGCCACAGGGCCAGCAGGGTGATGGCGACGATGCCGAAGGCGGCGGCTTGACCGCCGATCAGGCCGTAGTAGAGGTGCGCGCCGTAAACCGTGGCGAACAGCACCACGATCCCGGCGGCGGGCAGGAAGGCGGCGTACTCGCGGTCCAGGCGGCGCAGCATCAGGCCGCCGGCGATCAGCGCGCCCGCGCCCAGGGTGGCGAGGCCGAGCTGGCGCAGCGGGGTGAGCCATCCGCTGTCGATGCCGAGGCGGATCAGGTAGATGGCCGCCAGCACCAGCGCGGTGGCGCCGCTCCAGCCGAGCAGCTGGGTGGCGCCGATGCCGGAGGGCGGTGACGGGCGCTTGTCGGCGGGGATGGTCCAAGGGGAGGGCCGCTGCGTGGGGTGTGCTGGCCCGGGCAGCGGGGCGGGGGCGGCGGGGGGTTGCGCAGTGGTGCTTGCAAGGGCCTGTTCGATCCGTGCCAGGCGTGCCTCGATGGCGTTCAGCCGCTGCTCCAGGGCGTGGTCGTTCATGCGTTCACTCCTTGTGTGCCGGGCAATGAAGCCGTTGGTGAGACAAAACGGTGGTCTCGATCATGTCGGCGCGGCGGCGCCGGTGATGCGCGGCCCCAGGCAGGCCTCGATCTCGCTGCGCTCCAGGGTCTCCCGCTCCTCCAGCTTGGCGATCAGCCGTTCGAGTTCCTTGCGGTGATCGCGGATGATCTCCCGCGCGGTGTCCTCCGCCTTCTTGAGCAGGGTGCGCACGGCTTCGTCCACTGCCTGGGCGGAGTGTTCGCTGTAGCGCCTTGGCTGGGCGATCTCCAGGCCGAGGAAGGGGTGTTCGTCGCTCTCGCGCAGGTCCATCGGGCCGATTTCGCGCGACATGCCCCAGCGCGAGACCATGGCGCGGGCAAGCTGGGTGGCCTGGCGGATGTCGTCGTCCGCCCCGGAACTGACATTGCCGAGCATCACCTCCTCGGCGCTGCGTCCGGCGAGGATCACCGCCAGGCGGTCGAACAGGTAATCCTCCGGCAGGGTGTGGCGCTCGGTCTCGGGCAGCTGGTGGGTGCCGCCCAGGGCCCGGCCGCGCGGGATGATGGTCACTTTGTAGAGCGGGTCGGCGTGCGGCAGGACATGGGCCACGAGGGTGTGGCCGGACTCGTGCACCGCCAGGCGGTGGCGCTCCTCGGGTGTGATGGCGAGCGAGCGGATACCGCCGAGCAGCAGCTTGTCGCGGGCCTCGTCGAAGTGGCGCATCTCCACCTGCACGGCGTTGTCGCGCGCGGCGAGGATGGCCGCCTCGTTGACCAGGTTCTTGATGTCCGCGCCCGAGAAGCCGGGGGTGCCGGCGGCAATCTTTTCGAGATCGACGTCCCGATCCACCGGGATCTTGCGCAGGTGCACCCGGAGGATGGCCATGCGGTCCTTGCGGTCGGGCAGTTCCAGGGTGACGTGGCGGTCGAAGCGGCCGGGGCGCAGCAGGGCGGGGTCGAGAATGTCCGGCCGGTTGGTCGCGGCCAGCACGATCACCGCCTCGCGCCCGCTGAAGCCGTCCAGTTCGGCGAGGATCTGGTTCAGGGTCTGCTCGCGTTCGTCGTGGCCGCCGCCGAGGCCCGTGCCGCGGGTGCGGCCGATGCTGTCGAGTTCATCGATGAAGACGATGGCGGGCGCGTTCTCCTTGGCGGTGGCGAACAGGCGCCGCACGCGCGCCGCGCCGACGCCGACGAAGACCTCGATGAACTCCGAGGCGGAGATGCTGAAGAAGGGCACCCCCGCCTCCCCCGCGAGGGCGCGGGCGAGCAGGGTCTTGCCGGTGCCGGGCGCGCCCATCAGCAGCACCCCCTTGGGCACGTCGGCCCCGAGGCGACGGAAACGGTCCGGGTCGCGCAGGTATTCCACCAGTTCCTCCACCTCGCGCTTGGCGTTGTCCTGGCCGGCGACATCGTCGAAATTGATCCTGGGCACCTCGGCCTTCTTCACCGAGCCTTCCAGGAACTGCCTCAGCTCGCCCGGGCCGTTGATCCCCGAGAGCGTGCGCTGGGTGCGCCGGTAGACCCAGTAGAAGAACAGGATGAAAAGCACCCAGGGCAGGAAGAGCAGCAGTAGGGCCAGCAGGCCGCCGTTATCGTCCTTTTTCGGCTGCACATTGACCGCGACCTGCTTGTCTTCAAGCAGGGTCAGCAGGGAGTCGTCCCCCATCGCGGGCACGCGGGTCTGGAACTGCTGGCCGAGGCCACCCTTCGGGCCGAGGGGGGCGGGCGAGCGAAGCCGTCCTTCCACCACCTGGCCGCTGAGGGTGACTTCCTCCACCGCGCCCTCGCGCACCAGCTCCTTGAAGCGCGAGTAGCTCACCTCCTGGACCGGCGAGGGGGCGGGCGGGCTGAAGAACAGGTAGCCGAGGGCCACGAGCAGAAGGACGAGGGCGAGGTAGCTGGCCCAGCGAGGCGGGGGCGATGTCATGGGCCGGGGGTCGCTCATCTCGGCATGCCGTTTCGACGGGGTATGAGGATTCAAGTCTAGCCGAAGCTTGGCGGGGTCACAGCATGCTGGCTGTGGTCATGGCTCCATGGCGAACCCGGGGAACCTTTGCTATGAAAATGTGGGACCTGATCCCGCAGGGGGCTGTCCCAAAAGTGATACCTGCAATGCCCCTGTAATCCTTGTTTTGTGGAGGATGTGACCATGGCAAATGAAGAGAAAGGCACCGAGATCGAGGTGCACAAGGCCGCCCCCGCGCGCGCCCTGACCCCTTTCGAGGAGATGGATCGGCTGTTCGAGACCTTTTTCCCCCGCCGAGGCTGGATGCGTCCCATGTGGGAGCGACCCATGTGGGGCGAGATGATGGCTGGCATGGAGGCCCGTTTCCCGAAGGTGGACGTTCTCGACAAGGAGGAGGAGATCGTGGTGCGCGCCGAACTGCCCGGCCTCAGCAAGGACGAACTGGACATCACCCTGATGGGCGACAGCCTGACCATCAAGGGCCAGTCCCGGCATGAGAAGAAGGAAGAGGAAAAGGGCCGCTACTTCCGCCGCGAGATCAGCAGCGAGTCCTTCGAGCGGCGCATCACCCTGCCGGCGGCGGTGGATGCCGAGAAGGTGAAGTCCAGCTTCAAGGATGGTGTGCTCGAGCTGGTCCTGCCGAAACTGGAGAAGGTCAAGCAGCACAAGATCAGTGTCGGCTGAGACAGCGCTGCCTGGACATGATGAACGTGACCCCACCCAAGCGGTGGGGTCCTGCTTTCATGGATGACAGCTGGGGGGATGAATGCGACTGAAAGGCATGCTCATGCTGGCCCTGAGTCTGATCCTGACCGGCTGCAGTCCGGCCTGGCGGGACGCCCGGCAGTTTCTCGTGGACATGGCCGCGCCGGAGGATGTTGCCGGACCCGCGCGTGAAAGCGTGGACTATGCGGTGGAGGGACGGCCCTACCAGGGGGATATCTATCGCCCCTCGGGCACGCCGCGCGCGGGTGTCGTGCTGGTGCCCGGCGTGGCGGAGCGGGGCCGGGACGATGCCCGACTGATCGGCTTCGCGCGCGCCCTGGCCCGCACCGGCTTTCTCGTTCTGGTGCCCGAGATCGGCAACCTGCGCAGGCTCAAGGTCCGTTCGGAGGATGCGCGGGCGGTGGCCGATGCCTTTCGGCATTTGCGTAGCCGGCCGGAACTGTCCACGGACCGGCGTTGCGGCATCGCCGCCTTTAGCTATGCCGCCGGTCCCGCCATGCTGGCCGCCATGCAGCCCGGTTTGCGGGATGAGGTGGATTTCATCCTGGCGGTGGGCGGCTACTTCGACCTGCCTCAGGCGCTGACCTACTTCACCACGGGGTATGTGTACGAGGGCGGGCGATGGGCTTATCGCTCGCCGAGCCGCTACGGCAAGTGGGTGTTCGTCCTCGGCAATCTTGACCGCCTGAGCGATCCCGATGAGCGTCGCCTGTTCGCCGGGCTTGCCCATGATCGCCTCGCCAACGGCGGCATGCTCCCGGCCGGCCTTGAGCAGGGCCTGAGCGGCGAGGGGCGCGCCATTCTGGCCCTGCTGACCAACACCGATCCGGAGGCGGTGCCGTCCCTGCTTGCGGCCCTGCCTTCGGCGATGCGGGATGATCTGGCGGCCCTCGACCTTGCCAACAAGGACCTGTCGCCACTGCGCAGTCACCTGATCCTGGTGCACGGCACCGACGATGACCTGATCCCCAGCGCGCAGAGCCGGGCCCTGGCCGCCGCACTGCCGGCGGGGCAGGCGGAGCTGTTCCTGGTCGATGGGCTGTCTCATGTCGATCTGGTGCCGGAGGCGCTGGATCGTCGGACCCTGCTGCGGGCGATCCATGCGCTGATGCGGCAGCGGGCGCCGCGTTCGGGGCGGTGAGTTGTCGCGGGGGCAGAGGGTGTTTGCAGAACCAAGGTTTTCTTGACGTGACGGATGACAACGCCGGGTGAAAGTGTGTCCCCCCTCGGCCGCGCCGTGGCTGGCGTGCCCGGCAGGGGGTCCAACCGCCATGGATGGCGGTTTGAGGTTCCCCGTGACAGGAAGTCCCGTGGAACCGACCCCCTGACGGGCATGCCAGACGCGGGAACCCCGAAGGGGCGGCGGAATCCATCCTTGGATTCCGTCCTTCGGATGTCGCTTCGCGACCCAGCGCCGCTCCATGCGGCGCTAGTCGGTCGTGGGGGCGTCCTTCTTTTCGCCCCTTTTCTTGGACGAGCAAGAAAAGGGGCTCGACCGCTTGCGCAAGGGCATGCTCAAGGTGCGAACATCAAGAGCGGGCGAAACAGCCCTCCAAGCTGTATGAAGGCAACCTTGATGGACCGTTGATGCGCTTTTTCGCCCGCTTTCACGGCTGCGCTTCGCCCATGGTCCAGCGCGCGCGGGCGAGTACCTTTCTTTGCTTGCCCAAAGAAAGGTACCAAAGAAAAGGCACCCCCACGGGGTCGCCCTTCGGGCAAGCCATGGCCGGGGCCGCTCCGACCGGGCCGTCCCGACGTCACGTCCTGTGACGGCGGGACTGAAAGGGCCATCCATGGCCCTTTCACCCGGTCTCCACAACCCCGTCCATGGCGACCCCGAG
>JBFLVP010000046.1:0-45970 GCA_040758395.1 Pseudomonadota bacterium
TTTGGGGCAGGATGCCTCAAGTAAATGCCGCAAAATTCCATCCATGGATTTTTGCGGCTCGGCTCGTCGCGGCACAGGTCCGCGACAGCCTCCGCGAATCAACGACTTACGTCGTTGGTCGCGTTGGGGCATCCTGCCCCAAGTAAATGCCGCAAAATTCCATCCATGGATTTTTGCGGCTCGGCTCGTCGCGGCACAGGTCCGCGACAGCCTCCGCGAATCAACGACTTACGTCGTTGGTCGCGTTGGAGCATCCTGCCCCAAGCGGGAAATACCGGGAAAGTCCAAGGATGGATTTTTTTCAGCATTTCCTCAATGCGGGGACGGGGCCTCGGGCAGGAGCACCAGCACCCGGGCCCCGCCCTCGGCGGGGTTGAACACATGCACGCGTCCGGCATGCTCCTCGACAATCTTCTTCACGATGGCCAGCCCCAGGCCGGTGCCCTTCGGGCGCGTGGTGACATAAGGTTCGAAGATATGCTCAAGCAGCTCGGGAGGGAAGCCCGGGCCATTATCCTCGACGCACAACTCGACCTGCCCCTCATCCTCGCGCAGGCGGGTACGCAGGGTAATACGTCCGGGGCCATCCGTGGGCATCGCCGACTCGCGCAGGGCCTCGGCCGCATTCTTGACCAGGTTGTGCAGCAACTGGCGCAGGCGGCCGGCATCGCCGACCACCCACAGCGGGATGTCGGACAACTCATGCCGCACACGGATCGTGTCGCCACGGTACAGGTCCACCACGTCGCGCACCAGGGTATTGAACTCGAGCGGGGCGAGATGGGTTTCAGGGGCGCGCGCGTATTCGGCGAATTCGTTGACGATGTGCTTCATCGCCTCGACCTGCTGGACGATGGTGTGGGTGGCGCGATCAAGCACCCGCCCACTATCGGGATCAGCCTCCAGCACGGGACCGAGCTTGCGTCTCAGGCGCTCGGCGGAGAGCTGGATGGGGGTGAGCGGGTTCTTGATCTCGTGCGCCAGACGCCGCGCCACCTCGCTCCAGGCCGCATCGCGCTGGCCCTGAATGATGGCGGTGATGTCATCCATCACCAGAACCAGACCGCCCTCTTCGCCATCATGGGCGTTATGCGCCAGCAAGGCGCCACGCAGCATGAGGATGCGCCGGCCGGATTCGTTGTACAGGCGGATCTCTTGTTCCAGATCGAACACGCCATCGTGATCCAGCCAGCGATGCAACGCCTCGCACAGCGGAGTGAGATGGGAATAGTTCAGGCACAGGCCGTGCAGGCTGGCCTGTCTCAGCTCCTCCAGCGGCACATCGAGCATGCTCGCCGCGGCAGCGTTGACGTGGCGTACGCTGGCGTCCTCGCCGAGGGTCAGCACCCCTGAGGAGAGGTGCTGGAGCACGGTTTCCAGGTAATCGCGCTGGGCATCCGCGTCTTCCTTGAGGCGATGGGTCTCCTCCGTGCTCTCCGCGATACGCGCGGTCATGGTGTTGAACGAGCGCACCAGCAGGCCAAGGTCGTCGTTGCGCTGGACCGGCAGGCGCAGGCTGTAGTCCCCGGCCGCGACCGCGCGGGTGCCGAGCGCCAGTTCGCGGATCGGCGCCGCCAGCCGGCGCGCGGCGACGAAGGCCAGCCAGACCGCCGTCAGAGCGGAAAGCAGCAGGGCCAGACCGAGCGCCAGGGCGAAGTTCTGCTTCAAGCCCTGGCGCAGGTAAATCAACTCGCGATACTGATGAAAGGCTTCCTGGACGCTGGCGGCCAGCGTACCGAGGCGCGGATCGAGCGGGAACCAGGCCTGCAGCAGCCAGGTATCGGTGCGCAGGCCATAGCTGCGCACTGGCGTCACGACCCGGACGATCAGGCGATCGTCATAGGTCGGTTCCAGCCCGATGTAATCGTTGCCTTGCCGCACATGCATCAACATGGCCTCGCTCGGCCGGGCGGGCAGGATACCCTGGGTGTCGTCACTGGCCGAGGCGATGATCATGTTGCCGGTGCCGAACAGGGTCATTTCGGTCGACTCGGTTTCGCGCCGCAGGGTGTCCAGCTCCAGCGCCGCGCGCTCGGTATCGACTTCCGCCAGCAGGGTGGCCACCCGGGTGGTTGTGCGCAGGGCCTCGCGCATGCGCACATCAAGCGAGGTGCGCGACAACTCCAGCGCATCACCCAGCGCCTGCTCGATGCGCACATCGAACCAGCTGTCGATGCCACGCTGGATGAAGTCGAGCGAGAAATAGAACACGATCGCCACCGGCGCCAGGCTGAGCGCCACGAAGGCGCCGAGAAAGCGCGTGGTCAGCCTCGCCCCCGGGACGTTGGCGCGCACGCTCTGCACCAGGCGCCAGAGGTTGGCGACCACCACCATCATCAGGAACAGCACGCCGACGAGGTTGAAGCCGAGCAGCCAGAGGTAGATGGACTCGTAACGGTTCGAGTTCTGCAACGCGTCGGTCAGCAGATACAGCGAGACCAGCAGCAGCACGACCACCAGGGCGCTGACCCACGGCACCAGCGGGCGCAGGCGACGGCGGTAGAAGACGCGCGGGCTCAGAATGCCCATAGATACCATTCGCTGCTCAGCTGCCAGCGCTCGGAAAAGTAGGCCCTCGGCCGCATCGGCAACGGCAGGCTATCCAGCACCAGACGAAGGCGGGCTCGCCCGCGAAAGCTGGCATTCGCCGGGAATTCGCTGGCCCGCGCGAGCGGCAACGCGCGCAGGTGGGTGAGCGCATCCAGCGCACCCTCCAGGCTGGAAAAGGTGGCACTCTCCTCGCTCTCCGGCCAGACCAGCCGGTAAAGCCGGCTGAGGGCGTGATATTCGACCCGGGCCAGTATGGTTTCATCCACAGTGGTGCGTGACCAGAGCCAGCTCCGCTCCTGCTCGATGACGAACTCCCAGGCAAAGGTCAGCGGCACCCCGTTTTGCAGTGCATCGCGCTGGGCATTGAACAACTCGATCCGGGCGTCGGCATCGACATAGAGCAAGCCGTTGCGAAGCTCGGCCGCCACATGGGTCACGTCCACCTGACCGGCATGCGCCGGCAGCACAAGCAACCAGCCAAGCAGTAGCGCGAACAGTCCCTGTTTCAGGCTCATGCGGCTTTCCCGAGCAGGCAATAGTAAAACCCGTCCATTCCCTCGTCCCCCGGCAGAATCTGGCGGCCATGCGACCCGATGCGTCCCCAGTCCGCCTGGATGGGCAGCTCCCGCGCGCCGGGCTGGCGCCGCAGAAAGGCGGCGATGCGTGCCTCGTTTTCCTCGCGCAGGATCGAGCAGGTCATGTAGAGCATACGCCCGTCCGGCGCGAGCAGGGGCCAGAGCGCATCCAGCAGGCGGTCCTGCTGGGCCGCCAGGGCGGCGATGTCTTCCGGACGGCGCAGGCGCTTGATGTCCGGGTGGCGACGGATCACGCCGGTGGCCGAACAGGGCGCATCGAGCAAGATCAGGTCGAAGGTTTGGCCATCCCACCAGGCTGCGGGGTCACCCGCGTCGGCGGCACGCACGTCGGCGGCAAGCCCGGCGCGGGCGAGGTTTTCGGTGACCCGCCCCAGACGCGCGGCATCGCTGTCCAAGGCCAGCATCGCAAGCCCGGGCTGGGCTTCGAGCAGCGCAAGCGTCTTGCCCCCCGGCGCGGCACATGCGTCAAGCACGCGTTGTCCGGGCAGGAGCGGCAACACACTGGCGCACAACTGGGCCGCCTCGTCCTGCACCGAGACCGCGCCCTCGGCGAAACCCGGAAGACGATCGACCGGCAGGGGGCGCTCCAGCCGGATGCCGGACGGCGAGAACCGGGTTGGCCCCGCGTCGATCCCGGCCTCGCTCAAGCGGGACACATAGGCCTCCCGTCCACCCTGCGCCACATTCACCCGTAGGGTGAGCGGAGGGTGCTGATGCAACCCCTCGGCAATCGCCGAGGCCTGTTCCGGCCAGTCCTGCTGGACGCGCTTCCACAACCACCCCGGCAGCGCATGGCGAATGGCCGGATCAGCCTTGTCCAGCGCGGCCAGGCGCGCATCACGCTCGCGCATGAAAGTGCGCAGCACGCCATTGACCAGTCCACCCAGGCGGGGGGCCTTGAGCTTGCCGGCGGCATCGACCGTGGCATGCACGGCGGCGTGCTCCGGCACGCGGGTAAGGAGTAGCTGGTAGAGCCCGACCAGCAGCAGGGCGAAGATCTCGGCGGGTTTGGGGCGCGCCTTGACCAGACCATCGACAAGGAAGGCCAGCGGCTCGAATTCGCGCAGCACACCGTAGGCCAGCTCCTGGGCCAGGCCACGATCGCGCGCAGGCAAGGGCGCCAGCAAGGGCGGCAGGGCGTCGCTCAATGATCGCCCGCCCAGCACGGCGGCCACGGCGCGCGCGGCGGCGGCGCGGCTCATCCCTGAGCCTTGCCCTGCGGGTGAGGCTTCGCCTCCCAACATCGTTCCCGACGATGTTGTTGCGCGGCTCATCCCTGAGCCTTGCCCTGCGGGTGAGGCCTCGCCTCCCAACATCGCTATCGACGTTGTTGTTGCACGCGTCACGGCCATCAGGCGCCCAGCACTTCGCCCTGCATGGGCTGGGCGTTGAGGAAATCGGCGGCCGACAAGGGCTTTCCACCCGGACGCTGGAGTTGCTCGATACGCAACAGGCCGGCGCCCGTGGCGACATCGATGCCTTCGCGCTGCGTCGCCACCACACTGCCGGGAATCGTGCCGCTGCCATCCGCAAGGGCACGGGCGCGCCAGATGCGCAGGGTTTCGCCCTTCCAGCTGGTTTCGGCCACCGGCCAGGGATTGAAGGCCATCACCCGGCGCGCAAGCTCGGCGGCAGGCAGCGACCAATCGATCCGCGCCTCGGCCTTGTCCAGCTTCTTCGCGTAGGTCACAAGAGTCTCGTCCTGCACCTCACCCTTGAGCGCGCCGGCCAGAAGCTCGGGCAGATGTTTCATCAGCAGTTCGGCACCCATCTCGGAAAGGCGGTCGTGCAGGCTTTGCGCGGTGTCATCGGGGGTGATGGGACACGCGGACTTGGCCAGCATGTCGCCGGTATCCAGCCCAACGTCCATCTGCATCAGGGTGATGCCAGTTTCCTCATCGCCAGCCTCGATGGCCCGCTGGATCGGCGCCGCGCCACGCCAGCGCGGCAGCAGACTGGCATGCAGATTGACGCAGCCGTGAATCGGCATGTCCAGCACCGCCTTCGGCAGCAACAGGCCGTAGGCGGCGACCACCATCAGGTCCGGCTTGAGCGCCGCCAGCTCGGCCTGCGCGTCTTCATTGCGCAGACTGAGCGGCTGATTCACGGGGATGCCCGCGTCAAGCGCGGCCTGCTTGACCGGGCTGGGGGTGAGCTTGCGCCCGCGTCCGGCGGGACGGTCCGGCTGGGTATACACGGCGACCACGTTCTCGCCCGCCTCAATCAGGGCGCGCAGGGCCAGCACGGCGAAATCCGGCGTACCGGCGTAGATGATGCGTTGCTTGGACATGGAGGGCTCTTGCAAGAGTGGATCAGGCGCGGCCGCGCTTCTGCAGCTTGTCGTATTTCTTCAGCGCGCGCTCGCGTTTCAGGGGAGAGAGGTGATCGGTGAACAGACGGCCTTCGAGGTGATCGAGTTCATGCTGGATGCATACCGCCAGCAGGCCGTCGGTGTCCAGCTCATGCTCGACGCCGTCAAGGTCCTGGTAGCGTACGCGCACACGGTCCTTGCGGGCCACCTTCTCATGGATGCCGGGGATGGACAGACAGCCCTCTTCCATTTCCTCGACCCCACTGGCATCCAGGATCTCGGCATTGATCAGCACCAGCGGCTGATCCTTGGTTTCCGACACATCGATCACCGCCAGCTTGCGGTGCACGTCCACCTGCGTGGCGGCCAGACCGATACCCGGGGCTTCGTACATGGTTTCGAACATGTCCGCCACCAACTGGCGCAGATCGTCATCAAAGGAATCCACCCGCTGCGCCACCTTGCGCAGGTTGGGATGGGGGTAAAGCAGGATGGGCAAGAGGGCCATGGTCAGACAATTCTCCAGGAATACATGCCGGCTTTCAGCCTCTGCGGCATGAATCGGCTCGCGTGGGGGCAGGACAGACAGATCCAATGCGTAACAATAGGTTCACATTAGAAAAGTGTTTCCCAAGCCCCCACCAATGGGGGTATTTTATGCTATCAACAACGGAACGCCCCGTGCCGACGGAAACGCCATGCATAGAAACGCCCTTCGCCTGAGCCTCTTTGCCCTTCCCGTCCTTCTTGCCGCGTGCGCAAACACGCCCCAACAACGCACATCGACGCCCGAGCCGGTTGCTGCCGCAAGCGTTCCGCTGCAACAAGCACCCTCGCCCCAAGCCAGGCCGGTCGCCAGCCAGCCCTTCCGCACGGATGCCCCGCACCAGTACACGGTCAAGCGTGGCGACACCCTGTGGGATCTGGCCCAGCGCTTCCTCAACGACCCGTGGGTCTGGCCGGAGATCTGGTACGACAACCCGCAGGTTCGCAACCCTCACCTGATCTTCCCCGGTGACCAACTGGTCATCGCCATGATCGACGGCAAGCAGCGCCTGACCAAGAAGCTCACCCCGCACGTGCGCATCTCGCCGCTGGACAAGGCCCTGCCCACGCTTCCCCTGGAGGCCATCCAGCCCTTCCTCAGCTACCCGCAGGTGCTGGAAGTGGCCGAGCTGAACGACGCCCCGCAGATCATCGGCTCGCCGGACGGTCGTCTCGTCCTTGGTCGCCACGACACCGTCTACACCTACGGTGGCCATCTGAACCGCGACGCCCTGCGCGCCGTGGTGCGTCCGCACAAGCCGCTGATCGACCCCCTGACCGAAGAGGTCCTGGGCTACGAAGTCGATGCCGTCGGCAAGGCCGTGGTCCTGCGCAATGACGAACCCGCCACCCTCAAGCTGACCGAGTCCCAGCGCGAAGCCCGTAAGGGTGACCGTCTGGTCGGACTGCCGAAGGTGCTTGGCCAGGATCTGAAGCTCACCGCCCTGCCTGCAAGCGTGAACGGCCTGGTCATCTCGCTGCCGGACACCACCACCCGTTCGTCGCAGTGGCAGATCGTGGCCCTCAACAAGGGGCGCTCCGACGGCATCCAGGCCGGGCACGTGATCCGCCTGCACCAGCCTGGCGCGATCACCAAGGTCGACACCTCGCTGATTCCCGATCCCACCGGCAAATCCTCGAACAAGGGACCGTCGACCTTCGACAACCCGATCCGCGAGGTTCAGCTGCCGGACGTCACCCTCGGCGACGCCGTGGTGTTCCTGGTGTACGACCGTGTCAGCTATGCACTGATCACCGAGGTCGATCGTCCGGTACGTGTCGGCGACTGTTTCAGCGCGCCTGAAAAACACTGCGGCTAACGGTCATGGCGCAAGGGCTCCACGTCGAATGAAACGCCCCTCAAGCCATGACCGTATCCCTCACCCCGTCCTCTCCCGCCTGCGGGAGAGGGGGACAAGGCCAACGCTCCGCGTTGTTTCAGGTTGACTTTTCGCCCTTCGGACACAGGACGTGTCCCCCATGATGAACTCTTCCGACACGCCCTCCCTCTCGGCCAGGCAACGCGCCTGGCTGGTGCTTTTGCATGCCCCTGGCCTGGGGCCGCGCGCCTTTGCCCAGCTCTGGAGCGTCTGGCCCGACCCGTTTGCCATCGCCGCCGCTCCAGCCCAGCGCCTGCGTGAGGCGGGGCTCCGTGAGGCTAGCATTCAGGCCCTGCAGCATCCGGATCAGGCCCAACTCGACGCCGCCCTCGCCTGGCTGAGCACCCCTGGACATCACCTCATCACCTTTGACGACCCGCGCTATCCACCCCACCTGTACGACCTGAGCGACCCGCCAGCGGGACTGTTCGCTCTCGGCGACCCCGATCTGTTACAGCTGCCCGGCATCTCCATCGTCGGCACCCGCCACCCCACGCCCGGCGGCGCCCAGAATGCCCACGCCTTCGCCCGTGACCTGGCCGGACGCGGCCTGACCGTGATCAGCGGACTGGCCAAGGGCATCGACGCTGAAGCCCATAAGGGCGCACTGGACGCTCGTGGCCTGACCATCGCCGTGGTCGGCACTGGCGTCGACCGCGTCTATCCCGCCCAACACCGCGAACTCGCGCATGCCATCGTCGATGACGGCGGCCTGATCCTCAGCGAACTCCCGCTCGGCACCCCGCCAAAACCCGGTCACTTCCCGCGCCGCAACCGCCTGATCGCCGCACTTGGGCTGGGCACGCTTGTGGTCGAGGCCGCGCCGAAGAGCGGCTCGCTGATCACCGCCCGGCTGGCGGGCGAGCTCGGCCGCGAGGTGTTCGCGATCCCCGGCTCCATCCACAACCCGATGGCGCGCGGCTGCCACAGCCTGATCCGTTCCGGCGCCAAGCTGGTCGAATCCAGCGCCGACATCCTCGAAGAACTGGCCCCGCGCATCGTCCTCCCTGCCCGCCAGACCGACAGCCCGGATGAAGAGGATCGGAACCCTGCAGCGCCCTCCCAGGGATCCGGCCTTCAGCCCCCACCCGAACTACCCGCCGACCATGCCCGCCTGCTGGAGGCCATGGGCCATGACCCTGTCAGCATCGACACCCTGGTGGAACGGACCGGATTGACCGCGGCGGAGGTTTCATCCATCCTCCTCATCGTCCAATTGCAGGGCCTTATCGCCCCCGCACCCGGCGGGCTCTATTCCCGCCTGCATTCAAGCCCCTGATATTCGTAAAGTAATGAAAGAAAACGTCCTCGACGTCCTGCTCTATCTCTTCGAGTACTACATGGCCGACAACCCCGGCCAGCCGCTCGACTCCGACCGAGACACCCTTGAATCCCGCCTGGTCGAGGCCGGCTTCACCACCGCCGAGATCCGCAAGGCTTTCCACTGGCTGGATGCGCTTTGGCAACGTCGCGCCGTCTCCCCCCTGGCCCTGACGCGCCAGCAGACCGAGTCACACGAAGACGCCGCCGGCGTACCGAGCCTGCGGATCTTCGCGGACAAGGAACAGGAACGACTCGACACCGACTGCCGCGGCTTCCTGCTGTTCCTGGAGTCGGTCGGCATCCTCAGCCCGGCCAACCGCGAGCTGGTGATCGAGCGCGTTCTCGCCCTGCCGGACGACGAGGACATGGACCTGGAACGCCTGAAGTGGCTGATCCTGCTGGTCCTGTTCACCCAGCCGGGCGAGGAAGTCGCCTACGCCTGGATGGAAGAACTGCTCTACGACAACCTCTCCGGATACGTCCATTAAATGAGCAAGCATCTCGTCGTCGTCGAGTCGCCCGCCAAGGCCAAGACCATCAAGAAATACCTGGGCAAGGACTTCGAGGTCATGGCCTCCTACGGCCATGTGCGTGACCTGGTGCCCAAGGAAGGCGCGGTCGACCCCGCGCACGGCTTCGCCATGCGCTACGAGGTCATCGAGCGCAACGCCAAGCATGTCGAGGCGATCAAGAAGCACCTGGCCAAGGCCGAAGACCTCTACCTCGCGCCCGACCCTGACCGCGAAGGAGAGGCCATCGCCTGGCACCTGGCCGAGATCGTGCGCGACGACCCGGAACTGGCGTCCAAGCCGCTGCGCCGCGTGACCTTCAACGAGATCACCCAGCGCGCGGTGCAGGAGGCCATCGCCGAGCCGCGCGAGATCTCCATGGACCTGGTCAACGCCCAGCAGGCGCGCCGCGCACTGGACTACCTGGTCGGCTTCAATCTCTCCCCGCTGCTGTGGCGCAAGATCCAGCCCGGCCTCTCCGCGGGGCGCGTGCAGAGTCCGGCGCTGCGCCTGATCGTCGAGCGCGAGCAGGAGATCGAGGCCTTCGTCGCACGTGAGTACTGGACCCTGGAGGCCCGTCTGGCCCACGGCGGCGTGGCCTTTGGTGCGCGGCTGACCCAGTTCGACGGCGACAAGGTCGAGCAGTTTTCCATCACCGACGAAACGGGTGCGCACAGTGTCCGCGAACGGCTCATCAAGGCCGCGAACGGCCAGCTCACGGTCCGGAGCGTCGAACGCAAGCAGCGCAAGCGCTATCCCGCGCCGCCGTTCACCACCTCGACCCTGCAACAGGAAGCGGTGCGCAAGCTCGGCTTCTCCGCCAGCCGCGCCATGCGCATCGCCCAGCAGCTCTACGAGGGCATCGCCCTGGGCGAGCAGGGCAGCGTGGGCCTGATCACCTACATGCGTACCGACTCGGTCAACCTGGCCGAGGACGCCTTGCGCGAGATCCGTGGCCTGATCGCCGAGCGCTTCGGCGCCGATCAGATGCCGCCGCAGCCCGCGCGCTACAAGACCAAGGCCAAGAATGCCCAGGAGGCGCACGAAGCCATTCGCCCCACCTCCGCCTTCAATGCGCCGGAGCGGGTCAAGCCCTTCCTGACCGCCGAGCAGTTCCGCCTGTACGAGATGATCTGGAAGCGTACCGTCGCCTGCCAGATGATCCCGGCCCTGCTGGACACCGTCAGCGTGGATCTCGCCGCCGGGGACGCCGGGGTGTTCCGCGCCACCGGCTCCACCGTGCGCGACCCCGGCTTCATGCGCGTCTACCGCGAGGACGTGGACGAGCCGACCGGCGAGGATGACGAGCGCCGCCTGCCGCCGCTCGAGGAGGGTGAGCGCATCCAGCTCGCCGACATCGCCGCCGACCAGCACTTCACCGAACCGCCGCCGCGCTATTCCGAGGCCAGCCTGGTGAAGACCCTGGAGGAATACGGCATCGGCCGCCCGTCGACCTACGCCAGCATCATCTCCACCCTGCAGGACCGCGAATACGTGATCCTGGAGAACCGCCGCTTCAAGCCGACGGACGTGGGCAGGATCGTCAACCGCTTCCTGACCGAGCACTTCACCCAGTACGTCGACCTCGGTTTCACCGCCGGCCTGGAAGACCAGCTCGACGCCATCTCGCGTGGCGAGGAGGACTGGGTGCCGGTCATGGACGGCTTCTGGAGCCCGTTCATCGAGCGGGTCAAGGACGTCGGCGAGAACGTCAGCCGCCAGGACGTGGCCCAGGCGCGCGAACTGGGCCTCGACCCGGCCAGCGGCAAGCCTGTGTCCGTGCGTCTCGGCCGCTTCGGCCCCTTCGCCCAGATCGGCACCAAGGAAGACGAGGACAAGCCGCGCTTCGCCTCCCTGCGTCCCGGCCAGAGCATCGCCACCATCACACTCGACGAGGCGCTGGCCCTGTTCCAGCTGCCGCGCAACCTCGGCACCCTGCCGACCGGCGAGGAGGTGCAGGTCAGCATCGGCCGCTTCGGCCCCTATGTGAAGTACGGCAAGACCTATGTCTCGCTGGCCAAGACCGACGACCCCTACACCATCACCCTGGAGCGCGCGATCGAACTGATCGAGGCCAAGCAGCTGGCCGAGGCCAATCGGGTGATCCAGACCTTTGCCTCTGGCATCCAGATCCTCAACGGCCGTTACGGACCGTACATCACGGACGGTGAGAAGAACGCGCGGATTCCCAAGGACCGCGAACCCAAATCGCTGAGCGAACTGGAGTGCATCGAGCTGCTGGCCAAGGCCAAGCCCGCCCCTGCTCGCGGCAAGGCGGCTGGCAAATCCGGCTCGAAGGCCAAGGCCACGACCAGCAAGAGCAAGGCTGCGGCAACCACCGACGAGGAGACCAAGCCGCAGGCACGCAAGGCCGCCACCGGCACTGCGGCCAGCAAGCCTTCGCCCCGCAAGAAGAAGACCGATAGCTGACCGGTCGCGCCGACCCCGCATGACTACCGCCCCCGCGCCCTACACCTCGCCCTGGCGCCTGCGCCTGGCGGCCCGCACCCTGCGCCGGGGCGGGCTGGTGGCCTATCCGACCGAAGCCGTGTTCGGACTGGGTTGCGACCCAGCCAATGCCGAAGCCCTGCTCGCCCTGCTCGCGCTCAAGCGCCGCCCCTGGCGCAAGGGCCTGATCCTGATCGGCGCGGACGCCACCCAGCTCCAGCCCTGGCTCGGCCCGATCGACGAGGTCCGCGCGACGCGCGCCTTCGCCAGCTGGCCGGGGCCGTTCACCTGGCTATGGCCCGCCCAACCCTGGGTTTCACCGCTGCTGCGCGGCGAACACCGCGCTCTGGCGGTGCGCGTGCCCGGACATGCCACCGCGCGGGCCCTGTGTGAAACTTTTGGTGGCGCCGTGGTGTCCACCAGTGCCAACCGGGCGCACCAGCGCCCGGCGCGCAACGCCCTCGAGGTGCGCCGCAAGCTGGGCCTCGCCGCGCGGCTCTTCATCCTGAGCGGACCGGTCGACACCCAGGCGCGCCCGAGCCGCATCATCGACATCCACAGCGGTCGCGTGCTGAGAGACTGAAATCCATGCTGACGCGATTCCTTGCCCTGTTCCTGCTCGTCCTGTGCGCCAGCACGACGGCAGGCGCGGCCAGTGCCGGCAAAACGCCGGGCGCCGACATTGCCGCGCTCGAGGCCTCCATCAAGGAGCTTGAAGCATCCCCCTCCCCCGACACTGGCCTGCTCGACAAGGTCCGCGCCCGGCTGGAAACCATCCGTCACGAGCAGGCCCGCCTGGATCAGGCCCAGGCCCGGATCGAGGCCGCCCAGCAACTCCAGCGCGCTGGCACCGGCGAGTTGAACCGGGTGCTGGCAAAGGCCCGTGAGACCAAGCCCATGCCCGTGCTTGCCGGCCTCTCGGTGGAGCGCATCGATGACCTGCTCCAGCAGGCGGTCGCCGACGAGCAGGCTGCGACGGAGCGTCTCGCGGCCAGCAATCGCGCCCTGACCGAAACCGAGCAACGCAGCCAGGCCCTGCGCGAGGCCGCCCTGAATACCGCCGCCCCCCCGATCCCCACGCCATCGGCGGGCGAGGCCCCCATCCTCGCCCGGGCAAACCAGTTGCTGGCCAACCTACGCCAGCAGGCCAATGCAGCAGAGTCTCAGGCCCTCGCGCTGGAACAATCCACCCAGCCGCTCGCGCTGCAGCTGGCCCAGGCCCGCCAGGTGCAGGCCCAGCACGAACTGGAACAGGTGCGTAGCCGTCGTGAACGGATCGAAGCGACCTTGAACGAGCTTCGCCTGGCCGAGGCCGAGGCCGCCCGCGAAAGCGCCGGCATCAGCGCCCAGGACGAAAGCCAGCCGGTGCTCAAGCGCCTGGCGGAGGCCAACCAGGCCTGGGCAGATCGCCTGACCGAGATGACCCAGCGCCTGAGCGACATCACCCGCCGGCGCGAGGAGACCACCCGCCGCACCGACGCCATGCGCCAGGACATCTCCAGCCTGCGCCAGCGCCTTGATCAGCTCGGGCTGGGGCCGGTGATCGGCAACCTGCTGCTCGAGAAGCGCGGCAACCTGCCTTCGGAGGCCAGCCTCGCCCGCCGCATCAAGGACAACCGCGCCCTGGTGGACGACATCCAGTTGCTCGATCTGGACCTTGCCAATGCACGCGCCGACCTCGCCACGCCGCAAACCCTGGTCAGCCAGCTGCTGATCGGCGTCCCCGACCAGGAACAGGCTGCCCTCGAACCGGACATCCAGCGCCTGCTGAAGGATCGCGAGGACATCCTGCAGCGGCTGGAGGCCATCAAGCCGCCGCTCCTGCTGGCGATCAACGACCTCGAGTTCGCGCTGGAATCCCAGCGCGGCGCGTCTCGCGAGTTCTCCGCCTTCATCGACAAGAATCTGCTCTGGATGCCCAACGCCCGGCCGCTGTGGAGTACCGCCTGGGCGGACTACGAGAAGTCGCTGTTCAGCCTGTTCGACCTGCGCGGCGCCTGGCAGGACCTGCGCCAGGCGCTCCAGGGACTGGCCGGGCAGATGGTCGCCAACTTTTTCTGGGCGCTGGCGATCATCCTCCTGTTCGCCATGCGCCCCCTGCTGCGCAAACGCATCCGCAACCTGACCGATCGTGCCTTCGACCAGCCCGACGAAACCCTGTGGACCACCCTCACCGCGATCGGCCTGGTGCTCCTGTTCGCCCTGCCCTGGCCGATGCTGTCCGCGGTCCTGGGCTGGCGGCTGCAGGCCAGCGCCGCCCCCGGTGGTTTTGCGCAAGGTATCGGCCAGGCCCTGGGCATGCTCGCGCCGCTGCTGCTCTACGCACGCGCCGCGCTGGCCCTGTTTCACCCCAACGGCCTGGCCGAGCGGCATTTCGGCTGGAGTCCGCAGGCCCTCCAGGCCCTGCGCCAATCCCTGAACACCTTCCTGTTCACCGTGCTGCCGTTCGGCTTTATGGCGATGATCGCGATCGCGATGGACACCGAAGCCCTGCGCGATGGCGCCGGCCGCCTGGCGTTCATGCTGGCCCTGCTGATGCTGGCGGTGATGTTCGGCCGCCTGCTGCATCCCCGCGGGGGGATCATGCTGTACTGGCGCATGACCCATACCCGCCACTGGAGCGCGCGGCTCGCGCTGTTGTGGTTCGTGCTCGGCGCGGGGCTGCCGATCCTGTTTGCCATCCTCGCCGCGGTAGGCTACTTCTACAGCGCCGCCATCCTCACCCAGAAGCTGGTGACCTCGCTGTGGATCGGCCTCGGCCTGGTGGTGGTGTATGACTTCGGGCTGCGCGCCCTGCGCCAGGTGAAGCAGCGGCTGCAGAGCCAGCGCGAACAGGCCCCGGTGCCGGTCAAGACCGGCGAGAGCGAAGGTCTCAGCCTTCCCCAGGGCGGGCTGGATGTCGACCAGATCAGCCGCCAGAGCCGCAAGCTCCTCAACTTCAGCATGATGATCGCCCTGCTGTTCGCGCTCTATGCCGTATGGGCCCCGATTTTCCCGGCCCTCGGCATCTTCGAGCAGATCGTGCTGTGGGACTATCGTGGCGAGATCAAGGGCGAGAGCGTGACGGTCAGCGTCAGTCTGGGCGACGTCCTGCTCTCGTTGCTGATGCTGCTGGCCGTGTGGGTCGCCGCTCGCAACCTGCCCGGGCTGATGGAGATCATCCTCGAACGCTGGACCCAGCAGGACGCGGGCACGCGCTATGCGTCGATCACCGTCACCCGCTACCTCATCGTCGCCATCGGCCTGGTACTGATCCTGGGCGGCCTGGGCCTGCAGTGGTCGCAGCTGCAGTGGCTGGTGGCCGCGCTGGGCGTGGGCCTCGGCTTCGGTCTGCAGGAGATCTTCGCCAACTTCATCTCCGGCCTGATCATCCTGTTCGAACGTCCGGTGCGGGTGGGCGACCTGGTCAGCATCGGCGACCAGACCGGCATCATCAAACGCATTCACATCCGCGCCACGGTGCTGGAAGACTACGACCGCCGCGAGATCGTCGTCCCCAACAAGAAGCTGATCACCGAGCAGGTGACCAACTGGACCCTGTCCGACACCAGCACGCGCGTCCTGCTCGACGTGGGCGTGGCCTACGGCACCGACCCGCGCAAGGTCGAGGCCATTCTGGTGGAGGCCGCGAAATCGGTCGACGCCCTCCTGCCCGATCCCGCCCCGCTGGTCTGGTTCATGGGTTTCGGCGACAGCGCGCTCAATTTCCGCCTGCGCGCCTTCGTCGGCGACGCCGACAACAAGCTGGGCGCGACCAGCGAGCTGCACTACGCCATCGAGAAGGCCCTGCGCGACAACGGCATCAGTATCCCCTTCCCGCAGCGCGACATTCACATCCGCGACATCTCGGGTCTGAGCCCGAGACTGTTCAAGGGAACCGCTGAATAATTCAACAGTTCGAGTTTGCGGCAGGATGCCGCAACGCGAGAAACGGCTTATGCCGTTGAATCGCGGAGACCGTCCCGGGCGCGTACCGGAACGAGGCGAGCTGGATCGTGCCAAGGATGGCTTGATCCAGCATTTACCAAGGAGCCCAAGACCTCATGACCATGGTTGAAGACGTTCGTGCCTACCTGCTCGACCTGCAACAGCGCATCTGCGATGCCATTGAAAACGCCGACGGTCAGACCACCTTCCTGCACGACGACTGGACCCGCCCCGAGGGTGGGCATTTGTCCGGCGACGGCCGCACTCGCGTGCTGAGCGAAGGTGCCGTGTTCGAGCAGGCCGGGATCAACTTCTCGCACGTCAAGGGCGCCAGCCTGCCGCCTGCCGCCACCGCGCACCGCCCGGAACTGGCCGGCCGCCGCTTCGAGGCGCTCGGCGTGTCACTGGTCATCCACCCGCGCAATCCGTACGTACCCACCTCGCACGCCAACGTGCGCTTCTTCATCGCGGAGAAGGATGGCGAAGAACCCGTCTGGTGGTTCGGCGGCGGCTTCGACCTCACCCCTTACTACGGCTTTGATGACGACTGCGTCCACTGGCACCGGACCGCCAAGGCCGCCTGCGAACCCTTCGGCGCGGACGTCTATCCCAAATACAAGAAGTGGTGCGACGAGTACTTCTTCCTCAAGCACCGCAACGAGCCGCGCGGCATCGGCGGCCTGTTCTTCGACGATCTCAACGAAGGTGGCTTCGAGCAGAGTTTCGCCTTCATGAAGAGTGTCGGCGATCATTACATCCCCGCCTACCTGCCCATCGTCGAGCGCCGCAAGGCCACCGAATACGGCGAGCGCGAGCGCGACTTCCAGCTCTACCGTCGCGGACGCTACGTCGAGTTCAACCTCGTGTACGATCGTGGCACCCTGTTTGGCCTGCAGTCCGGCGGCCGCACCGAGTCCATCCTCATGTCGCTCCCTCCGCTGGTAAAGTGGCGCTACAACTGGTCACCCGAGCCGGGCACGCCTGAGGCGCGCCTGTACGACCACTACCTCAAGTCACGCGACTGGATGTAAAACCAAGCCATGCCTGCCTTCAGCTGGACTGCCCTCGATACCACCGGCCGCACCCGCAAGGGCGTGCAGGAGGGCGATTCCGCGCGCCTGGTTCGCCAGGCCCTGCGCGAACAAGGATTGACCCCGCTTGCCGTCGAGCAGACGGCCGAGCAAATCCGCGCAGCCGACCAGCCCAATGGACTCGGCCGGTTCAGGCGCGGGATCGGCGCGGGCGAACTGGCGCTCATCACCCGCCAACTCGCCACCCTGGTCCAGGCAGGTCTGCCGATCGAAGCGGCCTTGGGCAGCGTGGCGCGGCAGAGCGAGAAGAGCGCATCCCGCAATCTGGTCCACGCGGTGCGCTCGCGGGTGATGGAGGGCCATACCCTGGCCGACAGCCTGGGCGAGCACCCGCGCGTATTCCCGGAGCTGTACCGCGCCACCGTCGCGGCAGGCGAACAGTCCGGCCATCTGGACGCGGTGCTTGAGCGGCTGGCGGATTATACCGAGGCACGCGAAGCCCTGCGCCGCAAGATCCAGCTCGCCCTGTTCTACCCCGGCCTGCTGACCCTGATGGCGATCGTGGTGGTGATGGGCCTGCTGACCTACGTGGTACCGCAGGTGACCCAGGTGTTCGAAAACCTCGGACAGGAGCTGCCCGACCTCACCCAGGCCCTGCTCGCGGTGTCCGGTTTCCTGCGTGACTACGGCCTCTGGCTGTTCGGCGCGCTTGCCGCCGGGATATTCGCCTTCCGCCGCGCCCTGCGTCATACCGCCTTCAAACGCCGCTGGCATCATCTGCTGCTGCGCCTGCCCCTGGTCGGGCGGCTGATCCGCGGGGTGAACACCGCGCGCTTCGCCCGCACCCTCGGCATCCTCGCCGCCGCAGGGGTACCGATTCTGGATGCGATGCGCATCGCCGCCTCAGTGATGGACAACGTGCCGATGCGCGAGGCGGTGGAGGATGCCACCCTGCGCGTGCGCGAGGGGGTCGGCATCGCCCGCGCGCTGGAAGACAGCAAACTCTTCCCGCCGATGACGGTCCAACTGATCGCCTCCGGAGAACAGTCGGGCCGTCTGCGGCCGATGCTCGAACGCGCGGCCAGCCAGCAGGAAAACGAGCTTTCGGCCATCATCGCCACCGCGCTCGGCCTGTTCGAGCCGGTCCTGATCCTGCTCATGGGTGGGGTGGTGCTGATCATTGTATTGGCCATCCTGATGCCCATCTTTGAACTCAACCAGCTTGTGAAATGACTAGGACATTCCAATGCACACCAAAAAGCATGTAGGAGCGGCGCCCTCGCCGCGATTTTCCCGACCGTCCATCGGCCCGGGACGGGCCTCCTACAGGGGCTTCACCCTCATCGAAGTGATGGTGGTGGTGGTCATCCTCTCCATCCTCGCCGCCATCGTGGTGCCGAAGATCATGGACCGCCCCGACGAGGCCCGCATCACCAAGGCCAAGCAGGACATCCGTGCGATGGAAGCCGCGCTGAACCTCTACAAGCTGGACAACTTCGTCTATCCAACCACCGACCAGGGCCTGGAGGCGCTGGTGCAACCGCCGACCATCGCCCCCGAGCCGCCGAAGTGGAAGCAGGGCGGCTACATGGACCGCCTGCCGCAGGACCCCTGGGGCCATTCATACCTGTACATGGCGCCGGGTGAGCAGGGCCGTTCCTTCGACCTCTATTCGCTGGGCGCCGACGGACAGCCGGGCGGTGTCGACGCGGCGGCGGACATCGGCAACTGGAACCTGGATTGATGCACCCCACCCCACGCGGCCCGGGTGACGATCAGGCGCCATTGGAAGGCGAGGTCCTGAGTGCACGTGGCGCTCCGCATGTCGCGGAGGTCGGCCAACGGTTCGTCCGCCCACTGCGCATCTTCTGGTTGCTCAGCCTCGCAGTCACCGGCTGGCTGGCCGGGCTGACCGTGCACGCCGGGCTGACCGGTGTGCTGGACATCCTGCTGGTCCTGTTGCTGATCCTGCCCTTCGGTGTACTGAGCCTGGTCTTTTTCGCGCTCGGCAAGCTGCTGAAGCTCGTGCAGCGCTCGGCCACCCAGATCGACAGCCACCTGCGTGCCGAGATGGAGGGCCGCGATCCCAGAATGGCCGCCATGAACCTGCGCTACACCCTGGAAGAACTGCGCGGCGAGGCGGGCGACCTTGTGATGCTGCGCTTCATGCTGACGCCCGGCTTCTTCGGCCTGGTCGGCCTGTCGGTGCTCGCGACGATCATCATGATCCCGGTGGCGCTGTTCACCCTGCTGTTCAAGTTGTTCTGAAGTCATGTTCCATGCAGGAGCGGCCCTCGGGCCGCGATCAAACCCCAGGACATCGCGGCCCGAGGGCCGCTCCTACAAGGGCTTCACCCTCATCGAAGTGATGGTGGTGGTGGTCATCATCGCCATTCTGGTCACCATGGCCGGGCTGTCGCTGCGCGGGGACCGGGCGGGCGAGCAGATCGAAGAGGAAGCGAAGCGCATGGTCGCGCTGCTCAACCTCCTGCGCGAGGAGGCCGTCATGCGCGACCGGGACCTCGGCCTGGCCCTCTCCACCGATGGCTACCTGTTCGTCGCCCGCCAGGATCCTGATCCCGAAGCCCCCGCCGATCACCCGGCATTCGCCCCCCTTGCCGACGACACCGTGTTTCGTCCGCGTCAGCTGCCCAGCGACACCATCCTGAGCTTTGAGAGCGAACCAGACCGACCACTGCCGATGCAGGCCGAGGGCGATAACATCGTTGTCGGAAACAACGATGGAACGCAAGGCGTTCCCCGAAGGGCTGGGCACATGGATGTGCACAGCCGTTACGTGCCGACCATTCAGGCGCTGGCCTCCGACCTGCTGCTCCCGCCGGGGCGCATCACCCTGCGCCACCCGGCCACGCCCAGGAGCTTCACCCTGTTGATCGAGGCCGACGGCGCCCGAATGGAGCCAACCGATGGCCGGCCATGAGCGCTGTCATGGCCAGTGGCGGGCGGCCAGTGGTCGGCGACAGCCTTTACCCGCGTGTCGGCGCGCCTCGCTGACCACGGCCGGCTTCACCCTGCTGGAAGTGCTGGTCGCCCTGGTCATCCTCGCGCTCGCCCTCGGGGCGCTGGTCAAGACCACGGGTGATCAGGTCGCGCTGCTGGACGACCTGGATACCCGTACCCAGGCCTTCCTGATCGCGGAAAACCAGTTGCACCGCTTCCAGACCGAGCGCCTCTGGCCGGAAGCCAGCATCCGCAAGGATCGCGTCGACCAGGCCGGTCGCCGCTGGTTCTGGCAGGCCAGCTTCGAGAACACGCCCGACCCCGACCTGCGCCGGGTGGTCCTCGACGTGCGCACCGCCGAGGAGGGCCCGCTGGCGGCCCGGCTGACCGGTTTTCTGGCGAGGCCGCGCTGATGAACAGCCGGAATAGTGGATTCACCCTGCTCGAACTGCTGGTCGCCATCGCGGTCTTCGCCTTTCTCGCCGCGATGGCCTACGGCGGTCTGAGCGCGATGATGCGCACGGCGGAAGGCACCGGCGCGGCACGCGAGGGTCTCGCCCAACTCCAGCGGGGGCTGCGCGTGCTCGACGAGGACATGCGCTACGTGATCAACCGTGGCGCACGCGATGGCCTTGGCACCCCGCAACCGGCCTTCGCCAGCGGCAGCGATGGCCAGACCCTGCTGGAATTCACCCGCACCAGCCGCCCGCGCGAGGGGCTGCAACCCGCCCCGCTGGAGCGGGTTCGCTACTGGCTGGATGGCACCACGCTTGTCCGCCAGAGTTGGAGCCCGCCCGATGCCGCGCGACTGGAGCCGGACACCGTATTGACCCTTTGGCGCGACGTCGAGTCGATCCGACTCGACTTCATCGACGCCAGTCTTCAGTCCCGCCCGGTCTGGCCGCCGCCGAATGTGAATATCCCCGGCCTGCCGCGCGCGGTCGATCTTCGGCTGCGCCTGAAGGCTAGTGAAGAATTCCGCCGACTGATGGTGTTGCCCGAGTTTCCTGCCGCATCCGGGAAGAATTCATGAAGGGACAATCCGGCATTGCCCTCATCACCGCCCTGCTGGTGTTGGCCATCGCCGTGGTGCTGGCCGCCAGTCTGGCGCAGGACAGCGCCTTCAGCCTGCGCCGCACGGAAAACCTGCTCCACCACGGCCAGGGGGATGCCTATCTCCAGGGCGCGGAGGATTGGGTGCGTCAGGTGCTCGCCCGCGACAAGCGCGAAATCGACCACCTCGGCGAGGACTGGGCCACACCACTGCCGCCCATTCCGGTCGAGGGCGGCGAAATCAGCGGGCGGCTGATCGACATGCAGGGGCGGTTCAACCTCAATGCCCTGCTCACTCCGGACAACACGCTTGAACCCATCATGCGGCAACGCCTGGCCTGCATCCTGCGCCAAACCGGCCTGGAGCAGCCTGACGCCGCGCTCGACGCGCTGGCCGACTGGCAGGACGCGGATGGCGAGATTCGTCCGCAAGGCGCTGAGGATGGCGTCTACCAAGGGCTCCAGCAGCCTTATCGCGCCGCCAACCAGGCCTTGACGGCACGCAGCGAGCTGGCGCTCGTGCACGGCCTCGCGCCGGCCGTCGTTCGCCGGCTGACGACGCTGGCCGCCGCCCTGCCCCCCGAGGCGACACTCAACCTCAACACCGCACCGCCCGAGGTCCTGGGCTGCCTGAGCGAGGAACTCGACGCCGGCGTCTGGCAGGCCTTTATCGAAGAGCGCGCGCGCAAGCCTCTCTCCAAGCTGGACGAGCTACTTGGAGAGCCCCCCTTCGAGGGGCGTATCGATCCGAAAGGCCTGGGCGTCAGCAGCTCGATCTTCCTGCTCGAGGCCGAAGCCCGGATTGGCAGGACCCGCGCGCGCCGTTACAGTGTCCTGCACCGAAATTCCAACGGCACCGTACGGGTGCTTGCACGCTTCCAGGAATACCCCTGATGCCGAACTCGCTGCTGACGCTTCGCCCCCTCGACACGAGCCGCTGGGCCTGGGTGATGGAAACCGATGGACGCCTGCAGTCCGGCGAGGCCTCGGCGGCGGGCCTCCCTCGCCTGTCCCCGCCAGGCCGAACCCGCCTTCTGCTCCCCGGCGACTGGGTGACCCATGCGCAGACAACCATTGCGGCAAAGAACCCCCGCCTGATCGCCCAGGCCCTGCCTTTCGCACTGGAAGAACAGCTGGCGGAAGACATCGAGCAGCTGCGCATCGCGCACGGCCCCCGCGCGCCCGATGGGCGGCTGGAGGCGCGCATCATCCGGCGCGCGACTCTGGATGCACTGCTGGCTGATCTGGCGGAGGCGGGCATCCAGCCGGACGGCGTGTTCAGCGAGCTCGACGCCTTGCCGCACCCCGCGCAAGGCTGGACAACGCTGGCATTGCCCGGCCTCGCACTGGCGCGCGCTGCCGACGGCCAGGCTCTGGCGTTGGAAGCAAACCTGCTGACACCGCTGCTGAATGGCGCAAACATCGTTGAACTCACCGCGCCGGAGGGCCCCTGGGTCTGGCTGCATCGCCACCTGCGCGAGCGGGAAGCCATCGACCTGATGGGTGACCACCGCCGCGCGAGCGCACTCGGCGAGCGCCTGCGCCCTTGGCGCATTCCTGCCGCCATCGCGGCCAGTGCCCTGGTGCTGCAGGCCAGCCTGATGGCGTTCGAGACCCATCAGCTGAACCAGCAGCGCGCCACCATGCAGGCCGACATTGAGCGTCTGGCCCGTGAGGCCGCACCGGATGTCCGCCGCTGGATCAATCCGCTGGCCCAGTTGCGCCAGCTGGCAGGTGGTGAGGTGGCCTCCCCGGATCACGCCGGCATGCTCGCCCTGTTGAGTGCGGTTGCTCCCGCGCTGGGCGGGCAAAATACCGTCAAACCCGGCATGTTGCGCTATCACAACCGCGCGCTCGAAGTGCATCTCAGTGCCAACGACAGCGCCGCGCTCGAGCGGCTGCTCGACACCCTGCGCAAACAATCCGGTCTCCAGGCCGAACTGGCTGACCAGCGGGTGGAGGGCGGGCAAGCCACGGCCCGCCTGCGTATCAAGGAGGCACAAGGATGAATCAGTTGCGTACGTGGTGGACCGGCCTGAGCGAGCGCGACCGCCGTATCCTGTTGCTCGGCGCGGCTCTTGCCCTGCCCTTGCTGGCCTACGCCCTGATCTGGCAACCGCTGGACAAGGCGCGGGAGGAAGCGCGCCAGGCCCATGCGGACGCCGCCGCCCAGCTGAACGAGGTGCGCCAGCTGAGCGCGCAACTGGTGACCCGGCGTGGTGCGCATCCGGCGGGCGGCACACCGCAGATCGGTTCACCCCTCGCGGCGGTCGAAGCCGCCGCGCGCGAACAGGGCCTGCCGGACGCCCTCAAGCGCCGCGAGGCCGATGGCAACCAGGGCGTGCGCCTGTTCCTGGAGGACGCGCCGGCGGATGCCGTCATGCGCATGCTCGAACACCTGGCGCTGGTGCATGCCCTGCATGTTGAACAGGCTCAATTCGATGCGGCCGCCCCCGGCAAGGTCAACGCCAACATCACCCTGCAGCGCGGAAAGCCCTGATGCTTCGCTCCTGGATTGGCTGGGCCCTGCTTGGCCTGCTCGCCTATCTCATCGCCCTCGTCCTGACCTTGCCCGCGCGGCAGGTCGTCCATTGGGCCAAACTGCCGCTCACCAGCGTGCAGGGCAGCCTCTGGCATGGCTCAGCGCAGGTGCGGATCGGCAAGGAAAGCATCGAGCACGTGGCCTGGCGTGTGCATCCCGCCTGGCCTTGGCAGGGCGCGCTCGGGGCGCATATCGACGCACGTCAGCAAGGCTGGCAGGGTGTCGGCGAGATCACGATGGGCTGGAACGGTGCGCTACACGCGCGGGATGTCAGCCTCGACGGCCCGCTGGATAGCCCGTTCATCAGCCGCCGCCTCGCCATCCCCGCACGCGGGCAGGCCCGGCTGAAGCTGGATCGGGCCACCTGGCGGCATGGCCTGGCCCAGGCCGAAGGCGCCGTGCTTGAACTGCGCGACCCGGCCATCCAGTTCGGCGACTGGCTCACGCTGGGCAACCAGCGAGCCAGTCTCGCGGTTCGGAACGGACGATTGGACGCACAGCTTGGCGACCTCGGCGGCCCACTGGAGCTGCGAGGCACACTCCAAGGCGATGCCAAAGCGGGCCTGAGCTTCGAGGCGCGCCTGGCCGCCCGGCCAGGTGCCAGTCCGGCACTGGAGGACGCCCTCAGGTTGCTGCCGAATCACCCGCAGGGCGGCGCGCGGGCTCAGTCGCGACTATCCGCCCCCTGGCTGGCAACACCGACGAACTGACCGCCCGGCGTGATCTCGTCAAAGCCACCGAGCAGGACGAAACGTTCGTCCGCCACCTGATCGCCACCGCTGTCAGGCTGGCGCACGCCGCGCAAATGACGGATCCCCGCAGCACGTGCGCTTTCAAGCACCTGCAGATTGTCGTCGATCAGCAGGGTGCGCGCCGGGTCGAAGGGTTCCTTTTCACGCAGGGCCGCCCAGAACCCCGGCGCCTCCTTGGGCAGACCGAAGGCATGTGAGGACAGTACGCCATCCAGATGCCCGCCGAGCGGGGTGCGCGCCAGCTTCAGCGCCAGACTGTCCGGATGCGCGTTGGTCACCAGCACCGCGCGACGCCCCGAGGCGCGCACGGCGTCGAGGAAGCCCAGCACATGCGGATGCACGGTAATCAGGTGCGCCACCTCATGCTTGAGCGCCACAATGTCCAGGCCGAGACTCGCCGTCCAGTAATCCAGGCAATACCAGTCCAGTGTGCCGCGCACCGCGGCGTACCGTGCCATGAGCGCCTGCCGGCCCGCCTCATGCGGGATGCCCTCGCGCTCGGCATAGCGCATGGGCAAGTGCTCCAGCCAGAAGTGGTTGTCGAAACGCAGATCGAGCAAGGTACCGTCCATATCGAGCAGGACCGTATCAATCGCATCCCAGGCCAAACTTATTTCCATACGCATAACAAGGGTTTTTCAATTGAAATAAACAGAGTTGATTGGACTGCCCTGCGGGGCACAGAGACAATGTTCAGCCATTTTGCCTTGTTTACCGATCTCCGTGACACTCGCCCCCCACCGGACCTCGACGCTGCTCTCGGCAACTTCGACCCCCATGGTCCACATGGACAGCGCGGGACTCATCCTCTGGAGCAATGACGCCTTTGGGCGCCTCTGCGCAAGGTCCCCGGCGAGCCTGCAAGGCCAACCCCTCGACATGATTTGTCTGCTCGGTGCACCGGAAGGCGCGCCCTCACCCATCTCTGGCCTGACCTCCCATGCACCTTCGGGCGAGCGTATCGGGTGGCTGGTCTGCATCCCGCAGGAGGGCGAACCGCAGCCATGCTGCCCCATTCGCATGACCCATCAAAGACTGGGGGACGACAGCATCCTGCTCGAACTGCACGATGAGAGCGAGTGCGCCAGGTTGCGCCAGCAGCTCGAACAGGACCGCTTTCGGGATGACCTGACCGGCCTGAGCAACCGCCAGGCCCTGGCAACCATGCTACATGCCATCCATCAGGGCGAACAGGATTACGCCGCCCTGCTGATCGATATCGACCGCTTCAAGGTCATCAATGATTTCCACGGACACAGCCGGGGCGATGAAACGCTCATTTATCTCGGCCGTTATCTCCAGGAAAGCATGGGGGCAGGTGATCACCTCGGCCGCTGGAGCGGGCACGAGTTCCTCTGCCTGCTGCCGGGGCGTGACATCGATCAGGCTCACAACCTGGCCGACAGCATGCGCCAGCATGTCCGGACCAGCTTCCAGGACGCTTCGGCCGATGGACCGCATATCGTCACGGTCAGCATCGGGGTCGCGGTGCGCGAGGTGGGAGACCCCAGCCATGAAGCCGTCATCGCGCGGGCGGACGCCGCCCTGTACGAGGCCAAGCGGCGCGGGCGCAACCGCGTGGTCAACCAGCGCGAGATCGGCAAGAGCATTTTCATTGCCAGCGCCGAGATCGAGGCCGCCCTTCGCGAGGATCGCCTGATTCCGGCCTATCAACCCATCGTCGAGCTGTGCACGCGGCGCATCGTGGCCGACGAGGCCCTGGCGCGCATCCGCGGGCGCGACGGGGAACTGCTCCCCGCGGGGCTGTTCATCGAGGCAGCCAGCGCCCTGCAGATCGCCCACCGTATCGACCAGTCGATCGTCAGCCAGGCCATTGAGCGCTGCGCGCAAAGCGTCATCGACGCCCCGGGCCGCCCGCCCATCAGCCATTTCGTCAACATCTCCACCGACCTGCTGCGACACCCGCGCCGCATCGAGGCCATCCTGGAGGTCGCTCGCACCGCCGCCGCGCGATGCAACATGGCATGCGAGCCCAACAAGCCGCTGGTCGTCGAGATCACCGAGCGCGAACTCCTCAATGATCCACGCGAGGCGCTGGACATCCTGCGCCCCTTTCTCGACTTCGGCTTGCAGATCGCGGTGGACGACTTCGGCAGCGGCTACTCGTCCTTCCTCTACCTGCTCGACCTGCCGGTCACCTATCTCAAGATCGAGGGCGCCCTGGTGCAGCGCCTGCGGCATGACCGCAAGGCGCGCGCCATCATCCAGGGCATCCAGTCGATCGCCAGCCAGCTCGATCTGACCACCATCGCCGAGTTCATCGAGGATGAGGAAACCGCCCGCATCCTGACCGATCTCGGCGTGGACTGGGGCCAGGGCTATCTCTTCGGCCGCCCCCGCATCGAGGGCGAACCTGCGGCTTGCGAGCCCAGGGTACCCCTCATATACTCCGGCCTTCACCAACGCGACACCTGCACCCAGCCATGAGCATCGAACTCCCGGAAGGTTACCGTCCCTCGGATGACGAGGAATACATGGGCCCCATGCAGCTGGAATACTTCCGGCGCAAGCTGCTGCTTTGGAAAAAGGAGCTTATGGAAGAGGCGGACTCCACGCTGACCAACCTGCGCGAGGAAAACTGGCAGGAGCCGGACATCAACGACCGCGCCACGCTGGAGTCGGACGCCGCGCTCGAACTGCGCACCCGCGACCGCTACCGCAAGCTGATCAAGAAGATCGACAAGGCGCTCAACCGCATTGCCGACGGCTCCTACGGTTACTGCGAGGAATCCGGCGAGGAGATCGGCATCAAGCGCCTGGAGGCCCGGCCGATCGCCACCCTGACCATCGAGGCGCAAGAAAAGCACGAGCGACTCGAGAAAGTCCGCCGGGACGACTGATGAGACACGCTCTTCACGGCCTGCTCCTGCTGCTGACCAGCCTCGCCCTGCCCGCCTGGGCCGGGCCGCGGGTGGTACTGGAGACCTCGCAGGGCGACATCACCCTGGAACTTGATGCCGAACACGCGCCGAAGACGGTCGAGAACTTCCTCGCCTATGTGCGCGATGGCCACTACAACGGCACCATCTTCCACCGCGTGATCCCTGACTTCATGATCCAGGGCGGCGGCTTCACCAGCGATTTCCAGCAGAAGCCGACCCGCGCGCCCATCCAGAATGAAGCCGCCAACGGCCTGAAGAACGTCCGCGGCACCATCGCCATGGCGCGCACCGGCAACCCGCACAGCGCCACCGCCCAGTTCTTCATCAACACCGTCGACAACGGCTTCCTCGACCACCAGGCGCCGAACCCGCGCGGCTGGGGCTATGCCGTATTCGGCAAGGTGACCGCCGGCATGGACGTGGTCGACCGCATCCAGCGCCTGCCCACCGGCCGTGGCGGTCCTTTCCAGACCGACGTCCCGCGCGAAAGCGTCACCATCAAGCAGGCACGCCTCCTGCCCTGATTGCCCCATGCCCACCATCGACCACGCGGACGCGCTGCGCGCCCTGACCGACGCGCTGGATCGCGACCGTCCGCTGGCGCTGGATACCGAGTTCCTGCGCGAGCGCACCTACCGACCGCAGCTCTGCCTGATCCAGGTCGCCTCGGATGACACCCGGGCCTGCGTGGACCCGCTTGCACCCATCGACCTGCAGCCGCTGGCCGAACTCCTGGCCCGCCCCGGCCAGCCCAGCATCCTGCACGCCGCGAGTCAGGATCTCGAAGTCCTGCACCAGCAGCTCGGCATCCTGCCCGCGTCGCTGTTCGACACCCAGATTGCCGCGGCCCTGTGCGGGATGGGTGAGCAGATCGGCTACGCCGCCCTGGTCGAACGGCTGTTCGATGTCCAGCTGGACAAGGCCCACAGCCGCACCGACTGGTCGCGCCGCCCGCTCAGCGACGAGCAGTTACGCTACGCCATCGACGATGTCCGCTACCTGCCAGAGGCCCACGCCATCCTGACCGAGCGGCTCGCGCAGCTGGGCCGCCTGGCGTGGCTGGAAGAGGACTGCACCGCACTCCTCGACCCGAGCCGCTGGACCCCGCAGCCGCTGGAAGCCTGGCGCCGCCTGAAAGGCTGGCAGCGGCTGCCCGCGGCGGCCTTCCCTCGTCTGCGCCAGCTGGCCGCCTGGCGTGAAGAGCGCGCCACCCGGATGGACCGCCCACGTCGCTGGGTGATGGAAGACGATACCCTCATCCAGCTCGCCACCCGCCCACCGCGCAACCTGCACGCCCTGCTGCATGGGGAGCAGATCCCGGCGGGCCTCAAGGGCGCGGCCGACCAGATCATGGCCGCCATCGAGGCCGCCCAGAGCGACGTCACCTCACCCCCGCCCGCCTGGACACCGATGTGTGGCGAGGAGCGCGGCCGCTTCGACCGCCTGACCCAGGCCGTCGATCGCATTGCTGATGAGCTGGCGCTGCCCGCCAGCCTGCTGCAACCACGTGGTGAACTGGAGCGGCTGGCGCGCGAAAGCATCACCCCCGACCACATCGGCGGCTGGCGCGGCCAACTTCTGCGCGAACCTCTCGCGAATGCCCTTTGATTGAAGACCCTGCCATGAACCCGAACGACCTGATCCAGCGCATCCAGCAGGCCATCCCCGACGCCGAGGTCATTCCCTCCGGCGAGGGCTGCAGCTTCAATCTCACCGTGATCAGCGCCACGTTTGCCGGTGAGCCGTTGCTCAAGCGTCACCGCCGCGTGATGGCCCCGCTCAACGAACTGATCGCCAGCGGCGAACTGCACGCGGTCACGCTGAAGACCTTTACTCCCGAAGAGTCCCGGAGCTGATTCGATGGATAACGCCACCCGTACCGAACTTGAAGCCGCCGCCTTCCGCCGCCTGATCGCTCACCTGCAAGAGCGCACGGATGTGCAGAACATCGACCTGATGAACCTGGCGGGCTTCTGCCGCAACTGCTTCTCCAAGTGGCTCAAGGCCGCCGCTGACGAGCGCGAGGTGGACCTGAGCCTGGATCAGGCACGCGAGATGGTCTACGGCATGCCCTACGAGGAATGGAAGGCGAAGTACCAGAAGGAGACGACCGCCGAGAAGCAGGCGGCCTTCGAGCAGGCGTATGAGCGGACTCACGGAGAGCCGCATAAGTAACGGATGCCGGAGGCTGGCTTGGCCGCCCCGCGAAGCTCAAACACAGCGGGCCTGGCCAGCGCCTACGGCGCGTAACCGTCGGTTCCGACCAATCCCTCCGGGCTGCCGGAACCCGGCCCTTAAACGAGGCCGGGAGAAAGTGGCAATCCAGCCCTACGGCAACACCGGCCACTTCCCCGCCGTCAACGCCCCGACAAGCTCCGCCCTGATCGCTGCGGCCTCCTTGCCGCGATACGGCTTCACGCCACCCGAAGTCAGCGCCCCCACATAAGCATCGACCACAACCATGCCGACGGGATCGGGATCGGCGTTGGGTCGCGAAGCGACACCCGAAGGGCGGAATCCAGGGATGGATTCCGCCGCCGGCGCATCGGCCCAGCGCACCGCCGCATCCATCGACCCCAGTTCGGCCGGCAGGCGACTCCACTCATGCCGCACGATCATCAGCACCCTGGCCATCGCCATCGCCAGGAGGTCATCTCCGTTCATCGGCTCGCTGCCATCGAGGATCGCCCGCATTTGATCCGCCGCCGCGCCGTCCTTGCGCGTCTGGTCGAGCACCGCGCGCAGAACCTGCGGCGCACCCCGAAGCACCTGGGAGGCCGCCACCGGGAACCCCATCCCGCCGGTCGATTCAACCTGCAGAGCGGCGAGATCAAGCGCCTGACCAGCCCGCTCCACCCCCAGACTGCGTGCCTTGTTCGCACCGAGACGGGCTCGCTCGGGGGTGACGGCCATACCGTCGCCCAGCCACTTGTAGAAGATCGTGGAGACGTTTTCCCGCTCAAGGTATTCGTCTTTGCCTTCTCGCCAGCTTTTCAACGCGCTGACAGACAGGGTCTTGCGCAGCACCGGTGCGTCCGGGTTATCAGAGATGATCTCGGCGCCGGAAAGTGGGCTGGTGGCGCCAGGATGGCAGGTACCATAGAGTGTCTTGCCCTTGCCCGGGACGACCTCGCGCATGATGATCGTCGCATCATTACCCTGACGCGACTCGACGATACCGGTCGCATAGCCGTCCTCGCGCAGATGCTCGGAATACATCGGGATGAACACCCGGTCCCCCACCGCGATCTCGGCATGCGCAAGACCGCTACTCATCAGGACACCCAGCACGACATGGGCAAGCAAACGCTTCATCAACAGGAACCTCTCATTGAATGACTCGGCAAGGCAGCGGATCTTTCACGCCGTCGACGAATATGGCCCGGTCGAGGTCTGGCGTGCACCGGAAGGCCTGATCCTGGGCCTCGGCAACGAGATCGAACAGACCCGCGTGCTGCCGCACAGCCCGCATCAGCTCTGCTTCGGCTACATGCGCCTGATGCTGCTGACCTTGCTGTGGAAGCCCAAGCCGAAGCGCGCACTGATCCTCGGCATGGGCGGCGGCGCGCTGGCACGGATGCTGATGGCGAATTTCCCGGCACTGGAGATCGACGCCGTCGAACTGCGCCCTGCCGTGGTCGAAGCCGCGCACGAGGCACTCGGCCTGCCACGTAACCCGCGCCTTGCGGTGCACATTATGGACGCGAGCGAGTTCGCGAGGAATGCCCCGTCATCCACCTATGACCTGATCCTGACCGATCTGTTCGACGCGCAGGGCATGGTGCCCATCCTGACCGCCCCGGATTTCCAGCGCGATTGCGCACGCATCCTGGCGCCACGAGGCGCACTGGCCTCCAACCTTTGGCGCTACCCGCTGGAGGACTACCTTTCGGCGACCATCGCGATGGAACAGGCCTACCCGTGGCTAGCCTTCGTCAGCACACGCGAACGCGACCAGAGCATTGCCTTCGGCGCCCATGACTTCCCCGGCCATGTACGCGACACAGTGCGCATCGGCCGCAAGCACCAACTCGAACTGCCATCCTTCTGGCGCGATCTGGTGCAGCAGAATCCGCGACTGTTCAGGCTGTAGTCAGCCCCCCAGGGCAGCCAGGACAGCCTCTGCGCGGCTGCGCTCAAGACCGGACTCGTCCACCCCGATCCAGCGCAATACGCCATCCTCGACGATCATCGCGTAGCGCTTGGAGCGCATACCCATCGCTGCCTTGTGCATGTCGCGGCTCATGCCGATGGCGGCGGTCCACTCGGCGTTGCCATCGGAAAGGAAGCTGATCTGCCCGGCGCCTTCATGTTCCCGAGACCAGGCGCGCATGACGAACGGATCGTTGACCGCCAGACAGACGATCTCGTCCACGCCCGCCGCCTTCAGCGCGTCCGCCTGCACGATGAAGCCCGGCAGATGCTCCTCCGAACAGGTCGGCGTAAAGGCGCCAGGCACGGCAAACACCACCACCCGGCGGCCGCCGAACAGACTGGCGGTCGAAACCTCCTCCAGCCCGGTCTCGCCACGGCGATAGAGGGTACCGGCGGGCAGGACATCTCCGACTTGAATGCTCATGGCTGTCTCCTTGTATCAATGCATCGATGACCGGGGGAGACTAGCACGCGCCAACGGCGGCAAACCCGCAGATTTACAAGGGTGGCCCGACAGGCAAAGAAAAAGGCGCCCGGTTTCCCAAGGCGCCTTGAAGAGTGGCGGAGCGGACGGGGCTCGAACCCGCGACCCCCGGCGTGACAGGCCGGTATTCTAACCAACTGAACTACCGCTCCGAAAACGGTTGCTGATCTTGCGTCAGCCTTAACGACTGGTGGGTGGTGAGGGGCTCGAACCCCCGACATTCGCCTTGTAAGGGCGACGCTCTACCAGCTGAGCTAACCACCCGGAAAACTGGAGCGGGAAACGAGACTCGAACTCGCGACCCCAACCTTGGCAAGGTTGTGCTCTACCAACTGAGCTATTCCCGCACGAGCCATCCGGCTTGTGTGGGGGCGCATTATACGCACCTCTCCGACACGCGCAAGTGCTTTTTCATCAAAGCTTCAAAACAAGCCCCGTCGATGCATCCATAAAAACTTTGTCTTTGTATAAGCACACAATGGGTACGACTTTTATAGATGCATCAGGCAGCCATGGATGTCCCTTGACCCGCACTGATGACATGACAAAAAAGACACCCCCAAAGGAGAACGGAGATGCGTTGCACTGCCTCTCTAGCCATCGCATGCGGCACACTGCTCGTGCTGGGCATGACTGCCCCGGCCCAGGCGGCCCCAACGGGCCAGACCATCGGACTGACCTGCCTCGCCTGCCATGGCGACGCCGGCCAAGGCTCCGGAGCCATCCCGCCACTCGTCGGTCGCACGGCCGATCAGCTCTACCGGGCGCTGCTCGACTTCAAGACCGGCCAACGACCCGCCACCGTGATGGACCGTCATGCCAAGGGCTACTCGGACGAGGAGCTCAAGGCTGTCGCGGACTATTTCGCCAGCCTGCCCGCCAAGTGACCCCGGAGGCCATAGTCATGACTGTTTCCCGTCGTTCATTCCTGAAAATCGCCGGTTCCGCCGCCACCCTGGGGGCATTTGGCACGCAGGTCCGAGCCAGCGCCAAGGGCGGCCAGGTCGTCGTGGTCGGTGGTGGATTTGGTGGCGCGGCCTGCGCCAAGTACATCCGCCGCTTCGATCCCTCGATCAGGGTCACCCTGATCGATGCCAACCTGTCGAACTACTACACCTGCCCGTTCAGCAACCTGGTCATCGGTGGCGAACTGGAGATGAAGGACATCAAGGTCAGCTACGACGCGCTCAAAAACAAGCACGGAGTGCAGCTGATCGAGGACCACGTCGACGGCATCGACGCCGACAAGCGCACGGTCAAGCTCCGGAGCGGCAAGACGCTGGGCTACGATCGCCTGGTGCTGTCACCCGGCATCGAGCTGATGTACAACAAGATCGAGGGCTACAGCAAGGAGGTGGCCGAGACGCTGCCCCATGCCTGGAAGGCCGGCGCCCAGACCGTCACCCTGCGCAAGCAGCTGGAGTCCATGAAGGACGGGGGCACCTTCCTGATGGTGGCCCCGCCGAACCCCTACCGCTGCCCGCCGGGCCCGTACGAGCGGGCCAGCGTGATCGCCGACTACTTCAAGAAGCACAAGCCGAAATCGAAGATCATCATCCTTGACCCGAAAGAGAAGTTCTCCAAGCAGGGCCTGTTCATGGAAGCCTGGGATACCCTTTATCCGGGCATGATCGATTGGGTCAACCCGGAGCGCGGCGGCGTGATCACTTCGGTGGATGCAGGCTCGATGACCGTCACCACCGAGGACGGCGACAAGATCAAGGCCGACGTGATCAACGTCATCCCCCCGATGCAGCCGGGCCGGATCGTCACCGCTTCCGGCCTTGGCGGTGACAAGGTCTGGGCACCGGTCAACCAGCAGACCTTCGAGTCCACCCTCGGCAAGGACATCTACGTGATCGGCGACAGCTGCATCGCGGGACCGGTGCCCAAGTCCGGCTATGGCGCAAACTCGGAAGCCAAGATCGCCGCCTCGGCCATCGTCGGTTCCCTGCGTGACGAAGAGCCCGGGGTGCCGAAGTGGGTCAACACCTGCTACAGCTACGTTTCTGCCAAGGACGCCATCTCCGTGGTCGGTGTATACGGGCTGGATGCCGAGAACAAGATCATCGAGATCTCCGGCGGCGTATCCGCCAAGGGCGGCAAGAACTGGAGGGCGGAAGGCGTCTACGCCAAGGGCTGGTACGACAGCATCCGGGCCGACACCTGGGGCTAATCTTCCTTGTTTCACCAAAAAAAAACCCCGCTCGGCGGGGTTTTTTCTATCCTGTCGGAAAGATCAACCGGCCTGCACCAGCAGGGCGAAGACGGCCAGCCCGGTACCCAGCAGCGCCCCGGCCAATACGTCCGAGAGATAGTGCAGGCCCAGCACCATGCGGGACGCCATCACCAGCAGGGCGAAAGGCACCACCAGCCAAGCCAGTTCCGGCGCATAGGCCAAAAGCTGGATCGAGAAGTTCACCGCATGCAGGGTATGGCCAGACGGGAAGCTGTACTTGTCCAGCGGCGCCACACTCAGTTGCAGTTCGTCACATACCGCACAGGGACGCGGACGGGCGGTCAACTTCTTGATCGACCAGTACAGCAGCAATCCCATCAGGGCGGTGGTCAACATCCAGCCGACCGGCAGGAAGGCTTCACGCCCATGGGTCAGCGCCAGGAACAGCAGGATGGCGTACCAGCCAATGCCGTCGCCCAACCGGCTGGCGGCTCCGAACACACCACGCGCCAGCCGATAGTCGTGCAGGCGATTGGCCGTGACGGTCACGGCTTGCTCCCAGTCAAGATAGCGATGTAACAAGGCATTCATCAGGCGGCCCTCCGCTCAGTGTCATGTGCAGCGATATCGAGCTCCTGCATCCACATCGCCTCAAGCTGTCGGGCGATGGCCGTCCAGCTCTGTTGTTCGGCGCGTACGCGTGCTGCCTCACGCAGTCGCGCGACCAGGTCACCATCCGCCGCCAGGCGGCGCGCCTGATCGAGGAAGGCCTGTTCGTCACCCATCGGCGCGACCAAGCCCTGCTCTCCCTCTGACAATAGCTGACGCGCGGCCGCATAGTCGAAGGCCAGCGGAGCAAGCCCCGAGGCCATGGCCTCAAGCAGGACATTGCCGAAGGTCTCGCTCATGCTCGGGAAGATGAAAAGGTCCGCGCTGGCGTAGTGCGCTGCCAATGTCTCGCCCACCTGCGGGCCTGTGAAGATGATATCCGGGTGCGCCTGGCGCAAGGTTGACTCAAGCGGTCCATTACCCACTATGACAGCACGCAGCCCTGGACGTTCCTCGCGCATGCCCCGAACGGCGTGCACGAACAGGTCGAGATTCTTCTCCGCCGCAAGCCGCCCAACGTAAAGAGCGACCGGATCATCATCACCGGCGCCCCAGTTGGCACGCAGGGCCAAATCACGACGCGCGGGATGAAACAGCCCGGCATTCACGCCCCGACCAAGCACCTTCAGGCGTTCCAGGCCGTCCTCGGCCAGTTTCTCGCGCTGATCCTCGGTCGGGATCAGGGTGAACGCGGTGGCATTATGGAAATGACGCAGATAGGCGAGTACCGGACCGCTCAGCCAGGACACGCCGTAATGATGGGCGTAGACATGGAAATGGGTATGCAGGCTGGAGGTCACCGGAATACCCAGCGCCCGCGCAACACGCAAGGCCGAATAGCCGAGCGGCCCCTCGGTATCGATGTGCACCACGTCAGGGCGCTGCTTCGTCCATTGCGCCCGGAGCAGCCCGCCCGCCGGGAAGCCGAACTGCATGCTTGGATAGCCGGGAATCGGCATGCCGCGCACGCGCAGCTCGCCATTTTCGAGGGGAAACTCGCCCCCTCGCGGGTGCGGGCGCACAAGATCGACGATGTGACCGAAACCACGCAACTCATCGACCAGCGCGACGAGTGTACGCGCGACACCGTTGAGATCCGGCGCGTAGGTTTCGGTAACCAGCGCAATACGCATGAACTTCACCCGGATTAAATTGGGTCAAGCTTGCGTGCTGAACATGAAGGGTTTGTGAAGCTTTTGCAATCGGCACATCGGGAAGGTACCCGCGGTCAGAGATAGCTGTGGCCAAACATGCCTTCGATCTGGGCCGCCGGCGCCGGGCGGCTTATCAGATACCCCTGGAGCAGGTCACACCCCAGCGCCTCGAGTCGCGTGCGCTGCTCCATCAACTCGACCCCCTCGGCAACCACCTGCAGCCCAAGGCTGTGGCCCATGGCAATGGTGGCGCGGACGATGGCGAGGTCGCCAGGGTCACTGAGGATGTCGCGCACGAAGCTGCGGTCGATCTTGATCCGGTCGAAGGGGAAGCGCTTGAGGTAGCTGAGCGAGGAATATCCCGTGCCGAAATCGTCCAGCGATACCTGGATGCCGAGCTGACGCAACTCGCTCAAGGCCGACATCGCCCGCTCGGGATCGCGCAGGAGGGCAGTCTCGGTGATTTCTACCTCGAGATATTCGCCCGACACCCCGGTTTCGCGCAGGATCTCGGTGATCTGGCGGACGAAATCCGGATGCTGGAGCTGAAGCGGGGAGACATTCACCGCCCCCCTGATGACGACGCCAAGCCGCTCCCGCCAATCCTTCAATTGCTGGCAGACCTGGCGCACCACCCAGCCGCCGAGGGCGAAGATCAGCCCGCCCTCCTCGGCAAGGCTGATGAACCGGTCGGGCGGAATCATGCCAAGGCTGGGGTGACGCCAGCGAAGCAGCGCCTCGACGCTGTCCACGGTGAATGCCGTAGTGCTGAGCTGTGGCTGGAAGTGCACCTCGAGATATCCATCGTCGAGCGCCCGGCGCAATTCGCCAAGAAGCTGCACCCGCTCGTTTGCCGCACTGTTCATCCCGGCGCGGTAGACGGCATGGGTATTCCGCCCGAGCTCCTTGGCTCGATACATCGCGCTGTCGGCATACATCATCAGGGTTGAAACGTCGCGGGCATCCCTCGGAGCGTGGCTGATGCCCGCGCTGCCACTCACGAACAGGTTCAGGGCATCGATCTCGACCGGCTCGTCCAATGAAGCGATCAGCGCACGCGCCACATCCTCCGCCTTGGCCGCTCTCTCCCTGCCCTCCAGCAGCACGACGAACTCGTCGCCACCCAGTCGTGCCAGCAGGTCACCGTCGTTCAGGACCGCGCGAAAACGCGCGGTGACCTCCTGCAACAAGGCATCGCCCACATGATGCCCATAGGTGTCGTTGATTGACTTGAAATGGTCAAGATCAAGGAAAACCAGGGCAAGCTCGCATGTCCCCCCCAACCCGCCGAAGAGTTCCTCCAGGGCCTGGCTGAGACGGGAGATGAAGTAGGCCCGGTTGGCGAGTCCGGTAAGCGCATCATGCCGTGCGGCCTGCTCAAGGCGCGCCTCGGCGGCCGCGCGCTCGGTGATGTCACGCCCCAGCACCACCAGGTAACAGCGTTGCCCTTCCTCATCGTATATAGGGATCTTGATCACATCGAAGGCCCTCGCCTCGCCATTAGGCAAGATCATGCGCTCCAGCATGCGAATCTTTTGCCGCTCCCGCCAGGCGGACTCGTCGGAGGTCGCACAGGCCTCCAGCGAGGCCCGATACGATGGCAGAACGAGCTCGGCCAACTCGATAGCTGTCCGCCCTTCCCAGGGTTTGCCGGCCAGGCCGTAAAGCTCTATGGCCGCACGATTCATGACCTGCAGGCGGTCTTGCGCATCCTTGATGAGCATGACATCGGGCGAGGCTTCCATGATGGTACGCAGCAGGCGTTCATTCTCGCTGAGCGCGGCGAGTGTCGCTTCTCGCTCCGTGACATCCCGTCCGTAGACCACCAGCGCGGAAGGCCGACCCTGGTCATCGAACATCGGCACTTTCAACACATCGTAGTGCCGGAGGTTTCCATCCCGGTCGGGGATGCCCTCACGCGCCCGGCTGGGGACAGCTGCCTGCCAGGCAGCCTGATCCGTTTTCTCGCAGTACAGGAAGGCCTCGCGGAAGTGCGGAAGGGCAAAGTCGGCCAGCTGCGCGTCCGTCATGCCCCGGTAGTCGACCCGCTCGAGGCCGAACAGGCGGAGATCGGCCGTATTGGCCTCCAGCCAGCGGCCTTGCGGATCCTTCAGGCAGATGATGTCCGGTGTTGCCTCCAGGACGGTTCGCAGGCGCTGCAAGGTTTCATCACGCTTTTGCTGGCGCAACTCCAGCTCGGTGATGTCATGGGTGCTGCCAAACATGCGCAAGGGGCGCCCTTCGGCATCGGGAATGACCTGCCCGCGCGCGGCCAGCCGCCGGATACCCCCCCCTGTCGAACGGCGGATGCGGTAATTGACGCTGTAAGGCTCGAGGGTCGTCAGCGCCCTATCAAGCGCGGCCTGCACTATCGGACGATCCTCATCGACGATCAGGCCTTGCCAGTCCTCGACCCGCCGGATGGGACGAGCCGGATCCAGGCCGTAAACCTCGTACAACCCCCGCGACCAGGTGATATGACCGGCCTGGATGTCCCACAGCCAGGCACCCACGCGCTCCCCCGGGTGAAAGCCGGCAACCTCATGCGCGGTCAAGACATCGTCCAGCACGCTGACATCCGTCATGCCTTCTTCACCCCTCCGACGATGGATTCAAGATGAGCTGTCCCTGACGCACCTCGACCCTCACGGGGGTCAAGCTGTCGCCGCGGCACGGCCCGGCAATACAACGCCCATCATCGACTTCGAACAGCGCGCCATGCACCGCGCACAGGATATAGCGCCGATCGGCATCGAGGAATTCATCCGGCTGCCAGTTCAGCTCGGCGCCCACATGCGGGCAATGGTTGAGATAGGCCTTCACCTCATGATCCCGGCGTACGACGAAGACCGAGCGCATGGTGCCATCGATCTCCACCTCGAACCCCCTGCTGCCGGGATCCGCCAGACTGGCAAGGGGGCAAAGGTGCTGCCCCGCCCCATGCACGACCGGCGCGAACAGGCCGTCCAGACCGCTCTGCCCGACCTTGCGCCCCGCCAGCTGGCAGGCATCTTCCAGCGCCAGCTCAAGCGAGCGGCCGGAAACCAGGGCGTGGATGAGCCCGGCGTTGAAGGTATCGCCCGCGCCGAGGGTGTCGACCACCTGCGCGGGCGGGAAGGCCGGGCTATGCAGCACGTCCCCGTCACGCATGGCCCAGGCCCCCGCCTCGCCCCATGGCAGCACCAGCATGGCCTGGGGCGCCCATGCGCGAGCCTGGGCCAGAAAGGCCTCGGGTCTCTCGAAACCACGCCCCAGGACAAAGGCGCGCGAGAAGATGATGATGTCCGGGAAATCCCAGAGCTGCTCCAGTCCTTCGCGCTCCTTTTCCACTTCCAGCGAGATCGGCTGGTCGGCCACCAGACTGCGCGCATACGCCAGCATGGCGACCAGCTCATCACAATTGCGCGCCTCGAAATGCAGCCAGTCGAAGGTGTCGAGAGGCACTTCCATGACGTCCTCCATGCCGAACTCCGGCAGGTCTCGGTGATGGATGATGGTGCGTGAGCCGTTACGCTGGTTGAGCGCAATGTAGGAGGTCGGGGCGGCACTGCCGGGCACGCGCCGGCTATGGCCCAGGTCGATCCCCCGGTCCGTCAGCTCACGCTCGATGCGCTGGCCGCCCATATCGCCCGCCAACACTCCGGCCAAATGGCACTGGTGGCCCGCCTGAGCGAGGATATCCAAGGTATTGGCGGTATTCCCGCCCAGCCGGACGGTCTGGGAAAGCGCGCGCACTTCGGCATCCTCGGCGGGGTAGCCATCCACGGTATTGATGATGTCGAGGGTCGCGATACCGATACCAAGAATGCGTGCCATGCGCCGCGCGTGTCCGTCTGCTTAACAATGAATGTGAAAACTAGCGGCTAAATACATGAATGTCCACGCTCCAATGATCCAGACCGGCGTTCAGCACGAGGCATGACGGCGCGCCATAGGTCCGCGTGCGGCCCGCGGCGCCTGGATTGAGCACCCAGGGGAAAGCATCGCGGTCGACCACCAGCCGGTGGGTATGGCCATACAGGATCGCGCGCGCATCCGGATGACGTTCACGCAGACGCAGATGGCGCTGGTTGGCGGGCAATACGCGATGCCCATGCTCCACAGCCAGCACCCCGCCCGGCAACTCGAGTCTTACCTGCTCGGGAAGCTCGCGCAGCCAAGGCTCGGAACCCCGCGGCCACTGGTGCGGCGTGTCGTTGTTGCCACGCACGGCGATGACCCGCCCGCTACGCGGCTGCAACTGCGCAAGCACCTCGGGGCAGCCGATGTCGCCGGCATGAACGACCAGATCGCAGCGCGCGACAATCTCGGCAATGCGCTCATCCACTACGCCGTGGGTATCCCCCAACAGGGCCACCCGGATCACGGCCTGCGCCCCCAGACGATCAGACGCCACACCGTCAGCGCCGCCAGCAGCCCCAGCGCCGACCAAGCCAGCGGCGGTGCAACCTCGGGCTCGGCCGAACCGACTTCGATAGTCAGCCCGAAGGCATCCACCACGCCTTGGGCGATGAGCCCCAGCAGCAAGGTCACGATCGCGAGGGTGACGAGATAAACCAGCAGAACCCGCCCGCCGAATTCACGCTTCAGCACCCCCAGCGTCCCCAGGTTTGCCGCTGGCCCCGCGAGCAGGAAAACCAGCACCGCGCCCGGTCCAACCCCGGTGGCAAGCAGAGCGGCGGCCACCGGGGTGGCCGCGGTGGCGCAGACATACATCGGCAGCCCCAGCAGGAACAGCAGCAGCATGCCCGCGAGCCCGTCACCCAGTGCGGCGAAGGTCTCCGGCGGCACCAGCGCGGTCATCGCCCCAGCCAGCAGCAGGGTCGCCAGCAGCCAGGGCGCGAGGTCGTCCCACAGCGTGGTCATGGCGTAATGGACACCCTGCCAGGCGCGGGCCTGCACCGAGGGCGCCGGGGGCGGCAGGTCGCAGTTGCCGCTCACGCAGCAGGATGGCCCCGCCTCGGCCGGCTGGAGCGTCTCCGCAGCGCAGCCGGAGCCGCAGCATGCTGTCGAGCATCCAGAGGATGCCTCCGCACGTGCATGGACTTCACCGCCCCAGCGCGCGACAGCCAACCCCACACTGAAGGCGGACACCAGCGCCCCGAGCGGGCGCAGGATGGCGAACACGGGACCCAGCAAGGCATAGGTGAGCGCCACCGAGTCCACGCCGGTTTCCGGGGTGGAGATCATGAAGGCCAGGGTCGGCCCCCTGCCCGCGCCTTGGCGGCGCAGGCCGAGCGCGGCCGGCAGCACGCTGCAGGAACAGAGCGGCAGCGGGGCCCCGACCAGGGCCGCCCGACCGATCGCCCCCGCGCTCTCGCCGCCCACCCAGCGCGCCAGCCAGGCCTCGGGCAGGAAGGCCTTGAGCAGCCCCGCCAGCACGATGCCGAGCAACAGCCAGGGCGCGGCGTCGAGCGCCATGCCCAGGGTCGAGTTCAACACCGCGAGCAGGATGTCCATGACTAGCGCGCCTTCCAGGGCGTGCCGAAACGCCCCGCGAACATCGTCTCATCCAGCGGGCGACGCGTGCGCGGGGCGATCTCGTCCTCGTATCGGCTGCCTTCGAGTTGCTCCGCGCGCCCCTGGTAGCCGACGGCGATCATCGCCATCGGCACGAAGCGTTCCGGCACCTGGAAGACCGCATGCACGGCCTCCTTGTCGAACCCTGCCATCTGGTGCGCGACCAATCCCTGGTGCACGGCCTCAAGACACAGGTTCTCGCTGGCGGCCCCCGTGTCGTGTCCGCCCCAGCGGTTGGGCTTGTCGTTGCGACTGAACAGGGTATCGGCGAGCGAGATCAACAGCACCGGCACATCCTTGCACCAGGCCTGATTGCCCTTGTCCAGCACCCCGAAGGCGCGCTGCCAGGCCCCCTCGTCACGCCCCCGGTCACAGACGATGTAACGCCAGGGCTCATCGCCCCAGCAGGATGGCGCCCAGCGCGCCGCTTCGAACAAGGCGGCCAGCTTCTCGGGCTCGACCTTGCGCGCGGGATCGTAGGCGCGAGGACTCCAGCGGGCGGCAATCTCGGGCAAGACGGGAACCGACGTCACGGCAGGTTTGTTCATGGGCGTCCTCCTTTGCGGATAGCCTCGATCTGGCGCCGGTGCGGCGCACCCAGCAACAGCGCCATCAACGCCCCCAGCAGCGCCAGCAGCATATCCCACTGGGTATCCCAGATATCCCCCTGCATCGCGAGGAAGTGCTCGGCGCTGGCGCCATAGGCCATGGCCGCCGCCCACTCCAGCAGCTCATAGAAGGCACTGAAGGCGAGCGCGACGCAGGCGGCCAGGAACAGCAGCCAGCCGTTCTCCTTCACCACCTCGAGACGAACGAACACCTCGCGCGCCAGCAGGGTCGGCGTCACACCCTGCATGACATGACCGAAGCGGTCATAGGGATTGCGCATCAGTCCGAACAGATCCTGGACCCAGAACCCGACCGGCGTCAGCGCATAGGTGTAATGCGCGCCGACCAGCAGAACCACCATGTGCAGGACGATGACCCGGTTGAGCAGCGGCGTGAGCGGAAAACGACGCGCGGTAAGGAGCATCACCGGCAGGGCCAGGAGCACCGGCATGGCCTCCAGCCACCAGGTCAAGCGGTCGTAAGGCATGATCCACGACCAGACCATCACCCCCAGGACAATCAGCAACAGGATGAGTGGTTCACGCGCGGACGGCATCGGAGACTCCTTGGTCCATTTCTTCTAGCATAGCGTCATGAATTACCGACACGCCTTCCATGCCGGCAATTTTGCCGACGTGCACAAACACCTCACCCTGCTGGCCCTGATCGAGGCACTGCAGCGCAAGGAAACGCCCTTCGTCGTGCTGGAAACCCATGCCGGGGCGGGCATCTACGACCTTACCAACCCCGCCGGGAGCGGGGTTGGAAGGCGTAGCCTTCCCCGAAGGGGGGAGTCCAGGGAAGGACTCCCCCGCGGCGGCGAGGCCAGCCGCACCGGCGAGTGGCAGGACGGCATCGGGCGCATCTTCGCCGAAAGCAAGGCCCCGGCCATCGTCCGCACCTATCTCGACCAGGTACGGGCACTCAATCCCGGCGGCGTGCTACGCCTCTACCCCGGCTCGCCCGCCCTGACCGCCACCGCGCTTCGCCCCCAGGATCGGCTGCACCTGTGTGAACTGGAGCCCGGCGCCAACGCAGCCTTGCGCCAGTCGCTCAAGGACCGCAAGGGCGTCGCCATCCACCGGCGCGACGGCTGGGAGGCGCTCGGCGCCCTGTTGCCGCCGCGCGAGGCGAAACGTGGCCTGGTCCTGATCGACCCGCCCTTCGAAGCCGTCAACGAACTCGACCGGCTGGCCGATGCCCTGGTGGCCGCCCACAAGCGCTGGCCGCAGGGCGTCCTTGCCGCTTGGTATCCGATCAAGGACCGCCCGCCGATCGATCGCTTCCTGAGAAAGCTGCAACAAGCTGGACTGCCCGACCTGCTGGTCAGCGAACTGTGCATTCAGCCTCCGGTCAGCGGCACCCGCCTGAACGGCAGCGGCATGGCCATCATCAACGCCCCCTGGAAGCTGGACGGCGTCCTGCGCGAGGCCACCGTCTGGCTGCACGACCACCTCACTCAGGCGGCGGATGCGCCCTGGCGGGTGGAGCCCGTCGCCGCGCCCACAAGAAGCAGCCCCTAGTCCGGATGGAGCGGGCTTGCGCCAGCTTCGCGCTCAGCGGAATCCGGGGGCTTTCCGGATTCCAGCCAAGGCCCCCTCCGGGCGACGGCTCTCGAATCGCGGCGACACGACATCCACACCATGCCCGCGTTTTGACAGGCCATCCGACCGGAGTAGCCTGAACGCATCCCCATATCAGGAAGCCGCATGCACACCCTGCCGCCCGCCCTGCACGCCGAAGCACACGCCGCCCTGGAACGCTTGTCCGACGACGACCGCGCCGCGCTGCGGCGCAGCCCCCGGGCCGAGGAGGCGCTGCCCCGCGTGTTCGCCGCCAGCCCCTTCGTCGCGGAGTCCTGCACCCGCCAGAGCGGCCTGCTTGCCGGGCTGATCGAAAGCGGCGATCTGTTCCGCGCCTACGCTGAGGCCACGCTCGGCGACCATCTTGCCGCTGCCCTCGCCACGGTCACCGACGAGACCGGCCTGCTGCGCACCCTGCGTCGTTTCCGCCGCCGCGAGATGGCGCGCATTGCCTGGCGCGATCTGGCGAGCTGGGCGCCGACCGAGGAAACCCTGCGAGAGCTGACCTGGCTGGCGGATGCCGCCGTGCAGGGCGCGCTCGACTGGTGGGATGCGCAACTCCGCCAACGCCACGGACAGCCGCGCGATGCGGAGGGCACCCCCGTCGGCCTGGTCGTGCTCGGCATGGGCAAGCTCGGCGGGCACGAACTCAACTTCTCCTCCGACATCGACCTGATCTTCGCCTTCGACGAGGAGGGCGAGACCGACGGCCCCAAGCCGCTGGACAACAGCGAGTACTTCACCCGCCTCGGCCAGCGCCTGATCCGCGCCATCAACCAGCTCACCGAGGACGGCTTCGTGTTCCGCGTGGACATGCGCCTGCGCCCCTGGGGCGACGAGGGCCCGCTGGCCCTGAGTTTCGAGCAGATGGAGCTGTACTACACCCTGCACGGCCGCGAGTGGGAACGCTATGCCATGATCAAGGCGCGCCCCATCGCCGGCGACCTGGCGGCCGGCGAGCGACTGATGAAGCAGCTTCATCCCTTCGTCTACCGCCGTTACCTCGACTACGGCGCCTTCGGTCAATTGCGCGAGATGAAGGCGATGATCGAGCGCGAGATGGCGAAAAAGGGCATGCGCGACAACGTCAAGCTCGGCCCCGGCGGCATCCGCGAGGTCGAGTTCATCGGCCAGGTGTTCCAGCTTTTGCGCGGCGGGCGCGAGAAGCCGCTGCAACAGCGCGGCATCCTCCCCATCCTGCGCGTGCTGGGCGAGGACGAGGTGCTCAGCGGCGAAGAAGTCACCTCGCTGGAGCAGGGCTACGACATGCTGCGCCGGGTGGAGAACCGCCTGCAGGCCGCGCGCGACCAGCAGACCCAGCTGCTGCCCGAAGATGGCCACGAACGGCTGCGCCTGGCCGTCAGCATGGGCCATGCCGACTGGGACAACTTCATTGCCAGTTTCAACCACACCCGCGCCGAGGTGCACCGCATCTTCCGCCGCGTGTTCCGGGTGGCTACGCCCCTCCATGGGCTACGCCCTTCGGGGGAAGCAAAGCTTCCCAACGCTGCTCCCGGCAGCGTTTTTCTGGACGACGGTGCGGCCGAGGAAAGTCATCGGCTGACCGATGTGTGCAACGGCATCATCCAGGGTGAGGAGGCGGAAGGCATCCTGTGTGCCGAGGGCTTTGCCGAGGACGATGCGCCCCAAGTGCTGGCTTTGCTGCAAAGCTTCTTGCACGAACGGGTCGTACGCGCCCTCAGCGACACCGCACGCGAACGCCTCTTCAAGCTACTCCCACGCCTGCTCGCCCGACTGGCGGACGAAACCCAGGCGGTCGACATCCTGCCTCGCCTGTTCGAGCTGCTGCTCCGGATCGGCGGGCGCAGCGTCTACCTCGCCCTGCTGCTGGAGAACCCGCCCGCGCTCGAGCAGCTCATCCGCCTCATCGCCGCCAGCCCCTGGATCGCCGAACAGCTCACCCGCCATCCCATACTGCTCGACGAGCTGCTCGACGCCCGCACCCTGTACGCCCCGCCCGGCCCCGAGGAACTGCGCGAGGAACTGGCCACCCTGCTCGGCAACGTGCCGGAGGGCGACATGGAACGGCAAATGGAAGAACTGCGCCGCTTCAAGCAGATCAACGTGCTGCGCGTGGCCGCCGCCGACATCATGGACGTGCTCCCGATCATGAAGGTCAGCGACCACCTGACCTGGATCGCCGAGGCCCTGCTCGACGAGGTCCACCGCGAGGCCCTGTCCGAACTGACCACGCGCCACGGCACACCGCGCTGCCTCGTCGACGGCTTCACCCACACCCCGGGGCTGGCGGTGATCGGCTACGGCAAGCTTGGAGGCCTCGAACTCGGCTACGGCTCGGACCTCGACATCGTCTTCATGCACGACTCCGCTGGCGAGCAACAGGAAACCGACGGCGACCGCCCGCTGGACAACGCCCAGTTCTTCGCCCGCGTCACCCAGAAGATGATCCTGCGCATGACCACCCAGACGCCCGGCGGCATCCTCTACGAAGTCGACACCCGCCTGCGCCCGGATGGCGCCTCCGGCCTGCTGGTCACCAGCGTCAACGCCTTCGAGGATTACCAGCGCCACCATGCCTGGACCTGGGAGCACCAAGCCCTGACCCGCGCGCGCTGGGTGGCGGGCGACGAGCGCCTGAAAGGCGCCTTCGAAGCGGTGCGCGAGGCCGTCCTTCGCCAGCCGCGCGATGCGGACAAGCTGCGCAAGGAAGTGGTGGAGATGCGCGAGAAGATGCGCTCCGAGCTGGACCAGAAGGACCCCGCCCTGTTCCACATCAAGACCGGCTCGGGCGGCCTGACCGACATCGAGTTCATCGTCCAGTACCACCTGCTGGCCCATGCCCACACGCATCCGAGGATCGTGCG
>JBFLVP010000047.1:0-209015 GCA_040758395.1 Pseudomonadota bacterium
ACAGACCCCGTTTTGTATTTCCCTGAAGCCGCTTTTTTGTGTTGCCTGAAGTTTCCATGAAGTTGATGAGTTCGCCGAGATGAGCTAACTTGGCTAACATCTTGTCTGGTATGGGGGTTCAGGCATGCACACCATCAATATGCATGAAGCCAAGACACATCTTTCCGCCTTGGTGGAGGAGGCTCTGCGTGGCGAGGATGTCGTCATCGCACGTGCGGGAAAGCCATTGGTGAGGCTGGAGCCTGTCACGCTTGCGCCGAAGCGTGTGGCTGGCCGTATGCGTGGAAAGATTCGTCTGGCACCTGATTTTGATGAAACCCCTCAAGCGGTGATTGATCTCTTCGAGCAAGGCGAATGAGGAGGTTGTTGCTGGATACGCACGCCCTGCTTTGGTGGCTTATGGATGCGCCTTCCCTGGGGCCGCGGGCACGCGGGTTGATCGAGGAGGGCCGGAATGAGGTGTTCGTCAGTGCCGCGACGACCTGGGAGATCGCCATCAAGATGCAGCTCGGAAAGATCGAGGCGCCGGAAGGCTTGAACGGCGTGGTCGAGGAAGAGGGTTTTCGTCCACTGCCCATCAGCCTGTTTCACGGCACATCGGCTGGTTTGCTGGTATGGGATCATCGCGATCCATTCGACCGGATGCTTGTGGCTCAGGCACAAGCGGAAGGGTTGGAGCTGGTGACAACGGATGCGCGGATTCTTGGCTTCGGCATTCGCACGGTGGATGCGTCAAAGTAAAAGCCCGTGGTGATGAGCCACGGGCTTTGTTTTTGTGTAGGAGCGACCTTGGTCGCGATCAACCGGGATTCAATGGGTAATCGCGAGCAAGCTCGCTCCTACGGGAAGCTTATCCCCCGATCTTGCGCACGCCACCCTTGGTGGCGAGGATCAGTACGTCCGCCGGGCGCAGGGCGAACAGGCCGACGGTGACGATGCCGGGGATGTTGTTCAGCTCGTCCTCGAGCTTGGCCGGCTGCATGATCTCGAGGTTGTGCACGTCGAGGATCTGGTTGCCGTTGTCGGTGACGAAACCGTCGCGGTAGACCGGGTTGCCGCCGCGCTTGACCAGTTCGCGGGCCACCATGCTGCGCGCCATGGGGATCACTTCGATCGGCAGCGGGAATTTGCCCAGGATGGGCACGAGCTTGCTCTCGTCGGCGATGCAGACGAAGGTCTTGGCCATGTGGGCGATGATCTTCTCGCGGGTCAGCGCGCCGCCGCCGCCCTTGATCAGCTGTAGGTGCTCGTTGGCCTCGTCCGCGCCGTCGACGTAGACGGGGATGTCGTCCACCTCGTTCAGGTCGAACACATGGATGCCGTGCTTGCGCAGGCGTTCGGTGGAGGCATTGGAGCTGGAGACCGCGCCATCGATCTTGTGCTTGATGGCGGCCAGGCCGTCGATGAAGTGGTTGACGGTGGAGCCGGTGCCAACGCCGACGATGCTGCCGGGCTTGACGTATTCGAGGGCGGCCAGCGCCGCCTGGCGCTTGAGTTCGTCTTGGTTCATGCATGGATCTCCTGGAAAGGTAACTTATCAAGGTTACCTGAAATGCCTAGGTTGTAGGAGCGAGCTTGCTCGCGATCAGTCGCATCCCCGATCAATCGCGAGCAAGCTCGCTCCTACAGCCAGATGGCGTCCCAAAGCGGATAGTCGCCCAGTTTTTTCACAAGCCCGGCACGAAGCGGGTTGGCGACGATGTAGCGAGCGATGGCAGCCAGGTCTTCTTCCTTGCGCAGTGCGTGATCGTAAAAACCACGTTGCCAGACAGGGCCGGTCTGCTGGAGACGTTTGTTGACGGCAATGGCGGATCTGGATTTGACGGTCTGCATGAGCCGCTCAAGCGTGGTCGTATGCAGTTCAAGCAGCCAGTGGACATGATCGGGCATGACGACGAAGGCCAGCGTTTTCGCATGGGCCTGTGCCATCTCATGGACAACAATGCGACCGGTTCGCCAGTCCGTGAAGAAAGCTTGTCTGTCGTGGGTGACCGTGGTGACGGCGTAGGTTCGCCCAGCTTCGGAGTGTCGGCCTTTGCGGAGGGTGTGGCCTCGGTGGTTGTGCATCGCAACATTCCTTTGTGTTTGATGGCTCGTTTATCGCGAGCAAGCTCGCTCCTACAGCGTTCTCATGTAGGAGCGAGCTTGCTCGCGATCACGGCGCGATCAGGCCAAAAACAGGCCGTAGGCCGGATTGTCCGTCTCGTCCCAGTAGGGGAAGCCGAGCGATTCGAGAAATCGCTCGAACTGGTGGCGGTCCTCGCCCGGCACCTGGATGCCGACGAGCACGCGACCGTAGTCGGCGCCGTGGTTGCGGTAGTGGAACAGGCTGATGTTCCAGTGGGCGCCCATGCGGGTGAGGAAGTGGAGCAGGGCGCCGGGGCGCTCTGGGAATTCGAAGCGGTAGAGGATTTCGTGCTCCACTCGGGGGCTGTGGCCGCCGACCATGTAGCGCATATGAAGCTTGGCCATCTCGTTGCCGGTCATGTCGAGCACGGGGTAATCATGCTCGCGCAGCACGTTGATGAGGGCTTCTTTCTCCGCCGCTCCGGCATCCAGTTGCACGCCGACGAAAATGTGCGCATCGCGCCGGTCGTTGTAGCGGTAGTTGAATTCGGTGATGGCGCGTCGGCCGAGGGTTTCGCAGAAGGCGCGGAAGCTGCCGGGGCGTTCGGGAATGGTGACCGCGAACAGGGCCTCGCGTTGTTCGCCCAGCTCCGCGCGTTCGGCGATGTGGCGCAGGCGGTCGAAGTTCATGTTGGCGCCGGAGTTGATGGCGATGAGGGTGCCCTTGCCCCGTGGGAGCGAGCTTGCTCGCGATTCTTCACCGGAGGGGAATTGGGCATCATCGCGGGCTGACGCCAGCTTCGCGTTAGCAAGCTCGCTCCTACGGGCGGCGTAGCGCTTGAGGCCCGCGACCGCCAGCGCCCCGGCTGGCTCGGCAATGGCACGGGTGTCGTCGAAGATGTCCTTGATTGCGGCGCTGATCTCGTCGGTGCTGACCAGGATCACTTCGTCCACGCATTCGCGCGCGATGCGGAAGGTCTCCTCGCCGGCCTGCCGGACCGCGACGCCGTCGGCGAACAGGCCGACCTGGGGCAGGACGACGCGCTCGCCGGCGGCCAGGGCGTCGTGCATGCAGGCGGCGTCTTCCGGCTCGACGCCAATGATGCGTGTGGCCGGGCGGAGGTGCTTGAGGTAGGCCGCGATGCCGGCGATCAGCCCGCCGCCGCCGACCGGCACGAACACGGCCTCGATGGGGTCCGGGTGTTGGCGCAGGATTTCCATGCCGATGGTCCCTTGGCCGGCGATCACTTCGGGGTCGTCGTAGGGATGGATGAAGGTCAATCCTTCGGACTCGGCCAGCGTGCGCGCGTGGGCGTAGGCCTCGTCATAGGCGTCGCCATGCAGCACGACCTCGCCGCCACGGCGGCGCACGGCGTTGACCTTGATCGCCGGGGTGGTGGCGGGCATGACGATGACCGCGCGCAGGCCCATGCGCTGGGCAGCGAGGGCCACGCCCTGGGCGTGGTTGCCCGCGCTGGCGGCAATGACACCGCTGCCGAGTTCGCCGCGCGTGTGCAGGTGGTGGATCTTGTTGTAGGCGCCGCGGAGCTTGAAGGAGAACACCGGCTGCAGGTCCTCGCGCTTGAGCAGCACGCGGCTGCCGAGGCGGGCGGAGAGCAGCGGCATGGGGTCGAGCGGGCTCTCGATCGCCACGTCATAGACGCGGGCGGTCAGGATGCGGTCGAGGTAGTCGCGGGTGAGGCTCATGGTGTGTGTCCCGTAGGAGCGAGCTTGCTCGCGATCATGCAGCCTGAAATCGCGGGCTGACGCCAGCTTCGCGTTAGCAAGCCTGCTCCTGCTCCAGGTCGAGGATAGTTTGCCAGTGCTCATCGCTCACCGGCATCACCGACAGGCGGTTGCCCTTGCGCACCAGCGGCATCCCGGACAGCGCTTCCATGCCCTTGAGCTCGGTCAGCGGGATGTTGCGCCTGAGATGACGCACATAGCGCAGATCGACCATGTCCCAGCGAGGCTTGTCCGGGGTGCTGGCAGGGTCATGGTACTTGCCCTCGGGGTTGTCCCAGGCGGTATGGTCCGGATAGGCCTCGCGCGCCACTTCCGCAATGCCGACAATGCCCGGAACGGCGGTATTGCTGTGGTAGAAGAAAACCTGGTCGCCTTTTTTCATCGCGCGCATGAAGTTGCGTGCCTGGTAGTTGCGCACGCCGTCCCAGTGCTCGGTCTGCCCGGGACGGCTCGCGAGGTCGTCGATGCTGAACGCATCGGGTTCGGATTTCATCAGCCAGTAGGCCATGGTGGTGTCCATCAAATACGATCGAACAAGCGTACCCCGTCCTCGGTGACGATGCCATCCAGCGGCACGTCCCAAGGCTCTGCCGGCAGGGGCGGGCAGCGTTGCAGTTCGAATGCCACGCCGATCAGCAGAGGTTTGCGCCAGCGGCGTCGGGCATGGCGGAAGGCAAGAGTTCGGTCGTAGAAGCCGCCGCCCATGCCCAGGCGGTTGCCATCGTCATCAAAGCCGACCAAGGGCATGAGGACGAGGTCAAGTTCGCGTGCGAACAAAAGATCAATGGTGCGGTGCCGGGGCTCGGGAATGCGGAAACGGTTGAGTCGCATGGGGCTGTGTGGTTGCCATTGGGCAAACCTCAGGCGCGAACCTCGGGTAAGAATGGGCAGATAGAGCGATTGGCGGGAGGAGGTCAGTACGGAGAGCAATCGCATATCAGCCTCGCCGTCGGCTGGCCAGTAGCAAGCGATGCGACGCGCTCGTCTGAAGGCAGGGTGCTGCCTGAGCGAGGCGATGATGCTGGTTTCGCGCCACGTGCGCTCAAAACCATCGAGTCCGCGACGTCGCTGGCGGATGGTCTGGCGGAGTTCTTTGCGGGAGGTGGAGGAATGCATTGAGATGTGGGTCTTCCGGGGCGCCGCTGTCGGCCGGGTACCTTGAACCGGGCGGTTCAAGTCGGGAAGGGCATGAGGAGCGTCAGGCTTTCCGCCCAAGGCGTATGGCCAGGGAGGACATGCACACGACTCCAGGAGCCATTCCCAGGGAGGTGCATTAAGGCTCAAGGGGATTGGGCCACGGGCGCACGCTCCAGAAGACTTGGTTTCAGATTAGTTCAGCCTGACCGGGTTTGCAACGTTCGAGTGTTTCCTCGATCCGGTGCATCAGTGCCTCGGCTTCCAGCGAGGCGGGCACGGCGTCGTCCGGCAGCGCCTGCGGCTGACCGGCGCGTAGTTGCAGCAATTCGTGGGTGATGTTGATGGCGGCCATCACGGCCACGCGGTCGTTGCCGATCACCTTGCCGGTGTGGCGGATCTCTCGCATCTTGGCATCCAGGTAGCGTGCCGAGCGCTCCAAGGCATCGCGCTCGCTCGGCGGGCAGGCGACACGGTACTCCTTGTCAAGGATGCTGATGTCGACCGGAACGGCGGTATCCTCGCTCATGTGTTTGCCTCCATCGCGCGCAACTGGTCAAGTACGGGGCTGAGGCGGGCTTCGGCCTCGCCTAACAGGTGTTGGAGGCGTTGCTGCTCCTGGTGCAACTGCTGGTTGTCGCTTTCAAGCTGTGCGTTGGCCTGTTTGAGGGTTTCGCACAGTTCGACAAGATGCAGCACGCCTTCTTCCAGGGTCTGCCATTCTTCTTGGGAAATGATGCGCTGCATGAAGTGCTCCCCTCTGAGCAGACTGCGCCGAAGCCCCTGATGTTAGGTGTCCGCCCCGGCTTGCGCAAGCCGCGGCGGGGCGTCATGCGGAGCATTGCGCGTGTTACGATGCGTCGTAACGACAAGCAAGCAGCATGGTGGCACATGGTGGATTACGACCGGGTCGAACAGGCCCTGGATGAGGCCGCGGTGAACGCTGCCGAAGCTCATGGGGTGCTGGCGGGCATGATTTGCGCGGCGGATGGAGTCCCTCTGTCGGACTGGTGGTCGCATATCCGCGAGGATGACGAGCAGGTCGTGGTGCCCGCCGTGCTTGGGCAGGTGCATGCGGAGACCGTCACGAGCCTTGGCGAGGAGAAAGGTGGGTTCGATCTGATGCTGCCTGACGACGAGGAGGATCTGTCCGACCGCGCCGAGGCCTTGCACGCCTGGTGCCAAGGCTTCCTCTATGGTTATGGTGTGGCCGGTGGGCGAGACCCCGCGCATCTCTCCGAGGATGCCGCCGAGGTTCTGCGCGACATTGGTCAGTTCGCCCAAGCCAGTTTCGACCTTGGTGAGGATGCCGAGGAGGACGAACTGGCCTACAGCGAGTTGGTCGAGTATCTCCGGGTCGGGGTGCTGCTGCTGCACGAAACCCTGCATCCGCGTGAGGAACCGGAGCGCCGCAATGGCTCCGAGGAGGGGAAGGATGTCGCATCCTTCTGGTCTCAATCAGGCGGGTCCCGAACCCTGCACTGAAGGAGGGGAGCCATGGCCATCCATTCCGTGCTCAACAAGAAACACTTTGCCCGGCGCCGCAAGCGACTGCTTGCCCAGTTGGGAGCCGAGGGGATCGCCATCTTGCCGGCGGCGGTCGAGCGGGTGCGCAATCGTGACACCCATTATCCTTTCCGGCAGGACAGCGATTTCCGCTACCTGACCGGTTTCGACGAGCCCGATGCGGTGCTGGTGCTGGCGCCTGGGTATGCCGACGGGCCAAGCATCCTGTTCGTGCGCGCGCGGGATCCCGCGCGCGAGCAGTGGGATGGGCTGCGCGCCGGGGTGAAGGGGGCGCTCAAGGATTACGGGGTTGATCAGGCCTTCATCCTCGACGAACTGGATGCCCGTCTGCCTGGTCTGCTGGCCGGGCGCGATCAGCTTTATGCCCCGCTGGGCGACGGGCGCTTTGCCGAACGTCTGTTCGACTGGCTCAATGCCGTTCGCCGCCAACAGCGTGCCGGGGTCAAAGCGCCCTGCGGCTGGCAGGACATTGGCCCGCTGGTACACGAGATGCGCCTGTTCAAGGACGAGGATGAATTGCGCGTGCTTCGTGAGGCCTGCCACATCAGTGCCCTTGCCCATCAGGGGGTGATGGGCGCCTGCGCACCGGGGCTGCGGGAGTACGCGCTGGAGGCCGAGTTGCTACACGCCTTTCGCAGCCATGGTGGTGAACCGTCCTTCCCGCCGATCGTGGCGGGTGGCAAGAATGCCTGCATCCTGCATTACACGGAGAACCGCGACATTCTGAACAAGGGCGAACTGGTGCTGGTCGATGCAGGCTGCGAATGGGGCGGCTATTGCGGTGACATTACCAGGACCCTGCCGGTCGGTGGTCGCTTCTCGCCCGCCGCGCGCGAGCTGTACGAGGTCGTGCTGGCCGCGCAACAGGCGGCGATCGACGCGGTGCGTCCCGGAACATGCTGGAACGCTCCGCACGATGCCGCGGTGAGGGTCCTGACCGAGGGCCTGGTCGAACTGAAGCTGCTCAAGGGCAAGGTCGACAAGCTGATCGAAAAACAGGCTTATAGCCGTTTCTACATGCACCGTACCGGTCATTGGCTCGGGATGGACGTGCACGACGTGGGCGCCTACAAGGTCGATGGCGAGTGGCGCCTGCTGGAGCCGGGCATGGTGCTGACGGTCGAGCCGGGGCTGTACATCGACGCGGGTCGCGACGTGCCCAAGGCCTTCCGCAACATCGGCATCCGTATCGAAGACGACGTGTTGGTGACCCGCGAGGGCTGTGAGGTGCTGACCGCCGATGCCCCGAAATCGGTCGAAGCGCTGGAGGAGATCGTGCCGCATGCTTGACGTCGTCATCGTCGGCGGCGGCCCGGTCGGGGCGGTGCTCGCGCATGTGCTCGCGCGCGAGGGCTTCAAGGTGTCGGTGCTTGAGCGCGAGGCCACTCCCGCCCTCGCCGATGTCGGTAGTAGCGGCTTCGATGGGCGCGCCATCGCCCTGGCGGAGGGCGGGCGCAGGCTGCTGGCGGGCTGGGGCCTCTGGGGTGAGCTGGCCGAAGGGGCCGAGCCGATCGAGCGGATTCATGTCTCCATGCGCGGCGCCTGGGGCAGCGCGCGCTTCGATGCGCGGGAAGAAGACGTCGTGGCGCTCGGGCAGGTCATGGACTCCGCGCGCATGGCGCCGGTGCTCCTGCGGGCGGCTCGGGAGAGCGGCGTGGAATGGCATGCTCCGGCGCGCTTCGTCGAACACGTGGTGGATGCCGAGGGTGTGAGTGTCCGTTATGCCACGCCGGAGGGTGAACGGGTCCTGCAGGCGCGCCTGCTGGTGGCCGCCGATGGCGCGGGTTCCAGCGTGCGCGCGGCGCTGGGCCTGCCAGTCAGCGAACGCGATTATGCGCAAACTGCGATCCTGGCACGCGTCGAGGTCCAGCGCCCGGAGCCGCGTACTGCCTTCGAGCGTTTTACTGATGAGGGGCCCATCGCCCTGCTGCCCATGGGCGGCAACAGCTATTCGCTGGTATGGGTGACGCCGACCACTGAACTTGAACCACGCCTGGCTTTGGACGATGAGAGGTTCATGGCCAGGCTCGGACGGCGTTTCGGACCACGTCTCGGCCGTTTTGTCGCGCTCGGGGCGCGCCATGCCTACCCCCTGCGCGCGGTGACCGCGGGGAGGGTCATCGCTCCCCGCGCGGTGGTTTTGGGCAACGCCGCGCATGCACTCCATCCGGTCGCGGGACAGGGCTTGAATCTCTGTCTGCGCGACATCCGCGTCCTGCTTGGAGAGATCAGTCAGGCCCGGCAGGAAGGGCGGGACATCGGCGGCGGCGATGTGCTGGCGGCCTATGCCGCTGCGCGCAAGTCGGACTATGCCCGCAGCTATCCCATGATGGACGTGCTGGCGCGCGGCTTCACCCGCGCGGTGCCCGTGCCATCCGCGTTCAAGGGCCTGGCGCTGGCGGCGCTGGACGCCGTGCCGCCGCTGCGTGGTGGATTCCTGCGTCAGATGATGGGCTTGAATGGTTGATGGCCTGCTCAGGGAGAATGCGATGCTGTTTTCGGCGGATGAACGAAAAAAGCTGCTTGCTCTCAAGGGCGTAGGTGCCTCGGTGGTGGTCCGACTGGAGCAGGTCGGCATCGAGTCGCTTGAACAGCTTGCCCGGCAGGATGCCGAGGAGGTCATCAATCGCGTCGCCGAGGCGATGGCGTCCGACAGTTGGAAGCGAGCTCCACAGGCCAGGGCGACGATGGAGGCGGTCATCGCCTTTGCGCAAGCCGAAACGAACAAGTCACGGAGCTGATATGGCGACGGTTTCAACGGATATCCTCATCGTCGGCGGCGGCATGGTCGGCACCGCGCTGGCCTGCGCCCTGGGACGGGCGGGGCTCGATGTGCGGGTTGTCGAAGCCCAGGCGCCCCAGCCGTTCGATCCTGAACAGCCGCTGGATCTTCGGGTGTCGGCACTCAGTCTGGCCTCGCAGAATCTGTTGGAAGCGGTTGATGCATGGCGGCATGTCCTCGCCATGCGAGCCGTGCCGTTCCGTCGCATGCGGGTATGGGATCGCGAGGGGCCGGGTGAAACGCATTTCGACAGCCGCGACATCGGCGAGCCCGCGCTCGGTCATATCGTCGAGAACCGGCTGATCCAGCTTGCCTTGTGGCAAGCCGCGGAAGGGCTGGACACAGTGCACTGGCATTGTCCTGCGCGGTTGGAGGATTTGCGGATCGAGGCCGAGGAAGTCGTCGCCCGGCTAAGCGACGGCGCCATCGTCCATGCGCGGCTGGTGGTCGGTGCGGATGGCGCGCGCTCACGTCTGCGCGAGCTGGCCCATATCGGCCTGACCAGCTGGGACTACGATGTCGAGGCGCTGGTCGCCACGGTCAGGACCGTTGCGCCGCAGCAGGACATCACCTGGCAACGCTTCACCCCGAGCGGTCCTCAGGCCCTGCTGCCGCTGCCCGGTCCCCACGCCTCATTGGTCTGGTACACCGCCCCGGATGAGGTGGCGCGCCTGAAGGCGCTGGATGAGGATGCCTTTCTCGATGAACTGCTGCGCACCTTCCCGCACGAGCTTGGCGGGATCGAGGCGCTGCTGGAGCGTGGCAGCTTCCAGCTCACCCGCCGTCACGCGCAGGTCTATGCCAAGCCGCGCCTGGTGCTTGCCGGGGACGCCGCCCACACCATCCATCCGCTGGCGGGGCAGGGCGTCAACCTCGGCTTCATGGACGCGGCAGCGCTGGCCGAGACCCTGCTTGAGGCACGGGCGCGCAACGAGGACATCGGCGCGCTGCATGTGCTGCAGCGCTACGAGCGCCAGCGCCGGGGCGAGAACCTGTTGATGCAAACCGCGATGGACGCCTTCCATCATCTGTTCAAGCCCGCGCGAGGCCCTCTTCCCTGGCTGCGCGGCTTCGCCTTGCGGGTGGCGAATGACCTCTCGCCGCTGCGCCGTTTGCTGACCCGACGCGCGACTGGTCGTGCGGGCGACCTGCCTCGCAGTGCACGCACGGGCCGTCTGCCGTGAAATTACTGATGCGTAATCTCCCGGCCACGCTCGGGGTGGCGGGTGTGGCCGCGCACGAAAACGCCGAAGCACGTCGCTGGGCAGCGCGTCTTGAGATTCCGGTCGCCCTGGCAGTCCTCTGGTTGCCATTCGCCTGGTACGCCGAGGCCAAGGGGTTGATCGACGCCCAGACCCTCAGGGTGCTGGATCTGGGGGTGTGGGGCGTGTTCCTGCTCGAGGCCGTCGTACTCAGCCTGACGGTGAGCAACCGGCGGCTGTATTGGCGGCAGAACTGGCTCAACCTTGTCATCGTGCTCGGTGGGGTACCCCTGCTTTTCATGCAGCAGGCCTCCGCGCTGGCCTTGCTGCGAATATTGAGGCTGGTCCTGCTGCTGGTGGTGCTGATCCGCATGGCGCGCAATTCCCTGCGTCTGATGGCGCGTCATGCCCTGGCCGCGACGCTGGTGATCGCGTTGTTTCTGGTCGTGTCCATCGGCACCCTGGTCGCGAGCATCGACCCGAACTTCAAGTCCCTGTGGGATGGTCTGTGGTGGGCCATTGTCACGATCAGCACGGTCGGTTATGGCGACATCGTGCCCGCGAGCGCCGAAGGGCGATTGCTGGGCGTGGTGCTGATCGTGTTCGGCGTGCTGACCTTTTCGATGGTGATGGCGAACGTTGCCGCCGCGCTGGTGAGCATGGAGGTCGAGGAGTCCTCGGCTGAAATCGAGCGCGAGGAGATCCGCCACGAACTGCTGATCCTCCAGCGACTGGAAGCACTTGAGGAGCGCTTCGACCGGCTGGAGCGGTTGCTGATGGAGCGGCAGGGGAAGGATGCTCCCGATGGGGCATCGTCGTAGGAGCGAGCTCGCTCGCGATATTCCACCGATCGCGAGCAAGCTCGCTCCTACGAGGGGTTCAATTCGCGGCGAATCGCACTCAGGCGCGCCCAGCCGTCCTTGAACGCCGGCGGATCAAACGCGAAGGTCTCCGCGTAGGCTTCCATCACGCCGCCGGCCTGTTCCGCCAGCAGGCCCGACAGCACCAGTGCCCCGCCCAGCTTCACATGCGCGCTCAGGGTGGGCGCCAGTTCGATCAACGGGCCCATCAGGATGTTGGCCAGCAGGACGTCGAATCGCGAGTCCTTGGGAAGTGCGCTGGGCAGGCCGGTATGCAGCCGCTCGGCCGCGATGCCGTTGCGCGACGCGTTGTCACGGGTGGCGGTCAATGCTTGCGGATCGATGTCGATGCCCCAGGCCTCGGATGCACCCAGCTTGAGCGCGGCGATGGCGAGGATGCCGGAGCCGCAGCCGTAGTCCAGCATGGTCTTGTCTGCCATGTCCGCCCCATCCAGCCATTCCAGGCACAGGGCGGTGGTCGGGTGGGTGCCGGTGCCGAAGGCAAGGCCTGGGTCGAGCAGGATGTTGACTGCGTCAGGTTCCGGCGCCTCGATCCAGCTTGGCACGATCCACAGGCGTTCGCCGAAGCGCAGGGGCTGGAACTGGTCCATCCAGGCGCGTTCCCAGTCCTGGTCTTCCACGTAGACCCATGCGCCGCCACTGATGCCGTGTGAGGCGAGTGCGGAGTCGATTTCCGCCGTGTCCGCTTCATCCTCGAACAGGCCGACCACGTTGACTTCGGGCCACAGCGGGGTTTCGCCCGGCAGGGGTTCGAGCACAGGGACGTCGGCGGCATCCTGCAAGGTAACGGAGACGGCGCCGAGTTCGAGGAGGGTGTCTTCGAGGGCTTCGGCCTGGTCGCGGGGGGTGGTGAGGGTGATCTGGTGCCAGGGCATGGTGTGGTGTGTCTGGATAAGGAAGGTTTTCTTGACAGTCCGGATGACAACGCCGGGTGAAGGTGGGTCCCCCTTGGCCGCGCCGTGGCTGGCGTGCCCGGCAGGGGGTCAAACCGCCATGGATGGCGGTTTGAGGTTCCCCCGGGACAGGATGTCCCGTGGAACCGGCTCCCTGACGGGCATGCCAGACGCGGGCACCCCGAAGGGGCGCGGTCGTGGGGGCGTCCTTCTTTTCGCCCCTTTTCTTGGACGAGCAAGAAAAGGGGCTCGCCCGCGTGCGTTCCGGGTGGGTCGAAGCGCAGCCGCGTGGCGGGCGAAACAGCCCCCGAGCCTGTCCCAAAGGAACCGCTGAAAAATTCAGCGGCTCCCGACTGCGGCAGGATGCCGCAACGCAAACAAGGGCGTAAGCCCTTGATTTGCGGAGCCCGTCGCGGACTTCGTCAGCTTCGCGTTAGGCATGTACCGCGACGAGGCGAGCTGCAAAAATCCAAGGATGGATTTTTGCAGAGTTTCCCAAAGCGACTTTGAAGAACCGTTGAGGGGGTTTTTCGCCCACTTTGAAGGCGGCCTCTTCGAACATGCGTCAGCGCAAGCGGGCGAGCTACTTTTCTTGCTCGTGCAAGAAAAGTAGCCAAAAGAACACGCCCCCACAGGGTCGCCCTTCGGGCAAGCCATGGCCGGGGCCGCTCCGACCGGGCCGTCCCGACGCGACTTCCTGTCGCGGCGGGACTGAAAGGGCCATCCATGGCCCTTTCACCCGGTCTCCACAACCCCGTCCATGGCGACCCCGAGGGGGAGCTGCCCCTTCGTTCAACGTTGCACTGTCCAGAAAACCTTCGTTTCCCGGACGGTACTACTTCTGGGGCATGCCAGCCTTACAGCCCCAGCTTCTTGTGCAGGTAATGGATGTCCGTCCCACCCTGCTGGAACGCTGCATCGTTCATCAGATCCCGGTGCAGGTCGGTGTTGGTCTTGATCCCTTCCACCACCAGCTCGGAAAGCGCGCCGCTCATGCGTGCGATGGCGGTCGCCCGGTCGTCCGCGTGGCAGATCAGCTTGCCGATCATCGAGTCGTAGTACGGCGGCACGCTGTAACCCGCGTAGATGTGCGAATCCCAGCGCACACCCAGACCGCCGGGGGCGTGAAAGGCGCTGATCTTGCCGGGGCTCGGCACGAAGTTGACGGGGTCCTCGGCATTGATCCGGCACTCGATGGCATGACCGCGGATCTTCACGTCCTCCTGACTGACGGACAGCGGCAGGCCGGCGGCGATGCGCAGCTGCTCCTTGAGGATGTCGACGCCCGTGATCATCTCGGTCACCGGGTGCTCGACCTGCACGCGGGTGTTCATCTCGATGAAGTAGAAACGGCCGTTCTCGTACAGGAATTCGAAGGTGCCGGCGCCACGGTAGCCGATGTCGATGCAGGCCTGGGCGCAGCGCTCGCCGATCTCCTTGCGCTCGGCGTCGCTCAGGCCGGGGGCGGGGGCCTCCTCGACGACCTTCTGGTGGCGGCGCTGCATGGAGCAGTCGCGCTCGCCCAGATGGATGGCGTTGCCGTGGGTGTCGGCCAGCACCTGGATCTCGATATGGCGCGGATGCTCGAGGAATTTCTCCATGTACACGTTCGGGTTGCCGAACGCGGCCAGGGCCTCGGCCTTGGTCATCTCGATGGCGGAGAGCAGGTGGGCCTCGGTGTGCACCACGCGCATGCCGCGCCCGCCGCCGCCGCCGGCGGCCTTGATGATGACCGGGTAGCCGACTTCGCGGCCCAGGCGCAGGTTTTCGTCGGCGTTGTCATCCAGCGCGCCGTCGGAGCCCGGCACGCAGGGTACGCCAGCGGCCTTCATGGCGTCCTTGGCGGAGACCTTGTCGCCCATCAGGCGGATGTTCTCCGGGCGCGGGCCGATGAAGATGAAGCCGCTCTGCTCGACGCGCTCGGCGAAGTCCGCGTTCTCGGACAGGAAACCGTAGCCGGGGTGGATGGCCATCGCGTCGGTGACCTCGGCGGCGGCGATCAGGGCCGGGATGTTGAGGTAGCTGTCGGCGGACTTGGGCGGGCCAATACAGACGGACTCGTCGGCCAGGCGCACGTGCTTGAGGTCGCGGTCGGCGGTGGAATGGACCGCCACGGTCTTGATGCCGAGTTCGCGGCAGGCGCGCAGGATACGCAGCGCGATCTCGCCGCGGTTGGCGATGAGAACCTTGTTCAGCATGGCGGCCGCCTTACTCGATGACGATCAGCGGCTGATCGAATTCGACCGGCTGGCCGTTCTCGCACAGGATGGCCTTGATCACGCCGGACTTGTCGGCCTCGATCTGGTTGAACATCTTCATCGCCTCGATGATGCAGACGGTGTCGCCCGCCTTGACGTGCTGGCCGACTTCCGCGAACGGCTTGGCGTCCGGCGAGGCGGCGCGGTAGAAGGTGCCGACCATCGGCGACTTGATCACGTGGCCGGAGATGCCTTCCTCGGCCTTGGCCGCAGGTGCGGCGGCGGTCATCGGCGCGGCGGCCGGAGCCGGAGCGGCCATCTGCGCGGGCATCATCATCTGCGGCATGACCGGCATGTTGGCCGGCATGCGGCTGATGCGCACGGAGGACTCACCCTCCTTCACCTCGATCTCGGCGACGCCGGAGCTGTCCAGGAGTTCGATCAGTTTCTTGATGGTGCGGATATCCATGCGTTAAACCCTCGATTAATTATGGTGGTCGGGGAGGCGCGCCAGCGCGGCACGGAGGGCCAGCTCATAGCCCTGCGCGCCCAGCCCGGCGATCACGCCCACGGCGATGTCGGAAAAGTACGAATGCTGGCGGAAGGCTTCCCGCGCATGCACGTTCGAAAGATGGACTTCGATGAAGGGCAGTCCGACCGCCAGCAGGGCATCGCGCAGGGCGACGCTGGTATGGGTGAAGGCGGCGGGGTTGATGATGATGAACGCGGTACCGTCGGTGCGGGCGGCGTGAATGCGGTCGATCAGCGCGGCTTCGGCATTGCTTTGCAGATGGTCGAGCGCGTGGCCCGCCTCGGCGGCCTGTGTGCTGAGTTGGTCAACGATGTCCTCAAGCGTCGTGCGGCCGTACTTGTCGGGTTCGCGCACGCCCAGCAGGTTGAGGTTGGGACCATTGAGGATGAGCAGCTTGGCCATCGAATCCGCGCAGTCATGAGATTCCATGAATTGTGCGGGTATGTTGCGGACTTGTCCAGAACGGCGGCGAACGATCAAGAAGTGAGCGGCATCATTGCTTGACCGATTCAAGCAAATTCCGCGCCTGAGCCTCGGTCAGACGACCTGCATGGGCGGCGCGGATGATGCCGTCGGCGTCGATCACCACCGAATAGGGCAGGCCGCCGTGACCGTTGCCCATCCGGCGGGCCAGGTCATCGCCGTTCTTGCCGCCGAGTAGAAGAGGGTAGGTGACCGGATGGTCGGCGATGAAGGTCTGAACGCCATCCTTGCGGTCGATGGCGATCCCGATCACTTGCCCGCCTTGGGTCTTGATGGCGTTGTGCAGGCGGGAGAGTTCGGGCAGTTCCTGCACGCATGGGGCGCACCAGGGCGCCCAGAAATTGAGCAGGGTGGTCTTGCCGCGCAGCTCGGTATTGTCGAAGTTGCCGCCGTGCAGCCTTTCCAGGCTGAACTCCGGAATCGGCTGCCCGATGGCAGGTTTGGCGGCTTCGCTCAGGGCCTTTTGCGCGGCCTCTTCGGGTGTGCGTGGCGTGTCATCACCGCAGCCAGCAAGCAGACTGGCACAGGCGATGGACAGGACGAATGTCAGGCGCATCGTGACCAGCTACTTACTGTCCCAGGGCGGTGCTGGCGTGCGGGGCGAATTCCGCCGGGCCTTTGTAGCCCACCAGGCGGCTGGCGCGACGCTCTTCTCCGTCCGGGCCGAAGAACAGGATCGCGGGCGGGCCGATCAGGCCGAAGCGCTTGAGCAGGGCCTTGTCGTCCTCACTGTTGCTTGTCACGTCGGCCTGGAGCAGGACGGCTCCAGCAACCGCCTGTTGCACGGTGGGGTCGGGGAAGGTGTTGTGCTCCAGTTCCTTGCAGCTCACGCACCAGTCGGCATAGAAGTCGAGCATGACGGGCTTGCCGGCGGCCTGGGCCTCGGTCAGGGCGCGATCGAGCGAGGCCGTGTCGGTGACGCGCTGGAAACTGAGGCCGGTGGGCGCGGCAGCCTGTGCGGCACCGCCGCCGACGCTCAGTCCCTTCAGCGGATGCAAGGGGCTGCCCTGGCCTGTGGCGACCCCCACCAGCATCAACAGGCCCCAGGCCAGCAGGATGATGCCCAGGGCCTTCCACAAGCGCTGCCAACCCAGCCGTTCCTTGCCAACCGGCTCCATGTGGCCGGTCAGCTCGCGGGTGGCGTGGTAGGTCTGGTAGCTGGGGTGGCTGAGCGGTTCCAGCGCGCCCATGTAGACGCCGGAGACGATCAGCAACACGGACCACAGGAACAGGGTGACGGACTCCGGCAATACGCGCGACACCAGCCAGATGGCGACGCCGAGCATGAGCACGCCGAATACGGCCTTGACCGTGTCCATCCATGCGCCGGCGCGCGGCAGGACCTTGCCGCCCAGGGTGCCGACCGCGATCAGCGGCAGGCCCATGCCGATGGAGAGGGCGAACAGCGCCGCGCCGCCGAGCACCGCGTCGCCGGTCTGGCCGATGTAGATCAACGCACCGGCGAGCGGGGGGGCGACGCAGGGACCGACGATCAGGGCGGACAGCAGGCCCATGATGACCACCCCCGCGTAGCTGCCGCTTCGCTGTTTGCCGGAAATCTCCGCGAGCTTGCTTTGCAGGCTGGAGGGCAGTTGCAGTTCGAAGAAACCGAACATGGACAGAGCCAGCGCCACGAATACCAGTGCGAAGGTGCCGAGAATCCACGGATTCTGGAAGGCCGCCTGCAGGTTGCTGCCGAACATGCCGGCCAGCACCCCGGCGACGGTGTAGGTGGCGGCCATCGCCAGCACGTAGACCAGCGAGAGCATGAAGGCACGGCGGGTGGAGAGCTGTTCGCCCTGGCCCGCGATGATGCCGGACAGGATGGGGATCATCGGGAATACGCAGGGTGTCAGGGCAAGGCCCAGCCCGGCGAGGAAGAACAGGCCGATGGCGAGCCAGGTGTTGCCGCTCTTGAGTCGCTCGGCGATGACATCCTGCTCGCTGAGCGGTTCCGTGGCGGTCGGGACGGTGGCCGGCGCCGGGGTGCCGGCGGCGCCCGCGGTCAGTTCGACCACCTCTTCCATCGGCGGATAGCAGATGCCCGCTTCCGCGCAGCCCTGGAAGGTGACGCTCAGCTTGACCGACTGTCCGGCGCTGACGGCCTGCAGCGGCACGCTGACATCCAACGTGTCATGGAAGATGCGCACCTGGCCGAGGAAGGGGTCGTTCTTTTCCTCGCCCGCCGGGATGGTCGGCTGGCCGATGGCGCCTTGCGGATCGATGGCCTTGATGGCCAGTTTGTCGCGGTACAGATAGTGATGCGGGGCGATGTCCCAGTGCAGGCGCACGCTGTTGCCATCGATCAGGCTGCCGAGGCGGAAGGCCTGCTCCGGCTCCAGCGGCTCGTCGCTTGCCGACACGCCCTCGCCTTCGATCTGCCTCGCCAGTTCCTTGAGCCCCTGGATGCCGCCGCCCGGCAGTGCGATCTCGACCGACTGTGCCATCGGGGGGTAGCAGACGCCCGCCTCGGCGCAACCCTGGCTGTGCGCGGTCAAGGTGATGGTCTTGCCGGCCAGGGCCTCGCCCTCCAGGCGGAGCGGGATGTCCACAGTGTCGTGGTAGACGCTCACCTCGCCCAGAAACGGATCTTTGACCGGCTCGCCGGGCGGCAGTTCGGCGTTGACGGCCTTTGCGCCGCTGACCTCGAAGCGGATCTTGTCGCGGTAGAGCTTGTAGCCCGGGGCGATCTTGAACCGCCCGTCCAGGCGGTCGGCCGCTGCGGCCGTGGCGCTGAAAATGAAGGCCTGCTCCGGTTCGAGCAGCTCCGGCTCGTCCGCATGGATGGTGTTGGTGAAGAACGTCGTGGCCATCATGGCCAGCAGCAAGCTCAGGATTTGAGGCATGAATCCACCCATTCGAGATAGTCGCGAGATCCGTCCATGGGAACGTAAACGATCTGCGGAAGTTCATACGGATGCCGCTCGCGCAGCAGGGCTTCGATGTCGGGCCCAAGGTCGCGGCGTGTCTTGAGTCGCAGCTCGACTTCCTCGTCCTGATGCATCTCGCCCTTCCAGACGTAAAACGATGTCAGCGTGGCGCCGATCTGCGCGCAGGCCGCCAGCCGCGCGTCCAGCAACAGCTGGGCACAGGCCGCTGCGCTGGCCTGGTCGGGGAAGGTGCTGATGACCATGCAGTACGAGGCAGTCATGGTGCCGTATTGTCCATGAAGTGTCGGAGTTGGACGAGGGCGTGGCGGGAAAATTCATTTATGCCCCATTACCGTGCGTGGCATGGCTCCCGGAGCGACGGGGGCGATATAATCCCGAAACTTTTTGTTCGGGAAATGGATGATGCCTGATGTTGCCAGCAACGGCCCCAAGGCGCTGATTGTCGATTCTGGAGACACCACGCGCGCCATGCTCAATCGGATGGTCCAGCAGGCAGGCCTCGTCCCCCTTCTGGCGAGTTCGGCGAGGGAAGCGCTGGAAGTGGCGCGTCGTGAACGGCCGCATATCGGATTGCTCAGCAATCGCCTGTCGGACAAGAGCGGTCTGGAACTGGCCGCCCAATTGCGGCCCTTGGTGGCGCGCAGCGCACCCCTTCTGCTGGTCACTTCCGAAGACAACCCGGATTTCATCCATGAGGCCTTCAATGCCGGCATCACGGATGTGTTTCAGCGCGAGCGCATGCCGCAGTTGAGGAACTATCTGAGGACCTTCCTCGGTCAGCAGCAGTGTCACGATATCCAGGGCGCCCGCATCCTTCTGGTGGAGGACTCCCGGGTCTTTGTGCACATGGTCACCGAGTTGCTCGAAGAGTGTGGCATGCATGTCGATAGCGCCAGTTCGGTCGAGGAAGCGCGTCGCCTGTTCGAGCAGAACAGCTACCAGATGGTCATTACCGATCTGGTGCTGGAGGGGGGCGAGAGCGGCATGGCCTTGATTCGTTACCTGCGGCAAAGCGAGCAGGATTACGTCAAGTTGCCGATTCTGGTGATGACAGCCTTCGATGATCCGACCCGCAAGGCGGAATTGTTCCGCGCCGGGGTGAACGACTACGTTCCCAAACCGCTCAACCCGGACGAATTCAAGGCGCGTACGCGTAACCTCCTGATCGCCCGCTATCTTTTTGAACGGGTCGAGGCGCAGGAGCAGCGGATGCGGCAACTGGCCACCACCGATGCGCTGACGGGGTTGAGCAATCGCCACCTTTATTTCGAGGCGGCCTCCCGCTATCTGGCGCGCGCCGAGCGGGAGGGGCATGCGCTGTGCATGCTCGTTGCGGATGTCGACCACTTCAAGACCATCAACGACCGTTTTGGTCATGCCCGGGGCGATGATGTGCTGCGCGCGGTTGGCGCACTGATCCTTCAACACTCGCGCCGGGGGGATCTGGTTGCACGTTATGGGGGTGAGGAGTTTGTTGCCCTGCTGCCTCATTGCCGGCTTGAGGACGCGCTCAACAAGGCCGAGGGCCTGCGTCAGTCCGTGGAGACATTGGATCTGGATGGTGTGAAACTGACCATCAGCGTGGGGGTGGCGTGTTTTGATCCGAGCCGTCCGGAGACGCTTGAAAACCTTTTCTCGCGCGCTGACGCGGCCCTCTACGAGGCCAAGCGACTTGGTCGTAACCGTGTCGTGCAGGACGCGCGCCTGCAGGAGGAGTAAAGCCTTGACGATGACAACCATGGTGGAAGGCTGGGATGCCGAAGGCGACGTGCAACTTGAGTTGGCAGACCGTCTTGCGCTTGTCGTCTCACCTGACCGCTCTGCGCGCACCGCCATCGGCCGAGCATGTCAGCAGGGTGGATTCCAGCCGATTGACTGTCTGAGTGTCGGTGAGGCAGTCAATATGGCGACCGAGGTGGGGGTGGCCGTCTGCTGCCTTGACTGTCCAGACCCTGAGTCGTTGGAGTTGCCCGGCCATCTGCAGGCGCTCCGCGCGGCCCTGCCGGAAACCGTGCCGATCCTCCTGGTCACTCCGGCACAGGCCGTGACCCAGCACGAGGCCCTCTATGCCCAAGGGGTGACCGAGGTTTTCTCGCCTGCCCAGCCGGATCGACTCGCCCAGTATCTGCGTACCCGCGATGCCGAACGCAACGGCCCGCGTGGCCAGCACGTCTATGGCAAGCGGGTGCTGCTGGTGGAGGATTCGCGCACGGTTGCCCATGTGGTGCGGAAGATCCTGGTCGATCACGGCCTGATGGTGGATTGGGTGAGTTGCGGTGAGGATGCGCTGGAGCATGTCGCCCGCAACCGCTATGACCTGCTGATCACCGATCTTGTGCTCGAGGGAGCGATCAGTGGGATGGCCCTGGTCGGCCAGTTGCGGCAGGACGGTCATGGCGACTTTGCCCTGCCGATCCTCGCCATGACCGGCTTTGACGATCCGTCCCGCCGACGCGAGTTGTTCCGTCTGGGGGTGAACGATTACGTGATCAAGCCGGTGATGGAGGAAGAACTGCTGGTGCGGGCACGCAACCTCATCATCGCCCACCGCCTCGCGGCACGGGTCGAGGCTCAGCGGGCCCGGCTCAACCTGCTTGAGGTGACCGATCAGCTGACCGGCCTGTATAACCGGCGCATGTTGTTCAACATGGGGTCCAAGTACGTGGCCATGGCGCGGCGTGCGGAAACGCCTTTCAGCGTCGTATTGCTGGATGTCGAGGAGCTGGGCGAGATCAATGTCCAGTATGGTCACGAGGCGGGTGACGAGGTGCTGCGCCTGGCCGCCAGCGCCCTGCGCGACGCTGCGCGCGAGAGCGATCTTCTTGCCCGCGAGGGGGATACCCGGTTCGCCCTCGCGCTGCCGCATTGTGCTCCGGAAGATGCCTTGCGGGTCGGCGCGCGCTGCAAGGAGGCCATTGAGGCGCTGCTGCCGTTCGGGATGCAATTGACGGCGAGTTTGGGGGTGGCCAGCTTCGATCCCGCGCGCTTCGACAGCTTCGATGGCCTGGTCGCCCAGGCCGCCCGGGCCCTTGAGCAAGCTCGGGACAGGTTGTCATTCGCCTGAACTCCCGAGGTGGCTTGTCTCTCCGGACTCTTGACCTCGTCAAAACCGCCCCTATGATTGGCACTCGCATGCATCGAGTGCTAATTAGCGCTAACCTTTCGAACATCAACCTTCTCAAGTCAGTCAAGAGAGATCGAACCATGAAGATCCGTCCCTTGCATGATCGCGTCCTGATCAAGCGTGTCGAGGAAGAGACCACCACCGCCAGCGGCATCGTCCTGCCGGGCAGCGCGGCCGAGAAGCCGAACCGTGGCGAAGTGATCGCCGCCGGTCCGGGCAAGTCCAACGAGAAAGGCGAAATCCGCCCGATCGGCGTCAAGGTCGGCGACCAGGTGCTGTTCGGCCAGTATGCCGGCACCAAGGTCAAGGTCGATGGTGAAGAGCTGCTGATGATGTCCGAAGACGACATCCTCGCCGTCATCGAATAATTCCCCTACGAATCAATACGCAATACCACTCAGGAGTCTGATCCCATGGGAGCTAAAGACGTACGTTTCGGCGCGGACGCCCGCGCCAAGATGGTCAACGGTGTCAACATCCTGGCCAACGCGGTCAAGGTCACCCTCGGCCCGAAAGGCCGTAACGTGGTGCTGGAGAAGTCCTTCGGCGCCCCGACCGTGACCAAGGACGGCGTGTCCGTCGCCAAGGAAATCGAGCTGGAAGACAAGTTCGAGAACATGGGCGCGCAGATGGTCAAGGAAGTCTCTTCCCAGACCGCCGACGTGGCCGGTGACGGCACCACCACCGCGACCGTGCTGGCTCAGGCCATCGTGCGCGAGGGCATGAAGGCCGTTGCCGCCGGCATGAACCCGATGGACCTCAAGCGCGGCATCGACAAGGCCGTTGCCGCCGCCGTGGCCGAGCTGAAGAACGTCTCCAAGCCCTGCGCCGACGACCGTTCCATCGCCCAGGTCGCCACCATCTCCGCCAACTCCGACGAGGCCATCGGCTCCATCATCGCCGAGGCCATGCAGCGCGTGAGCACCGAGGGCGTGATCACCGTGGAGGAAGGCTCGGGCCTCGAGAACGAGCTGGATGTCGTCGAGGGCATGCAGTTCGACCGCGGCTACCTCTCCCCGTACTTCGTCAATGACCAGCAGAACATGCAGGCCGTGCTGGACAACCCGTACATCCTGCTGACCGACAAGAAGGTCTCCAACATCCGCGACCTGCTGCCGGCACTCGAGGCCGTCGCCAAGGCCGGCCGTCCGATGCTGATCGTGGCCGAGGACATCGAGGGCGAGGCCCTGGCCACCCTGGTGATCAACAACATGCGCGGCATCCTGAAAGTCACCGCGGTGAAGGCCCCGGGCTTCGGCGACCGCCGCAAGGCCATGCTGCAAGACCTCGCCATCCTGACCGGCGGCATGGTGATCTCCGAGGAAGTCGGCCTGACCCTCGAGAAGGTCACCCTGAACGAGCTGGGCCAGGCCAAGAAGATCGTCGTCACCAAGGACAACACCACCGTGGTTGACGGCGCCGGCTCCAAGGAAGAGATCGACGGCCGCGTGGCCCAGATCCGTGCCCAGGTCGAGACCACCACCTCCGACTACGACAAGGAAAAGCTCCAGGAGCGTATCGCCAAGCTGGCGGGCGGCGTGGCCGTCATCAAGGTCGGCGCGGCCACCGAGGTCGAGATGAAGGAGAAGAAGGACCGCGTCGACGACGCCCTGCACGCCACCCGTGCGGCGGTCGAGGAAGGCGTGGTGCCGGGCGGTGGTGTGGCGCTGGTTCGCGCGATCGCCGCAGTCAAGGACCTCAAGGGCGCCAACCATGACCAGGACGTCGGCATCAGCATCGCCGTCCGCGCCATGGAAGAGCCGCTGCGCACCATCGTCTCCAACGCTGGCGACGAGCCGTCCGTGATCCTGAACAAGGTCTCCGAAGGCAACGGCAACTTCGGCTACAACGCCGCCACCGGCGAGTACGGCGACATGATCGAGATGGGCATCCTGGACCCGACCAAGGTCACCCGTTCCGCCCTGCAGAACGCCGCTTCCGTGGCCGGCCTGCTGCTGACCACCGAGTGCATGGTGGCCGAGTTGCCGAAGAAGGAAGCCCCGATGCCCGCCGGCGGCGGCATGGGCGACATGGGCATGATGTAATCGTCTGCCCGGACGCTCTGTTCCGACAAGCCCCGCCTCGTGCGGGGCTTTTTTGTGTCTGCTTGGTCCCATTCCAGCCTTTGGGCTATGCTGAAATCACCTATGGGAATGCTGAAAAAATCCATCCATGGATTTTTTCAGCTCGGCTCGTCGCGGCGCATGTCCGCGACGGCCTCCTCGAATCAAGGATTTACGTCCTTGTTCGCGTTGGGGCATCCTGCCCCAAACGGAAAACGCTGACATTCAGCGTTTCCCTAATACAGAGAAGGGGAGTACGACGATGAAGACTTGGGTTGTAGTTGCCGATGCGGCGCGCGCACGTTTCTTCCGTGTTGAGGAGACCCCGGGCGCGCATGGGGGATCCCAGTTCGCCCCCTCCGGCGAGGCGTTGGCCGGTGCCCTGGTCGAGATCAAGGATCTGGCGCATCCGGAATCCCTGCGCAAGGAAAGCGAAATGGCCAGCGACGAGCCGGGCATGGCGAGCGTGTCGCACATGCACGGCAAGTTCGGCATGGATGAAAAAGTTCCGCCCAAGGAAGAGGAGGCCATCCGTTTCGCCAAGGAGGTGGCCGAAGCCTTGCACAAGGATGCGGCCAATTTCGATCGTCTTTACGTGGTCGCTCCGCCGCATTTTCTGGGCCTGCTGCGCGCCGCCACCGACAAGGTGGTCCACGCCAAGCTGGCGGGTGAGTTCCACAAGGAGCTCACGCACTTCCCGGCGGATCAGATTCGCGAGCATCTGCCGGCGGAACTCTGACGTATCGCGCCAGAGCAAGCGCCAGCCAGGGTCGGGTCATCCCGGCCTTTTTATTTTCCGCTCAGCCGGCCAAGTAGGTGGGGGCGATGGACTCCAACGTGGTGGGCTGGCGTGGGCAGCCCGGGGGACAAACGCTGTCGATCCTCATTGACTCCAGGTTGTCGCGGGTTAGAGGCGGGTTGGGTAGCGGCTCCATCAAAGTCGCCATCATCCGTGACATGGCTTCCGGCATGGGTAGGATCAGGCGCGACCTTCCGCTAAGACGGGCCGTCAGGCGTACGACTTCGGTCAAGCTGTAGTCACGCGGGCCGCACAGGTCGATCCTTTGTCCGGCTTGCGCGGGGTCTATCAGGGCACGGACATAAGCCTCGGCGACATCACCCACGTATACCGGCGCAAACCGGGCTTCCGCACCGGGTAGCAGCATGACGCCTGGCGCGAATTTGAGCAGCGTGGCAAAGCGGTTGAGGAAGCTGTCATGCGGGCCGAAGATCACCGAGGGACGGAAGCTGGTGATGCGCAGTCGCTCGCTGCCCAGGGCATGCACCCGGTTTTCCGCCTCGCCCTTGCTGCGCAGATAAAGGCTGGGACCGTGCGGGTCGGCGTTGAGCGCGCTCATGTGCAGCAGGATGGGCACGCCCTGGTCGAGGCAGGTACGGGCGATGCGTTCGCCCATGTCGACATGGGCCCGCTGATAGTCCGCGGCACGCCCATGCAGGATGCCGATCAGGTTGATGACCGCATCCTGACCATGGATGGCTTCGCGCAGAATGGTGTCGTCATAAGGGTCGCCAAGCATGGTTTCGATGCCGGGCGATGCTTGCGCGGTCCTCGTTGAGCGGCTGACCACCCGTACCTTGTGCCCTTGCCTTGCCAGGGATTCACACAGGACCTGTCCCACGAAGCCGCTGCCGCCGAAAACCGTGATGTTCATGGCTTTTCCCCCGCCTTTTTCAAGCTCGCCAATATTTGCGGATCGTCGGATTCCACCGCTGAGTCGGGCATATACTGTTCATCCCAGTGTAGACCCGGAGGCGGGATGCAATTCCTTTCGATCAATCCGTATTCCGGCGAGCAGCTCGCGACCCTGCCCGGCCACGATGATACCCATGTCGAGCGGGCGCTGGAGCGGGCCGCGCGCATGGCTAAAGTCTGGCGCGAGGCGGGCTTTGCGCCGCGCGTGGCCCTGCTGCAGGGGGTGGCGCGCTTGCTGCGTGAACGTGAAGGTGCCTATGCGACGTTGATGGCGCAGGAAATGGGCAAGCCGGTGCGCGAGGCGCGGGCCGAAGTGCTCAAGTGCGCCTGGGCGTGCGAGTTCTACGCCGAACACGGAGCGGCCATGCTGGCGGACGAGGTGGTCGCCTCGGGGGCGCGTGATAGCCGGGTGGTGTACGAACCACTCGGCACCGTGCTCGGCATCATGCCGTGGAACTTCCCGTTCTGGCAGGTCATTCGTGCCGCCGCGCCGATCGTGATGGCGGGCAACTCCTTCCTGCTCAAGCATGCCTCGAATGTGCCGCAGTGCGCGCTGGCGCTGGACGCCCTGTTCCGTGACGCGGGCGCGCCGGAGGGGGTGTTCCAGACCCTCCTGGTCGGTAGCGGCCGGGTGGTCGGGCTGATCGAGGACGCCCGCGTGCATGGCGTTACCCTGACCGGCAGCGAGAGCGCCGGGCGGCGCGTGGCGGCCGTGGCGGGCGCGGCGCTCAAGCCGGTGGTGATGGAACTGGGCGGTTCGGACGCCTTTATCGTGCTTGAGGATGCCGATCTCGAGTTCACCCTCGATCAGGCGGTCCGTGCCCGCTTCCAGAACAACGGCCAGAGCTGCATCGCGGCCAAGCGCCTTATCGTGCATGCATCGCTGGCCGCCGATTTCATCGAGGGTCTCGCCGCGCGCATGGCCGCCTTGCGTCATGGTGATCCACTGCACGAGGACACCGACCTCGGTCCGCTGGCGCGCGCCGACCTGCGCGACGAGGTGTTGGAACAGGTCCAGGCCAGCCTGCGCGAGGGTGCCAGCCTGCGCACCGGGGGCGTCATCATTCAGGGCACCCATGCCGCGATGCAGGCGACCCTGCTCACCGAGGTCGAGCCCGGCATGACCGCCTTCGATCAGGAGATCTTCGGCCCAGTTGCCAGCGTCACGGTGGCACGGGACGACCTGCATGCGCTGGAACTGGCCAATGCCAGCCGCTTCGGGCTCGGCGGCAGCGTGTGGACACGCGATGTTCGTCGGGGCGAGGGGTTGGCGCGCGCGCTGGAATGCGGCGCGGCCTTCGTCAACGGGATGGTCCGGAGCGATCCGCGCCTGCCTTTCGGCGGGGTGAAGGCTTCGGGGCTTGGGCGTGAGCTGGGGGTTCAGGGCCTGAGGGCGTTCACCAACATCAAGACCCTGTGGATCGGGTAACGTCACTTGGCTAGCCCTTCGCAAAGCCAGCTCGGGCTGGCCTATGTCGCCGTGATCCTGATCTGGGCCTCCACCCCGCTTGGCATCAAGTGGAGTGGCGAGGAGGCGGGCTTCCTGTTCGGCGTGGCGGGCCGGATGGTGCTGGGGGCGCTCGTTGCCATCCCCGTGCTGTGGCTGTTCCGGCTGCGCATCTCTCTCGCGCCGCGCGCCCTGATGGCCTACGCGGCAGGCAGTCTCGCGATCTTCGGCGGCATGCTCACCACCTACTGGGCCGCGCAGTATCTGCCCAGCGGGATGATCTCGGTGCTGTTCGGCACCGCACCATTCTTTACCAGCCTGCTGGCGGCCTGGCTTTTGGGCGAGCGTTGCCTGACCCTGCCGTGGGTGGTCGGCTTGATCATTGCCTTCGGGGGACTGGCGCTGATCTTTCATGACCAGCTCACCCTGGAAGGCGTGGGCGGGTGGGCGGTGCTTGCCATGTTGGCGAGCGCCACGATGCACGCTTTGAGCACGGTACTGGTCAAGAAGATCAATGCGCCGATTTCCGGCAGCGTGACCAGCGTCGGTGCGCTCTGGATTTCCGCCGTGCTTTACCTTGCCGTGTGGCTGGTCTTCGATGGGCGCTGGCCACAGGAGCTCAGTGCCCGTAGCTGGGGCTCGATCGCCTATCTCGGCGTGTTCGGCTCGGTGTTCGGATTCATGCTGTTCTTTTATGCTTTGCGTCATCTGTCGGCCTCGCTGATGGGCTTGATCACCCTCATCGCGCCGGTGCTGGCCTTGTGGCTGGGCTGGCTGGTGCAGGGCGAGACGTTGACCCCGCTGGCCATGCTGGGAACGGCGCTGGTGCTGGGTGGCCTTGTGGTGGCGCAATTCAGGGATTTCCGTTTGGGGAGGATGGCTTCGTGGCTATGGACGTTGAAACGCTGGTAGTCGGGGCGGGCATTTCGGGACTCAGTGCAGCTTTTTTCCTGCGACAGCAGGGGCGCGACGTGGCGGTGATCGATGCCGCGCCACGCGCGGGCGGCAATGTGCATACCCTGATGCATGAGGGCTATCTGCTGGAGGCGGGGCCCAACACCCTGCTCGACAACACCCTGGCCATCCGCGAGCTGGTCGACGGCCTGGGTCTGGGCGATGCCGTGCGCGAGGCCAATTCGAAGGCCAAACGCCGCTACGTGGTTCGCGACGGGCGTGCCATCGAGCTGCCGGGCTCCCCGCAGGCCTTCTTGCGCACCCGCTTGTTTTCGCTCAAGGGCAAGCTGCGCCTGTTGGCCGAGCCGTTCATCCGGCGTGCCGAGAAAGAGGAGAGCGTGGCCGAGTTCGTGCGTCGCCGCCTGGGGCCGGAGTTTCTCGACTGGGCCATCGACCCTTTCGTGTCCGGGGTCTACGCAGGCGATCCGGCGCGTCTGTCGGTACGTGCCGCGACCTCCAAGGTGTATGCCCTGGAGCGTGACCATGGCTCCCTGCTGAAAGGGGCCGTGATGAAGGCCTTCAAGTCGCGCAAGGCCGAAGTCCAGACCGGTCCGGTCGGGCGCATGCTGTCCTTCGAGCGTGGCCTTGGCCAGTTGGTCGAGGCCTTGGCCGCCTCTCTGTTCGACCGCCTGCACCTGAACACCCCGGCGCTGGTCCTGCGTCATTCGGACGGGCGCTGGCGGGTGGATACCCCGCAGGGCATCTACAGCGCCAGGGAGGTGATCCTGGCCATCCCGGCGCAGATGGTGGCCGAGCTGCTGGAGGCGCGTTCGGGCGACCTGGACATGTTCACCACGAACGGCGTCCAGGCCCTGCGCGAGATTCCCTATCCTCCCGTCGTCTCGGTCGGGCTGGGCTTCCGTCGCGAGGACGTGGCCCATCCACTGGACGGCTTCGGCGTCCTGATCCCCTCGCGCGAACATTGCACCACTCTGGGGGCGCTCTTCTCCAGCACCCTGTTCTCCGGACGTGCGCCGGAGGGGCATGTTTCGCTCACCGCCTTCATCGGCGGGCGCAAGCATGAGCAGGTTGGGAGCTGGAGTGACGAGCAGATCCTGGATCGGGTGCTGGCCGACCTCGGCCCGGTACTCGGATTCCGTGCCGCGCCCTCGATGGTGCATATCAGCCGCTGGCCGCGCGCCATCCCCCAGTACGAGCTGGGGCATCTGGAGCGGATCGCGGTGCTGGACGAGGCCTTCGGCGAGCGGACCGGACTCTACACGCGCGCGAACTGGCGCGGTGGAGTTTCGGTGTCGGACTGCATAGGGAACGGTAAGGCGCTGGCGGAGCGGTTGGCCACAGGGTCAGCGGAATCGGTGCGATAGGCCCAGGGTGGCCGCGAAATCCGGGCTGTCGTCGGTCAGCCCGAAACTCACGGCCGCGTCCAGCTGGGTGTCCAGTCCGAGATTCCAGGCAAGGCCGGTGTCGAGGTTCCCGATGGTCCCGCCGTTGTCCTGGCGGGCGATCTCCGGCATGGACAGTTCGGCGAAGCCGCGCAGGCCGGGGCCCAGCTCCCGGCCGACCACCACGCCGAAGATGCCCTTCATGGCACGTCCGCCACGCCCGTCGTCCATCCAGGTCAGGCCTGGCATGACGCCGAGCGACCAGCCTTCTGCCGGTTCCCATTCCGCCACCCAGCGCAGCGATGGTGCAGCGTGCCCGGCCCGGTAGGGGGCGCCTCCCGTGGGAAGGTCGAGATGCAGGAGCCAGGCGGTGGAGGGCGTCCAGTCTCCTGTGGTCCCGCCGTCCTGCCGATGCCATTTCAGCCCGAGTGACACGTCAGCGCTGTCCGTCGACGCGAAGGCGGGTGTGGCCTCCGTCTGCGCGCTGACCAGGCCCTCGGTTTCGGCGCGCACCTCCAGATTCTCGCTTATCCCGATGCGCAGCAGAGTCGGGGTGGACCACAGTTGCTCGCCCATTCCGGCGCGTTCATAAGCCACGCTGGTTTCGATCTGTACCATGCTGGCGCCGACGACCAGGCTTGATTCGACAAAATCGGGACGGTCGGTGCTGATGGATTCCTGGGCAAGCAGCGGGGAGGGAGGCAAGAGCAGCATCAGCCCCCAGGAGGGCAGGGTAGAGCGAGGTTTCATCAGGCATGGCTATTTGGTTATTTAGTCATGCCTAATTCTACATGCGCATCCTTCCCGCGCAAGCGGGGCGGCATGGAACGGGAGGAAGGCGCGCGGCTCAGCCGCCGGTCATCGACATGAAGCGAATGATCTGCTGCGGCTTTTCGGTGAATTCGTGACGCTCGGGCTTCAGGCCGATGGCAGCGATCAGCGCCTCCTTCAGCTCGTCGTCCGGGATGCCACGGCGCAGCAGGTCGCGCAGCGGGTAGTTGTGCTCCTGGCCGAGGCACATGTAGAGGGTGCCGTCGACCGACAGGCGAACGCGGTTGCAGCTCTCGCAGAAGTGCTGCGAGATCGGCGTGATGAAGCCGATGTGGGTGTCGGTGCCGGCCACGCGCATGTAGCGCGCAGGGCCGCCGCCGTGGATGAGGCCGCCGTCGATGGAGCCATCGATGGTGGGGATGAGGTCGAAGCGCTCGGCCAACTGTTTTTTCACCACCTGCAGGTCGAGGTAGTGGTCGGTGGCCGAGCGGCCGGTGTCGCCCATCGGCATGGTCTCGATCATGCGCAGGGTAAAACCGTGCTCGATGCAGAAGTCGAGCATGTCGCCGATCTCGTCGTCATTCACGCCCTTCATCGCCACCATGTTGATCTTGATCGGCGCAAAGCCTTCGGCCTTGGCGGTCAGAATGCCGTCCAGCACCTTGTCCAGCCGGCCCTGGGTGATGTCCTTGAAGCGCTCGGGGCGCAGGGTGTCGAGGCTGATGTTGAGGCGGTCGACGCCGCCTTCGCGCAGGACTCGGGCGTGTTTCGCCAGGCGGGTGGCGTTGGTGGAGAGGGAGAGGTCCTTGATACCGGCACCATGCTTGAGGCGACGGGCGAGGACGTCGACATCCTTGCGCACCAGCGGCTCGCCGCCGGTGATGCGGACGCGCTTGAGGCCCATCTCCGTCATCACGCCGACGACGCGCTCGATCTCGTCGAAGCTCAGCCAGTGGGCCGGCTCCTCGAAATCCTTGAAGCCTTCCGGCATGCAGTAGAAGCAGCGGAGGTCGCAGCGGTCCGTGACCGACAGGCGCAGATATTCGATCTTGCGTCCGAAGGGATCCACCAGCTTGTGCACGTCGCCCGACCTCGTCATGTTTGCGTGAATATAACGATAGGGAGATGTGACTATATTGTAAAACGCTAATTTACGATGCTGGATCAAGCGTGTTTATGGCCGTGCGGCGGGGCTATCGGAAAACGCTGAGAGAGCTGGCGCAGGCGGCCTGGAGCAGGGGGTGACAACCATGAACCATCCGGGGATGGGTGTGCAGATCATGGTTGCCTGCAGGATTCGTTATGTCCGAGTGAATATAACGATAACCTAAAAGAGGTCATCCACAAACTTCTATTTTGGCAGGCCAGGGTGGCTTAGTCGCCGACCCGGCGCAGGCCTCTTTCCGGCAGCATCTGCCAGTGACCGCTCTTGCCGCCCTTCTTCTCCAGGATGCCAACGCGGTCGATGACCATGCCGCGATCCACCGCCTTGCACATGTCGTAGATGGTCAGCGCGGCCACGCTGGCGGCGGTGAGCGCCTCCATCTCCACGCCGGTCTGGCCCTTGAGGGCGCAGGTGGCGGTGATGTAGATGCTGTTCTCCTCCACCAGCGGTTCCAGGGTGACTTCGACCTTGGTCAGCAGCAGGGGGTGGCAGAGCGGGATCAGGTCCGGGGTGCGCTTGGCGGCCATGATCCCGGCCACGCGCGCGACGGCCAGTACGTCGCCCTTCTTGTGCTTGCCCTCGACGATCAGGGCGAGGGTCTCCGGTTGCATGCGCACGATGGCCTGGGCGGTGGCCTCGCGGTGGGTTTCGGCCTTGTCGCCCACGTCAACCATGCGCGCGGCGCCGTGTTCGTCGATATGGGTCAGGGCTTTCGAGTGGGCGTCATTCATGCGAGCAGCTCCGCGAGCAGGTAGATCTTGACGTCATCGCCCGGGGCGATGGTGGCGTGTTCGGGGATCTCGGCCAGCGCCTCGGCCCAGGTCAGCGAACTGAGGATGCCGGAGCCCTGGTCGGCATACAGCTCGACCCGCTGATCGGCGGTCAGACGGGCGCGGGCAAATTCGCGCCGGTCGGAGGCCGCGGGGCGGGCGAAGGCTGCAGGCAGGCACAGCGGGCGCAGGGGCGGTGCGTCTGCCCCCATGCGCGCGAGCAGAAAGGGGCGAGCGAACAGCAGGAAGGTGACGAAGCCGGACACCGGATTGCCGGGCAGGCCGATGAAGGGCGTGCCGAGCACTTGGCCGAAGGCCAGCGGCTTGCCCGGCTTCATACGCACCTTCCATAGATCGAGCGCGCCGAGTTCATCGACCACCCTTTTTATATGGTCTTCCTCACCGACCGACACGCCGCCGGAGGTCAGGATGACATCGCACTCACCCGCCACGCGTTGCAGGACGCTCCGCGTCTGGTCGAAATCATCGGGCAGGTGTTCGGCGTGGCTGATCTCGCAGCCGAGCTGCTCAAGCAGGCCGTGCAGCATGGGGGCATTGGCATTGTGGATCTGCCCAGGGGCGAGCGGCTGGCCGGCGGGCACGACCTCGTCGCCGGAGGTGAGCAGGGTGACGCGCAGGCGCTCGCGCACGTTCGGGCGGTCGATGCCGCCGGAAGCGAGCAGGCCGAGATGAGCCGGACCCAGGCGGGTTCCAGCGGGTAAAAGGATCGCGTCGGCCTCGAAGTCCGCGCCTTGGCGGCGGATATCCTCGAACGGCGCGGGGCGGGCGGTGAATATCACCGCGTCACCCTCGCGCCGGGTGGCTTCCTGCGCCACGATCGCATCCGCGCCCGGCGGCACGGCGGCGCCGGTGAAGATGCGCGCGGATTCGCCAGGACGCAGCGCAGCGCCGGTCTGTCCGGCGGCGATGCGCTGGCTTACACGCAGGCGCGTCTCGCCATCGGCGGCAAGGTCCCGGGTGGCGATGGCGTAGCCGTCGAGCGTGCTGACATGGCTGGGCGGTGAAGGCGCGCGGGCACGCGCATCTTCGGCCAGCACCCGACCGAGAGCATGCTCCAGCGGCAGGCTTTCGCTACGTTCGATGGGGCGCGCGGCATCCAGCAGACGCTGGCGGGCGGTGTCAAAATCCAGCATGGCCCGTCCTCTCCGAATGCATGGTTTTCAGTCCTGTCCCCAGCGGGCGGCGGCATCGAAATCGCTCTCACGTGCATCCACCCAGCGCGGGCCTTCCGGCGTGTCTTCCTTTTTCCAGAACGGCGCACGGGTCTTGAGGTAGTCCATGATGTATTCGCAGGATTCGAAAGCGGCGTGGCGATGACGGCTGGTGACCGCAACCAGCACGATCTGGTCTTCCGGCGCGAGCGGACCGACCCGGTGGATGATGAGAACATCGTTCAATGCCCAGCGGGCGCGCGCCTTGGTTTCGATGTCTTCAAGGGCGCGTTCGGTCATGCCGGGATAATGCTCGAGCTCCAGCGTGCTGATCGCATGGCCTTCATTGATGTCGCGCACCGTTCCCAGAAACACCGCGACCGCGCCGACGCCAGGTTTGCCGGCGCGCAGCCGGGTCACTTCCTGGCCCAGGTCGAAATCTTCGGTTTGTATACGCACCATCGATGACAGTCTCCACTTGCACGAAGGCCTGCATGATGCCGCATGCGGACGCGGTGGCCAAAGCTCATCTGGCAGGGCTTGTCTGATAAACGAGGTGCAGGCCGCATCAAAAGATTAGTAATTGCTGATGTTTTAACGTCCATGTAATCTACGCCCCGGTCAAAAGCTTGGTCGAACCGTGCGGCTTTTATGCCGGATAAGCCGAGTCAATTTGCCCGTGCCTTATAGTGCGGGGGAAACTTGATCGCTGTTGGCATCCATGTGTCGATGCCTGAAGTCATGCTTCGTGTCCCCAATGGTGTGCAAGCCGGGGCTCGGGCGGACGCGGGGACACCCCGCCTTCTTAAGAATTGCTAACGTGCAGGAGTGAGCAATGTCCGAAAAAGAGATCACCATGCCGGTGAGCGGTGACGAGCAGGCCATGGCCTCCCAGGCTCGCCGTTCGTTCCTCCGCAAGAGCGTGGCTGTTGCCGGTGGTGCCGTTCTGGCCGGCACCGCTGCTGGCCGCGCCGCGGCTGAACCTCTGGCCGTCCCGCCGACCAACAAGATCCTGGGTCGCGGCGTCGTCAGCGTACCGTACGGTATGCCGTCCAAGTTCGAAGCCCATGTGGTGCGTCGTAACGTCGAGTGGCTGACCCCCGACACCATCGCCTCCATCAGCTTCACCCCGCTGCAGGACCTGAACGGCATCATCACGCCGGCCGGCCTGCACTTCGAGCGTTATCACGGCGGCGCCGTCGACATCGATCCGGCCACCCATCGCCTGGTCGTGCACGGCCTGGTCGACAAGCCGATGATCTTCACCGTCGATGACCTGAAGCGCATGCCGCAGACCTCTGGCGTGTGGTTCATGGAGTGCCCGGCGAACGGCGGCATGGAATGGCGCGGCGTCCAGATGGACTCCCTGCAGTTCACCCATGGCATGATCTCCTGCTCCGAGTGGGTGGGCGTGAGCCTGCTGGACTTGATGAAGGCCGTTGGCGTCAAGAAGGAAGCCACCTGGTTCTACGGCGAAGGCGCCGATGGTTCCGCGCTGCAGCGCTCCATCCCGCTGCCGGGCGCCAAGGACCAGTTCGGCAAGCCGATCCCGGATGCCGACAAGATCTACAAGGACGTCATCATCGCCTACGCCCAGAACGGCGAAGCGCTGCGTCCGGAAAACGGCTACCCGATCCGTATCGTGGTGCCGGGTTGCGAAGCGAACCTGTCCATCAAGCACCTGCGCCGCATCAAGTTCACCAACAAGCCGCTGGTCACCTATCAGGAAACCCGTCACTACACCGACGGCATGCCTGACGGTCGTTTCCGTCAGTACACCCTGATCAACGAGACCAACTCCGTGGTCACCTTCCCGTGCCCGGACAAGAAGCTGGACGGCAAGGGCGCCTACGAGATCCGTGGTCTGGCCTGGTCCGGCCGCGGCAAGATCAAGGCTGTGGACGTCTCCGTTGACGGCGGCAAGACCTGGAAGGAAGCCAAACTCGTTGAGCCTGTGTTCTCCAAGTGCCTGACCCGCTTCGTCATGCCGTGGGAGTGGAATGGCAAGGAGGCTCTGGTCATGAGCCGCGCCATGGACGAGACCGGCTATGTCCAGCCGACCCTGCGCCAGCTGCGTGAGGAGCGTGGCACCAACAGCATCTACCACAAGAACTCGATCCAGACCTGGAAGATCGAGGCGAACGGAGAAGTGAAGAATGTTCAAATCGAAAACCTCTAAGTCTGCCCTGGCGGCAGCGCTGTTCGCTGTCTCTTCCATGGCGTTCGCGGGCCCGTTTGACGGTATCGGCAAGCCGATCGATCCGAAGGACATCGCTCCGTGGGACATCAGCGTCCACTTCGACGGTGACGGCCTGCCGGCTGGCAAGGGCTCCGTCATGGACGGCGAGAAGGTCTACCAGGCCAAGTGCGCCATGTGCCACGGCGAGTTCGGCGAGGGTGCCAAGGGCTACCCGAAGATGCTGGGCGACAAGCTGGAAACCCTCACCGCGCACGCCAAGTCGGGTGAAGACACCGTGGGTGCTCGCGGCATCAACAACCTGTGGGGCCACGCACCGACCCTGTACGACTACATCCGTCGTGCCATGCCGTTCTTCGCGCCGCAGTCTCTGAGCAACGACGAAGCCTATGCCACCACCTGTTATGTCCTGTACCTCGCTGAGGTCATCGAGGACGACAAGATGGTGTGCGACGCCGAGGCTCTGAAGAAGATCCACATGCCGGCCGAGAACAACTACTACACCGACCCGCGTCCGGACGTGAAAAATGCCCGTTGCATGAACAACTGCATGAAGGAAGCGCCGGTTGTGAAGGGTAAGGCCGTGATCGGTGATGTGTCCGTCGGCGCCGTGAAGAAGGTCGGCGAATAACGACCAAAGGCTGGTGAAGCCGATCTCTGACCGGCTCGCCCTTCGCTTGAAAGCCCGCCATTTGGCGGGCTTTTTGTTTTTCTGCACGCTTGCTGATGGTGCGCTAACCTGTAAATTCGGGTACAACGCGCCTCCTGCCCATGGATCACGCTACCTTTCTTCCCCGCCATGCCCTTCAGAGTCTGCTCGACATCCTTCGCGGCGAAGGCTACCGCGTGGTGGGGCCGCGTGTCCGGGATGGCGCCGTCCTGTACGACGAACTGGACGACATCGTTGGGCTACCGCAAGGCTGGCGGGATGAACAGCAGCCGGGCCGCTATCGGCTCGAACGGCGGGCGGACGCACGTTTCTTTGCCTGGGCCAATGGCCCGCAGGCCTTCAAGCCTTTTCTGTTCACGACGCGTGAATCACTCTGGCGGGTGGAGCTGGATGCGCAGGGGCGTATGAGGTTCAGCGAGTCGCTTCCAAAGGCCACGCCACTGGCCGTGATCGGAGCGCGCGCATGCGATCTCGCCGCCCTCGACCTGCAGGATCGGCATTTCCTCGGTGCGATACGCGACCCATACTACGCCGCGCGCCGCGAGGGGCTGTTCGTGGTGGCCGTGCACTGCACCCATCCTGCCGCGACCTGTTTCTGTGCCTCGACCGGCGACGGGCCGCGTGCCGAGCGCGGGTTTGACCTGGCCTTGAGCGAGCTGGATGAAGGTTTCCTGGTCGAGTCGGGGAGCGAACGTGGCGCGGCCATCGCCCGCCATCTGCCGCTCCAGTACAGCACGTCCGACCAGCGTGCACAGGCTGATGCCGAGATCGATGCGGCCGCCGAGTGTCAGCAACGCAGCCTGCCGGGCCGTCAGCTGCGCGACCCTTTGTTTGCCAACCTCGATCATGCGCGCTGGCAGGCGGTGGCACAGCGCTGCCTGTCCTGCGGCAACTGCACCAGCGTCTGCCCGACCTGCTTCTGCCACGCCGAGCAGGATGTCCCGGCGCTCGACGGACAGAGCAGCGAACACGTCCGCCAATGGGACTCCTGTTTCACCGAGGGACACAGTTACCTGCATGGCATCGTGATTCGGGCCGAAACACCCCAGCGCTATCGCCAGTGGCTGACCCACAAGCTCGGCAGCTGGCATGAGCAGTACGGGCGCAGTGGCTGCGTGGGTTGCGGGCGCTGCATCACCTGGTGCCCGGTCGGCATCGATCTGACCGAGGAGGCGCATGCCATCTGCGGCCCGACCGCGGAGGGGGCGGCATGAATCCCTACCTCCCGCGCGAGGCCGAGATTGTCGAGCGCATCCAGGAGACGCCCACCGTCTTCACTCTGCGTCTTCGGTTGACCGATGGTGCGCCCTATGCCTTCGAGGCTGGTCAGTTCAACATGCTCTACCTGCATGGCGTGGGCGAGGTGCCGATCTCCATTGTCGCGGGTGCGGATGACGGTGAGCTTCTGACGCATACCATCCGCGCGGTGGGAAGGGTGACACGCGGTCTGGCCAACTTGAGGGCTGGCGAGCGGATCGGCCTGCGTGGCCCTTACGGCCGTGGCTGGCCGCTGCTGGAGGCGGAAGGACGGGATGTCATCGTTGTGACCGGCGGGTTGGGGTGCGCGCCCTCGGTGTCGATCATCCACCACATCCTCCGGCATCGGCAGCGCTATGGTCGCCTGACCTTGCTGCAGGGCGTGAAGCACGCCGACGACCTGATCTGGCGTGCGCAATACGAGGCCTGGAGCCGGCAGCCGGACGTGCAGGTCCTGCTCGCCGCCGATGTCGCCGCGTCGGGCTGGGGCGGGCATGTCGGGCTGGTCACCGCCCTGTTCGATCGCATCGAATTCCGGCCCGAGCACAGCCTGGCCATGCTCTGCGGGCCGGAGGGGATGATGCGCGCTTCGGCCGAGGGGCTGCAGCAGCAGGGGTTGAGGGCAGAGAGCATCTATCTCAGCATGGAGCGCAACATGCAGTGCGCGGTGGGGCATTGCGGCCACTGCCAGTTCGGACCGCGTTTCGTCTGCCGGGACGGGCCGGTGTTCGCCTGGCCCGAGGTCCGTGGCCTGCTTGGCGTGAGAGGGTTCTGACATGGTCAAGCCCAGCATCGCGGTGCACAAGTTCTCCTCCTGCGACGGTTGCCAGCTGGCCCTGCTGAACGCGGGCGAGGATCTGCTGACCCTGAGCGGGCTGGTCGAGATCCGGCATTTCCTCGAGGCCGGACTGGCAGACGAGGAGGCCGAGGTCGACATCGCCTTCGTCGAGGGCAGCCTCTCCACCGCGGACGAGGTCGAGCGCATCCGCAGGGTGCGCGCGAACAGCCGCTTCCTCATCACCATCGGCGCCTGCGCCACCGCGGGCGGCCTGCAGGCGCTACGCAACCTGGACGAATCGAACGAGGACTGGAAACAGGCCATTTACGCCCGGCCGGAATTCATCCGCACCCTCGCGCATGCCGAACCGATCCGCGCGCAGGTGAAGGTCGACTTCGAGCTGTGGGGTTGTCCGGTCACCACGCGGCAGGTGCTGGCCACCGTGCGCCAGCTGCTGTTCGGCGTCAGTCCGCTGGATGAGCGCGACAAGGTGTGCATGGAATGCAAACGCCAGCACGCCGTGTGCGTGATGGTCGCCAAGGGCATGCCCTGCATGGGGCCGGTGACCCGCACCGGATGCGGGGCGCTGTGCCCGCGCTTCGGGCGCGATTGCTACGCCTGCTTCGGTCCGGCGGAAAACCTGAATACCGCCTCGCTGGCCCGCTGGTTCGAAGGGCTCGGCCTGCCGCCCAGTGATGTCGCCCGGCGCTTCCTGTTCATCAACAGCCACAGCCCCGCCTTCCGCGAGGAGGGGCTGAAGCACTACCGCCCCGGATTTGGCGAGGGAGTTGCCGATGACTGAGCGCACGGTGTCCATCCACGTCCCCGCCCTGACCCGAGTCGAGGGCGAGGGTTCGCTGCGCCTCCGCATCGAGGACGGCAGCATCGAGGAACTGGCGCTCGATATCTTCGAACCGCCGCGCTACTTCGAGAAATTTCTCGAGGGGCGTCAGTCCAGCGAGGTGCTGGACATCGTCGCGCGCATCTGCGGCATCTGTCCGGTCGCCTACCAGATGAGCGCGGCGCAGGCGCTGGAGGACGCCTTCGGTATCGATCCCGGCCCCTGGGCGCGGGCCATGCGCCGGCTGTTCTATTGCGGCGAATGGATCCAGAGCCATGCCCTGCACATCCACTTGCTTGCCGTGCCGGATTTCCTCGGCTTCGAAAGCGCGGTGGGGATGGCCGCCGAGCATCCCGAGGTGGTGCGGCGCGGCCTGCGGTTGCAGGGCCTGGGCAACGAGCTGATCCGCCTGTTCGGCGGGCGCTCCGTGCATCCGGTCGGCGCCTGCGTGGGCGGTTTCCACCATGCCCCGACGCCGGATGAGGCGATCGCCCTGCTGGCCCGGCTACGAGAAGCCCTGCCGGAAGCCGAGGCACTGATCGGCTGGACCGCGTCCCTGCCGTTGCCCGACGATACGCAGGAGTTTGTCAGTGTGGCCCTGCGCCATCCGACGGATTACCCGCTGGCCGAGGGGCGGATCGTCTCCGACGCCGGTCTCGACATAGCAGCAGCCGACTACGAGGCTCACTTCATCGAGGAGCATCGTCCGCATTCCACGGCCTTGTTCGCCCGGCTGCATGGTCGGCCCTATCTGGTCGGGCCGCTGGCTCGCCTGAACCTCAATCTCGACCGCCTGCCGCCATCCACCCGCGTGCTTCTTGACGCGACCGGACTCTCCTTCCCCACCCGCAACATGTTCCACAGCGTGGTGGCGCGCGCGGTGGAGATCCATGTCGCCCTGGTCGAGGCCATCCGCCTGCTCGAGGCCTACTCCGTCCCAGATGCCCCGCATGTCGAGGTCCGACCGCGCGTGGGAACGGGCTTTGGCGCGACCGAAGCCCCGCGCGGCCTGCTCTGGCATCGGTATGCGGTGGACGCGGAAGGCATCATCCGCGCCGCGCGCATCGTGCCGCCCACCAGCCAGAACCAGGCGCGGATCGAGGAGGACTTGCACCGCAGCCTTCACGCCTTTGGCCTCGACCAGCCCGACGAGGCCATCCGGTTACGGGCCGAGACGGTGATCCGCAACTACGACCCCTGTATCTCCTGCGCCACGCACTTCCTTGATCTCACCGTTGAGCGTCCTTGATTCCTGCAAAGGGGCAAGTCCTTGACTACATTCCAGTGACAATGACCGAGAGAAGTGCTGAGCAACTCAACGCTTCCTGCATGGGGCATGGATGCGCCGACATACACAATGACGCAAGTCATTGAAACAAGGGGCTGGAGAAGAATATGTACCGGCCCCATGCCCATTGAAAAATCCCATGGACGGCGTTGTTCAATGCTTACCAGGGCGTCGAAAAACACCCTGGTAAGACAAGCCAAGGATGGCTTGCCCGAAGATCAAGCACGCGAAGTGCTTGATCTTCGGAGCCCGTCGCGGACATGTGCCGCGACGGGGCGAGTTGAAAATGGGCAGGAAAGCCCTTTTTCAGCATCCTGTTACAGAGAGGAGATCAGATCATGCTATGCAAGACTCTCAAAGCAGCGATTCTGGGGGCTTCCCTGGCCTTCGCAATCGCACCAAGCCTGGCACAGGAAGAACCCGTGCAGATTTACGGCGCGGATCTCATGAGCGAGCAGGAGAGGCAGGACTATCTGCGCGAACTCAAGGCCTGCCGCAGCGCGGAGGAGCTTTCTGCTTTCCGCATGGAGCATTACCGCACGATCGCCGAGCGGGCGCGCGCCCGTGGCGCCTCGCTGGCCGACTGGGCCGGCTATACGCATACTGACAGTGGGCCGATCGCTGGCCTGGGCGACATCGTTTATGGCTGGCGCTTCATGAGTGACCAGGAGCGGGCCGCGCATGTCGAAAAGCTCCGCAGCCTGCCCACCGCCGAGGCCCAGCTCGACTACATGGTCGAGCATCACGCCAAGATGATGGAGCGTGCTCGCCAGCAGCGCATGCCGCTCGTGGAGGCGAGCGATCCCTACGGTTATCAGATTTACGGCGCCGATCTCATGAGCAAGGAGGAAATCGACCAGTACCGCAAGGAGCTTGCCGGCCTGAAGTCCGAGCAGGCGCGTGAAGCCTTCTACAGGAAGCACTTCCGCACGATCCAGCAGCGGGCACAGCAGCAGCTGGCCGGCATTTCGGACTGGAGCGGGAATTCCATGACCGGGGCGGGCATCGGCCTGGGCGACATGATCTACAGCTGGCGCCTGATGACCGAGGATGAATACCGCAAGAATGTCGAAAAGCTGCGTGCCTTGCCGACGGCCGAGGATCAGATCCGCTTCATCATCGATATCCACAAGGAGATGCAGGCGCGCGCCCTGGCCCAGGGGATCCGTCTGCCCGACGTTCCGGCACCCTTCTGGTATTTCGCCGCCGAAGAGGGCAAGTGACCCGCACGCCGCGGACAATCTGCACGAGGAGATGAGCATGGCCGTCAAGCCGATTCCCGAGGGTTACCACACCGTGACCCCCCACCTCACCGTCAAGGGTGCGGCCGAACTGATCGAGTTTCTGAAGAAGGCCTTCGACGCGAAAGTGTCGGAGCAGGTTATCCGTCCGGATGGCGCCGTGGGACATGCCTCGGTCAAGATCGGGGATTCCTGCGTGATGCTGGGCGAGATGATGCGCGACTGCCAGCCCATGCCCGCAGCGCTCTACCTCTACGTCGACGATGTGGATGCCACCTACCAACGTGCCCTGCAAGCCGGCGCGACCTCGGAGATGGAACCCACCAACCAGTTCTGGGGGGATCGCCAGGGCGGGGTGAAGGATGCCGCCGGAAACTACTGGTGGATTGCCACCCATGTCGAGGACGTCTCCGAGCAGGAGATGAGCCGACGCGCCGAGGCCTTCTTCGCCCAGCAACCGGCGGCGGGATGAGTCAGGCGCCCCAACGTGTCATCGGTGTGGGCTCGCCCTTTGGCGATGACGCGGCCGGATGGCGAGTCATCGAACACCTGCAGGGCCGGGTGCTTCCCGGTGTTGAGCTGGTCAGGCTCGATCGCCCGGGCGCGGGGCTGATCTCCTGGCTGGAGAGCGCCGATCATGTGGTGGTGATCGATGCGCTTCGTTCGGGCGCGGAGGCGGGGACGGTACGGCGTCTGGAGCCGGGGGCGCTGGCGGGGTTGCCTGACGGTCCATCCAGTCACGGCCTCGGGATGGCGAATGCCCTCCAGCTGGCCGGGGCGATCGGTGCGTTGCCGCCGAGGCTGGATATCTACGCCATCGAACTGGGCACAGTGGACGGGGAAGGGCTTTCTCCCGCCGTGGAGCGGGCCGCGCTGGATCTGGCCGATCGGCTGGCCAGCCTGCTCGCCCCGAAGGGAAGCGCTGAAAAAAATCCGTCCTTGGATTTTTTCAGCGCGGCCTGCCGCGAAGTGAATTCGCGTCAGCATCCGTGAATCAATGACTTACGTTCTTGTTCGCGCTGGGGCATCCCTGCCCCAGACGGGAAGCGCTGACATTCAGCGCTTCCCGTGGTTGCTCAGGTGGTCACAGCAAGGCCCACATTCCGCTCGCCAGCATGATGAGGCTGAATCCCCGCGTCGCGTTGGGCATCAGCCGAGGCGTCATGCGCAACGCCAGCAGCAGGCCCGTGGCATGCAAGGCCAGGGTGCTCGCCCCCAGTCCGGCAAGATAGGCAGGTCCTGCTCCGGCCATCCCTTCCGTGCCATGCGCCAGGCCATGCACGACCGCAAGCGCCGGCAGCATGGACAGCGCGATGGCCGGCCGCAGGCTCGAGGGCAGGGTGAGCAGCAGCCCCAGGGCCATCAGCGAGACCGCGATCCCGGGCTCGATCATGGCCGCGAGCCAGTCCGGTAGGGACACGGCCAGGCCGAACGCGGCGGCAAACAGCATGGTGACAGCGAAGGCCAGCGGCGCGGCAAGGCGCACGGGCCCCTCCATCCTGCCCGCCCATAGACCCACCGCCAGCGCGGCGAGCAGGTGATCGAGCCCGAGCAGGGGGTGCAGCAGTCCGTCGACCAGTCCGCCATGGCCCTGGTGGCCACCGTGCGCGAGGGCCGCCGGGGCGGCGAGGAGCAGGAACCAGGGAAGGATACGGCGCATGAGCTCAGCTCCAGCGTGGATGATGGTATAGAGTTTAGGCAAACAAGCCTGAATCACGATACCCATGTGCCTGGCCATCCCTATGCAGATCATTCGGCTCGAAGGTGACACCGCCGTGTGTCGCGCCAAGGGCGTCGAGCGCGAGGTGAGCCTGTTCCTGCTCGCCGGCCAGCCGTTGGCGGCGGGGGATTTCGTCATGGTGCATGTCGGCTACGCCATCCAGAAGGTCGAAGCGGCGCAGGCCGGCGAGGCCTGGGCCTTGTGGCGGGCCATGGAGCAGGCGGGCGGCGATGCATGAGCTGTCGATCGCACGCGCCTTGCTGCGCCAGGTGGAGCGGGTGGCGCGGACCCATGGTCATGGCGCCGTGCGTGGCGTGACCGTGCGCATCGGGGCACTGTCCGGGGTGGAGCCAGGACTGCTGGCGAGCGCCTTCCCCCAGGCCGCGCGGGGCAGCCGGGCCGAAGGGGCCGCGCTGACGATCGAAGCCGTGCCGGTACGCGTGCGCTGCGACGACTGCGGCGCCGAGAGCGAGGCCTCGGCGAATCGCCTCGTGTGCCCCGTGTGCGCCAGTCCGCATACCCGACTCGTGGCGGGCGATGAGTTGTTACTGGTCAGCCTGGACCTGGAGAAAGCGGACGATGTGTGACACCTGCGGCTGTTCGATCACCCCCGGAAATCAGCAAACCGCGGCGGCGAGCCATGCCGTTCCCGTGCTGGAGGGCCTGCTGGCCGAGAACGACCGCATGGCGGCGCACAACCGCGAGCATTTCGCGCGGCACGGCGTGCTGGCGGTCAACCTGATGTCCTCGCCCGGCGCGGGCAAGACCCTGCTGCTGGAGGCCACCGTCGAGGCGTTGAAGGGCGAGCTGCGCTGCGCGGTGCTGGTGGGGGATCTCGCCACCGACAACGACGCGCGCCGCATCGCCGCGCACGGCGTGCCCGCCGTGCAGATCGGCACCGGCCAGGCCTGCCATCTCGACGCGCACCTGGTGCATGACGCCCTGCACGGGATGGACCTGTCCGGCATTGACATCCTGTTCATCGAAAACGTCGGCAACCTGGTCTGCCCGGCCAGCTTCGACCTGGGCCAACACCGCAATGTGGTGCTGCTGTCGGTGACCGAGGGCGACGACAAGCCCGCCAAGTACCCGGTGATGTTCCGCGCCGCCGATCTCGTGCTGCTGAGCAAGGCCGATCTGTTGCCGCTCATGGACGACTTCGATCCCGTCCGCGCCGAGGTCGCCCTGCGCGACCTGGCGACGGACGCAGCGCTGATGACGCTGTCCGCGAAAAAAGGGCAGGGCATGGCGGGCTGGCTGGGCTGGCTTCGCGCGGAACAGGCGGCCCTGCGCCGCCCGCGACCCGCCGCCGCGCGCCCCCATTTCGGCGTGCTGCGCGCATGATGGCAAGCGCATCGGACTGGCTGGAGCGCATCCGCACTCTGCCCAATGTTGCTGGTGGCCCGGTGCGGGTGATGAACGTCTGCGGCGGCCATGAGCGCACCATCACCTTGAGCGGCCTGCGTGCCACGCTTCCCGAGGGCATCGAGCTGATCGCCGGGCCCGGCTGCCCGGTCTGCGTCTGCCCGGAGGAGGATATCTTTCACGCCATCCGCCTGGCCCTCGATGAAGGTGTGATCCTGGTGGCCTTCGGTGACCTGCTGCGGGTGCCGGTCAATGTGCCGAAGGGTGAAATCCGCTCGCTGGTCGAGGCGCGCGCCGCAGGTGCGGACGTGCGGGCGATCGCCGCCCCGCAGGAAGCCGAGGCGATCGCCCGTGCTCATCCGCATCGGCAGGTGGTGTTCCTTGCCGCGGGCTTCGAGACCACCACCGCGCCGGTCGCCGCCTTGCTGGCCAAGGGTGGGCTGCCCGACAACCTGAGCGTGATGCTCAGCGCGCGCCGCACCTGGCCGGCGGTCGCCATGCTGCTCGACTCGGGCAGGCCGGGTTTCGATGCGCTGATCGCGCCCGGCCATGTGGCGGCGGTGATGGGCGCGGAGGAGTGGCGCTTCGTCGCGGAGAAGCACGGCCTGCCCGTCGCGGTGGCGGGTTTCACCGCCGAGGGCATCCTCGCCGCCCTGCATGCGGTGCTGACGCAGCTCGCCGAGGGACGCGCGGTGCTGGAGAACGCCTATCCCGAGGTGGTGCGGACGCAGGGCAATCCGGTCGCCCGCCGGCTGCTGGACGAGATACTGCTGACCGAGGATGCGAACTGGCGCGGCATCGGCATGATTCCGGCGTCCGGCTTCGCTCTGCCGCCCGCCTGGGCCGGATTCGACGCCCGGCTGCGCTTTCCCGCGCCCGAGGCGCCGCGCCGACGCGCTGGCGAGATGCCGCCTGGCTGCGCCTGCGCCGAAGTGGTGCTGGGCCGTATCCGCCCGCAGGGCTGCCCGCTGTACGGCACGGCCTGCACCCCGCGCCATCCGGTCGGCCCCTGCATGGTGTCGGACGAGGGGGCCTGTCACATCGCCTGGTCCGGCGGGGTGCGCCGGGCGGCATGATCGAGGCCAGACGCTTCCGCATCGAGGGGCAGGTTCAGGGCGTGGGATTCCGGCCCTTTCTGGCCAGGCTCGCGGATGAACTGGGCCTGGCCGGTGAAACCGCCAATGTCGGCGGGCGGGTCGAGGGGGTGGTCGAAGGGGAGGCTGACTGGCTGGACGCCTTCATGATCCGCCTGCGCCTGGAGGCTCCGGCGGGCGCCCATATTCTCGCCATCCATGACACGGCGGAGGCAATTCGGGGAAGGCGGGGGTTTCACATCCTGCCCAGCCTTTCCGCCGATGCCGCCGAGCACCACTTGCCGCTGGACCGCCCCCCGTGCTCATCCTGCCTGACCGAGCTGGCGGATGCCCGCGACCGCCGTCATCGCCACCCCTTCATTGCCTGCGCCGCCTGCGGCCCTCGCGTCAGCCTGCTGGAGAGCCCGCCGTGGGATCGCGGCCGGACGGGCATGGCCGGATTCGCACTCTGTCCGGACTGCCTGCGGGAGTATCGCGATCCGGCTGACCGCCGCTTCCATGCCGAGGCCATCGCCTGCCCGTCCTGCGGCCCGCGCCTGTGGTTTGTCCGTGGGGCCGGGCGGATCGATGGTGACCAGGCGGCCCTGAAGGCTGCTGTCGCGGTCTTGCGGGACGGGGGTATCGTGGCGGTGAAGGGCGTGGGCGGTTACCAGCTGATGTGCGATGCGCGCAACGAAGCGGCCGTCCGCCGTCTGCGCGAACGCAAGCACAGGCCGACCAAGCCGTTGGCCGTGATGTTTCCGTGGGCCGGGGCGGATGGGCTGGTGGCGGTGCGGCGTGATTTCGGTCTTGGCGCCGTTGAGGCCGAGGCGCTGGTTTCATCCGCCCGGCCGATTGTGTTGTTGTCTTGTTCGCGCCCACATCCTCTACCCGATGCCATCGCCCCCGGCCTGACCGAGATCGGCATCATGCTGCCCTCCAGCCCGCTGCATCACCTGTTGTTGGATGACTTCGCCAGCCCCTTGGTCGCGACCTCCGGCAATCGCTCCGGCGAACCCCTGGCGAGCACGCCGGACGAGGCGGAGGCACGCCTGGTGGACATCGCCGATGCCTTCCTGCACCACGACCGCCCCATCCTCCATCCCATGGACGATCCCGTGCGGCGGGTCATCGCCGGCCGTGCCCGGCCGCTCCGCCTCGGGCGGGGCGATGCGCCGCTGGAGCTCGATCTGCCCTTCGCCTTGAAAAAGACCTGGCTGGCGGTCGGCGGGCAGATGAAGAACGCCGTGGCGCTGGGCTGGGGGCGGCGTGCCGTGCTCTCCCCGCACATCGGCGACCTGGAGGGGCCGCGCGCGCATGAACGTTTCGAGGCCAGCGTCGAGGCAGTGCAGGGGCTTTATGGCCGAGCGGCGGAGGCCATCGCCCATGACCTCCACCCCGGCTATGCCTCGACCCGCTGGGCACGACGGCAGACCTTGCCGACGGTGGCCGTCCAGCACCATGCCGCGCACGCCTCCGCCCTCTATGCCGAGGCCTGGATGGAGGCGGGCGCGCCTCCGGACGAGATGCTGGTGCTGACCTGGGATGGCTTGGGTTACGGCAGCGATGGCGGGTTGTGGGGCGGGGAGGCGCTGCTTGGCCGGCCCGGGCAATGGCGACGAGTCGCCAGCCTGCGCCCGTTCCGCCTGCCGGGCGGCGAGCGGGCCGCGCGCGAGCCCTGGCGCAGCGCGCTGGGGATGACCTGGGCGGCGGGGCTGGAGGGTGTCGGGGTGGCCCCGGAAGGCATCGATCTGCCTCTCCTGCGTCAGGCCGCCATGCAGAACCTGAACGCCCCGTTCACGACCTCCATGGGCCGTCTGTTCGACGGCGCCGCCGCCCTGCTGGGACTGTGCCTCGTGGCGAGCTACGAGGGCGAGGCCGCCATGCGCCTGGAGGCCGCTGCCTCGTCGTTGAACCCCTCTCCCGGCGGGAGAGGGGAAGGGGTGAGGGGGGATGGGAAGGCCGCCCTGCCTGGCTCCATCCCCTTGGCATGGCGGGAGGACGGGCAGGGCCTGCTCCACCTCGACTGGACGACCCTTCTGCCCATGTTGCTGGACGCCTCGCGCCCGGTGGTCGAGCGTGCTGCCGTCTTCCATGCCAGCCTGGCCCGCGCGGCGCTCGACCTGGTGTCCCGCCTCGGGGAGCCCGCGCTGGGGCTGACCGGCGGGGTGATGCAGAACCGCCTGCTGGTCGAGCTGATCCAGGCCGAGGCGGCCTCCAGGGCCATCGAGGTCTGCCTGCCTGCCCGCGTTCCGGTCAATGACGCGGGTCTGGCCTTTGGCCAACTGGTCGAGGCGCATTTCATGGAGCGGATGCAATGAGCGATTCGTTGAAGATCGTCACCCTGGCGCATGGCAATGGCGGACGGCTGATGCGCGAGCTGATCGAGCGGGTGTTCGCCGCGTCGCTGGGCGAGGCCGGGCCGGATACCCGGCTCGATGCCGCCGAACTGGCGTGGGCGGCGGGGAGGCTGCTGCTCACCACGGACGGCTTCACCGTCCAGCCGCTGGAGTTCCCGGGAGGCAGCATCGGCAGCCTGGCCGTGCATGGCTCGGTCAACGACCTCGCGGTCAGCGGCGGCCGGGCGCGTTACCTGACGGTCGCGGCGATCATCGAGGAGGGGCTGCCGTTCGATGTCCTGGAGCGGATCGTCGCCGATCTGGCGGACGCCGCCCGGGCCTGCGGAGTGCGCGTCGTGGCGGGGGACACCAAGGTGGTGCCGCGCGGCGAGAGCAGCGGGCTCTATCTGACGGTGACCGGTGTGGGTGAGCGCCTGCGCGGGCCCGAACTCGGCATGGGCTTCATCCGTCCCGGCGATGCCGTGCTGGTCAGCGGCCCGGTGGGGGACCACGGCGCGGCGGTGATGCTGGCGCGCGAGGCGTTCGGGCTGCGCGGCGAGTTGCACTCGGATTCCGCCAATGTGTTTCCGCTCGCCGAGGCCGCCATGCGTTTCAACGGTCTGCGTTTCATGCGTGATCCGACCCGAGGCGGGCTGGCGACGGTGATGCATGAGATCGCTGCCGCCACGGGGCTGGGGGTGCGCCTGACCGAATCGGCCATCCCGCTGCGCGAGCCGGTCGCCGGGGTGTGTGAACTGCTTGGCTTCGATCCGCTGTTTCTCGCCTGCGAGGGGAGGGTGGTGGCGGTCGTCGATCCTCATCAGGCCCCGGCCTTGCTGAAAGCCTGGCAGGCACTGCCGGAAGGTCAGGGCGCGGCAGCGATCGGTACGGTCGTCGAGGCTCCGGCCTGGGTGGTGCTGGAGACCGAATTGGGCGAGCGGGTGTTGCAGGAGCTGGAGGATGATCCGCTGCCGAGGATTTGTTGAGGGGAATGTCCGCAAAACGAAGGTTTTGTGGACAGTGCAGCGCTGAACGAAGGGTGATCCCCCTTGGCCGCGCCGTGGCTGGCGTGTCCGGCAGGGGGTCAAACCGCCATGGATGGCGGTTTGAGGTTCCCCGGGACAGGATGTCCCGTGGAACCGGCCCGCTGACGGGCATGCCAGACACGGGTACCCCCGAAGGGGGCGCGGTCGTGGGGGCGTCCTTCTTTTCGCCCCTTTTCTTGGACGAGCAAGAAAAGGGGCTCGCCCGCGTGCGATCCGGGCGGGTCGAAGCGCTGTCCGTATGGCGGGCGAAACAGCCCACGAGCCTGTCTCAAAGCGGCTTTGAAGAACCATTGAAGGATTTTTCGCCCGCTTTGAAGGTTGTCTTTTTAAACATGCTCCAGCGCATGCGGGCGAGCTACTTTTCTTGCTCGTGCAAGAAAAGTAGCCAAAAGAACACGCCCCCACGGGGTCGCCCTCCGGGCAAGCCATGGCCGGGGCCGCTCCGACCGGGCCGTCCCGACGCGACTTCCTGTCGCGGCGGGACTGAAAGGGCCATCCATGGCCCTTTCACCCGGTCTCCACAACCCCGTCCATGGCGACCCCGAGGGGGACCTTCCCTTCGTTCGGCGCTGCACTGTCCAGAAAACCTTCGTTTCCGGGCCTCGTCCTACGAAGGATGGCGCCCGCACATCGGGCGTCATCCCAGGGCCAGACCCACCGCCAACCCCACAAACACCGCCATCCCGAACCACTGGTTGTTCTTGAACGCCACGATGCAGGGGCCCGGCTCGCGCTCGCGGATCAGCCACTGCTGCCACAGGGCGAAACCGGCGGCGGCCAGCAGGCCGGCACCGTAGGCCCAGCCCAGTCCCGCGCGCAGGCCGACCAGGGCGAGCAGCACCAGGGTGGCGAACTGCAGCAGGCCGATGATCAGACGGTCGTGCCGGCCGAACAGGATGGCGGTGGACTTCACCCCGATCTTCAAGTCGTCCTCACGGTCGGCCATCGCGTACATGGTGTCGTAGGCCACCGTCCACAGCACGTTGGCGAGGAAGAGCAGCAGGGCGGTCAGGTCGATGCCGCCGCTCTCCGAGGCGTAGGCCATCGGGATCGCCCAGGAAAAGGCGATGCCGAGGTGGACCTGCGGCAGGTGGTGCCAGCGCTTCATGAACGGGTAGCTCACCGCCAGCAGCACGCCGACCACGGACAGCTTGAGCACGATCGGGTCGAGCAGCAGGACCAGGCCGAAGGCAATGAGTGCCAGCACGGCGAAGACCATCAGGGCCTCCCAGGGCTGGATGAGTCCGGCGGCCAGCGGGCGCTCCCGGGTGCGCGCGACATGCGGGTCGAAGTCGCGGTCGGCGTAGTCGTTGATGGCGCAACCGGCCGAGCGCATCAGCACCACGCCGGCGACGAACACCGCAAGATTCAGTGCGCCCGGGACGCCCCCGGCCGCCAGCCAGAGGGCCCACAGGGTGGGCCACAGCAACAGGGTGATGCCGACGGGCTTGTCCAGGCGGGTCAGGCGGGCATAGCGCCCGAGGCGGATCAACACGGTATCCAGCATGGGTTTCGTTCAGGTGGCGGGCGTAAGGCGTTATTATCGCCGCATGTTACTGGAGTTTTGCGCATGACCATCCGACGTTTCGAGGGCCATATGCCCGAGCTTGAGACCGGCGCCTGGGTCGATCCCACCGCCCTGGTCACCGGGCAGGTCCACCTGGGCCGGGATGCCTCGATCTGGCCGATGAGCGTGCTGCGCGGCGACATCAACCGCATCGAGATCGGCGCGCGCAGCAACGTGCAGGACGGCACCATCGTGCACGTCACCCATGCCAGCCGCTTCAACCCGCGCGGCGCGCCGGTGACCGTCGGTGACGACGTGACCGTCGGTCACAAGGCCGTGCTGCACGCCTGCACCATCGAGGAGCGCTGCCTGATCGGCATGGGTTCGGTGATCCTGGACGAGGCGGTCATCCGTCGCGAGGTGATCGTCGGCGCGGGTAGCGTGGTGCCGCCGGGCAAGGAGCTGGAGAGCGGCTACCTGTGGCTCGGCGCCCCGGCGCGCAAGGTCCGTCCGCTGACCGACGAGGAGCTGGAATACCTCGGCTACTCCGCCGAGTACTACGTCGAACTGGCCGCCCGCCACCGCGCCTCCGGGGCAGAGTGATGCCTCGCTGGGCGCGTCTGTCGCTGGGCCTGGCCCACGGCGCGCTGCTCTGGTTCACCGCGCTGTGGCTGGCCTGGCTGCTGCTCGCCAGGGTCGATTTTCTCTACCCCGCGGCCTACCGCCTCCTCGACATCCCCGCCACGCTCAAGACCTATGTGCCGCAGAACCGGTACGGCAGGCAGGATTTCATCCAGACCGACGCGGCCGAGCATGTCCGTCTGTTTGCCGGGATCGGTCGCGCCATCCGCCAGCAGGGTGAGGGGCTGGAAAGCCTGCTCTATCACGACCCGCAGGGGCGTGAGCTCGGTGTCCTGCTGACCCGCGATGAGGTCTTGCACCTGCGCGATGTTGCCCGTCTGGTGGACGTGGGCGAGCGGGCTGGCCTCTTGGCGGCCGTGGGGTGGCTGGGGCTGATGGGCGTGCTGGCATGGCGGCGGGTCGCCGTTCCGAGCGTCGGGGCGCTGCTGCGCGGCAGCGCCGTGGTGCTGGTGGCTGCGGGAGGCGTGCTATGGGCCGTGGGGCCGGTCGAGGTCTTCTACGCCTGGCACCGCTGGGCATTTCCTCCGGACCATCCGTGGTTCTTCTACTACCAGGACTCGCTGATGAGCAGCCTGATGCAGGCGCCCAACCTGTTCGGCTTCATCGGCGCGGTGTGGCTGTTCACAAGCCTTCTGCTGTTGCTAGGATTGGCATCCGTCAGCCAGCGGCTGAGCCGGATTCGCCCAACACGGAGATCATCATGAAAGCAGCTTCCCTTCTCGTCCTTGCCGCCCTGTTCCTGTCCGCCTGCAGCACCGTCGAAGGGCTGGGCAAGGACATCCAGAAGGGCGGCCAGGCGATCGAGCGGGCGGTGCAGTAAGACTCGGAAGGTGATTACAAAAGGAAGGTTTTCTGGACAGTGCAGCGCCGAACGAAGGGCAGGTCCCCCTTGGCTGCGCCGTGGCTGGCGTGTCCGGCAGGGGGTCAAACCGCCATGGATGGCGGTTTGAGGTTCCCCGGGACAGGAAGTCCTGTGGAACCGGCCCCCTGATGGGCATGCCAGACGCGGGGACCCCGAAGGGGCGCGGTCGTGGGGGCGCGTTTCTTTCCCCCATTTCTTTGCGCGAACAAAGAAATGGGGTCGCCCGCGTGTGATTCGGTTCATGCGAAGTGACGAACGTAAGGCGGGCGAAACAACCCCGAAGCGCTTATCAGGGCGACTTCGAATAGCCGTTGATGCGCTTTTTCGCCCGCTTTCATGACGGCTCTCCGGTCATGCTCCGGCGCGTGCGGGCGAGTCACTTTTCTTGCTCGTGCAAGAAAAGTAACCAAAAGAACACGCCCCCACGGGACCGCCCTTCGGGCGAGCCATGGACTGACCTGCTCCAACCGGGCCGCCCCCGCGCGACATCCTGTCGCGTGGGGGCTAAATGGGCCGTCCATGGCCCATTCACCCGGCTTCCACAGGCCAGTCCATGGCGGCCCCAAGGGGGAGTTACTCCTTCGACCACCCTTGTCAACAAAACCTTCCTTTCACAAACACCCTTAGTCCCGCAGGGCTGTGACGGTCCCGGTGGCTTGGCTTGAGGGTTTACGCAGCATGGCCTGCGGCCCCAGGAACAGCAGGGTGACCAGCAGCAACACGCCACCGGCCACGCCGATGCTGGCGCTGATCGATACATCCAGCCAGACCGCGAAGGCATAGCCCGACAGGCTGGCGAGCACCGCGTACACGCTCGCCCAGACCAGCATCCCTTCCAGGCTGCGGGCCATCCGCCAGGCGCTCAGGGCCGGCAGCACCAGCATCGCCACCACCAGGATGGCGCCCACCGCATCGAAGGAGGCCACGGCGGACAGGGCGGTCAGCGCCATCAGCAGGATGTGCCAGAGGCCGACCTGAAGCCCCAGCGCGGCGGCATGGCGGGCATCGAAGCTCAACGCGCGCAGGCGCGGCAGGGCGATGAGGATCAGCGCCAGGGTCGGCACGGCCACCGCCAGCAGGGTCCAGAACGCACGCGGACCGAGCTCGGCGCCGCCCAGGCTGACCACGTCCAGCGGCGCGAAGGCGATCTCGCCGTACAGCACGCATTCCTGGTCGAGGTCGATCTGGCCGGCCTGGCTGGAGATCAGGATCACCCCCAGCGCGAACAGGGTGGTGAACACCACGCCCATGCTGGCGTCCGCGCTCACCCCGCCGCGCCGCTCCAGGAAGCCGGACAGCCAGGCGGTCAGCAGGCCGGTGGCCAGCGCGCCAGCGAACATCGGCAGAGTCTCGCGCGAGCCGGACAGCAGGAAGGCGGCGACCAGGCCGAACAGCACCGAATGGCTGATCGCATCGCCCAGCATGGCCTGGCGGCGCAGCACCAGGAACACCCCCAGCCAGGCATTGACCAGCCCGGTGAGGATGGCGATGACGATGATCCAGGCCGCGTCGCTCATGCCCTGTTCCTCAACAGGCCACGCGAACGGCCGAACAGCAGGGAGGCGGTGAAGATCAGCGCCAGGAACACCACCACCCAGGGCCCGGTCGGCATGCGTGGGATGGCGTGCGAGACATTGGCGGCCAGCGCCCCGGCGATCATGCCGAACAGCGCGGCCAGCAGCAGCAGGCTGCCGAGGCGATCGGTCCAGAAGCGCGCGGCGGCGGCCGGGATCAGTAGCAGGGCGGCCATCAGCACGATCCCCACGAGCTGCATGCCGGTCACCACCGCTAGCACCAGCAGCAGGGTCAGCAGGCGGTGATAGCCGCCCTCGTTCGCGCCGCTGGCCCGGGCGTGAAGCGGGTCGAACACGACCCAGCGCAGGCGCGGCAGCAGCAGGACGACGCTGCCGAGCACCAGCAGCGCAAGCAGCGCAAGCAGGCGCACGTCGTCGATGGTCAGGGCGGCGGCCTGGCCGAACAGCAGCTTGTCCAGCCCGGCCTGCATGCCGACCGGGTTCTTCTGCAGCCAGGTCAGCAGGACGATGCCGAGCGCGAAGAAAGTGGTCAGGACCGCCGCCAGCGCGGCCTCCTGGCGGATGCGCGCGCGGCGGGTCAGCCAGTCCAGCGCCAGCATGCCGAGCAGGCTGCTGGCCGCCGCGCCGCCGAGCAGCAACAGCCAGTCGCGGCTGCCGGTGAGCAGGAAGGCGATGACCACGCCCGGCAGGGCCGCGTGGGCGAGTGCGTCGCCCAGCAGGGCGCGGCGCTGGAGCACGGCGAAGCCGCCCGCCACCGCCGCCAGCGCGCCGAGCAGGCAGGCGCCCGCCAGCACCCACAGGGCGTTGGGGTCGTCCAGCCGCCAGAAGGCGAGCAGCGACTCACTCAGGTTCTCGCTCATCCGGGGCCCTCCGCCATGCCATGCAGCGCGGCCAGCCGTCCGCCGTAGGCGCGCTGGATGTTGGCGGTGGTGAAGGCCTGCGCGAGCGGGCCGCAGGCGATCAGTTCGCGCTTGAGCAGGATGGCGTGGTCGAAGTATTCATCCACGGTGGAGAGGTCGTGGTGCACGCTGACCACTGTCGCCCCTTCGTCACGCAGCTGGCGAAACACCCGCGCGATGGCCTGTTCGGTCGAGGCATCCACCCCGGCGAAGGGCTCGTCGAACAGGTAGAGGCGCGCCTGCTGGACCAGGGCGCGGGCCAGGAACACGCGCTGCTGCTGGCCGCCGGAGAGGGCGCGGATGGGACGGTCGACGAATTCCTGCATCCCCACCGCCGCCAGCGCGTCGAGGGCGAGCTTGCGGTCGGCCTTGCCGGGGCGGCGCCAGAACGGCAGGTGGGCGAGGCGGCCGAGCAGCACGGTCTGCAGCACGTCGATCGGAAAGTCCCAGTCGATCTCCGCGCGCTGCGGCACGTAGGCGATCTCGCGGCGCGCGGCGGCCAGCGGCTGGCCGAAGAACCGCACCTCGCCGCCGACGGCAGGGATGAAGCCGAGCATGGACTTGAGCAGGGTCGACTTGCCCGCGCCGTTAGGGCCGATGATGGCGGCCAGGGCGTGCTCCGGCAGGTCGAAGCCGATCGCGTGCAGGGCCTCGGTCTCGCGGTAGCGGACGGTGAGATTGCGCGCCGAAATCGCCGGGGTCATCCCGGCGCTCATTTCAGTGCTCCGGCGATGGTGCGCACATTGTGTTCGAGCATGCCGATCCAGGTGCCCTCATGGGTACCGGGTTCGCCCATCGCGTCGGAATACAGGATGCCGCCGATCTCGAGCCTGCCGTTGACCTTCTCGACGCCCTCGCGCAGGGCCTGCACGCCCTTGTCGGACACCGAGGACTCGACGAAGATCGCCTTTACCTTGCGTTCGATGATCAGTTCGCGCACCCGCCTGATGTCGTTCAGGCCGAATTCGGTCGCGGTGCTGATGCCCTGCAGGCCGACCACCTCGACGTCGTAGGCGCGGCCGAAATAACGGAAGGCGTCATGCGCGGTGACCAGCACCCGCTGGCGCTGGGGCACGGCGCCCAGTTCCTTGCGCGCCCAGGCGTCCAGCGCATCGACCTTCTTGAACCAGGTCTCGGCCTGGGCGCGGTAATCGGCGGCGTGCGCCGGGTCCAGCTCGATCAGCTTGCGCATCAGGCCCTCGCCCGCCAACCGCCACAGGCCGGGGTCCATCCAGATATGCGGGTCGGGCACCTCCTGCGATGCCAGCACGCGCTCGCGCGGCAGGACGCTGGCCACGGCATGGACCGGACGCCGGACGGCCAGGCGCTCCAGCACCTCGGCCATCTTGCCTTCCAGATGCAGGCCGTTGTGCAGGATCAGGTCGGCCTGCTGCAGCCGGCGCAGGTCGCCCGCGGTGGCCTTGTACAGATGCGGGTCGATGCCCGGTCCCATCAAGGTGGCGACCTCGACATGCGGGCCGCCGATGTTCTCCGCCATGTCCGCGATCATGCCGGTGGTGGCGGTGATCTTCATGGCCGCCACGGCCCAGGGGCTGAGGACGGCAAGGACGAGGGCGAGGAGTAGCTTTGTGGTCATGTTTTAGTTGTAACTAAATTTGTGATTCGGCCAATCTACTGCATGGTCATTCCCAGCGTCAAATGGTGAAAAATGATAAGGTTCATTGAGTCCATCAATCATAGGCACGCATGAGCAATCGCGCCCTCCAGGACTATCTCAAGGCCACCTACAAGCTTTCCGGGGAGGAGGGCCGACCGGTCAGCACGTCCGCGCTGGCCGAGCGGCTGAAGGTCGCGCAGCCCTCGGTCACTGGCATGGTCAAGAAACTGGCCGCCGAGGGTCTGATCGAGCACATCCCCTACCAGGGCGTGCGCCTCACGCCCGCCGGCAAGCGGGTGGCGGTGGAGACCATCCGTCGTCACCGTATCGTCGAGCAGTTCCTGGTGCAGGTGCTGGGGTTGTCGTGGGACGAGGTGGACGCGGAGGCCGAGGTGCTGGAACACGCGGTGTCCGAGCGCGTGGTCAACCGCATGTGGGAGGTGCTCGGGCGTCCGGAAAGCGACCCGCATGGTTCGCCCATCCCTCCGCCGCATGCCGATCTGTTCGAGTCCCGGGCGCTTTGCCCCTTGGCGGAGGCCCCCTTGGGCATCGGTGTCAGGGTGGCGCGTCTGCATGAGCGCAGCCCGGACGAGTTGCGTTACCTGGCCGATCTCGGCCTGGTGCCGGGAGGCGAGGTGCGGGTGGAGGAGCGCGCCCCGTTCAACGGGCCGCTGATGATCCGCGCCGGCGGGGCGCTGCATGCCCTGGATGCCGGCATGGCCCACGCCATCTGGGTCCATGCGGAGGAGGACGGATGCGGCTGATGGGGGATGCACCGGGGGGCTTCAGCGATGCGATCGTGCATTGCCAGGCCTGGTCCGCGAGTGTCCTACGGGCGGATTGCAGCCCCGAGAACATTCCCTCTGTGCTGGACGACCCGCAGGGTTTCCTCTGGCTCGAACTGCAACAACCCGGCCCCGAGGTTCTTGCGCGTCTGCAGGCCCTGTTCGGCCTGCACGAGCTGGCGATCGAGGATGTCCATCTGGCGGCCCAGCGGTCCAAGCTGGAGATCTACAATCCTGGGGTTGGCGAGGCCGAAACCCTGTTCATGGTGGTGAAGCCGGTACGCGATGTGACGGGCCCCCTGGAACTCGGCGAGCTGCATGTGTTCCTCGAGGAGCGCTTCATCGTCCTGCTGCATCTGGGGCAGCGTGGCCTGGCCTTCAGCGCCCTGGAGCGCTTCATGCGGGCTCCCGCCCGTCTGGGGCGCGGACGCGCCAATGCCCTGCATGCGGTGCTGGACGAGGTCGTGGACGACTACCTGCCGCGCCAGACCGCCCTGGCGGAGCAGCTCGAGCAACTCGAGGAACAGGTTATCGCCAATGCCCTGCGCGAGCAGGACACCCTGACCGGGCTGTATGCCTTCAAGCGCGATCTTCTTCGCCTGCGCGCCGCCACGGTGCCGCTGGAAGAGATCGCCCGCTCGCTCAGCGGCGGCGGGCATCCGAAGCTGGTGCCATCCGCCATGCGCCCCTATTTTCGCGATGTCCATGACCACATCGCGCAATTGCTGGCCGAGCTGGAGTTTCTGCGCGAGGCCCAGCTCGGTCTCCTCAACCTGCATGTCGCCCTGTCCGCGCACCGGCAGGGCGTCGTGGTACGCAAGCTGGCCGGCTGGGGGGCGATCCTGGCCGTGCCGACCATGGTGTTCAGCCTGTACGGCATGAACTTCGAGGTCATGCCGGAACTCACGTGGACGTGGGGCTACCCGCTGGTCATGCTGCTGACTCTGCTGGGCAGCCTGGGGCTGCATCGCTGGCTCAAGCGGAGTGGCTGGCTCTGATCGCCGCCGGTCCGGGGGGCGTCCTTGGGGCGGGGCGCGTCCTAGAGGATGACCGCGGTGACGATGGCGAAATAGATCACGATCGACAGCAGGTCCTGGATCACCGTGGCCAGCGGGCCGCTGCCGAAGGCGGGGTCGATGTCGAGGCGGTCGAGCAGCCAGGGCAGCAGCATCGCCGTGAGGCTTGCGACGGAGGATGCCGCGAAGATGGACAGCGCCACGCCCATGGCGACCTTGGGGTCGCCCCATAACCAGGCGATGATCGGCCAGGCCACCAGCGCCAGGGTGAGGCCGATCATCAGGCCAGTAAGGATTTCCTTGCCGATCACGCGCCGGATGGGGATGTCCAGTGACAGGCCGCGGACCACCACGGTCTCGGTCTGTGTGCCGACCGCGTCGGCCAGGTAGACGATACCCGGCACGAAGAAGGCGAGCAGGACCATTTCATGCAGTTCGTGCTCGTATTCACCCACGATCTGCGCCGCCAGAATGGCGCCGGCCAGGCCCAGGATCAGCCACGGCAGGCGATGCAGGAAGCGCTGCAGCACCGGCTCCTCCGAGGTCTGGCGGGCGCGGTGGTTCTGCTTGAGATAACCACCGATGCGCGCGAGGTCTTCCTCGTGCTCCTGCAGCAGGATGGCGAGCAGGCGATGCCCGGGGATCAGGCCGTGGAAACGCTTGTCGGCATCGACCACAGCGATGGCGGTCTCCTCGTGCTGCACCGCGTGCCAGGCCACCTTTTCCTGATCCATGCCCGGAGCCACGATGGGCGGGTCGGCGTCCATCAGTTCCCGCGCGGTGATCTCCGCCGGCGCCGGCAGCAGGTCCTTGATCCGGATCAGGCCGATGAACTGGTCACGCTCGCAGACCGCGAGATGGGTCACACTGTCGTAATGCCGCTCGCGCAGGTGCTCGCGGATCACCGCCGCGGTCTCCGAGGGATGGACCACCGGGACGTTCGCGGTGATGTGCGCGTGGGCGGTGTCGAGCAGTTCGGCGGTGTTCTCGGCCATGGTCGCGAAGGCTCCCAAGAAGAGACGTTCAGGCTAGAGCTTGCCCATGACGCCGGTTTGACGGCAGGTGCGCGCAGCGGCTGTGGCGGGGTTCTTTAGCCCCGCGCCTTGAGATAGGCCATCTCGGAGGCGTCCGTCCAGGGCTTGACCTTGGCGCGGAAGGCGGTGAAGGAATCGTAGACCTTCTGCGTCAGCGGATCGTGTTTCGCGACTTCGGCCAGCACCTCTTCGGACAGTTTCTTCAGCTCGGCGATCACGTCATCCGGCAGGTTGCGCACCTGCACGCCATGCTCGCTGCGCAGGGCTTCGAGGGCCTGATTGTTGCGCGCCATGAACTCGGCCAGCATGTCGGCGTTCACTACCTTGCAGGCATTCAGCACGATGCTCTGCAGATCCTTCGGCAGGGCTTCCAGGGCGGCCTTGTTGAAGATCGCCTCCATGGTGCTGCCCGGTTCGTGCCAGCCTGGCGCGTAGTAGTACTTGGCCGCCTTGTAGAGGCCGAAGGCGAGGTCGTTGAAGGGGCCGACCCACTCGGTCGCGTCGATGGTGCCGGACTGCAGCGCGGTGAACAGCTCGCCGCCCGGCAGGTTGACCGGGGTGCCGCCGGCGCGCCGGAGCACCTCGCCGCCCAGGCCCGGGATGCGCATCTTCAAACCCTTGAGGTCGGCGACGCTGTTGATCTCCTTGTTGAACCAGCCGGCCATCTGCACGCCGGTATTGCCGCAGGGCATGGGCACCAGGCCGAAGGGCGCATAGACCTCCTGCCACAGCTTGAGGCCGTCGCCGTAGAACAACCAGGCGTTCATCTCCTGCGCGGTGAGGCCGAAGGGCACGGAGGTGAAGAACTGGGTCGCCTCGTGCTTGCCCTTCCAGTAGTACGCTCCGCCGTGGCCGATCTGCGCGGTGCCGCGCGCGACGGCATCGAACACCTCCAGCGCCGGGACGAGCTCGCCCGCGGCATAGATCTTCACCTCGATCCGCCCGCCGCTCATCTCGTTGATGAGTTTGGCCAGATTCTCCGCGCCGGTGCCAAGGCCTGGAAAGTTCTTCGGCCAGGTGGTGACCATCTTCCATTTGATCACCTCGGCCGGCTTGGTGGCCGGGGTATTCGAAGGCTGTCCATGGTCACTGTTGCAGCCCGCCAGCGCGGCCGCGGTGGCGCTCAGGCCGAAGGCGCGGAGGAATGCGCGTCTTTGCATGGAAGTCGCTCCCTGAAGGTCGAGTCTTGAGAAAAATCGTGAGGAATGTCGGGGGCGAAGTATCGCATGGAAGCCCGGTGACGCGGGGCGCACCGGGCTGCTCAGTGCACGGGAAGCTTGAGCGCCTCCAGTGCGTCGAACAGGGCGTCGCGACGGTCAAGAAGCTGATGGATCATGGCGCGTGCCTCATCGCGGCGGCCCTGGGCTACATGTTCAATCATTAGCGCACCGATCTCATGGATGGCGTGATGGACTTCCAGCAAGTGTCCGAAGCCCGACCGCCCCCCGTAGATTTCCTCACCTGGCCCCTCACACCAGTGGGCGAAGGCACAGGCTGTCTCATCCTTGGCAAGGCTGTCCGGCGGGCTGTCCGCGTGGCCGGTTTCGACCCATTCGAGCAGATGGTTGAGCCAGTCTTCGTGGGCCTGGCGGGCGAACATCAGGCCGAAGTGCTGTTCGTTCGGACTCCAGTCCGGGATGGTCTTCCAGGCAGGCGGGCGTTGCCAGCGCTCCATCCAGAGGGCAAGCGCCGCCGCCGGCATCGGGCGGGCGATGCCATAGCCCTGGCCCAGGCGGCAACCGAAGTCCAGCAGCCGGTTGATGACCCGCTCGTCCTCCACGCCCTCGGCGATGACCGACAGATTGAGCAGGCGGGCCATGTCGATGATGCCCTTGGTGATGGCCGCGTCGTTGGCATCCCGCAGCAGATTGGCAATGAAACTCCGGTCGATCTTCAGGCTCTGGACCGGAAGCTTCTGCAGATAGGTCAACGAGCTGAATCCGGTGCCGAAGTCGTCCAGGGCGAACAACACGCCGAGTTCCCGGCATTCGAGGATGATGCGGCGGGCCTGATCGAAGTCCGCCATTGCCGCTGACTCGGTGATTTCCAGCTTGAGTTGGCCGGGCGTGACCTCGGGATGTTCGGCGAGCAGGCTGCGGAGGGTGTCGACAAAACGCGCGTCCTGGAACTGGCGCGCGGCGATGTTGACGGCGACCTCCATACGCAAGCCCTGGCGGTTCCAGGTCTCGATCTGGCGCAGGGCGGTCCGCATCACCCAGATGCCGATGCGGATGATCAGGTCGCTCTCCTCGGCCAGGGGGATGAAGATAGAAGGGGCGCGCAGGCCGTGTTCCGGGTCGTTCCAGCGGATCAGGGCCTCGACACTGGTGATGTGGCCGCTGCCCATGTTGGCCTGGGGCTGGTAGTAGAGCTCCAGCTGTTCATTCTCCATGGCGTCCGCCAGGCGCCTGCGCAGGGTGTGGCGCTGGATGATCTCGGCTTCCATGGCCTGGCTGAAGACGGCGTATTGGTTACGTCCTCCGGCCTTGGCCCGGTACATGGCGATGTCGGCGTGACGGAACAGGTCCTCGAGGGTTTCGGCGTCATCGGGGAAGAAGCTGACGCCCATGCTGGCCGATACGCGGACGGTGTGTTCACCCAACTGGACTTCCTCGCTGAGTTTCTTCAGCAGGTTCACGAGTGGCAGGCGCAGCTCCCGCGGGTCACCCAGGCCGGGGAAAAGGATGGCGAACTCGTCCCCGCCGAGGCGGGCCACGAGATCCTGACCATGCACCAGTTCGCGCATGCGGTTGGCGATGGTGATCAGAAGGCGATCGCCAGCCCCATGGCCGAGGCGGTCATTCACATCCTTGAAGCCGTCGAGATCGATGATCACCAGGGCCATGCGGGCATCCGAAGAGGCGTCGGTGGTCAGCATCGCGGCAAGCCGCTCGCGCAGACGGAGCCGGTTGGCGAGCTTGGTCAGCGGATCGAAATAGGCCAGCGACTCGATCTCCCGCGCCTGTCGGATCGCCTCCTCGGCGGCCTGCAGGGCGCCGACGTCCTGGATGAAGGCGGTGAACATGCGCTCGCCGTTGCGTTCGAACGAGGCCAGGCCGATGCTGATCGGAAAGGTGCTGCCGTCCTTGCGCAGGCCGAGTACCGTTCGTCCGATCAGTGGCTTTTCCCCGCGCAGGATATTCGGCTTGAGCAGGAAACGATCATGCTCGCTGGCGTAGCGCGACGGCATCAGCATGTTGATGCTCTCGCCGAGCATGTCCTCCACACGGTGGCCGAACATCTTCGCCGCCACCGGGTTGACGGTCTTCATGAGGCCGTGGCTGTCGACGGTAATGATGCCCTCGGTCGATGTGTCGATGATGGTGCGTAGATAGGCCTCCTGGTCACGCAGGGAGGCATCGCGCTCGATGACCTCGGCCCGCATGGCGCTGAAGGCCTCGCCGAGTTCCCGCACTTCGCGGCAGCCGCTGCGCGGCACGGCGGGGGTGATGTCGCCCTTGGCGAAGCGCCGCGCGGCCTGCGTCAGCAGTCTCAGATCAAGGCTGAGGCCGCGCGTGGTCAATAGTGCGAGCAGAAGACCGAGCAGCATCAGGGCAGCGCTGACCGCCACGCTGTGCCAGAGGGTCGTGTCCAGCTCGTCCGTCAGGCTGTCCATGGGCTGGACGGCAAATACGGAAAGCGCGCGATTGGGCCAGGCCGGGTGCAGCTCGATCCGGCGTGCACCGATCAGCCGTTGGTCGTTGGTCAGATGGGGTTCGTCATGGCCTTTGAGCCAGGGTGATAGCTCGGGATAGCGGTCCTGGATGAAGTGCCGCTGGCCGAGGTCGAAACCGAAGCTCAGTTCACGCTCCGGCGCCAGCAGCAGGTCGCCCTGGTTGTTGGTGACATAAAGCTGCGCGTCTCGCGGCGAGAGCGCGGAGACACGCTCCAGCACGGGGCCATAGGCAAGGTTGACGACCAATAGCCCGAACACCGCGCCCGTGCTGGAATACAGCGGTGTGGCCATGCGCAGTACAGGGTTGTGCGGTACCTCGATCCCGCCGTGTTCCTGGTTCAGGTCGACCGGCGAGAGGTAGAGGCTGCCCTTGGGCAGGGCCAGGGTCTCGCGGACATAGGGCCGGTCGCCCTTGGCCTGCAGTTCGGCCGGGGGAATCCGTACCACTTCGCCGTGGCGTCGATCGAGCCGCAGCAGTTCGCGCCCGTTATACGCCTGGCCGATCAGGCGGACCTGGATGTATTCGGGATGGGTGCGAAGCAGGGCCTCGAAGATGTCCGCCAGACGCTCCAGCGCCCCGCATCGTTCACCGGCCTCGAGGCTGGATTCGTCCTGGCAGGCGCCGCCCGCAAGCATGCGCGCGGCATGCAGTTCGGCCAGCAGCAGGATGTCCCCGCCGAGACCCTCGACAGGGGTGGCAAGGGTGTCCTGCGCGCGGTTCAGCAGGTTGTCGATCCCTTCGCGCTGATGGGCCAGCAGATCCTGGCGCTGGACGTGGTAGAACGCCATCCCCACCACCAGCGAGGCAAGCAGCGCGAAGCCGCAAAGCAGCAGCATGGTCTGCTGGCTGAGGCTCAGAGTGCGCTTGGTGACCTGGGATGGGGCGGGCATCGAACGCTCATGATTTATGGAAAACAGCTCGGCAATGCATTGAAGCTATCTAAGGACTTCATCAGCCAAACGACAATGAAAGTTTTTTCAGGCCCATAACCGGGCTCTGGACGCGCTCAGGTGTCCGGCCACTCAGAGCGGGGTCAGATTGGCGTAGGCCAGTACCAGCCACTTGCTGCCCTGGCGTCCGAAGTTGACGTGCACGCGCGCCTGCGGGCCGGAGCCTTCATGGCCGATGATGACGCCCTCGCCGAAGATGGCATGCTGCACCGCCTGACCAAGGCGCAGGCCGCTCTCGGCGGCATCCATGGCGCGCATGTGCTGTGGGGTCAGGCCCATCGGCCGGACGACCTGGGCGCGCGGGCGCACGTCGCGCAGCAGGTCGTTGGGGATCTCGCCAAGGAAGCGCGAGGGCTGCGGATAGAGATCCTTGCCGTGCAGGCGGCGGCGTTCGGCGCAGGTCAGCACCAGCTGTTCGCGAGCGCGGGTGATGCCGACATAGGCCAGCCGGCGTTCCTCCTCCAGCTTGTCCGGGTCTTCGCGCGACATCTGGTGCGGGAACAGCCCTTCCTCCAGGCCGACGATGAACACCAGTGGGAACTCCAGCCCCTTGGCGGCGTGCAGGGTCATCATCTGCACGCAGTCCTCGTGCGCGCCGCCCTGTGCTTCGCCGGCCTCCAGCGCGGCATGGCCGAGGAAGGCCTCCAGCGGGGCGAGCCCCATCGCCATATCCTCTTCACGCAGCATGAATCCGCGCGCGGCGCTGATCAGTTCCTCGATGTTTTCGGCGCGCATCTCGCCGCGCTCGGCATCCTTCTTGTGGAACTCCAGCAGGCCGCTGGCCTGGGCGACGTGGGCGACCTGCCGCTCCAGCGGCAGCTCGTCGATGGCCGCCGCCATCGCGTCGATGCCGAGCACGAAGCCGCGGATCGCCCCGGCGGCGCGGCCGGAGAGCCGGCCTTCGGCCAGCAGGGCAAGCGCCGCCTGCCACAGCGACTGCCCGCCCTCGCGCGCGGCGTCGCGCACCTGCTCGAGGGTCTTGTCGCCGATGCCGCGCGGCGGCACGTTGACCACCCGCTCGAAGGCGGCGTCGTTGTCGCGGTGCCTTGCGAGGTTGAGGTAGGCGAGCATGTCCTTGATCTCGGCGCGTTCGAAGAAGCGCAGGCCGCCGTAGATGCGGTAGGGCAGCTCGTGGTGGATCAGCGCCTCTTCCAGCACGCGTGACTGGGCGTTGGAGCGGTAGAGGATGGCGACCTCGGTCAATGCATTGCCCGCGTCGCGCCAGGCATTGATGCGCTCGGCGACGAAGCGCGCCTCGTCCTGTTCGTTGAAGGCGGAATAGACCTGGATCGGCTCGCCGTCCGAGCCATCGGTCCACAGGTTCTTGCCGAGGCGCTCGTAGTTGTGCGCGATGACCGCGTTGGCGGCCTTGAGGATGGTGGCGGTGGAGCGGTAGTTCTGCTCCAGCCGCACCACGTGGGTCTGCGGGAAGTCGCGGTCGAAGTGGCGGATGTGCTCCACCTTCGCCCCGCGCCAGCCGTAGATCGACTGGTCGTCGTCGCCCACCGCGAACACGTGGCCCTTGTCACCGGCCAGCAACCTGAGCCAGCCATATTGCAGGGCGTTGGTGTCCTGGAACTCGTCCACCAGCAGATGGGAGAAGCGCTGGCGGTAATGGTCGAGCAGGGCGGGGGTGTCGCGCAGCACCTCGAGGGCGCGCAGCAGAAGCTCGGCGAAGTCGACCAGGCCGCTCTGGCGGCAGAGCTGCTCGTAGGCCTCGTACAGCTCCAGCAGCTGGCGGCTGGCTGGGTCGTAGCCCGGCTGGATGGCGGAGGGGCGCAAGCCTTCCTCCTTGCGGCCGTTGATGTAACCCGCCACCATGCGCGGCGGCCAACGCGACTCATCGAGTCCGCGTTCGCGCAACAGGCGCTTGACCAGGCGGGTCTGGTCGTCGGAGTCGAGGATCTGGAAGGCCTGCGGAAGCCCCGCTTCCTGCCAGTGGGCGCGCAGCAGGCGGTGGGCGATGCCGTGGAAGGTGCCGATCCACATGCCCTGGGTGGCATGGCCGAGCAGCTGCTCGACCCGGCCGCGCATCTCGCCCGCCGCCTTGTTGGTGAAGGTGACGGCCAGCACGGCGTAGGGCGAAACGCCCATCGCCTGCACCAGCCAGGCGATGCGGTGGGTGAGCACGCGGGTCTTGCCGGAGCCGGCCCCGGCGAGCACCAGGGTGGTCTTGGCGGGGCTGGTGACGGCCTCGCGCTGGGCGTCGTTGAGCGGGTCGAGGATGGCTTGCAGATTCATGCCGGCATTCTAGCAGCCTGTGGTCGGTGATTTGCGGTGGGCTCGTCGCGCGCGAGTCTTCCGGTAGGCCCCAAACCAACAGGCTGCTAAGGTCTGTGTAGATTTCAGAGAGACGTGGTCATGAATCAGGAACTGCTGGTCGCATTGACCGCCATCATCCTGCTGGGCATTTCGGCCCAGTGGCTGGCGTGGAAAATCAAGGTTCCCGCCATTCTTTTCCTGCTGGTGATCGGTGTGGTGGCCGGTCCGGTGACGGGGCTGCTCGATCCGGATGCGATGTTCGGTGACCTGCTGTTCCCGATGGTGTCGCTGGCGGTCGCGGTGATCCTGTTCGAGGGCAGCCTGACCCTGCGCTTTGCCGAGGTGCGCGGTCTCAGTGTCATGATCCAGCGGATGGTGACGGTCGGGATGCTCGTTTCCTGGGGCGTAGCGACGCTCGCCGCGCACTGGTTCGTGGGTTTCGGCTGGCAGTTGGCCGCCCTTTTCGGCGCCCTGGTGGTGGTGACGGGGCCGACCGTGATCGTTCCCTTGCTCCGCTCCGTTCGGCCCAAGGCGAGTGTCGCCAAGGTGTTGCGCTGGGAGGGCATCGTCATCGATCCGATCGGCGCCCTGCTGGCGGTGCTGGTCTATGAATTCATCCTCACCAGCGCCACCACGGGCGAGGGGCAGTGGGACACCATCGGGCTGGTGTTCCTCGAGGTGATTGGCGTCGGCGCCGCGCTGGGCGCGGCGGGCGGTCATCTGCTCGGGGTCGTGTTGCGCCGTCACTGGCTGCCGGACTATCTCATCAACGTGGTGGTGCTGGCGGCGGTGCTGACCGTGTTCACCACCTCCAACCTGCTGGCGCACGAGTCGGGCCTGCTGGCGGTGACGGTGATGGGCATCTGGATGGCGAACATGAAGAACCTGCCGCTCGAGGATGTGCTGCACTTCAAGGAAACCCTGACCATCCTCTTCATTACCGGCCTGTTCATCCTGCTGGCCGCGCGCATCGACTTCACCACCCTGGCGCAGGTCGGTTTCGCGTCGCTGCTGGTGTTCCTTGCCATTCAGTTCGTCGCTCAGCCGCTCAAGGTCTGGCTGTCGGGCATCGGTACCGATCTTTCCTGGCGCGAGAAGCTGCTGATTGCCTGGATCGGCCCACGCGGGATCGTCGCCGCGGCGATCTCCGGCCTGTTCGCGCTCAAGCTGCAGGAGGTCGGTTTCGTCGGCGCGGAATCGGTGGTGCCGCTGACCTTCATCGTGATCATCGGCACCGTGGTGTTCGCCAGCGCTACCGCGCGGCTTGTCGCCAACGGGCTGGGGCTGGCGGAGCCGGAGGCGAAGGGCGTGCTGATCGTCGGTTCGAACGAGTTCTCGCGCGCAGTGGCGCGGGTGCTGGTCGGCCAAGGGTTCCGGGTGATCCTCAGCGACAGCGATTACACCGGTATCCGCAAGGCGCGGATGGAAGGTCTGGAGACCTATTTCGGCAACGTGGTGTCCGAGGAGGCCGACCGCAAGCTCGACCTGGTCGGCATTGGCCGCCTGTTCGCCATGTCGCGTCACCCGGAGCTCAATACCCTGGCCGCCATGCGCTACAAGGCCGAGTTCGGGGCCGCCCACGTGCACGTCCTGCTGACCCCGCGCGAGACCATGGGCTCGGAAAAGCAGCGCATCGCCTGGCATATCCAGGGCCAGACCATGTTCGGCGAGGACATCAACATTGGCGATCTGACAGCGATGATGGAACAGGGGGCGGAGTTCTACACCACCCGCCTGACCGAATCCTTCGGCTGGGAGGCCTACAAGGAGCGTCATGCGGACCATGGGCGTCTGTTGTTCGCCATCAGCCCACGCGGGGTGCTGCACGTCACCGGCCCCTCCTTCGCGGTCAGACCCACGGTCGACTGGGTCCTGATCGGTCTCTATTCGCCTCGTGGTGAAACGGCAGCTCCTGCGCAACCGCAGGATTCGGAGGCTTGATCCATCATATGGTTTGTTAATATCGAGCCATGTTTATTTGATGACCACCTGGGGCGCGTGATGAGAATGCGGATATGGCTGGGGACGCTGGGCGTGCTCATGATGCTTGGATTGACGGCCTGCGGCGAGCCGCCCAAGGTTTTGCCGCAGGGTACGGCGGAGCAGCAGGCCGAGGATGTACGCAGCGCGACTCGTCGGGTCGTGACTGCCCTCGGGGCCGGGCAGACCCGGCAGATGATCGAGCAGGGCGCGATCTTCCAGCCCTTGCGCTGGCGCAAGCAGGCCAAGGCCCATGAAGAGCTGGATGCGCTGAGCGCGGCCCTGAAGGGGCGCGAGGGCATCGAACTGGGCGAGGTGACGATTGCCGGGCGCTGGGCGCTGATCGACGGCGTCAGCGTGGGCGGCGAGCGGGTCGGTCCGGCCGATGTGCCATGGTTCATGCTGTACTACAGCGGCCGGTGGAGCTGGGTCCCGTCCAGCATCCTCAAGGATCCGGCGGTCGAAGGGATGATGGACCGCAAGTTCGACCGCCTGTACGGTGAGTGGCAGGCGAAGCAGGGACGCTGATCCGGTTCTGGGCCCGCGCGGCGGCGGGTGCTTCAGCGTAGCGCCAGCAGCGTCACCAGCGTGCCCGCCAGGACCACGATCACGCCGCTCATGATCAGCACGGCGCGCCGCCCACGCCCCATGTCCTGCCGCAGGGCGCGAATCTCATGCATCTGCCGCTCCAGCAGTTCGGCCTGCTTCTTCTGCGCGCTCAGGGCCTCATGGGTCAGGCGGGGCAATTCCGGCAGCATGGCGAGCATGCGCGGCAGCTCATCGCGCAGCTTGTTGAGCGCGGCCTTGGGGCCGATGCGCTCGAGCATCCAGCGCTCGATGAAGGGCTTGGCGGTGGTCCAGAGGTCAAGGTCCGGGTAGAGCTGGCGGCCCAGGCCCTCGACGTTGAGCAGGGTCTTCTGCAGAAGGACCAATTGCGGCTGCACTTCCATGTTGAAGCGGCGCGCGACCTGGAACAGGCGCAGCAGGAAGTGGCCGAAGGAGATCTCGCGCAGCGGACGCTCGAAGATCGGCTCGCTGACCGTGCGGATGGCGGCCTCGAACTCGTTCACCCGGGTATCCGCGGGCACCCAGCCGGATTCGATGTGCAGCTCGGCCACCCGGCGGTAATCGCGGTTGAAGAAGGCGTGGAAGTTTTCCGCGAGGTAGCGCTGGTCCTCGGGCGTGAGCGCGCCCATGATGCCGAAGTCCACTGCCATGTAGCGCGGCGTCTTCGGCGTTTCCCGGCTGACGAAGATGTTGCCGGGGTGCATGTCGGCGTGGAAGAAGTTGTGCGTGAAGACCTGGGTGAAGAAGATCTCCACTCCGCGCTCGGCCAGCACCTTGAAGTCGATGCCGGCCTCACGCAAGGCGGCAAGGTCGCTGATCGGTATGCCGCGGATACGTTCTTGCACCATGACGTTCGGCTGGCAGTAGTCCCAGTGGATGGCCGGCACGTACAGCATCTCGGAACCGGCGAAGTGGCGCGCCAGATGGTTGCAGTTGGCCGCTTCGCGTATCAGGTCCAGTTCGTCATGGATGGTCTTGTCGAATTCGGCGACCACGTCGGCCGGGTGCAGGCGACGCACCTGGCGCGAGGCGCGCTCGGCCAGTTGGGCGAGGGTGTGCAGGATTTCCAGATCGCGTTCGATCACCCGGAGGATGTTAGGGCGTACCACCTTGACCACTACCTCGCTGCCGTCCGGCAGCCGCGCGGGATGGACCTGGGCGATGGAGGCGGAGGCGAGCGGGGTCTCGTCGAATTCGAGGAACAGTTCGCCGACGGGCTTGCCGAGGGCCTTCTCGATCAATCCTCGGGCCTGCGCGCCGGGGAAGGGCGGCACCCGGTCTTGCAGCCGGGTCAGCTCATCGGCCACGTCTTCCGGAAGCAGGTCGCGCCGGGTCGAGAGGGCCTGGCCGAACTTGACGAAAATCGGGCCGAGTTCCTCAAGCGCCAGACGCAGGCGTTCACCGCGCGTGCGGCGTCTGGTGTGGCCGAGCAGGCGCCAGGGCGAGAGCCACAGCAGGAAGCGCACCGGCTTGAACCAGGGGGTGGCGAACAGCAGCTCGTCCAGCCCGTGGCGCATCAGCACCCACTGGATGGTGGTCAGGCGGAGGAGAAGGCGGGGGCGGATCATGGGACCAGACCCTTGTAGGAGCGGGCTTCGCCAGCTTCGTGTTTGACCTTGGGCCGCGATTGATCAGCGTTGAATCGCGGCCCAAGGGCCGCTCCTACATGCGTGCTCACCGATGGCCTCCCGTCAGGCGCATGATCCGCGCCTCCAGCGCCTCCACCCCGTCGCGCACCCGGTCGACCGCGTCGAACCAGGGCTCCAGTTCGGCACGATGGGGCAGAAGATCGCTCTCGTCGCGCAGGAAATCGGCATTGTCACGGATACGGTTATCGGCAAAGCGGCGCAGTTCGTCGCCCACGCCATGCCAGAGGCGACCGATCTGGTGGGCGAGCAGGCCGCCGACATGCGGTGTCAGGGCCATCTCGATATCGGGTTTCAGGCCACTCAGCAGGCGCGCGGTGCGCACGGTAAGGTGGCTGTCGCCCAGCAATTCGATGTCGTTGCCCATCAGGTCGCCACGCATCCGCGCGCGCAGGAATCCAAGAGGGGATGCTCTCAGGACGGCGTCGGGCTCATCCGGGCCGGGACCGGCGATCACGATGGCGTCGCCTTGCGGCAGCAGATCGAGACTGAACAGCCCCTTCAGATCGATGCGGATGCGCTTCCCGGCGAGTCCGCGCAGGCCTTCCCGCGAGGCCGGATCGGCGGCCAGCGCGGCGTTGAAGGCCTGCTCGAGCGGCAGGCGGGCGAGTTCGGCAAGCTCCGGCGTCACGCCTTGTGGCCCCAGTGCAGGGCGACGATGCCGTCGCTCATGTTCAGGTAGTCGCAGCAGATGAAACCGGCGGTCTCCATCATGCCCTTGAGCGTCTCCTGGTCCGGGAACATGCGGATCGACTCGGCCAGGTACTGGTAGCTTTCGGCATCGCCCGCGACCAGCTTGCCCATCAGCGGCAGGGCCTTGAACGAGTAGAGGTCGTAGAGCTTCTTCATCAGGTCGTGGCGGGGCTGGGAGAACTCCAGCACCAGCGCGCGACCGCCCGGCTTGAGCACGCGGTGCATTTCCGCGAGCGCCTTCGGTTTGTCGGTGACATTGCGCAGGCCGAAGCCGATGGTGACCACATCGAAACTGTTGTCGGCGAACGGGATCAGCTCCGCGTTGACCTGCACGCTCTGTGCCTCGGCGCCAAAGCCATCGTTGAGCAGGCGATCACGGCCACGGGTGAGCATTTCGGCATTGATGTCGCTCAGCACCACCAGTCCGTCGCGGCCGACCTGCCTGAGCATGCCCGCCGACAGGTCACCGGTGCCGCCCGCGAGGTCCAGCGCACGCATGCCCGGCCGCAGTCCGGTGCGCGAGAGGGTGATGCGCTTCCACAGGCGATGGATGCCGAACGACATCAGGTCGTTCATCAGGTCGTACTTGTTGGCGACGGAGTCGAACACCCCGCGCACCAGTCTGGCCTTCTCATCCACCGCCACGCGGCGGAAGCCGAAATCCGTTGAGTCTTTGCTCATCATGCGTCCCGTGTCTTGCCTGCGGCCTCGAGCCGCTCCAGGTAACGCGCCCAGTGGGCATCGTGCTCCTGACCGAGGGCGTACAGAAAGTCCCAATCATACAGCCCGCTGTCGTGTCCGTCGTCGAAGATCAGCTTCACGGCGTACTGGCCGACCGGCTCGATGGCGGTGATGTTGACGCTGCGCTTGCCGGTGACCAGCAGCGGTTCGGGCAGGCCGTGGCCGCGTACCTCGGCGGAGGGGGAGAAGACGCGGAGGTATTCGCAGGGCAGTGTGTAGGTGACGCCGTCGTCGAAGCTGACTTCGAGGGTGCGGGTGGTGGTGTGGAGGGTGAGGTTGGTGGGGTGGTGGCGGGACATGGGGTTGTTGATTCGCGTGAGGTGTTTGTAAAACGAAGGTTTTCCGGACAGTGCAACGTTGAACGAAGGGGCAGCTCCCCCTCGGGGTCGCCATGGACGGGGTTGTGGAGACCGGGTGAAAGGGCCATGGATGGCCCTTTCAGTCCCGCCGTCACAGGATGTGACGTCGGGACGACCCGGTCGGAGCGGCCCCGGCCATGGCTTGCCCGAAGGGCGACCCCGTGGGGTGCCTTTTCTTTGGTGCCTTTCTTTGGGCAAGCAAAGAAAGGTACTCGCCCGCACGCGCTGGAGCATGAGCGAAGCGCAGCCGTGAAAGCGGGCGAAAAAGCGCATCAACGGCCATTCGGGGCGGCCTTGATAAAGGTTGGCGAGGTGTTTCGCCCGCTTTACGGCGAGCACTTCGTCCAACCGGCATCTCACGCGGGCGACCCCATTTCTTTGTTCGCGCAAAGAAATGGGGGAAAGAAACGCGCCCCCACGACCGACAAGCGCCGCATGGAGCGGCGCTGGGCCGCGTAGCGGCATCCGCAGGACGGAATCCAGGGATGGATTCCGCCGCCCCCTTCGGGGGTGCCCGTGTCTGGCATGCCCGTCAGGGGGCCGGTTCCACGGGACATCCTGTCCCGGGGAACCTCAAACCGCCATCCATGGCGGTTTGACCCCCTGCCGGACACGCCAGCCACGGCGCGGCCGAGGGGGACCCGCCCTTCTTCCGGCGCTGTTACCTGCCGGCCTATCCAGAAAACCTTCGTTTTCCGGCCCGCGCCGTCAAAGAATATACCGACTCAAGTCCTCACTCTTCACCAGCACCCCAAGCCGCTCGTCCACATCCTTGGCATCGATGGTCACCGTTTCGCCGCTTTTGGCCGGAGCATCAAAGGCCAAGTTCTCCAGCAGCCGCTCCACCACGGTATGCAAACGCCGTGCGCCGATGTTCTCGGTATTCGCATTCACCTCGAACGCCACCTCCGCCAGACGGCGAATGGCGGCATCGGTGAATTCCAGCGTCACACCCTCCGCGCCCAGCAGCGCCTGGTACTGCTTGATCAGCGCCGCGTCCGGTTCGGTCAGGATGCGCACGAAGTCGTCGGCGGTCAGCGCGGTCAGCTCCACGCGGATCGGCAGGCGGCCCTGCAGCTCGGGGATGAGGTCGGACGGACGGGCGAGGTGGAAGGCGCCGGAGGCAATGAACAGGATGTGATCGGTCTTGATCATGCCAGCCTTGGTGTTGACCGTGCTGCCCTCGATCAGCGGCAGCAGGTCGCGCTGGACGCCCTCGCGGGAGACGTCGGAGCCGCTGAACTCGCCCTTGCGGCAGACCTTGTCGATCTCGTCGATGAACACGATGCCGTGCTGCTCGACCAGCTCGGCGGCCTCCTGCTTGATCTCCTCGTCGCTGACCCGGCGCGCGGCCTCTTCGTCGGTCAGCAGGCGCAGGGCCTCGTCGACGCGCATCTTGCGGCGCTGGGTGCGCTGGCTGCCGAGGTTCTGGAACAGGCCCTTGAGCTGGCTGGCCATGTCCTCCATGCCAGGGGGCGAGAGGATATCCACGCCGAGCTTCGGGCCTTCGGTTTCGATCTCGATCTCTTTGTCGTCGAGCTGGCCCTCGCGCAGACGAACGCGGAATTTCTCGCGCGTGCCGGCATAGGCCTTTTCGGTGTGCTCGTCGCGCTCCCAGCCGGTGGCGGTATCGCGGGGCGGGGGCAGGAGGGCGTCGAGCACGCGCTCCTCGGCGGCCTCGCGGGCCTTCTCGCGCACGCGCTCCTGGGCCGTGGCGCGCACCATTTTCATGCCGACATCGGCCAGATCGCGGATGATGCTCTCCACATCGCGGCCGACATAGCCAACTTCGGTGAACTTGGTCGCTTCCACCTTGAGGAAGGGGGCGTTGGCGAGCTTGGCCAGGCGGCGGGCGATTTCGGTCTTGCCCACGCCGGTGGGGCCGATCATGAGGATGTTCTTCGGCGTGATCTCGTGGCGCATCGGCTCGGCCACCTGCTGGCGGCGCCAGCGGTTGCGCAGGGCGATGGCGACGGCGCGCTTGGCGTCCTGCTGGCCGACGATGTGTTTGTCGAGTTCGGCGACGATCTCGGCGGGAGTCAGGGATTGAACGGAGGTATTCATGGATATTCCGGTATGGCGTGTAGGAGCGAGCTTGCTCGCGATTGCTGGAATATCGCGAGCAAGCTCGCTCCTACGGGAAAGTCAGAGTTCTTCGATGGTGAAGCTGCGGTTGGTGTACACGCAGGTTTCGGCCGCGATGGTGAGCGATTGCTCGACGATCTGGCGGGCGTCCAGTTCGGAATGTAGCAGCAGGGCGCGGGCGGCGGACTGGGCGTAGGAGCCGCCGGAACCGATGGCGAGCAGGCCGTGCTCGGGTTCCAGCACGTCGCCCAGGCCGGAGATGGTGAGCATGCTTTCCTTGTCGGCGACGATCAGCATCGCCTCCAGCCGGCGCATGGCGCGGTCGGTGCGCCAGTCCTTGGCCAGTTCGACCGCCGCGCGGACGAGGTTGCCGCCATGCTTGACCAGCTTGGCCTCGAAGCGCTCGAACAGGGTGAAGGCGTCGGCCGTGCCGCCGGCGAAGCCCGCGATGACGCTGCCGTCGTGCAGACGACGCACCTTGCGCGCATTGCCCTTGACGATGGTGGGGCCGAGAGAGACCTGGCCGTCGCCGCCGATGACAGTACGGCCGTCGCGGCGGACGCAAAGAATGGTGGTGCCGTGGAATTGTTCCATGGGTTCTCGCCGGTGTGGGAATAGAGAGGATCTTAGCATCAGCCCGAGCGGGGCTGTCGAGGCATGGGGGTGTAGGAGGCCCGTCCTCGGGCCGATCTTCGCGCCGGGGGCGGCTCTCCTACGTTTTGGTGCGCTTGGCGCGCGGATGAGCTGAGTCGTAGGCCTGCGCCAGATGCTGGAAATCGAGGTGGGTATAGATCTGGGTGGTGGACAGGCTGCTGTGGCCGAGCAGTTCCTGTACCGCGCGCAGGTCGCCGCTGTTCTGCAGGAAATGGCTGGCGCAGGCGTGACGCAGCATGTGCGGGTGCACCCGGCCGGCCAGGCCGTGTTTGCGCGCCAGCCGGGTCAGGCGCGTCTGCACCGTGCGCGGGGCGATGGGGGCCCCGCGCTGGCTGACGAACAGGGCGGCTTCACTGGGCGGAGCGTAGGTCGGGCGCAGGACCAGCCAGCGGCGCACGGCGGCCTGCGCCTTGTCGCCGATCGGCACGATGCGGGTCTTGTGGCCCTTGCCGAGCACCCGCACCTCGCCGGAACCGGGGTCGAGATCGTTCAGGCGCAGCCCGCAGACCTCCGCCAGGCGCAGTCCGCTGCCGTACATCAGCTCCAGCATGGCCAGGTCGCGCGCTTCCAGCGCATCGTCGGCGGGCTGGTCAAGCAGATGATGCAGCGGCTCGGGCTCGATCGTGTCCGGCAGATGGCGGGTGGCGCGCGGCAGCTTCAGGCCTGCGCTCGGGTCGTGTTCGATCAGGCCCTGCCCGCGCAGGAAGCCGAGCAGGGCGCGCACGGCGGCCAGGCGGCGGGCGAGGGTGCGGGGGGAGAGGCCATCCGCATGGCGCTGTGCCAGCCAGACGCGCAGATGGTGGGACTGTACCTGCGGCCAGTCCGTCAGGCCTTCGGCGGCGAGGAAGGCCCAGGCATCGTTCAGGTCGCGCGTGTAGCCCGCGCGAGTATGCGGCGAGGTATTGCGCGCGGCGAGCGCGGCGAGGAAAGCGTCGAGCCACGGGGTGACGTTGTCGCTCGGGGGCGTGACGTCGCTCACCGGATCACCGGGACATCAGTGCGCGCGCTCCAGCGCGGTGCTGACCAGCTCGCCGATCTGTTCCAGAAACAGGGTGCCCATGTCCGGCCGGAAGCCCTGTGGCTCGCGCTTGACCAGCAGCATCGCGCCACGGAGATCGGTGCCATGCAGGGGAATGGCGGCCACCGAGGCGGTTTCCGGCAGGCCATGCTCCAGCAGCAATTCACGCAGTGCGGCCTGCACGCGGGGAATGGCTGGCTGCTTCAGTTCGAAAAGCGGGGTCCAGGCGGTTTCCGGGGGCGCGCTGAAGCAGACGCCCGTCAGCGAATGGCCTTCTTCCAGCGCCACCAGGGTCGCGATCAGGTCGAAGTCGGTGCACAGCCGGGTGCGTGCCGCTTCGATGACCTCGCAAGGACCGTCAGCGGCCATCAGCGCCAGCGCCAGGTGGTGCATGCGGGTGGCGAGGCTCTCGTTGGCCTGGGCCTGGGCGTGCAGGGCACGCAGGGTCTGTTCCAGGCTGGAGACCCGATCACGCAGCAGTGCGGCCTGGCGCTCGACCAGGGAAATGGCGCCCGGTGCCGAGTGCGGCAGCTGCATGCTCAGCAGCAGCGCCTCGTGGTCGATGAAGAAATCCGCATGGTCGGTCAGGTAGCGGGCGATCTGTTCAGGGGTCAGGGGCAGGACTTCATCCGTCATGGTTCGATGCTTCCCTCAAACACGCGGGTGGCGGGTCCCGTCATCATGACGTGACGGCCTTCGCCTTGCCAGTGGATGGTGAGTCGACCGCCGGGCAGATCGACCTTGACCGTGTCGGCCAGCCAGCCGTGCAGGCGCCCGGCCACCACTGCGGCGCAGGCGCCGGTGCCGCAGGCGAGGGTCTCGCCCGCGCCGCGCTCGTAGACGCGCAGGCGGATGTGGTCTGGAGCGACGACCTGCATGAAGCCGACGTTCACCCGGCGCGGGAAGCGTACATGCGACTCGATCGCCGGGCCCAGCGTTTCGACCGGAGCACTGTCGACATCCTCCACCCTCAGCACCGCATGCGGGTTGCCCATCGACACGGCGCTGATGGCGTGGAATTCACCATGCACGACCAGCGGATAGGCCATCTCCCGCCACTCGGCCTCGAACGGGATCTCGGCCGGTTCCAGACGCGGCACGCCCATGTCCACCGTTACCTCGCCATTGTCCTCGATATGCAGGACGATGCGGCCGGAGGCGGTCATGACGGGGATGGTATCGGCCTCGGTCAGGCCCTCGTCGCGCACGAAGCGGGCAAAGCAGCGCGCGCCGTTGCCGCATTGCTCCACCTCGCCGCCGTCGGCATTGAAGATGCGATAGCGGAACAGGGTGTCGTCCGTGGGTGCGGGCTCGACGATCAATAACTGGTCACAGCCGATGCCGAAATGCCGATCGGCCAGGAAGCGGACCTGCTCGGTGCTCAGCTCGATCTGCTGGCGCACGCCGTCGAGCACGACGAAGTCGTTGCCCAGTCCGTGCATTTTGACGAAACGCAATGCCATGGAATGCGAGGCCTTGTTGGAATTGCCGCGCGGTTAGAGGCCGGCGGTCAGGTAGATCGCATTATAGCCAGAATGCATCAGCAGGGCGGGCCACAGGCTGGCATGCCGTTCTCTCAGGTGGCCGAAGACCAGCGAAGGGACAAACACGGCCAAGGCCCAGATGGGTGTGTGATGCATCAGGTGCAGCAGGACGAACAGGATGGAAGTCACGATGTTGGCCATGCTGATGCCCAGCCAGCGGCGCCGCCCCCAGTGGAAGCTCAAGGTCTGGCCCTGGATGACGCCGCGAAACAGCAGTTCTTCCAGGGCAGGTTGAAGCAGCAGGAAAGACATCAGCAGCCAGGGGGCGCTCCAGACCGGCCGGGCGTAGCCGGATGGCATCACTGCCCACAAGACCACTCCCGTCAGCAAGCCTGCCGCGAGGGCAAGGTGAAAATGCGCATCGCGCGCCCAGCCCCACACGGGGCGAAGACCAAGTTCATGTAGAAGCGATGCGTTCATGCAATAAAAAACCCGCCGGAAGGGCGGGTTCGATTATGGCAGGAATGCCGTGGTGGATCAGTTCAGCTCACGCTTGCGGCGGCGCAGTCCAAGGGCTGCGAGGGCCACGGCCAGCAGGGCCGGCAGGGTCGGGTCGAACTTGGCGTCCGGGTTGTGGACGCAACCGCCGTCGCCGCTGCTGCTAACTGCCGCGGCTGGTGCGTCTGCAACCTGCACAATGTCACCACTGCGATAGCGAGCCGATGCTGTGCCATCCGTTGCGTTCTCGGTGTTGAACATGCCGTAGAAGCGGGTGCCGTCCGGGCGGGTGACCGGCTGGGTCTCGAAGGCCGACTCGTCGTCGTCGAACAGGCTGCCCATTTCTTCGGAGTAGCGTACCGGCGCCAGGAAGCTGTTGCCGCCGTCAGTGCTTACCGTGGCATACACGCCCAAGTCATCACCGCCCTCCGGATCATACGGGTTCACGTTTTCCTGCGATCCCCACATGACATACACCACGTTGGTGTCCTGGCAGAAAGTCGGGTCGGTCGGGCACAGCGTCGGGTTGCTGGCCGGCGTGCCGAAGATGCGCGGCTCGCGCACGTTGATGCGGGTGTCGGTTACGTTGGAGACGTTGAACGGCAGGGCCCAGCTGCCACCGGTGCTGCTCGTGCCGCCGTCGAACGTGAACTTGCGCAGCCAGAAGTTGTAGTTGCTGTCCTGGTTCCACATGGCGACGAGGTCCGGTGTGTAGTTGTAACCCACCCAGAGCTCGCTGCCACGCAGCACTCCACGGTGGGCGAGTGCGTTTTCGTAGAAGTCGGCTTCGGTATTGTCGGTCAGGCCGGTGTCGGTCGACGTGACGCGGTCGGCGCGGCTGCTGATGTTGTCGGCCGGCGCGTTGTTCAGCGCCTGCGAGGCCTCATAGGTCGCTGCCGCGCAGGCTGCATCGACCAACGGGACCATGCGCGCGGCCGGCAGACCGCTCTGTGTGGTCAGCGCAGCGGCCGGGTCCACCATGCCGCGACGCAACACGATGTCAGACGGGCCGCCGGTGGTGTAGGCACCTTCCTTCCAGAAGATGGCGATGTTGATGCCACTGTTGCCGGCGGTGCTGCCCGTGGCCGCGTCGGCGCTCTGGGTCAGGAAGCGCACGCGACGCGCGTTCTTGGTCGGGTCGCTGATGATGCAGCCCACGTCCCCTGTCGGCACTGTGTTGTAGGTGAAGGTGTGGTAACGGATGAACTTGCCTTCGTCCAGACCTTCGGAGCCCTTCGTCTCTTCATAGGCCAGCACGGTCTGGTTGCCCACCATGCCGATGTTGGGCCGTGAGGCACCCTCGACACCACTTTCGATCAGGCTCTCGTCAACCTGAGCGCCTGCACTGTCGAAGACCGGGTTCGCTTCGTCGGCACCACCGATTCCCAACTTGGTTTTGTTGTTGGTCAGGCGGAAACCGAAGGCGTTGGCCTCAGGTGAAGGGTTGGGGACGATGGCCACGCTCGAGGTGTTCATGTCGATCGTGCCGTAGGCGTACCAGACGTCGGTGCCGTGGCTGACGTTGGCGCCCGATGCGCCGTCGCCTGGGCCGTCGGCCTCGCCCAGCTTCAGGCCCTGCGGGTCTTCCTGCCAGGAGATATTGAACTGCCCCTTCTTGGTCTCGCTGTTATAGGTGCCGAAGCTGGCATCCTGCTTGGCATCGCGCTCGCCGTTGCTCAGCTGGATCGGATCGGACCAGTTCTTGCCGCTGTCCTTGGAATAGGCGGTCCAGGTGCAGGAGAACGGGATGATCCGACTGTCGCGCTCCAGGTAGCGTACGGCGCGCTGGTTGGTGTTGGCATCACCATCAGCATCGGCAGCCTGCAGGTCGCCGTTCGGGCAATATTTGCTGGTCCAGGTCAGCACCATCACCGGGCCACTGGTCTTGATGTTGGGCTTGTCGGTGTCGCCCATGTAAGGGGAGGGCTCGCCGTTGGTGCCTTTCCAGTCGCTGGTCATGCTCGACTTGGTGGCTGAATTCGAGACATTGCCGCCGCCGGACGGCGTCGTGGCAAAAGCCCAGTCAGCTTCCGCATCGCAGGTCTTGGTGCTGTCCGGCTTGCACCACTTGACGTAGATGTCCCGCGCCGGCCGCTCCACATCACCCTTGGTGTCGTACACGTCCTGTGCGCCGGCCGGCGAATCGCCATAGGCCACGACCAGCGTGCCGTCGCTGGCACGCTGAATCTTGGGCTTGTGGCCATTGCCACCCTCGCTCAGGGTGATTTCATTATTGAGTTGGATCTGGGTGGCCGCGTAGGCGGCCGTGGCGGCCAGCAACGCGCCGATCGCCAAAGCAATCGGTTTTTTGCGCAGGGTCATCATGTTTTTGTCCTCTGTAGATCGGCTTTCTTGGAGGCTGTCCACACCAAGGTGGCTGTAATGCCCGAGCAAATACGTTGGTTATAAGCCATTGTTTTTGTTCGGCTAATTCATTTATAGGCTGAGTCGATTTCCGAGGGGTTGATATAGATCAACCTTGGTCGTTGTTTTTTCTCACGGCATAAAAAGGCGCCACGACATGTGGCGCCCTGGCATGAGCTTGGATCTGGCATCAGTCCTGATCAGGGTGTCGCCACTGACGTTGCGGTGGTGATGACCTCGGGGGTGGGCGGAACGGCTTCGTTCATGGCCTTGAAGCGCCGGACGAAGCTGTCGCCCTCGATTTCGCTGTCGGCATGGTGCGAGTCGACAAAACTGGGGCGGATCGACTGGTAGAGCAGTTCGGCGTCCACACTGAACGGCCCCGTCTTGCCGGTGACATTGATCTGATAGGAGACGGTGTCCTTGCCATCCGCGCCACTCGGGGCGCTGAAACCGGTGGCGAAGTTGGTGTCACCGCTCACGCCCACGATGTCGGCATCGACCTTGGCCGGCTCGGCCGGGTTGGCCGGCAGCCCGCTCTGCTTGTAGCCCAGCGGTGGAATGCGGTTGTCCTTGAGGTACTGGCGGCCATGCAGAAGGACGTGGGTGATGTGGCCATTGACGTCGCCCAGCACCGATTCGTAGATGGCGACCTGTTCCGGACTGCTGATGACATCGCGGTGCGGCTCATAGCAACCGTCATTCGTGAAGCCGTCCGGCTTGTGGATTTCCAGGCAGTCGTGCGCGGTGAAGTCCGCATCCTGGGCAATGCGACCCCGTGCATCCGGCTTGCCTGATTCGAAGATCACGGCACCCGTGCCGTCCTTCACGCTGACATGCAGCCACATCCGGCGCGAGGGGAAGCTGGTGGGCAGCTTGTGGCCGGTGAGGTTGGTGATGGTGACGGGCACGCTCAGGGTATCCGCCGTGGCGCTGGTGGTTCCGATCTCCAGCGAAGCGGCACGACCCAGCATGGCGCGGGTTTCGACGATCTTCGCATCGAAGCCGGCCTCGGTGGTGGAATCGGCGATGCCGAGGACATCGCGATAGGTCTTGAGCATCGTCAGCAACTGAGTATTGCCGCCCACTTGCTCATGTACGGCAAACGGGGTGCGCGAGGGGGCGCTTTGTGGGCGGGTGGTGATGGGGGTCTGATAGCCGGGTTCCGGCTCCGCCATGTGACAGGCCTGGCAGCTCTTGTAGTCTGCCGTGCCCTGGACCGAGTAGGCGCTGTTCAGCCATTCCCAGTAGGGGGTCTGCTCGGCGAACTGGGCCACGGTGCCCGCGCCATCCACCGTCACGAACTGGCCATCGAGATCGAGGGTCGGGGTGTAGAGGTTGTGGCAGCTGGCGCACATCCTGGATTCGGTCATGTGTGCGGTGGCCGGGAAGGTCGGGGCGTACTGGGTCTGGTTCTGCATGGCCTGGCCCACCGGAGCGGTGTAGGGCCCATACATCGGCAGGTCACCGTTCGCATCGCGGTCGGCCTCGGTATTGATGGTGTAGCCGCCGCTCATGGACTCGACGGTGCCCAGATTGACGTCCTTCATCTGGTGGCAGGCGGTGCAGCTGATGCCTTCGCGGGCGATGTTCTCGGACATGGCCTGGGCGAAGGGATAGAGGCTGTCCGGGTCGGTCTTGGTCTGGTGGAAGTGAGTGCGGCCCATGGGGGCGTGGCACTTCAGGCAGATGTCTTCAATGACGGGCTTGAGGTGGGGGAAGACGTGAGTTTCCTCTTCGACCGTGGCCTGGAAGTAGGGGTCGTTGAGGGCGTGCGCCATCACGTCGTGCCGCCAGTTGGTGTAGGGGCTGACGTCCTTGCCCTGGTGCGTCATGACGCTGCCGCTGGCGGTATGGCACTGGGCGCATGCCTGAGCGTTGCTGAACACACCCCTGGTTCCCCAGTCCGCGGAGTAGACGGGGCTGCTGAACAGCGCGGCGTCGGTGGCGTTTTGCAGGGTGATGATGGCGGTCTTGTCCGCGATGGTGGCGTTGACCGGCTGACTCAGTTGCAGGTGGAAGATCTTGGTGTCGGCGGTGTCGCGCCCGTCGAGCAGGGCGATGCTGATGTTCTCGCTGGTCGAACCCGCAGGGAAGCTGAGCTGGCCGCGGGTTTCGGTGTAGTCCACGCCGGCAAGAGCGGTGCCATCCAGCGTTGCGTAATCCACCCTGACGGTTTCCGTGCTGGCCGCGGATAGTCGCACTTCGACAGTCACGCTGGTCTGGCTGGGCGAGGCCGAGGCATCGCTGATGCTGAGCTCTGCTCGGCTCTGAGGTGATGAGTTGCCCCCACCACCACAGGCGGTCAGGAACATGGTGATGAGCGCCAGGGTGCCGATGCGAAGCGCGGCGGATGACATGCTGTTCATGAGTCTTCTCGTATCCTTCATGCGAGCTAAGGTGGTTGGCCACGCGCATCCATTCCATTGCAGCGGGACGGCCATAAAGCCCAAGGGAGTTGTTTGGTTAATTGTCGTTTTCTTTATGTGGTTATTAACATTTTTAACAGTGCGGGGGGGAATAATGATTGAGAAATCTCAATGACCGCGATGGTTTTTCCTGTTTAATGCGCGGCGGCCGTAGCGATCCCGGCTTGTGAGGGAGCATGAAAGGAGGCAAGTGCCAGGAGGCGTTAATCGATAGACCTGCTATGGGGTGTTGGCGTGAGCCGAGTGAATTGCACAGATGCGACCTGGTTTGGCCGTTCAGACTGCCGTCGCTGTGTTGTACGACAGATGATGGCGTTTTCCGTGTTGCCGGAGTCCGCTTTCACCCCCGTCTTGCGCCCGATCGACAATCTTCGCTTTGCGCCCCAGGGTGTGCTGTTCCACCAATGGCAAGCGGGCTCCCATCTGTTCTCGATCCGGCGGGGCTGGGTCAAGCTGCTGCTGGCGGACGACGGGGGCAGGAGCGTATCGTCCGGCTCATGGGGCCCGGCAGCATGCTGGGCCTGGAGCTGTCCGAGGATGGGCAGCCTTCCGCCTATGGCCATACGGCGATTGCATTGGGTGAGGTGGACCTCTGTCGCATTCCCTTGCGGATCGTTCAGGAGCTCGAGTCCGAACACCCTGAGCTATGCGTCGCCCTGGTCAGGCGCAGTGAGGAGCATGTCCGAAGGGCGGATCAGGTGATCGTCTCGTTTTCGAGCGGACTGTTGCGACACAGGATCGAGAACGTACTCAATTTCCTGCTCAGGGAAACCGCGGATGATCGCGATGGGTTCGTCCTGCCGACGGGGGCGGACATTGCGGCCCTCGTGGGGGCGAGCGAGGAATCCGTCAGCCGGATCATGGCCGAGTACAAGCGTCAGGGGGTACTGATCCAGCGGGAGGATGGGCTGTTCATGTTTGATCCGCCCCCTGTCGAGGTGGATTGAGCGCCTGCAAGCGTCCGGTCACGGACTGCCGAGAAAGCTCTCGAGCGGCTTCGGCGCGCTGACGCCGTAGCCCTGGGCGAAGTCCACCCCCATGTCCCGCAGGATGGTCTCGGTGGCGGTGTTTTCGACGAACTCCGCGATGGTCTTCAACCCCAGCGTGCGGCCGACCTGATTGATCGCCTGGACGAAGGTGCGATCGTGGGGGTCGCTTTCGATGTCGCGCACGAACACGCCGTCAATCTTGAGGTAATCCACCGGCAGCGCCTTGAGGTAGGCGAACGAGGACAGGCCCGAGCCGAAGTCGTCAAGGGCGAAGGTGCAGCCCAGGGCCTTCATGCGCTGGATGAAGGCAAGGGCCTGGTGCATGTTGCTGATGATGGCGGTCTCGGTGATCTCGAAGCAGATCAGGCCGGGCGGGAAATGGTGGCGGCGCACCTCCTCCTCCACGTAGGCGAGCATGCCCTCGTCGGTCAGCGAGTTGCCGGACAGGTTGATGCCGACATGTTTCAGGCTTCGCCCCGTTGGCGTGCCCAGGGCGCGCTTCAGGCTTTCCAGGGTGGTGCTGATGACCCAGCGGTCGATGGCCTGCATGAGGTTGTAGCGTTCCGCCGCACTGATGAACAGGCCGGGCGCGATGAGCTGACCGTGGCGGTCGAGCATGCGCACCAGTACTTCGAGATACAGCCCATCATCCAGTGCGTCGCCGGTCAGCGGTCTGAGGGGCTGGGCATGGAGGACAAAGCGGGACTCACGCACGGCGAGCTGGATCTGCGATGCCATGCCGAGTTGTTCGACCTGTCGGGACATGGCCTCGTCGGCGGCTTCGTAGACGTGGATCCGGTTGCGCCCATGTTCCTTGGCGGTATAGCAGGCGATATCGGCGGCGCGCAGGATCTCGTCGGCGTCGTTCCAGGTGGGGCCGATGGTGACGATGCCGATGCTTACACCAACGTTGAAGACGCGGTCCTGCCAGTAGAAGCTGAAATCCTGGACGCTTTCGCGTAGCTGCTGGGCGATCCGCTCGGCGTCGTCCACCGGGCAATTCGTCAGCAGGGCGGCAAACTCGTCCCCCCCAAGACGGGCGATCATGTCCTCGCGGCGCACGCCATTGCGCAAGAGGTGGGCGATGTTGACCAACAATTCGTCGCCGGCATGGTGCCCGCAGGTGTCGTTGACCACCTTGAACTGGTCGAGGTCCATGTAGAGCAGGGCATGTTGCTCGTGGGCCTTGCGGGTGCCTTCCAGCAGGGCCTTGAGCCGCTCGCCGAAGGCCGTGCGATTGGGCAGGGCGGTCAGCGGATCGTGGCTGGCCTGCCAGCTCATCTGTTCCATCAGGCGGTGGGTTTCGCTGATGTCGTGCAGGATCAGCACATGCCCTTCCGCGCCGCTGCCGCCCTCGATGGGGGAGATCTTCAGTTCGATCTCGTTGAAGCGCTGGTTTTCCCCGTGGCGGAGGAGTCGGGCGGTGATGCCGTGCCGGTCGCCGCGCAGAAGCTTGCCGACGGCCTCGCGGTCCAGGGGAGGGGCGTTGTCATCGGTGATCAGTTGAGCCACCTGTTCGAGCGGGTGCTCCATGGCCTCGGCCAGGGTCCAGCCGGTCAGTTCCTCGGCCACGGGATTGAGGAACTCGATGCGCCCTTTGGCATTGGTGGCGATCACGCCATCGGCCATCGACATCAGCACGATGCGCAAGCGTTCCTTCTCAAGGCTCAGGTTGTGCTCAAGTTCGATACGCCGGGTGATGTCGGTATGCGTGCCGACCATGCGATAGGGTTTGCCATCGCTGTCGCGCAGGGCGATGCCGCGATCGAGAATCCAGAGCCAATGGCCGTCCTTGTGCCGCACGCGATGGATGCTTTCGTAAGCGGGGCTGCGCCCTTCAAGGTGGGCCTGGATCGCGTCCATGGTGGCGGACAGGTCATCCGGATGGACCCGGCTGGCCCATTCGTCCACTGCGTCGCCAATGTCCCCGTCTTCGTATCCCAGCATCGATTTCCAGCGAGGCGAGTAGTACACCCGATGGGCGTTCAGATCCCAGTCCCACAGGCCGTCGTTGCTGCCCCGAAGCGCCAGTTCCAGGCGTTCCTGCGTGTCCTTGAGGAGCCGCTCGTTGGCCTCCAGCCGTTCCAGCATGTGGTTGAGCCCCTGCATCAGGCTACCCAGCTCATCCTCGCGGACCACCTCGATACGCTGATCCAGGTCGCCGGCGCTGACGCGCTGGAACAAGGTTTTCATGCGACGCAGGTCACGGGTCAGGTCGGCGGAGATGATGAGCGCCAGCAAGGTGCCGATGAGAATGGCGGCCAGGGTATAGAACAGGCCGTCGCGCATGACCTGTTTCAAGGCGGCATGGGTGCGACTGGTATTTGTGCCAATACGGGCCCAGCCGACGATCTGGCCGGTCCGCTCTCCCGCATTGTGGTTGGCGATGATGGGGGCGATGCCGTCGACCAGAGTCGTCGTGCTCTGGACCAGTCGCGGTCCGTCGGCATCAGGTCTGAGCGCTGCCAGGCTGCTCGGGTCGCGCAGGTATTGACCGACCAGCCGGCCCTCGCTGTGCGCCAGGACGCGCCCCTCGCGGTCGAGAATCATGACGTAGGCGGTGTCGGGGCTCCTTGCGAGAGGCATGATCAGTTCGCCCAGCCCGGCGAGGTCACGGGCAAGCACCCATTCGAAGCTTGAACGGGCCAGCAAGGCTGCCGTGTTGAGCGTGGATGCCTCCTCGTTCTGGACCAGCAGATCCTGTTCGCGACTGGTCAGGTCGAAGACGAAGATGGCCATCATCAACGCGTGAACCAGTGCGATGCTGGCGGCGAGACGCCATCGCAGCGAGGTTCGGAGGGGGCGGGGCAGCGCGGAAAGCCGGAAGTTCATGGCCCCGGGTCTCCAAGCTGCTCCCGATAGCGCTGCAGGAAGGCCTGTATGGGCGCATAGGTCGTGAGGTCGGCTGCCTCGAAACCTGTAAGCTCGGCCTTTTCCAGCTGTTTGCGTCCCGCCTCGGTGTCCGAAAGGGCGATCAGACGATCACGAATCCGCGTGACCAATTCGGGGGAAATATCATCCCGTGCCACGAGGCTGTTGTTCGGCAAGGGCGCAGTCTCCCAGCGTACGGTCAGCCGGGCGGCGAGTTCGGGGTGTTGTTTCTGGAAGGCGCGCCAGGGCGGGGGCCAGGTGGCGCCGGCGTCAGTCAGGCCACGGGCCACGTTGAGAATGCTGGATTCCTGCGAGCCGACGCTCAGGATATTCAGCTCATTGCGGACATCGAGGCCCAGTTCCTTCAGGTGCAGGAGCGGCATCATGCAGGCCGCCAGGGCGGTGAGGGCGGGGCAGCTGAAGGTCTTGCCGCGCAGGTCGTCGACCTGATCCGGCGCGTCCGGCTCCTTGCTCACCAGGATCAGGCCGCGGAAGTCATCGTCACCCCTGACCTTGGCGAAAACCCGGTACCCATGCTCCGCGGCGGTCAGCGTCTGGTAGGGGTTGGGGAGGGCGAGTTCCAGCGCGCGTGCGGTGAGCTTGCGTTCGAACTCACCGTAATCGCGCGAGGCTTCGAGACGTATTTCCACTTCGGGAATGGCCTGATTCAGGGCCTCGACAATGGGGCCATACATCTGCAGGAGCATGCCGGGGTTGTGTAGCGGATGCACCCCGAGCATGAGGATTGGCGTTTTGCTCAGTGGGGGGGTGGCGTCGTAGGTTGGCATGGTGGGCGTGCGATCTCGGTCGTCACACCCGCTTAGCAGGAGGGAAAGCAGAACGCACAACAGCCACGCGTGGGCCAGTGTCCATTTACTGTGCAGGCTGATGCGATGAGATAGGCGCATGAAGCGGTTTATATCTCAGCTGATGAGGCCTGTCTGCCCCTAGGCCGCAAAAAAAACCGGATCGCGATGACGATGGTGGATTCGGCAGGATTCCGCCCCATCAACCAAAGAATTCATGAATTCGTTTTACGAATCAGTGTGTTACTGAAAGACAGGGTGAAGTCTGACCGATTAATGAAAATCGGCTTGTTTTAAGATGCGGTTGCCTGGCTTGCGGTGGCGAAGACGGAACCAGCGGATGAGTGTGCTTCTATGGTGTCTGCGCTGGCAGCCCTGATCCACATCAACCCGTTGGCACTCCGGCAAGCAACAGCGTGGTGATCTCCCGTGCGGGCAGGGGCTTGCTGAAATAGTAACCCTGCCCTTCCGAGCAGCCGGTTGAGCGCAGGTAGTCCAGCTGTGCCTCCGTCTCGATCCCCTCCGCCACCACGCTCAGGCCGAGGCTCTGTGCCATGGCCAGGATGGCGCGGATGATTTCCTTGTCCTGGAGATCGGTTTCAATGTCATCGATGAATGATTTATCGATCTTGAGCGTGTTGACCGGCAGCCGTTTGAGATAGCTCAACGAGGAGTAGCCGGTGCCGAAGTCGTCCACCGCCACGCTGACGCCGAGATCCCTCAGGGCCCAGAAGGCGCGTACGGATTCCTCCGTATCGCTCATCACGATGCTTTCAGTGATTTCCACTTCCAGGTGCACGCCTTCGAGACGGTGGCGGCGGAGCGCGGAGCGGATCTGACGGGGCAGTTCGTCGCCCAGACATTGCTGGCCGGACAAGTTGACAGCGACCCGGCCGGGATCGAGCCCTTCGTCCAGCCAGGCGCGCATCTGCCGGCAGGCCTCGTTCATGACCCACAGGCCGATGTCGTTGATCAGGCCGTTCTTTTCCGCCACGGGGATGAAACGGGCCGGGGAGACCAGGCCCCATTCCGCGTGACGCCAGCGGATCAGTGCTTCCAGTCCGCGTACCTCGCCCGTGCGCAGGTCGATCTTGGGCTGGTAGTGCAGTTCGAATTCCTTGCGCCGGAGGGCGTGGTGCAGGCAGTGACTCAGCTTGGACCACTCCTGGATTTCCGCGTTCATCTCGGCGGAGAAGAAGCGGTATTGGTTGCGTCCCTGGCCCTTGGCCGCATACATCGCGGTGTCGGCGTTGCGCATCAGCGTGTCCATGTCCTCGCCATCGTAAGGGTAGACGGCGATGCCCATGCTGGCGCCCGAGTAAAGCTGCCGTTTGGCGATTTCGTAAGCCGGGGAAAGCGCGTCGAGCAGCTTCTCGGCGACCCGCTCCAGGCTGCCTCCGTGGTTCCCCCGGATAAGCGCCACGAATTCGTCGCCACCCAGCCGCGCCACGCTATCGCATTCGCGTAATGTGGCCCGCATGCGCGCGGCGACCTGCTTGAGCAGCTCGTCGCCCACATCGTGTCCGAGGGTGTCGTTGATGACCTTGAAGTTGTCCAGGTCGATGAAGATGATGGCCAGCAATTCCTGTTCGCGATGGGCCTGGGCAATGGCCAATTGCAGGCGGTCCTTGAGCAGGACCCGGTTCGGCAGGCCGGTCAGGACGTCGTGGGTGGCAAGATGAGTGAAGCGCTGCTCGGCGGCCTTGCGTTCGGTGATGTCCCGCGCTACCGAGATGGTAAAGCGCGCTCCATCGAATTCCATCAGGCTCTTGGAAATGTCCACCGGGAAAATGTGTCCGTCCTTGGCGCGATGAGTGGTTTCCATGCCTTCGATTCGTCTCTGCTCGCTCAGGTTATGCATGAGACTCTGGATATCTTCCGGGCTTAATTCCGGGTTGATGTCCAGCACGCCCATGCTCAACAGTGCGGCGCGCGAATAGCCGAGCGACCGGCAGGCGCCGTCGTTGACGTAGACGAAGCGGCCTTCGTCGTTGGTCATGAAAATGGCGTCGCCGGTGACGTTGATGGCGTTTTCCAGCAGTTTGAGTTGGCGCTCGGCGGCCTTTCGTTCCGTGATGTCGCGCGCGATGCCGAGTACGCCGACGATCTGGCCGTCCGCGTCGTGGATGGGAATCTTGCGTGTTTCCAGCAGTGCCCGTCGGCCGTCGCCGGCGAAGGTGACCCATTCCTCGTTAAGGTGAATATCCCCTTTTTCCAGGGCCTTCCGGTCCATTTCAAGGAATAAATCGGCCAGACCGGGCTCCACGAAATCATGGTCGGTCTTGCCGATGATGTCCGACTCCGGTGCGCCGAAGAGGCGCTCGAAGGCCGGATTGCATGCCTGATAGACCCCGTGCGGGTCCTTGATCCAGATCAGGTCCGGGATGGTCTGGAAAACCCCGAGCAGGCGATTGCGGGTCTCGACCAGATGCCGCTCGGCGATGCGGCGGGCGCTCACGTCGCGGCCGACGGCAAGTACGGATGTGACGAGTCCTTGCTCGTCGTACTCCGGCAGAATCTGGATATGCAGCCACACGGCCTCGCCGGAGGCTGTCCGGAGACAGGTTTCAAACACGTCCATCACACCACTGTGGGCGACGCTACGGATCTTGCCCTCCATGAAATCGGCATCCGGCAGGTTCGGCACTTCCGTGGGGCATTTGCCGCGTAGATCCTCGAACCGTATCCCCAGCGTACCTTCCAGCTTCGAGTTGATGTAAATGAAGCGGCCCTGGGGATCATGACGGCCCATGAGGAAGGGAAGGTTTTCCGCCAGCATGTGCAACTGCTTCTCGCTCCGGGCGATCTTCTGGCGCATGGCATGCTCGGCATCGAGCAGGTCGGCGGTACGGTCGAGCAGGGTATTGAACGATGCGGCCAGGTGGCTGATCTCATTGTGACCGCCGCCGCGGGCCAGGCTCAGTCGGGTTCGACTGCCCACGGGAATGGCATCGATTTCCGCCGCCAGATGCTTGATTGGCCTCACCACGGCGCGCAGCATGACCCAGGCCAGCAGCAGGCCGAGCACGAGCGCCTCGAACATCAGGGCGGCCACGTTCAGGAGGGCCTGGTCGCTGGCCAGTTCCCGGATGTAGGCATGGTCCGCCACCAGGGCGATCTTGCCGACCTCGGCCTCGGCATCGAACGGCGACATCACCGGACGGTGCACGGTGCGGTCCGTGTCCGCCTCGTGGCCCTCGCGGATCGTGGCGGCCAGCACGTTCGTTCCGGCGGTGATGATCACGCCCGCGACCATGCGGTTGGTCAGCAGCCCATGAGTCACCTCTTCCGCCAGGGTCTTGTCGCCGGTGAAGCAGGCGATTCGGACCGTGCTTTCGACGGTGGAGAGCAGTTCGCCGACCCTGTCCATCTGGCGCCGGGTTTCGTGTTCGCGGATCAGCGCCGTGCTGACGAGGGCGAAAACCACGGCCAGCGCCACGCCCGCAACCAGCATGCCGCCGGCGACGTTCATTACCAGTCCGCCGCACCATCGGCGTAATGGGCAGGATGGAATGCTTTCCCGCAGCCAGGCAAGAATGGCGTTCATGCCCCCGCTTACTCCGGCAGGCTCAGCAGGATGCGCAGATCGCGCGTCAGTGCACGCCGTTCGGCATAGCCGATGGCGCCGGGGGTCGAGGCAATTTCGCGCAGATAGTCCTCGCGGCCGCTGATCGCGCGAGGCGGTTCGGTGCGGCCCGAGAAACGCAGCCTTGCCCAGTAGGCGTGGATTTCCTCGGGCCGCTTGTTCAGCAGCTTCAGGTAAAACTGCCGGCGTTCGGGGGCGTCCGCTTCCTGTTCGAGCGGAAGGGCGGCCTGGCCGTTCGGCAAGGTCCGGTAGCGGCCCATGAAGATGTTGATGACATCGTTGCGGGAGAGGCTCTCGATATCGCTCCTGGCACCGGTGAAAACCACGATTTCGGCGTGGGTGGTCAAGGGAGCGAGCAGCGGGAGCAGGGCAAGCGCGGTCTGGAAAACTTTCATGTTCATCTTTGCGTCCATCCTTAGAACACGAAATCGAGCGCCAGGGAGTAGACCGTCGCATCCTTCCATTCCCGGAGGGCGGCGGGCGTCATGTCGAGTCCGGCATCGATCAGGTTGGCGGGATCGATGTAACGGATGAAGTCGACCTGGGCCTTCAGTGCCAGGTTGGCGCCCAGGTCGTAGCGCATGCCCGCGGTCCATGTCTCCTGGTTGACCTTCAGCATGGACTGCGCGATCGATGCGGCGGCATTGAGCTGGTCGGTGGCTGGCGAGAGGCCGTCGGGAATGCCGGTCGGGATCGTGTCACGGTCCATGCGCAGGCGACAGTAGCCCACATAGGGGGTGAAACGCTCCAGCCGATAGCCTGCGTTGGCATAGAACATGCGCCGGTCCGGCCAGGCGGGGGAGGCGATCACGTTGTAGCTGGCCTGGGTTTGCAGTGGACCGTCGTCATAGGCCAGGGCGAGCGAAACGAATTTCTGGCGGCGGTCCGACATGGAGATCGTTTCCAGAATGTCCGCACCGTTGGGAACCGTCGCAAGCGCCTGGCGTAAGGCATCCAGTTCTGGATCCGAGGTTTCCCTCTGAAGCTTCAGGCCGCCCGCCGACAGGCGGCCGGTCCAGGCGCCGCGCGTGTACTCCACCAGGCCGCCCAGGAAGGGGGAGCCGACGGTGTCGTAGTCTCCCTGGCCCTGGTGAATCTTGCCATGGGTCCATCCGGTCATGCCCTTGAGACGCATGGCGCCCCCAGCCAGCGGGAAGGATGTTTCGATGTCCACGCCATCGAAGCCGCGCGGGTAGAAGATGACCTGTGGCCTGACCATCAGGTTGACGTAGCCGATCTCGACCGAGTCCCCTTGCAGGTAGAACTCCAGCCCCATTCGGCCGAAGCGCATCGAGCTGTTTTCGCTGACTTTGTATTTGAGATAGGCCCAGCTTGCCTGTGGAGCGTATGTGTCATCGACCGACTCGCGGCTGATCAGCTGCAGCATGGCCTCCAGCCGTTCCGTGAGGTGGGCATCGAACTGCACGCCGAGCATGGAATCGGGGGTGAGCGATATCCGGCCAGCTTCCGCGCCGTCCCCCTGGGAGATGTCGCGACGGAACATGACACCCTCTTCTTCGTGATACACCGTGCCCAGGGTGCCAAACCCGGAAAGGTGGAAGAGGTTGTCCCCCGCCTGCGCTGGAGTCGCAAGGATGGCGATCATGGGTAGCAGGCGGAAGACTTGTTTCATACGTTTCATCGAGTACAACTTCATGGCATGTCCGTGATCCGGGGGCGCGTTTTTCGGCCGCATCACCGTTCCGTGGCCCCTGAATCGCTCACTCTCTCATCCTGAAGAAGGCCATCAGCTTCTGGAGATGCTCGGCCTGGGCGCTCATTTCCTCGGCGGTGGCGGCCAGTTCCTCGCTGGAGCTGGCGTTCTGCTGGGTGACCTTGTTGAGCTGTTCCATGGCGGCGGTGATCTGACCGGCACCGGTGGACTGCTCCTGGGAAGCAGCGGTGATTTCCTGGACCAGGGTGGCGGTGCGGTTGATGCCGGGGACGATGACGTCGAGCAGTTCGCCGGTCTTCTCGGCCATGCCGACGGAGTTCTTGGCGACCTCGCCGATCTCCTGGGCGGCGCTCTGGCTGCGCTCGGCCAGCTTGCGGACCTCGTCGGCGACGACCGCGAAACCCTTGCCGTGGCTGCCCGCACGGGCGGCCTCGATGGCGGCATTGAGGGCGAGCAGGTTGGTCTTGTAGGCGATGTCGTCGATGATGCCGACCTTCTCGGCAATGCTCTTCATGGCCTCGACGGTTTCGCGCACGGCGCGGCCGCCTTCGTCAGCCTGCCGGGCAGCCTGGGCGGCGATGCCTTCGGTGGTTTGAGCGTTGTCCGTGTTCTGCTCGATCGAGGCGCCCATCTGCTCCATGGAGGCGGAGGTTTCCTCGACCGAGGCGGCCTGCTCGCTGGCGGCCTGGGAGAGTCCTTGCGAGGTGGCGCTTATCTGCCCGGAAGCGGAAGCCAGGGCGCTGGAGGCCTCGCGCACCTCGCTGATGACCTGGGTGAGACGCTCGATCATGGCGCGCATGGCTGCAAGCAGGCGGCCGGTTTCATCTTGCCGCTGCGTTTCGATGCGCATGGTCAGATCACCCTCGGCCAGACGATGTGCAATCTCGACGGTTTGTGCGAGCGGGCGCGTAATACCTCGGATGATGCTCCATCCCGACAAGCCGATGATCAGCAGGACCAGAAGGATGAAAAAGCTGGCCTCGATCAGTTTGGATGTGAAGGCTTGGTCGACATCATCAAGGTAAATGCCACTGCCGACGACCCAGTCCCAGGGCTGGTAGAGCTTGACGTAGGATGTTTTTGCAACGGGCTGCTTCGCGCCCGGCTTGGGCCAGAGGTAATCGACGAAGCCGCCGCCCTTTTGGGCAGCTTTTGCGAATTCGATGAAGATATGTTTGCCGTTCGGATCCTTGATGTCCGACAGGTCCTTGCCATCCAGCTCCGGCTTGATGGGATGCATGACCATGCGCGGATCGCTGGTGTTGATCCAGAAATACTCCTTTTCGTCGTAACGCAGGCCGCGCAGGGCAGCGATGGCCGTGGCGCGGGCCTCGTCCTCGCTCATTCGATGCTGGGCGGCCAGCTTGGCGTAGTACTCGATGAGGCCATGGGCGGTTTCCACCACATGGCGGGTCTTGACCTGACGGTCCTCCAGCATGGTGTCCCGGAGGTTGACGAGCATGCTTCCCGCCACAACGACGGTCGCGATGATCGCCGTGGCGGCGAGTAGCCAGATGCGGCCCCCGATGTTCAGCTTTGAAAACAAGGCTTCGACTCCTTTCGTGGTCTATCGGTACGCAGGTTTGATGTCGTTCTGCATTCTGAAGAAGGCCATCAGCTTCTGGAGATGCTCGGCCTGGGCGCTCATTTCCTCGGCGGTGGCGGCCAGTTCCTCGCTGGAGCTGGCGTTCTGCTGGGTGACCTTGTTGAGCTGTTCCATGGCGGCGGTGATCTGACCGGCACCGGTGGACTGCTCCTGGGAAGCAGCGGTGATTTCCTGGACCAGGGTGGCGGTGCGGTTGATGCCGGGGACGATGACGTCGAGCAGTTCGCCGGTCTTCTCGGCCATGCCGACGGAGTTCTTGGCGACCTCGCCGATCTCCTGGGCGGCGCTCTGGCTGCGCTCGGCCAGCTTGCGGACCTCGTCGGCGACGACCGCGAAACCCTTGCCGTGGCTGCCCGCACGGGCGGCCTCGATGGCGGCATTGAGGGCGAGCAGGTTGGTCTTGTAGGCGATGTCGTCGATGATGCCGACCTTCTCGGCAATGCTCTTCATGGCCTCGACGGTTTCGCGCACGGCGCGGCCGCCTTCGTCAGCCTGCCGGGCAGCCTGGGCGGCGATGCCTTCGGTGGTTTGAGCGTTGTCCGTGTTCTGCTCGATCGAGGCGCCCATCTGCTCCATGGAGGCGGAGGTTTCCTCGACCGAGGCGGCCTGCTCGCTGGCGGCCTGGGAGAGTCCTTGCGAGGTGGCGCTTATCTGCCCGGAAGCGGAAGCCAGGGCGCTGGAGGCCTCGCGCACCTCGCCGATGATCTGGGTGAGACGCTCGATCATGGCGCGCATGGCGGCCATCAGGCTGTCGCGATCGTCCGCGCGGGTTTCGATCCGCACGGTGAGATCTCCCGCCGCGAGGCGTTTGGCCGCTTCGGTCACCACGTCCGGTTCGCCTCCGAGTTGACGCATGACGCCGCGCGCGGTCCGCCAGGTGATCAGCAGCGAAACCACGACCGCCAGCGCCACCAGTGCTATGGAGAGCATGAGGGTGCGATCCGAGACGTCGTGAACCTGCGCCAGCCCATCCGCTCCGTGCTGCTTTTGCGTGTTCACGAGGGTATCCACCTCATTGGACACGCGTTCGAAAATCTTGCCCGCGCCTTGCGCCCTGCTGGCGCCGTCGCTCACGTCGCCCAGCGCCATGTCGATGGCGTCGTCGATGGTCTTGCGGTACTTCGCCATGTCGGCGTCCATGGCATCCAGCGTCTTTTTCTCATCCGCGTCCGCCTGCTTCGCCATATCGGCGAACGCCTCACGGGCCGCATCGATGCGGGCGTCGATGTCCGCCAACTGCTTGTTGACCAGCGCCTCGTTGTCGGAAGTCGCGTACATCCAGACGAGCAGCCGGTAGACGTCTCCGTTGGCCTGGCGCAAGTGATCGCGGGCGTCCGATAACTGGGCGAGTTTCTGCATGCTGCCGTTGGCCAGGATATCGACCTGCGCCTGGGTTGAGCGGAGTCCAAGGGCCGCGATGACGCCGAGCAGCAGCATCAGCGCCACCGTGATCAAGGGTGGAAGCAGTATCTTGGTGCCGAACTTCATGACCGTTCCTTTTCGTTTGACGCGGGCGCCCGGTTCTGGTCATGGGGCGGGCGCCCATCCGACGTCAGCGTTTATAGATACCGGCGCAGATGATCAGCTCGCCTTTCGTCTCGCAGTAAGACGACTTCTGCTCCACCTTCTTCGTGACCGGGTTCTTCCATTTGTAGTCCTGCCAGAACGTGCCCTTGGTCTTGGCCAGTTCGAGGCGTTCCTTGACCATCGGCTTGCCGTCGGCATCGGTGTTCTCGATCATGTTCTTGCCGACCATGCGCTCGTTCTGGCCGTGCGCCACGACTTCGCCCTTGAGGTTGTAGACGAACGGATAAAGGTCGCCGTGCACCCATTTCGGGTCCTTGGCGGTGATGGCCTTGAGAGTGCCGTCCTTGTCGGCGGCGATAGCCTTGACGGCTTGGGTGACCAGCGCTTCGGCATCCTTGGCGGTGGCGAAATCTTCGGCCAGGGCACTGCCCGAGAAAATCATGGCCATGGCGGCGGAGAGCAGGAGGGACTTCTTCATCTGTTTCACCTTTTAGGTTGTGCCAGGGAAAAAACCGCCCTCTTGAAGCGGGCGGAAGCGGATTGCGTCATTCATGTTCTGAGCCTTTTCCAAGGCTGTGTTCCTTGAGCGGGAAACGCAGGCTCACCACGGTCCCGGCGGCTTCCGGGAGGGGCGCGCATCGCAGTTCCCCGCCCAGCAGGAGGGCCTGCTCGCGCATGGCGATCAGGCCGAGGCCGGCTTTGCGGTCATCCTCCGGGGGCAGGCCCGTGCCGTCGTCTGTCACGCTCAACAGGCCGTGTTCCCCGTCGTGCTCCAGGGTGATGTCGACCCGGCTGGCTTCCGCGTGCAGGGCGATATTGGTCAGAGCTTCCTGGGTCAGGCGGAACAGCGTGGTGATTTGCCGGTCATCGAGAGGGGGGATGGCCTCCGGAGCATGAAAGTGGCAGGGGATGCGGGTGACGGAGGAGAAATCTTCGGCCAGCCATTCGAGTGTCGCGATGGCGCCCATCTTCAGGGCGGCGGGACGGATGCTCGCCACCAGTTCGCGGATCTTGCGGATGGCCTGGCCGAGCATGTCGAGCATGTCCTGGCTGATGGCGTCGGCCTCCGGACCGAGTTCGATCCAGGCACGGCGTAGACGGGAGACCTTGAGGCGCAACGCCACCAGCAACTGACCGAGGTCTTCGTGCATCTCGTGGGATAACAGGCGCCGGATGTCTTCCAGTACCTCCATCCGGCGCGCGAGCAATGAGCCAAGTTCGGCCTGAGAATGTTCGAGCATGCGTTGGGCCTCCTTGATTTCGGTGAGGTTCAGCACTGTTCCCATTGAAATCCATGCCTCTCCGTCCGCGCTGTAGAGCGTCTTGCAGCGTTCGCGAACATGCTTGACGCGATTGCCGGGCAGGCAGAGGCGATAGTCGATCTCGTATGACTTGCGGTTCGCAATGGAAGCACGATAGGCCAGGTCGAGACGCCCTCGGTCTTCCGGATGGATGATCCGGGCAAAGTCCGGTGGCTCGCCGCCCTGCTGTTCCTGGGCAAGTCCGAAGATGTGCCTGATTTCTTCCGACCAGCTCAGGGAGCCGCGAATCAGGTCGAATTCCCAGCCCCCCATGTGGCCGATGCTTTGCGAAATGTCCGGGTTTAGAGAATCCGGATCACTTCGGTCTTCATGCCGGTGCGCATCACTCGCGCTTGGCGCGCAACTGGACTGGGAGGAAGGGGCATCCTGCCGCTGATGTGGTGTCGCCAGGGGGTGACCCCGCGCCGTCATCGCCGTTTCGCTCATGACCTCCCCCTGAAAGCATGAAGTGGCACCTTGATGCCGGATGGGCGCATTCCATCGTCCATCGCCTGCGCGGGTTCGGGCCCGCTACCAGCGTTTGTGGGAAGTCATCCTGCGAGTTTTTGGTGCATGTCGCCATCGGGGCATGCTGATTTGCGGGTAGGGAAGATGCGGGGGGGGTAGGGAGATTCCTACCGGTAGGGAGGGGATGGTCAGGGCCGCCTCAGTCGGCGAGGCCCTGGTTGATGGCGTAGCGCATCAGGTCGGCAATGTTCTCGAAGCCCATCTTTTCCATCAGGCGTGCCTTGTGGGTGCTGACGGTCTTGTTGCTGATGGCGAGTTGGTCGGCGATTTCGTTTATGGTCTTGCCCTTGGCGAGCAGGCGCAGGACCTGCAGCTCACGGTCGGACAGGCTGTCGTGCATGGGGCGAGGCGCTAGTCCAGTGACACCGAAGGCCATTTTTTCGGCGATGGCGGCATCGATGTGACGGCCGCCCTGGGCCACCTTGCGCACGGCGGCCAGCAGGGTGTCGGGGTCGCCGTCCTTGCTCAGGTAGCCATTGGCCCCGGCTTTCAGGGCGCGCTGCGCCACCACCGGTTCGTTGTGCATGCTGAGGACGAGGATGCGCAGCTCGGGATGCCGTGCACGGATACGGGTGATGAGGTCTTCGCCGCAGATGCCGGGCATGGTCATGTCCAGCAGCAGCACGTCGATGTCTTCCTGGCGCAGCCGTTCGAGAACCTGTGCGCCGTTCACGGCCTCGCCGGCCACTTCGATGTCGGTCATCAGCGCGAAGAGCTGCTTGAGTCCTTCGCGCATGAGGGTGTGGTCGTCGGCGATCAAGAGCCGGATCATGTTCGTGCTTCCCCCGTGTTCACTGTCTTCAATCTTTTACGAGCCATCGCGCTGCCCACCTCATCGGCCAGTGGGGCGATGTGGATGGAAGCAAGGATGCGGACGCCCCGGTTCGGAGCACTGTCGACGGTCAGTGTACCGCCCAGGCTGTGGACCCGCTCTCGCATGCCGACCAGGCCGAAGCGCTTCTTGCCGACGGCGGATGGGTCGAATCCCTTTCCGTCGTCGCGTACCTCCAGTTGGCAGCAGCCGTTCCGGTGGGTCAGGGTGATCCAGGCTCGACTCGCTTCGGCATGGCGGGCGGTGTTGGTCAGGGCTTCCTGGGCGAGGCGGAAGAGCGTCAGGGCGCAGGTGTCGTCCGGTGATGCCCTTTCCGGGGGATGGAGGTCGAGCGTGCAGCGAATGCCTGTGTGTCGCTCGAACTCATCGGCCAGCCATTCCAGCGCCGGGCCGATACCCATGTCCAGCGCAGCCGGGCGCAGGCTGGCGGCGACGTTACGCACCACCTGGATACTGCGGTCGGCGAGGCTCCGGAGGTCATCAAGGCGTGTGGCGAGGCCGGAGTGATTCGTGTCGAAACTCAATTTCAGGGTGGAAAGACCCAGCTTCAGGGCGGTCAAGGTCTGGCCAAGTTCGTCATGGATCTCGCGGGCGACGCGCCTGCGTTCCTCCTCGCGAGCGGCCTCGCGCTGGGCGATCAATTCACGCAGTTGTTCATGCGATTCGGCAAGCTGTCGTTCAGTCTCCTTCAGGGGAGTAATGTCACGGCCGATGGCGATCGCGCCGCGTATCTCCCCGTTGGCCCGGCGTTCGGCTACGAAATTCACCTGATGCGTACGAAGCTTTCCCGAGGGAAGCGGTACGCAGATTTCCATGTTCTCCGGGCGTCCGCTGTGTATGACGCGCTCCAGCGCATCCTGATAACGGCGTGATTGCGCGTCGTTAATGAACTCCACTGGCGTCTTGCCAAGCAATGCGTCGATGGGGGTGCCGGTCTCCCGAAGCAAATGAGGGTTGATGTAGGTTGCGCGCCCTTCGAGGTTGTAGCGAATGATGTTGTCCGGGATGTTTTCGGCCAAGGTGCGGAACTCCCGTTCCCGCGTGGCGAGCGCATCTTTCATGCGTTTCTGCTCAGTGATGTCGCGAGCAATCATCAGTGCGCCGGTGATGTGCCCGCCTTCGTCCCTTTCGGCGAGGAAACGCACGTTGTACATCAACGAGGTGTCTTCCGAGGTCCGGACTTCGAGTTCGATCTCGTGGGGGGTGCCCGTGGCAAGCGTGTCCTTCAGGTGAGCTTCGTAGCTCACCATGAAGTCCTTGGCGGGTACGGCGGTTTCTGTCGGGGTTTCGCCGATCAGCTCCCGGCTGGGGCGGCCGGTCAGGCGGGGCAGTCCAGGGTTGACGTAGGTTTTGCGCGCTTGCATGTCGTAGCGGATCACCGTGTCCGGCAGGTTTTCGGCAAGCGTGCGGAATTCCCGTTCGCGCGCGATCAGGGTGTTTTCGAGCGTCTTGCGTTCGCTGATGTCGCGCGCCAGGGCGAGGGCATAGGCCTGACCGCCGAACTCGAAGAAGGTGGAGGCGATTTCAACCGGGAAGCTGACACCGTCCTTGCGGTGGTGCGAGGATTCGAACGTGGCCCCGCCCTCGGAAAGCAGTTGATGCCATACCGCAGCCAATTTCTCGGCAGTCCAGGGCGGATCGATGTCCGAGACCGTCATGGACTGCAACTCTTCCCGGCTGAATCCCAATGCGCGACAGGCTTCGGCATTCACGTAGCGGAAGCCCCCATGCTCATCCAGCAGATAGGCTGCCTCGCGAACCTGGTCCAGTGCATGGCTCTTGAGGGCTAGCCGTTCTTCAGTCTTGATGCGCTCGTCGATTTCTTCCGCCAGTCGTCGGTTGGTTCGCCGCAGGCGGAGGGTAAAGAAGGCTCCGATGGTCAGTAGTGCGAGGCTTGCGGCGAGAATGGTCAGCAGCAGGCCATTGCGCGCCGCATCCTTTTCGCGCTGGTGCTTGAGTTGGTCGATCTCGCGCTGGCGGCTTTCGTCCTGGTAGCGCTGGCTGAGTTCGGTAATGCGCTGACTGGCCTTCTCCCGCGCGGCCTTGTCGGTCATGGTGATGGCTTCGCTGGCAAGCTCGTAGGCGTGGGTGTGGTCGCCCTGAGCGGCGTGGTGCGCGGCCATGCGCCTGGCGCTTTCGCTGATGTAGGCGGCAAGGCCGATCCGGCCCGCCAGGGCGTAGGCACGTTCGGTATCGGCAAGGGCCGCGTGGGGATGGTCCAGTGCCAGATGGTTGTCGGCGCGGGCATTCAAGGCCCACCACAGCCCGATGATGTTGGCGCCACGCTCGAAGACGTGCACATTTTTGTCGTAGAAAGCGGTGGCTTCCTCATGCCGTTGCTGGCGGGCAAGGTTGCCCGCGAGGCCATGCGCGGCATGGGCGATGTAGAACGGACCACCCAGCTTCCGGGCCAGATCCAGCGCCTCTCGGTGAAGGCGCTCGCCATCCCCGAGCTCGCCAAGCTCGCTATTCATATAGCCCAAGCCTAGCAGGGCGCTGATCTGCAAGGCTCTGGAGTGCGCGGCGCGGGCGGCATCCAGCATGAGGGCATAGTGTTCGCGCGATTCCTTGGGGCGCCCGCTCTGTTCATAGGCGATGCCCATGCCGTGATGGGCGTAGGCCAGTGCAAACGGGTTGTCGGAGCGTTGGGCGATTTCCATGTTTTTCAGGGCGAGGCTGATGGCGTCGTCCAGAATCCCCATGCGCCGGTACAGCATGCCGGTGCGCAGCATGGCTTCGCTCAGCAGGTCCGGCCGGTCCGGAATGTCCTGCATGCGCTCCATGGCGTGTCGCGAGGCTTCGGCCAGTTGATCGAGGCGCGCGGCGTTGACCGCGTTGAGTACGATGACCAGGTCGGCTTCGACCTGTCCGACGGCGTCGCCGCTGTGTTCGGCCAGATCGCGGGCGGCCTGGGCGTGTTTGCCCGCATCCTCGGTCAGGCCCAGGTAGAGCTCGGCGCGTGCAAGCAGGTTGAGGGCGCGGGCCTGGTCAGCGGGGGGGGCGTCCGGTGGCAGGGTATCGTTCAGGCGCTGGGCTTCGCGCTGGGCCTGGACTGCGTCGTTTTCAATAAGGAGGCGCAGTTCCGCGGCCTGGGCGCGCCAATGTTCGATGGATTCGGCGGCCAGTGCGGCGGACGGCAGCAGAGCGCACACAACAAGCAACAAGCGCGCGGCGGCCTGGCGGAGAGGGTTCGGACGCGCCTGTCGGGCAGTCATCGGAAGCGGACGGAGGCCCGCAGGCCGATCTGGGTGTCGTTGCGCCATACGCTCTGGGGACGCGTGGGGGTGCCGTAGTATGACACGCGCTCGGTGCCAAGCAGGTTGCTGCCTTCAAGCGTGAGCGTGAGATTCGGGGCCGGGCGGTAGCTCAGCGAGGCGTCCAGCCAGCCGTAGCCTTTGGTGTAGACGGGCAGCGCGCCGACGCCGACCACTTGGGCAATGCCGGACAGGTAGGTATCGCGCCAGTTGTAGGCCAGACGCGTCGAAACGCGGCCGCGTTCGTACATGCCGACCAGGTTGTAACTATGGCGCGAAAGGTTCTGCAAGGGCGCGTCGCGGCCAAGGATCGTGCTCGGTGTGCGGCTGTCCACGTAGGTGTAGTTGGCCTGGATGCCGAGCCCGCTCATCCAGCCGGGCAGTTGGTCGAAGAACTGCTGGTAGCCGATTTCGAGGCCCGTGATGTCGGCCTTGCCGGTATTGTAGGGGCGGCTGACCTGGTAGGCCTCGCCATCGTGCAATTCCGGCGTGCTGAGCGTGCCGACGAAGCCATCCACTTTCTTGACGAAGCCGGTCAGGTGGGCCGAGGCCGTCTTGCTGAAATAGCGCTCCAGCGCGAGATCCAGGTTATCCGAACGCACCGGTTTGAGCTCCGGATTGCCTGCCATCCCTTGGTTGAGGGAGGGGGCAAGGCTGTTGCGCAGCAGCATCAGCGAGGGCGAAAGCTGGTCGAAGTTTGGGCGGGACAGGGTCTTGGAGAGGCCGGCGCGCAGGAGAAGGTCCTTGTCCAGTTCGTACCGAAGGTTCAGGCTGGGAAGGGCGTCAAGATAATCATGGTCGATGCGGATTGGCGCCATGCCGTTGGTGCTCGGCACGGATTGATGGCCGGAAACGGATTCCAGCGTGCGGACGAAGCGCACCCCAAAGTTGCCATCCAGCGGTACGCGCCCCGCATTGAAACGTGCCATGACATAGGCGGCCTGGGTGGTTTCGCGGATCCTCCATGTGCCGAGCGGATTCGACGCAGGGATCGGTGAACTGATACCGAAGGCGTCACGCAGTGCCTGAGCATCGCGAAAGTAGTCGGGGTTGCCGGTCAGATAGTCTCCGATGCTGGTGGAGCCGGGCATGGTGTCATACGGGTTGGGCATCAGGTAACTGGGCATGTCGGCTCCTGTGAGGTCGCTCACGCCGGCGTCGGCGAAGATCAGCCCCGGAGCGTTATCCGCTTCCCGCCGGGCGAGCCGCGCGCCGACGCTGATCGATTCGATCGGCCCCTTGCCGATGCGGTATTCGCCATCCAGCCGCGCGGCGTCCAGCCCGCCTTCGTAGGGCCTCCAGCGGTAGGCGATGCCGGTGTAGCGCAGATTGCCCGGGTCGAGCAGGTCGGTGCCGCCGAGGCTGGTGGCAGGTATGTCGCCCGACAGGTCCTGGCTGAATTGCGCGGCGCTGCCGGCCAGGAACGGTCCGGAGAAGAAGAGCTGATTACGGCTGTCGGTATGGCTCAGGTCGCCCGTGATTTTCAGCGGGCCCTCCTTCCAGCTTCCACCCACGGCGACCTGGCGGTTGCGGTCGACGGTATCCCGCGCGAAGCTCAGGACGGAGAAGGGCACATCGGTCCAGGTGATGGATTGCAGGTCTCGCGTGCCGGGGAACAGCCGGAGGCTGCCGTCGACGAAGCCATTCGTGGCGCCGACGTTGATCTGGTGCGATTGTTGACGGGTGCGGAATTCGTTGTAGCCGCCTTCGGCATAGAGCTCCAGGGCGGTATTTGGCCGCCACTGGAGGGTGAGGTTGGCGGATTGCCGATCGCGCGTGCCAAGGCTCACGGTTTCGGACGCGCCGTTCGGGGCGTACACGGTCTGGCCGGGGATCAGGTCGGTGCGAGCCGTCGGCGCGCCAGTGCTTTTCTGGTCCTCGCGCCAGCCGCGCTCCTGCGCAGCGAGGCTGAGCAATGCGCCGAACTGGCCGGACGAAGCGCTTGTCCATCTTTTGCTGGCCAGCGCCGAGTATTGCATCTTGCCGGTGTCCACGAGGTCGCCATGAATCAGGCGTGCGGAGGCGTCGAGCCGGTCGCTCTTGAAATCGAGGGGACGCCAGGTGCGCAGGTCGATCAGGCCGCCGACGCCGCCTTCGAGTTGATTGGCGGAAGCGGTCTTGTAGACGTCAATACCGGCTAGCAATTCGACTGGAATGTCCGAAAAGTCGAGCGTGCGTCCCGTGCCAGCGGTGAAAGTCTCGCGGCCGTTCAGGGTCGTCCCCACCTGGGTCAGCCCGCGCAGGGTGACGATGCCGCCTTCGCCCCGATCGCGCGTGATCTGCATCCCGGTAACGCGTTGCAAGGCATCGGAAACGCTGATGTCGGGAAAGGCGTGGATGTCGGCAGCGACGATGGAATCGACGATCTCTTCCTTATCGAACTTGATTTGTCGCGCCGTGATCATCCCAGGGCGCAAGGCCGTGACGTCGATGGCTTCAAGGGTGTCGCCGTCAGCCGCGACGGCGGGTGGCGTCGTGTTCAGTTCGAGGGCAAGCAGCGCGGAGAGCAAGGCCAGCGGAAGTGTTTGGGGTCGGAGTGGGGTGGCGTTCATGCGCGTTTGAACACCCATTCAAAACAAGGGTTTATTAGGGGCGCGCGCATTATGCCGGGTTTGCCGGGCTGCGTCTTGTGTCCTGCAGGGGAAAGTGGTGGGCCCAGCAGGATTCGAACCTGCAACCAAGGGATTATGAGTTATTTGTTTTTTCAAAAATAACTTATAAAACAATGGCTTGTGCATCTCTGAAATGCACATGGTTTTGCACATGACGCAGTATGTGCAAGAGGATTGCACACGCTAGCCAAAGGATCAAGGCACCTGTGGTCAGTCGTCTGTCTCTGGCGGGATCGTCTGGGCGTCGTGGTTCATGGCGAACTGCACGGCAGGGATTGTCACTTTCGGAAGGTTCATTCGTGTGCAATGGCTTGAAAGAAACTCGCGCCAGTAGGGCCACACATGAACGCTCGCGTTCTTCAAGGCGAAGGCTTTGAGGGCATCAGGGCCGGGATCTTGCTTCAATAGGTATTCAGCCATCATCTCTGCCTCGATGATGGCCTTTACGTCTACATCTCCTGACTCCTGTTCCTTCACCCATCGCGCGCCAAGTTCGATGACGACCCGGAAAAACCTCTCATCGCCTTGGTCGGACTCCAAGTCCATGACATGGGAGCGCGACACTATGTGTTTGAACTGGATTACCAGTTCGGGCACTTCTGAGTCATATTTGGGTTCAAAGCCCTTGGCCAAAAATGCGCGAGAGGTTAGTAGAGAGACATCCTGAATTTCGAGGCTCTTAATAGCCTGCTGAATAAGGTCCCTCATTACGCTGCCCAAGCAGGTTCGTTAGAAGCGTCATGAATGAGGGTCAAGTGTTGCTTGGACTTGACCGTCTTGGTTGTGGAGTCGCCTTGGTGCTTCTTCCAGCCAATTTCAGATGCTTCTTTATACCCAGATGCGAATCCGGAGTAGTAAGTCAACACGTTGGTCATGTGTTGATTCAGGCTGACGCCTTCTTCATCGGCAGCTTCGGCAAGGGCGCGGTGAAGGCTGCGCGGAAGGCGCAACGTAACTCGACCGCTGAAATCGTCGGCGGGGACGCCGGGTTGAGGGAAGGCGCGACCTTTCTCAACAAAGATTTCCGCTGTGGTCTGAATGGAATCCAATGCCAGCTCGTAGGCCTCTTCATAAGTCTCGCCGAACTCGATCAAATCCGGCAGTTCCTTGATACGAGCTTCGAACAAAAACTCACCATCAAAGACGTCACGGCGAATGGAAATGTTGTAGGCATGTGGATCAATGTTCATTTTCCTTTCCCCTCAGGTAAGCCAGAAGCTCAGTTTCTAACCCACGAAGTTTTCTAATGATTTTTGTAATGTAGGCCGATTTGATTTCCGGGTTCTTGCCGTGCCCGCATGTGAAGCTATCAGACGTAAAGGATGGCAATCCGTCGTGGACATACACCTTGTGCCCTTGCTTCTTGGCGTCACGAACTTCGAACCCCAGCTCTTGCAGCATCGAGGTCAGCTCGGAGCAACGTATGGCGCTCTTGGCCTCGCCCAGACGCGAAAGCACAGAGTCGAGATGATCTCTGTGCTTCATGTGACACCATATGTGGTGTCATGTGGCATCATTGTCAACCGAATTCTGTCAGTTGTCACCAGAATTTTTGTAAGCACATCTCGTTCCATGGGTCAGACCTTGAACACCTTCATCACCTCATCGCCAAGGTGGTTGATGACCTTCACCGCGATCCTACCGGACTTTGGTTTGCTGAACGGACGCGAGGTGTCGCTGTTGATGGACGCCCAGGCCTCCGGGTTGATCTCCGCTTTCAGCGTCGTTTTCAGTGCCTTGTAGGGGTCGTTGGCACCGAGAAAGTAGGCGTGGCGGACGAAGAACGACTCCATGTTGTAGTCGGTGTCGATGAACCAGCAGGCAATGCCTTCGGCGCCATCGCTGCGGATTTCCCCGGTGTTGGGGTGGAAGACGTCCACGCCGTTCACCTTGACCTGAATCTGTCCGTTGTCGGCATCCAGGATGTCGATGTCCGGCTCGCCGAAGATGACGAACAGGTTGCCCTTGCCGGTGTTCTTCAAGTCCTCTGCCATGTGCAGGTCGGCGTTCATGCGCGCTTTGAGGACGGGGATGCGTCCCAGTTTGTCGAACTCCGATGAATGCGCGTCGTAGTTGAAGGCGCAGGCAATCAGCACGTCGAAACCTGCATCGCCCGCCTCGCGGGCTGCCGCCACCAGATCAGGGCGGGACACGGTGCCGAATTCGGGGCCAATGAAGATGGCGGCGCGCTTCTCTCCGCTTGTGTCCTCGTAGCGGCCTTCGGCGCAAACCAGATCACCCGGCCAGGGTGTCAGGGAGGTGAAGTTGATCTTGTCTTCCTTGTGGGCCTGCTGGACGCCTGCGGTTCTCAGGTTTTCCAGGATCATTTGGACGAAGTCACGTTCCTCGCCATATCCGGCTTCCGGCTCGGCTACCTTGTCGATCAGATCATCGTTCTCGTCCACCGATAGGACACGATGGGGCGAGAGGCTTTCCACCGTGAAGGGGCCAGCGACGCGGACCTTCTTCTTGTCCTCATAGGGCTTGTCGTAGAGGTATTCGAACTCCGCCTTGGCGGCGATGGAGACGTCGATTTCCTTCTGGCGCGCAATGCGTGCCTGCCACCAGTCGGTGTGGAGTTTCTTCGCGGCATCGGGCCATTTGGCGTCGGCTTCGCGGGGGATTTCCCACTCCTGCCATTGCTTGCCTAGTGCCTTGTTGAGTTGTTCGCGCAGCGGCTCCAAGGTTTCCTGCCATTTGTCCCAGATGACGTCGATCTCGGCGTTGTTGGCGATGGATTTCAGGGTGATGTGGGGCACGCGCTCATAGACGAAGCCGTGTCGGATATTGCCGTGGGTGGACTGGCTGGACGGCGCGGAGCGGGTGATTTCCGCTTCCTTGAGTTGACCCTCGCGGCTGTCGGCGAGCAGATAGAAGGGATAGCGGGCACCCATGATGCGGGCGCGGGCCAGAGCCAGGGCGACACGGGAGGTATCGAGGGTGATCCAGCGGCGGCCCCATTGTTCGGCGACGTAGGCGGTGGTGCCGGAACCGCAGGTGGGGTCGAGGACGAGGTCACCGGGGTCGGTCGCCATGAGAACGCAACGCTCAATAACTTTTGTCGTTGTTTGAACGACATAAGTCTTATCCATGCTGCTACCGGATTGTGTGTCATCCCAAATGTTGTAAATGGGAAAGGAGGGCGCATCTGTAAAAAAACGCTTGTAGCTAATCGTTGATCCGGCTGCTCCAATTCGCCCCGCCTTAACCAAACGATCCATCCCGCCACGAGTTGTAGTCCACCCTCGCCCCTTGCTTGGCCGATATTCTGCTCCATCGAATGAGTATGGAAACGACATCGCGCCTGTTTCGCTCGTGTCTCTCCCTTGCCGCTGACTTGTGAGGATCTGAAGGCGAAATATCCGAAAAGCATTAGGGTTTTTGCTTGCCGTCTTCAGTTCATCTGGAGAAAGGGTGTGCCAGTGACCAGGTAAGAATTCATTGAGCCTGTATGCGTCACCTCCATCGCCGCCGATCTCCCGTTCTCCCTTAATCGCACGGTACTTAAGACGATCCGCATCTTTCGCGTACCAGAGCAAGTAATCGCTCGTAGAGGACAGGTATCGTTCAGTAGCCGAGCTACTTTTCTTGAACGTAATTTGGGAAATGCAATTGCCCTCCCCAAACACCTCATCCATCACCGCCCGCACCCGGTGCACATTCTCATCCCCGATCTGCACGAAGATCGAACCGCTATCCGTCAACAAATCCCTCGCCAAGGTGAGCCGGTCGCGCAGATAAGTCAGGTAAGAATGGATGCCGTCGCGCCAGGTGTCGCGGAAGGCCTTGACCTGCTCCGGTTCTCGGGTGATGTGGTCAGTGTTGCCATCCTTCACGTCGCGGCTGGTGGTGGACCACTGGAAGTTGCTGTTGAATTTGATGCCGTAGGGCGGGTCGAAATAAATGCATTGCACCTGGCCTCGCAGCCCTTCGCGTTCGGCTAGCGACGCCATGACTTGCAGGCTGTCGCCCAGGACCATGCGGTTCTGCCAATGACCGTCGTGTTTGTAGAACTCGGTCTTGGCGTTGTCATCGGGCAGGCCGTTGAAGTCCGCGAAGAGGTCGGGCATGAACCCGGCTTCACTCTCGGTTTGGTTTGCCTCCGCCCGTTCGGTCTGGCGGCGTAGGTCATCGATCAGAACCTTGGGGTGAACCTTTTCCTGGATGTAGAGCGGCGGGGCATGGACAACGAGGTCGGACCAGTCCTGCTCGTCCTTGCCGCGCCAGACCAGTTGCGGGTCCAAGTCACGGTTGCGTCGCTCGTAGGCCACGCGGATGGGCGCCTGTTCGTCCTTCTGCATCACCGACTGGTATTCAGCGGTGGGGATGTTCTTGCGGGTGGCTTCGTCGTGGGTAAGGGTTTCGACGGTGAGCGTGGTCTTGTTATTCCTGGCCATGTCAGTTGTCCTTCACCGCGGATGCCGAGGCAGCGGCTTCGATCATTTCATTGAATTCAGATTCGACCTTGTTCTGGAAGTCGGTTTCGATCTGGTAAACCTCGGTGAACTCGGCGAAGGCCCAGCGGCCATGGTTTTGCAGATGGTTCACACCGGGCACCCAGTAGGTTTCCATGGTGGTCTTCTTTTCCTTGGCGTCTTCGCGGCGGTAGCCCTTGATTTCGACGATGAGGTGAAGCAGGTCGTCGTCGCCGTGGCCGTCATCCACCAGCACAACGAAGTCCGGGAGATAGGTGCGAGTCTCCGAGCCATAACGGTAAGGGACTTCCAGGCCAAGGTTGTGATTCTTGACGTAGGCGCGCACCTTGGGGTGCGCCTCTGCGACTCGGCAGAATTCGGCTTCCCAATCGCTGTCCAGAACGATCCAGTTGATATGGCTTCGGCGGGCATCCGTTTCCCAGCGGTTCTTCTTCGATGTGTTGAAGTTGACGTGGCGGGTTGAGCCTGTGGGGTTGTAGGGATCGAGCACCGCTTTGATGGGGCGGTTGCCTTGTTCGGCGCGGGTGATGCCTGCCGTGATGCGCTCACAGGCCATGTCGGCCAGTTCTTGATACATCAGCTGGGCCGGATAGGTGCCGCCCTTGCAAACCAGGCAGGTGTCCAGCCACTGCTTGGTGATGGCTTTGAGCTGCCCGAACAGGTGCAGCTTGGGTTCTTCACCGGGATCGCGCCACTTGGTGTAGAGCAGCCGCTTGGTGAGGTTCATGAGCAAGGTGGCGGGGCGCATGTCGCCCAGATGATCCAGGGTGAGGTCTACCGCTTCCCCGATAATCCCCGCGCTTCGAGTGATCGACGGCCCGACCAGGTCGGGCGTTAGAACCAGGATGGAGTCTTCGTTGAATTCGGCTTTGAGTCGCTCTTGCGGCAGTTCGACGCGATAGCCCTGCACCCGAGGGAAGCTGATTTCCACCGCGTCGCGGTCAGGGCGCATGGCCTTGACATGGACTGTTTCACGCGGCGGCTGGGGTGGTGCGATCACGGGCTTGGCAGTGAAGTCGAAGGGAATGCCGAGCACGTCGGCATATTCGACGTTGAACAGCCCTTCTTCATTCAGGTCGTAAGACTGGCGGCGCAGGGCGCGGCCAATGACCTGCTCACACAGCAACTGTGTGCCAAAAGCGCGCACCCCAAGGACGTGCGTCACGGTGTTGGCATCCCATCCCTCGGTCAGCATAGAGACGGAAACCACGCAGCGAATCGATTCGCCCAGGCGCCCTTCCTTGCCCACGGTGTTCATCACTTCGCGCAAAAGGTCTTGGTCGGAGATGTCTTTGGCCCGTTGGGCGTCACCCGTTCGCTCGATGATCTCGCGGCGGAACCGGTCGATTTCATCCGAGGCCATGCTGCGGAAGCTGTCATCCAGCGCCTCACCCGATTCAAGCTGTTCGCTGTCGATGAGGAGGGTGTTGGGGCGGCCGAGCGGGTTGCCCAGTTCATCGAAGTTTCGGAACAGAGGAAGACGACCGTTTTCCAGGGTGATGGTGCCGTCATCGTTCTGCCGCTGAAAGCCTGAGATGTAGTCGTAAACCAGCTTGGATGTAGAGGTGTTGTTGCAGACGACAATGAAGCACGGCGGCACGCGTATCCCGCTCTGCTGCCACAGTTCGTAGGTCTTTTTGTAATGGCCGTAGAGGGCTTCAAGGGCGGTTTGAAGCTCCACCGGCAGGCTGAGGGGGTCCAGTGTTTTTGCCTGGCCTCGGCCTTTCTTGGGCATGCGCGGGCGGATGTGTTCCCACAGGTTGCGGAACTTGGGCATGTCTCCGCCCGGAATGTTATCGGCCACGGGCACGCGCGGAAGCTTGACGATGCCGCACTCGATGGCGTCCATCAGCGAGAAGTCGCTCATGGTCCAGGGGAACAGCGTGCCTTCGGCGTAACCTGAACCACGCAGAAAGAAGGGCGTTGCCGAAAGGTCGATGACTTGGGTTAAACCCAGCTTGCGGTTGATGGCTTCAAGTCCGGAAATCCAGAGGCGCGCGGCTTCGTTGTTTTCATCGGCTTCTTTCTTGTCGTCGCCCTTGAGTTTTTCATCATCGGGCGCGGGTTTTTCGCGGTAGCAGTGATGCGCCTCGTCGTTGATGACGAGGATGTTTTTCATGCCCATGAGGTCGGGCATGACGCGTTGAAGCATCTGGCCTTCTGTTTCCAGGGTGTTGAGTGCATCGCCGCCCCGGCCTTGGAGTAGCAGGCGCCCGGCCTTGGTAAGCTCGATACGCTCACGCAGCTTGAAGGCATGGTAATTGGTGATGACGATCTTGGCGCGTTCCAGGTCGCCCATCATGTCGTTCGGCACCAATTCGCGGCTGCGGTAGTAGCTGTCCGGGTCGTTGGGCTGCAGGACGCGAAGGCGATCCTTGATGGTCAGGCCGGGGGCGACAACCAGGAATCCGCGGGTGAATTTCTTGCTGTTGGGCCTGCGCACGGCGTTGATGGTCTGCCATGCGATGAGCATCGCCATGACCGTTGTTTTACCAGCACCAGTCGCCAATTTAAGCGCCAAACGCATGAGTTCAGGATTGGCTTCATGGTTTGCGTTGCTCAGGTGATCGAGGAAGCGCTTTCCTGTTGCGCCAATCTGAGGGGCGACTTCGGTTAGCCAAATGGCCGTTTCCACGGCCTCGATCTGGCAGAAGAAGGGGCGGACGCTGCTGAATTTGTGGTGACGCCAGTGTTGAAGCAGGCGTGCTGTTTCTGGGGTGACGCGCCAGTCATTCGGAGTGGGGATGGCACGCCATTTATCCACCTCCTGACGGACCGCGTTGATGATCGCGGTGTGGTCGTATTGCTGGTCCTGCGATGACAGGCCGTGCCCTTCATCGAAGAGAAGAGCGGCTTGTTCGGATTTGCGCTTCTTGGGCTTCGGGATGGGGGTGATGAACTCCGCGCGCCGCCTGGCTTCAATGATTTTCTGGGTCGGCTGGCCGCTGCTGTCCAGCTCCCAGTGGCGGCTTGGATACTCGTATGGCGAGTTGAGAATGGGGCGTTCGAAGAAGAGATTGCTCATCCGAAGTCCTGTTCGATGGCCCTGATCCTGAGGCATCAGGTGGCGGCACAAAATTGGTCCTTACGATAACAGACAATTTGCCTGCTTTCGCAGAGATCAGAAGTGCCGTAGTGACATCCCTCGGCGCGTGATGTGGTCGAAAGAGAACACATGCTCCACGGGAGCGCGGGCACAACGGCCGACCAGTCGTCGATGGAATTCACGGCGTCCAGGCTGGACCCGGACTTTGGCTCCGCAAATTGGGCAGTCGGCGGTGTAACGGGTCAGGCGGATGATGTTGCAGCCCAGTTCTTCACTCTGCTGGATTTCTAGGAGGCGGTCTTCAAAGGTTGAGTCCCCTTGTAACCACATTGGGGCCTGGGCGATGCGGTCATGCACGAGTCGGTAGATCGGTCGAACAAGCAACCATGAGGAAATGCCAATCACGCCAACAGCAAGAAGGCCCTTTGTAAGTGCCTGCACGGTGGTCGCCAGAGTTAGGCCGAGCACGGAACCACCGAAGACGATAGCGAGAGCGATGAATAGCAGGCCAAGGGTGCCTCCAAATGCTTTGGCCCTCCATCCTGAAAGCACCAGCCCGTCATTTGCTAGCCAGCGAAGCAATCGAGCTTCACTGAGTTCGTCCAGGTAGTAGCGGATGCTGCCATCCCAGGAGGGCGGCGGGTTGATCGATGGCAGTTCCTGAACCGATAGTTCTGATCTGGGTGCGAAAGTTAGTCGGTAGAGGCTTGTATTGCCTCGTCCTCCTCCTGGTTTCTTTTCCGGTGTTCGAGGGAGGTGATCCAGACCGGCTTCCTCGAAGCGCTGTCTGATGCCGGTGATGTGCTTATCCCACTCCTTTTCCAGCTTTTTCCAAGCGCCGTTTATACGCCGACGGATGTCGTCAGGATCATTGAGCCCGTGCCATGAGCTTGGTCCTTCTTTCAGGACTTCCTCTGCAATCTCAACCTGAGTGAAACCCCTTTCCATGTTTTCAGTGCGAGAAGTCAGCCGCGCCAAGGCGCGCATCACTTGAACATGATCCTTGTGCGCGTCATCCCAGCGTGCGGCGATGCTATCCAGCATTGATGCGGCTTTGCGCACATCAAATCCGGTTTCAAACCCGTTTTCACCCTGTTTTGTCGCATCAGCCTGAGCAGACTCGGTCCCTGAAATGTTCATTGATGTGGCCTGTTAGGGGGGCTTGATTGTGGAAGAGAAGAAGCTACTGCAAACCTTCGCAGTTAACAAAGAAGGGGAACTGGTGTCCGTGCTGGATGTGCAACGTGGCAAGGCGTGCGATTGCTGTTGCCCTGTGTGTGGCGAGGTGCTCATTGCGAAGCAAGGTGAGGTCAGGGCATGGCACTTCGCCCATGAGTCTGGGGCCGACTGTGAAGGCGCGGCGGAAGGAGCATTGCACCTCGCCGCCAAACAGTTGCTCTTGAATCATGGACGAGTGCTTATTCCTGCCATGGAAGCTTCGGCAACGCAAAAGCTTCCAGATGGGCGGGAGGGGCGAGGGCATCTAGTGGTTCCTGGTCGCGTGGTTGAGCTGCTGGACGCTCAGGCCGAAGTGCCCGTGGGTAATGTTCGACCGGATGTGATGGCAAGCGCTGAGGGGCGCACCATGTTCGTCGAGGTGGCAGTGACGCACTTGGTTGACGAGGCCAAGCGTGATGCCTTGAAGGCTCTGGGCGTGCCCACCATGGAAATCCAGTTAGAGCCCGAGCTTCTCACTGAATGGACATGGGACACCTTGGCCGAAGTGGTCCTGTCTGATCCAGGTAATCGGACTTGGGTTTACCACCCAGACTTGGCAGCGCTCATGAAGCAAGCCGAAGCCCAAGCCATGCTGAACGCCAATCAGCAACCATCCCGAGACCAGCATGAAGTTATCCGGATGAGGCTGAGGGGTGTCCCTGTGCACATCCATAATCGGGGCTGGGGATTGACGGTCTGGAACCCATACAGTGACGAAGTGAACCCCTTGATTAAAGCCGTTGTTCGTCACCTTGGGGGGCGCTGGAAGCCGGAATTCCGGAACTGGATGCTTCCTGTGGGGGTGCAAGGGGTTCTTGTTCAGCAGCTTCAAGAGATGGGGGCCCTGGAGGAGTCTTAAACAACCTTGGATGGTTGCATCCATGTCACTATCCAAGGGTTTGTTATTTAAATTCAATTATTTAGTTCTAATCGGAGCTGGGCTTGCGGCTTTCGTCTATCCGCCCAGCAACGATCCCATGTTGCCGCTCAATCTCCCCGCATGCCGCCCCGAGGGAGGGAGCGAGGAGCTGAGCGGCAACAGGAACCCTAAGGACGGTAGGCCATGCCTTAAACCGTCACCCGGACTGTTGCCGTCAACATGATCGATGCCGCCCGTCGGTCGGTCGCTTCGTCACGTCGCGGGCACGAGTCGGAATGTGCGCTCGTGCTGGACAATTCGTCATCACTACATGACTTCACACTGTGTTTGTCCATCAAACGGTGCACTCCGCAGACAAGGGCTGTGCCCAATGTGCCTGCTGGCAACCACGTTTGATCTGTCTTACACAAGGGCTGCGTGTGAATCCCCATCGGTCACCCTCCGCCCCTTGCGGGGCTTTACTGCTCGCGCCCGATCGTGACTGTGGACGCCTGTGTCGCGAGAGAGCATCGCGACTCGACGGGAGCCCATCCCACCCACTTGGCCTGGGCTCGTTGCATCCGGCACGCCGGAAAAACAGCCAAGGGAAGGCGTCGAAATCGTTTTGCTCTCCCATATAGGTAGCGGTGTGTCGTTTTTTACTGGTCGTTGTTCCAGTCGTAGGAACTGCTGCTGTCATCCCATGTGGTGTGAGCCAATGTGTCGTCGGTGAATGAGTGCACGGAGTAGTCGTCAAGGGTGCTGTGATGATCGTCGTGAAGGTCCGTGCCATATGGATTGCCCTCCATGTCTACGCCGCCGCAGCCGCCGACCATGGGAAGGCCTGTTGCAGGGTTAATGTCGCAAGAGTGGTCATGCATGGAGCTGGTAGTGTCGTCGCTACCGCCGAGCCAGTTGAACCATTTATTCCAGATGCTCATGGTGTTGTTCTCCGTTCAGTCTTCATGGGGTTGCATGATGGTGATGACCGGCTCGCCGGTGTCGCCAGGGCCAATGGTCATGTGAAGTTCGGTGAGCCTAGGGCGCTGAGCACGCCCGCCGCGAGGAACCCGGTATAACTGGAAGGCGATCCGGCTATTGTTCTGGGCTTTGCTTGCAGCAAGCCGGGCCATCCATAGGACATCCCACAACCGGCCTTCCTGGTCCTGAGGGGTTTGCCGCTGTGTGTCTTCCTCAGTCCATTCCACACTGTCCAGCCAAGCAGCCTGAGTCATGGCAACGGGTAGGCGAAAGCCTGCTTCGCTGGCCATGCTGCTGACATCCACCAACACCCCATCTGAAATTGCCTGATTGCGGGTGTAGGTGTGGATCGGTTCAAAGTTCAAAGCGGTGTTCATGGTTTGCTCCATAGTGGATGCCGGATTCCAAGATTCGGAGCCCCTGACTTGGGTTTCGGCGTTGGCTTGGTTTGTGGGTTCGGCTGTGCTGCCGTCTTTCCTGAGTTCGTCGCCCGAGACCGGAACAGCCGCGCAGGAGCACGGCAGCAAGACACGCAGCCAAAGCCGCAGCCGAAGGACCGGGTGCAGGGGCGCACGGAGTGCCCCAGTTTCTTGTTGCCGTGTTCGTGTGGGGCAAGGTCTTGGGATGGCGGCGGACTCAGGAAAGACAAAGCAGCGCCCCCACTTCCATGAAGCCAACGCTGTGGCACGGTCTGCGCTGGCAGTCCGTGCTTTTTTTAGCAAGCGAAGTGCGCAGTCATCGTGCGGAACTGGATGACGGAGAGGGGAGCCATGCCTTGGCATGGGGATAAGGCCAATGCTGGCCGCAATCCCGGCGAACCACATCCTTGCCCACAAGGATTGGTGAGCTGCGGGGGGAGCCATAGCCAATCATCCCGCCCACGGGATGAAGCCACCCCAGTGGCGGTTGGCGTATGGGGGGCTTGCCCCGCGTCCCCGAGCCGTCAGGCGCGGGAAACCTGGTTTCGTGAAGTCTCCACGAGACGAACCGAAGCCCGCGCAGCGTTCAGCGCAAGGGGAAAGCAGGTTTCCCGCGCGTGGAGTGCTGCGCCAGCAAGTAACGAAAGGCGAGGGGACGCCGGATTAATTGCGGCTATGGAGGGCGTTCAGCCCGCAGAACAGCGGCCCCGACGTCCAGGAGGGAAGGCGCTGTGTTAGCCGTTTTGTGCGCGACCCCTGTTCATCCTGGGGTGTTCAGGGGCGCGTATGGAGCACATGCGTTCGCTACATGGAAAAAACTAGGAGGATTTTCCATGTCGAATGAAACAACTGATGGTCGGGTTTTGGCTCGCCGAAATGATGAGAGAGTGTTAAAGGCACTCCACAAGTATGGCTGGCTGCGCGCTCGCGACCTTGCTGCCCTTATTTGGATGCGGACGGGCAAAAGGGCGCGAGACGCACTGAGACTTGAAACTGTGCAAGTTGATCCACCTTCTCGGCGGATGGCGCAGCGCACCTTGGCACGTTTGCGAATGTCCAAGAAGGTGTTGAATATGCGCGCGCCAGATGGATCACAAATTTACGGGCTTGCAGAGGCAGGGGTAAGGTCGCTGGCGGATATGGGAATCGCCGCAAAGTCTGGGAAGGATCAGATTCGGCGCGTGAGCCTGTCCCATTACCACCATCGCCGTCTAACAAACGAGGTTGCCGTTCTCGGGGCTATGCTGGGCTACCGAGTATCAACGGAGGCGGAGATTGCAGCTGGGCGCTGGTTTGGGGGGCTGGATGGAATCCATGGCAAGCGCCCGGACGTGGCTTTGCGCGATGGCAAAGGTGTTTGGCTAGTGGAGGTCGAGCGGTCGCGGCGAAATGCTCGGGATTACCAAAAGCTCTTGAATTGGCTTTTGTCGTTATGGCCGGTGGGTCGGAGGGCTGAGCCTTTGCCCTCGGGCTACGAGTTGCGCCAGGTTGTTATCGTCGGTTCTGATGCGTTCATGCGGAAATTGAAAAACGACATGGTGCGCCTTGGCTGGACTGAGCAACAAGCTCACCAGCGTTTGTTGCACTTGTCGTTGCTATATATGGATGAGGCCAAGCTAATCCGAACCGTCAAGCGAAATGCTTGATCTGCCTGGGCATCCCGCCCAAGTAGTGGCAAGGACATAAGGCGGCGCGAAGTCTGGTCGGTGCTTCGCGGCGTATTGTTTATTTTGTTGGCATCTCTGCTGGCGACCAAGCCGACCAATACAATTTCAGTCGCCGAATGAATAAATCGGTCGGCCCAAAACCGGTTCTTCTTCTTTTCGAATATCACGTCTCAAACGCTTTAAAGTTTCCTCGGTCGCGCCAAGTTCTTTGAATTTGTTTTCCAAGAAGTCGAGGGTGTTTTCATGCTCGATTTTTTCAAGGTGCTCACGCATCCGCTCTGCAATGGTTGGATGGACTGCGAGGGCCTCATTGTATATATCGAGAGCCTGCGTGCTTTTATGGCCGGTAAGTTTCATGAGCGTAGAAAGCTCCATACCGTCCTCGATCATCCTTGAAATGAACTCTCGCCGGATAGCGTGCGCGTGAAAACCCTTCGGTAGAACGCCAGCCTCAACCAGTAACCTAACGGCGCCGCTAAAATTAAATGGCTTGAAGGTTGGCTTGCCGTCAGGGTTCTTTTTGCGCGAAGCGGATGGGAAAAGTAAGTCGGTTTCATAGCCCTTCCGACGTATGTAGTCGAGTTGGGTGCTCAGTGATGACAGAACCTTTGGAGTCGCTGGAACGGTTCGGTCAGTTCCATTTTTTGTGTCACGGAAGCTGATAAATCCCTTCTTGTGGTCGATGTCTTTTAAACGCAAGCGTGACAACTCACCCGGGCGGCAGCCCAGAAGCCGCATGCACTTTAAGAACCGGCCAGCCTGGGCAATGCTCTCGCCGTTAAATTCATGACTTGCGTAATCAATCTTTCCCTGCTCGACAGTTGTTACCCGCCGCTTGCGCTTGGGCGTCTGCGGGCGCTCGATCCGCTGCATAAAGTTGTCTTGGATAATGCGGCGCTTTTTTGCCCACGCGACTACTGATGACAAAGCGGCAAGCTCTAGCCGGATTGTCGCTGGCGATAACTTTCGGCCGGTCTTGGCGGAAATGGCGCGGCTGCGCTTGTCGATGTAGTCATAGATGAGGTCGGGGCGGGCTTCGAGGGTGCCCAGGTCATGATGAGCAAGCTCTTTAAGCACGGGCTTAATCTTCGTGATTTCGCTGGTCCGGGTGTTCTCGGACTTTGTTTCAAAGTCGTTCGAGACGCTGTAACGGGCCCAGGCTTCCGCCAAAGGAATGCCGCTGGCCGATGGGGCGGGTTGGGTGTCCGTTAGCTGAGCAAGGGCTTCTTGGGCTGCTTGCTCGCTGTCAAAGACTTTGTCAAAACGCGGGTAGCCGCGTCGGCGCAGTTGAGCGCGATAACGGCCGTTTGGAAGCTTGATAACGCCCATGTGCACACTCCTCCTGTTCACAGTGTAGGTGGGATGGCGCCATGTGCAAAGAATTTGCACATGAGATGCACATGATTATGTGCTCCCATGCTGCAAGTTCTTGTTTTATATGGTGGGCCCACGCGGATTCGAACCGCGAACCAAGGGATTATGAGTCCCCTGCACTAACCGTTGTGCTATAGGCCCGGCAATGAGGAAGGCCCGGGAATCCGGGCCTGGAAGGATAGATCAGTGCTCGGCTTCGAGGAAGCTTCGCAGCAGCTCGGAGCGGGAGGGGTGGCGCAGTTTGCGCAGGGCCTTGGCCTCGATCTGGCGGATGCGTTCGCGGGTGACGTCGAACTGCTTGCCGACCTCCTCGAGGGTGTGGTCGGTGTTCATGTCGATGCCGAAACGCATGCGCAGGACCTTGGCCTCGCGCGGGGTGAGGCTGGCCATCACCTCGCGCACGGCCTCGGCGAGACCGGCGTTGGTGGCGGAGTCCAGCGGCGAGATGACGCTGGTGTCCTCGATGAAGTCGCCCAGATGCGAATCTTCGTCGTCGCCGATCGGGGTCTCCATGGAGATCGGTTCCTTGGCGATCTTCAGCACCTTGCGGACCTTGTCTTCCGGCATGGCCATACGCTCGGCCAGCTCTTCCGGGGTCGGGTCGCGGCCCATTTCCTGCAGCATCTGGCGGGAGATGCGGTTGAGCTTGTTGATGGTCTCGATCATGTGCACCGGGATGCGGATGGTGCGGGCCTGGTCCGCGATGGAGCGGGTGATGGCCTGCCGGATCCACCAGGTGGCGTAGGTCGAGAACTTGTAGCCGCGACGGTATTCGAACTTGTCGACCGCCTTCATCAGACCGATGTTGCCTTCCTGGATCAGGTCCAGGAATTGCAGGCCGCGGTTGGTGTACTTCTTGGCGATGGAGATGACGAGACGCAGGTTGGCCTCGACCATTTCCTTCTTCGCCTTGCGCGCGCGGGCCTCGCCCATCGACATGCGACGGTTGATGTCCTTGAGCTGGCGAACGCTCAGGGTGTTCTCGCGCTCGAGGTGACCCAGGCGCTTCTGCAGGCGCTCGATCTCGAAGCGATAGCCGTTCAGGCGCTCACTGAACGGGCTATCCGCCAGGTGGGTTTCCAGCCACTCGATGCTCGATTCGTTGCCCGGGAAGGTCGCGACAAAACGTTCGCGCGGCATGCCGCCCTTGTTGACGCACAGGCTCAGGATCTGGCGCTCGAGGTGGCGTACGCGATCGAGGGTGTCGCGCAGGTTCTTGACCAGGCGCTCGGACAGCAGCGGGTTGAGCTTGATCTCGAGCAGGCGGGCTTCAATCTCGTCCAGAACCTCTTCCCCGGCAAGGCGACGGGCGTGCAGATCACGCAGGGTCTGCATGTGGGCGCGCACGGCCTCGGGGTCGAGACTGTTGTCGGCGCTGTCATCGCTGTCTTCGGTGGTCTCGTCGTCGTCATCCGTATCGTCATCCGCATTCTCGTCGGCGTCCTCGGATGCGGTGGCTTCTGCGGCGACCGGTGCCTCGTCGGGCTGGACGAAACCGACGACGATGTCGGCAAGCCGGGTTTCGCCCGCCTCGAAACGCTCGAAGTCGGCGAGGATCTCGGCGATCGCCGGCGGGTAGCTGGCCAGGGCGCTGAGCATCTCGCGCAGGCCGCTTTCGATGCGCTTGGCAATGACGATCTCGCCCTCGCGGGTGAGCAGCTCGACGGTGCCCATCTCGCGCATGTACATGCGGACAGGGTCCGTGGTGCGGCCGACCACGTCGTCGACCGAGGAGGCGAGGGCGGCGGCAGCCTCTTCGGCGGCGTCCTCGTCGGTGGTGACGGCGTTGTCGGACAGGGTCAGCTCATCGGCGTCCGGGGCCGACTCGAACACCTGGATGCCCATGTCATTGATCATGCCGATGATGTCTTCCATCTGATCGGCTTCGACCATGCCTTCGGGCAGGGTGTCGTTGATTTCGGCGTAGGTCAGGTAACCCTGCTCCTTGCCGCGGGCGATGAGCTCTTTGATGCTGGACTGAGGATCGTCGAACATGGGCGCGAAGAGGCCTTGGGTGAGGTGAACGGGAAAGTATAACAGGTGAAATTCAATTATTCACGAAGCGGTTGGAGGGCTGTGAGGCGTAAAAGTTCCTGTCGTTCAATGGCTTGCAGCTCGGCAAAGGGCCGGGAAGTCAGTTGGCGCAGGCGCTCTTTCGCATGCATGCCGGCAATGTGCTCCAGCATGTCCTGCCACATCCGCTGCCGGATCGACGCATCGTCGCTGTCGCTTGGCGGAGGCAGACGTGTCAGTGCCTTCAGGGTCTGAGCGTGGGGGCTGTCCCGGAAGTGTTCAAGGGTGACGCCGAGTGGCGAGGGCTTGATGCGCAGGTGTTCGATCAGCAGGGCAAGCAGTGGCAGGCCGGGCACGGGCGAATGTGCCCAGGCTGGGTCGCTTGCTTCGGTCGCGGCCAGTTCCGGATGGTGCAACAGCAGCAGGATGGCCTTGCGCAGTGCGGTTGGACGGCCAGGTTCGGAGGCCTGCGGCGGTCTGGCTTCCTGGCGGTTGTGGGTTGACGCGCGCTTGCTTCCCTCGGTCTGCAGGCGTTCGAGCGGCACGCCCACGCGCGTGGCGAGGGCATCGAGGACGAGGTCGCGGAGTACGCCCGCCGGCATGCCCTGGATCAGCGGCAGGGCCAAGGCCTTGAGCCGCGCCCTGGCGGCAGGACTGCCGTCATCATTGGCCTGCCGGGCCAGTTCGCCGAGCAGGAAGGCATCGAAGCTCAGCGCATCGCGGCCGATGCGGGCGCGGAAGGCCTCGTCGCCTTCCTTGCGGACCAGACTGTCAGGATCCTCGCCGTCCGGCAGAAACATGAAGCGGGCGTCGAGGCCGTCGCGCAATTGCGGCAGGGTGGACTCCAGCGCGCGCCAGGCGGCGCGGCGGCCGGCCTCGTCGCCATCGAAGCAGAACACGACCTGGGCGGTGTGACGAAACATCAGGTCGACCTGTTCGCGGGTGACGGCGGTCCCTAGGGTGGCGACCGCCTCTCGCAGGCCGTGCTGGGCCAGCATGACGACGTCCATGTAGCCCTCCACCACGATCAGGCGGTCCGGGCGACCGAGGGCGCGGCGGGCTTCGTACAGGCCGTACAGTTCCTTGCCCTTGTGGAACAGCGGGGTTTCGGGCGAGTTGAGGTATTTGGGCTTGTCGTCGTTCAGCACCCGCCCGCCGAAGGCGATGACGCGCCCACGGCGGTCGCGAATGGGGAACATGACCCGTTCGCGGAAGCGGTCGTAAAGCCGGCCGTGCTCGCCCTCGCTGAGCATGCCGGCGCGTTTGAGCTTGTCGATGGCCTGGGCGTCGGCATTCAGGGCGCGTTCGAGCGAATCGAAGCCGGGCGGGGCATAGCCCAGGCCGAAAGCGGCGGCGGTCTCGCCGCTCACTCCGCGCCGCTTGAGGTAGTCGACCGCCTTCGGCGTGTGTCTGAGCTCGGCCTGATAGAACTTAGCGCAGTCCTCAAGCACGGCCAGCAACGGCGCATGGGGATGCTCCGATGGGGTGTCGCCCCCTTCGCGCGGCACGTCCAGCCCCATCTGGGCGGCCAGGGCTTCGACGGCCTCGACGAAGTCCAGCCGTTCGTGCGCCATCAGGAAACCCAGCACGGTGCCGTGCGCGCCGCAGCCGAAGCAGTGGTAGAACTGCTTGTCCGGGCTGACGAAGAACGAGGGCGATTTCTCGTGGTGGAACGGGCAGCAGGCGGCGTATTCGCGCCCCTTCTTCTTCAGCGGCACGCGCGCGCCGATCACCTCGACAATGTCGGCGCGGGCGACGAGGTCATCGATGAAGCTTTGAGGGATGCGGGACATCGGCAGGGCTGTGTGGGCGGGTAACCAATGAGTGTAGCTGCGGCGCGGAAAAAACAAGGCCCCGCGATGCAGGGCCTTGATCCATTCAGCGCCTTGGGGGCTTACGCCGCCGCCGCGAGGGTGTTCAGAAGCTGGCTGAGCTCTGCCGCCTTCGGCTTGACCAGCCAGAACTTGCTGACCCAGGCCTCGAAGTTGTCGAGGATGGCCTGTGCCCGCGGACTGCCGGTCTCGGCGGCATGGGTCTCGAGAATGCCGCGCAGATGCTGGCGATGGGCCTCCATCTGGGCCGGCACCAGGCGATGGATGTCGATCAGTTCGTGGTTGTAGCGGTCGACGAAGTTGTTGTCCTCGTCCAGCACGTAGGCGAAGCCGCCGGTCATGCCCGCGCCGAAGTTGACCCCGGTACGGCCCAGGATGGTGACGATGCCGCCGGTCATGTACTCGCAGCCATGATCGCCACAACCCTCGATCACCGCGAAGGCGCCCGAGTTGCGTACGCCGAAGCGCTCGCCCGCGGTGCCGGCGGCGAAGAGCTTGCCCCCGGTCGCGCCGTACAGGCAGGTGTTGCCGATGATCGGGGTCTCGTGCGTCGGCAGCTCGGTGCCCTTGGGCTGGAACAGGACCAGCTTGCCGCCCGCCATGCCCTTGCCGACGTAGTCGTTGGCGTCGCCCTCGAGGATCATGTTCAGGCCGCCCGCGTTCCACACGCCGAAGCTCTGGCCGACGGTGCCGGTCAGCTTCAGGGTGATGGGAGCGTCGTCCATGCCCAGGTTGCCGTGGCGCTTGGCGATCTCGCCGGAGATGCGTGCGCCGATGGAGCGGTCAGTGTTGCGCACCTCGAAGCCGAACTCGCCGCCGGTCTTGGCCTCGATGGCGGGCAGCACGGTCCGCACCATCTCCTCGGCCAGCAGGGCCTTGTCGTACGGGTCGTTCTGCTGCACGGCACAGCACAGCGGCTTGGTGTCGCGCAGGCCCATGTCGGAGAGGATCGGCGACAGGTCGAGCTTCTGCTGCTTGGGCGTGGTTCCGGGCAGGATCTCGAGCAGGTCGGTGCGACCGATCAGGTCCTCCATGCGGCGCAGGCCGAGGTGGGCCAGGTACTCGCGCACCTCCATGGCGATGAACTTGAAGTAGTTCATCACCTTCTCGACGTCGCCCTTGTAATGCTGCATGCGCAGCACCTTGTTCTGGGTGGCGACGCCGGTGGCGCAGTTGTTCAGGTGGCAGATGCGCAGGAACTTGCAGCCCATGGCGATCATGGGGCCGGTGCCGAAGCCGTAGCTCTCGGCGCCGAGGATGGCTGCCTTGATCACGTCGAGGCCGGTCTTCATGCCGCCGTCGGCCTGCAGGCGCACCTTGTCGCGCAGGTCGTTGGCGCGCAGGGTCTGGTGCGCCTCGGACAGGCCCAGCTCGAACGGGCTGCCTGCGTACTTCACGGAGGTCAGCGGGGAGGCCCCGGTGCCGCCGTCATAGCCGGAGATGGTGATCAGGTCGGCATAGGCCTTGGCCACGCCGGCGGCGATGGTGCCCACCCCGGGCTCGGCCACGAGCTTCACGGAGACCTGCGCCTGCGGGTTGACCTGCTTGAGGTCGAAGATCAGCTGGGCGAGGTCCTCGATCGAGTAGATGTCATGGTGCGGCGGCGGCGAGATCAGGGCGACGCCAGGACGCGCGTAGCGCAGCCTGGCGATCATCTCGTTGACCTTGTCGCCCGGCAGCTGGCCGCCTTCGCCCGGCTTCGCGCCCTGCGCGACCTTGATCTGCAGCACTTCGGCGTTGACCAGGTAGTGCGGGGTCACGCCGAAGCGGCCGGAGGCGATCTGCTTGATCTTCGACATCTTGAGGGTGCCGTAGCGCGCAGGATCCTCGCCGCCCTCGCCGGAGTTGGAGCGCGCGCCCAGGCGGTTCATCGCCTCGGCCAGGGTCTCGTGCGCCTCGGGGGAGAGGGCACCCAGCGACATGCCGGCGGAGTCGAAGCGCTTGACGATCTGCTCGATCGGCTCGACCTCGTCCAGCGCGATCGGCGTGGTGCCGGAACGCAGCTTGAACATGTCGCGCAGGGTGGCGATCGGGCGCTCGTCGACGTGTTTGGCGTATTGCTTCCAGACCGAGAAGTCGCCGCTGTTGACGGCCTGCTGCAGGGTCTGCACCACGTCCGGGTTGTAGGCGTGGTACTCGCCGCCGTAGATGAACTTGAGCAGGCCGCCCTGGCGCGGCAGCTTGCGCTTGTTCCAGGCTTCGCGGGCCAGCACGGCCTGTTCGGCCTGCAGTTCCTCGAAACCGGCGCCCTTCAGGCGGCTGGTGGTGTCCTTGAAGCACAGCTCGACCACGTTGTCGGCCAGGCCGATGATCTCGAACAGCTGCGAGCCCCGGTAGCTGGCGATGGTGGAGATGCCCATCTTGGACAGGATCTTCATCAGGCCCTTGTCGATGCCCTTGACGAAGTTCGCGGCCATCTTGGCGGAGGTCATGCCCTCCTTCATCTCGCCGACGCGCTGCATGCCCGCGATGCTTTCGAAGGCCAGGTACGGATAGACGGCGGTGGCGCCGTAGCCGATCAGGCAGGCGAAGTGGTGCGGGTCGCGCGCGGTGCCGGTTTCGATGACGAGGTTGGCGTCGCAGCGCAGGCCCTCGGCGATCAGGCGGTGGTGGACCGCGCCGGTGGCGAGCAGGGCGTGGACCGGCAGCTTGCCGCGCGCAATGCTGCGGTCGGACAGCACGATCACGACCTTGCCGGCCCTCACTGCGGCGACGGCCTCGTCGCAGATGGTGCGGATGGCCTGCTCGAGCGGCAGGTTCTCATCGCGGTTGAGGTCGATCACGCTGTTCGCGTAGGCCGCGTCGTCCACCGCCAGCAGGGCCTTGAACTTGCCTTCGGTCAGGACGGGGGACTCCAGCAGCAGGCGGTGGGCGTGCTCGGGGGTCTCCTCGAACAGGTTGCGCTCGGCGCCGATGCAGGTTTCGAGCGACATGACGATCGTCTCGCGCAGCGGGTCGATCGGCGGGTTGGTGACCTGGGCGAACTGCTGGCGGAAGTAGTCGTAGGGTGAGCGCTCCATCTGCGAGAGGACTGCCATCGGCGTGTCGTCGCCCATGGAGCCGACCGCCTCCTGGCCAGCCTCGGCCAGCACGCGCAGGATCTGGTCCCGCTCCTCGTAGGTGACCTGGAACATCTTCTCGAACACGGCGAGCTGCTCGTCGTCCAGCGGGGCGGCAGCCAGCAGGTCGGCCTCGAGCCCGGACTCCAGGCGACGGGCATGCTGCTTGAGCCACTGGCCGTACGGCTGGCGGCCCTTGAGCATGGCATCCACGTCTTCCGGCATCAGCAGGGTGCCGGTGGCGGTGTCCACGGCCACGATCTGGCCCGGTTTGACGCGGCCCTTGCGCACGACGTCCTCGGGCTTGTAGTCCCACACGCCGATCTCGGAGGCGAGGGTGATGTGGCGGTCCTTGGTGATCACCCAGCGCGCCGGGCGCAGGCCGTTGCGGTCCATGCCGCAGGCGACGAAGCGGCCGTCGGTCATCACCATGCCGGCCGGGCCGTCCCACGGCTCCATGTGCATGGAGTGGTACTCGTAGAAGGCGCGCAGGTCCGGGTCCATGTGCTCGATGTTCTGCCAGGCCGGCGGCACGATCAGGCGCATGGCGCGCAGCATCTCGATGCCGCCGGCGATCATCGCCTCGAGCATGTTGTCCATGCTCATCGAGTCCGAGCCGGTCTCGGTGACGAGCGGGCGCACGTCCTCCATGTTCGGGATCAGCGGTGTGTCGAACTTGAAGGCGCGCGCGCGGGCCCAGTTGCGGTTGCCGCGGATGGTATTGATCTCGCCGTTGTGCGCCAGATGGCGGAACGGCTGGGCCAGGCGCCACTCGGGGAAGGTGTTGGTGGAGAAGCGCTGGTGGAACACGCACTGGGAGGTGGCCAGGCGCGGATCCTGCAGGTCGAGGTAGAAGCGCGGCAGGTCCTCCGGCATCATCAGGCCCTTGTACGACAGCACCTGGCTGGACAGGGTCGGGATGTAGAAGGCGTTGTCACCGGCGTCGATCTGCTTCTCGGTGCGGCGGCGGGCGATGTAGAGCTTGGTGTCGAACAGACGTGTGTCCATGCCGGCCGGGGCGTTGACATAGGCGTGCTCGATGACCGGCAGTTTTTCCAGGGCCTGGCGGCCGAGCTGGGTCGGGTCGGTCGGCAGCACGCGCCAGCCGACGAATTGCAGGCCCTCGGCGGTGATCTCCTTCTCGAGGATTTCGCGTGCCTTGGCGGCCAGTGCCTTGTCCTGGTTCAGGAATACGATGCCCACCGCATACAGTGGATTCAGGCTGAAGCCCAGCTTGGCTGCTTCTTCGCGCATGAAGACATCCGGCTTCTTGAGCAGCAGGCCGCAGCCGTCCCCCGACTTGCCGTCGGCGGAAATGCCGCCGCGGTGGGTCATTCGCGCCAGCGATTCGATCGCGGTCTGCACCAGCCAGTGGCTGGGTTTGTCGTCCATCTGGGCGATCAGGCCGAAGCCACAGTTGTCGCGTTCAAATTCGGGGGAATACAGGCCGTGGGTTGGCAGCATGCTCATCGCGGGTGATATCCAACTCTATGAAAGGGGCCCGGGGCGGGGGCAAGGCCCGGCATGAGGATGCAATGCGGGGCTTTTCCGGGCCGTTACGGGCAAAAGGGCCAATATGTTAGACCCCCGGGCGTGTGCGGACAAGACCGAGGTCGATGCTATGGCGCACGTGGTCAGGGCTTGAGGACTTTCCTGATGTCGTCAATGCGGCGCGGATAGGGTTTGCCTGCGCGGGCCTTCTCCGGCAGCTTGGCGACGGCTTGCAAGGCGGCTTCCCGGGTCGGATAGATCCCGCAGGTCAGGGTGTGCAGGGTTTGGCCATCGCGCGTCTGGGTAAAGCTGTGGCAGTCCTTCAAGCCATTCTTGCGGGTGAACAGTTCGATGTCACGCACCGACTTGAGGCTGATGATCTGCAGCACGAAGTGGGAAGGCTTCTGCTTGGTGAACCAGGCATGACTGTTCCCCGTTGTCTTGGGGGAGGGCTGCGGGGCGGCGGCGGGTTTGAGGGCGGCCTCCGTTTGGGCAGGCTTTACAGGGGCGGCTGGTTTGGTGACGGCCGGTGATGGCTCGGGCGTGACTTCCTGCTGCTCCGTGGGTGGCAGGTTCTCCGCGGGCATGGCCGGGGAGGCCGCCGGCGCTTGAACCATGGGGGGCTCAGCAGCAGGTGGGGGCAGCGCCGGCTCGGTGGCCGGCGTTTGAGGCGCGCTCGGTGCAGGCAGGGGCTCGACCGCCGGCGTGGTAACCGTTTCACTGGTCGGAGCAAGTGCGACGGTTCTGGATTGCTCCAGCGGTACAGTGACCTGGGTGGGCTTGGGTGGTTCGGGTTCACTGGGGCGCATCAGTAGCGCCATGCCAACGGCCAGAACGAGTGAAAGACCAAGACCGGCGATCAACAGTGTACGTCCAGGCAGGCTGTCTTTCTCCTCCGCCTGGGAATGGGTGTGTCGTATCTTGCTCGAACGGGTTTCTGTCGCAGACGCAGTCAGTCCCTCACGAGTCGTAGCGTCCGATGAAGCACCCTCGTGGGCTGCGGTCCCCAGATGCAGGGCGTAGACCTGGCCACCTTCGCTCAGACTTTCCAGCCCATGCAGGTGGGCGGCCAGGTCGGGGCCGCCAAGCAGGACCAGACGCACACGCCCACCCATGGTGCGGTCCATGCGCTGCATGAAGCCGACCAGTTCGTCCAGTGTGGAAGGTGGCAGCCGATCTGCATCGCTGATCACGGCGACGGCACGGCGTGGCTCGGTAACCAGCTCGGGCAGGCGCTGCTCGATGACTTGCGTGGCGGATTCGCCGAACTGAACGTCCAGCCCCCAGCCACGCGCAAGGTCTCCCGCGATATCTTCCGCTGTCTGGGCAAGGTCTGTCGTGACGACGGCAAAACGGAGGGCGAGGCTGCCTTCCTTGATCATCAGATCGGTGAAAGTGGCGAGTTCGGCCTTGATCGGGCTCATGATGGTGAACAGGCGGTCGCTGAATTTCAGCAGGTGCACAATCAGTTCGACCCGCTCCATCAGCGGGTGGCGCTCGCCCGTTCCTCGCGGCGCGTCTTGCGTGTGATCGGTGGTCATGTCCGCTGTCCTCTAACAAAGGTGTATTCATCAAGACAGGCTTGGAGGTGCTGCGGCGAGAACTCGCCGGTCACCACGGCTTTGCCGATCGATTTCAGCAACACGAGCCGCAACCTGCCATCGAGCACCTTCTTGTCGATGCCCATCAGGTGCTGGAATTGCTCGCGGGTCATGGCTTCGGGGGCGTGGATGGGTAATCCGGCGCGGTTGATGATGGTGCGTATACGTGCCACATCGGCTGCGCTGATCCAGCCCTCCAGTTCGGACAGGCGTGCGGCCATGCACATGCCCGCGCCGACGGCTTCGCCGTGCAGCCATTCTCCATAGCCCATGCCAGCTTCGATCGCATGGCCGAAGGTGTGGCCGAGATTGAGAATGGCGCGCAATCCGCTCTCGCGCTCGTCCTGACCGACCACTTCGGCCTTGATCGCGCAGGAGCGTTCGATGGCATGGGCGAGGGTGGCCGGATCGCGGGCACGCAGGGCGTCGATGTCGTCTTCGATCCAGCGAAGGAAGGACTCGTCGTAGATCAGGCCATACTTGATCACTTCCGCCAAGCCGGCGGAAAGTTCGCGATCCGGCAGGGTGTTGAGCGTGTCGGTATCCGCAATCACCGCGCGCGGTTGCCAGAACGCGCCCAGCATGTTCTTGCCGCCGGGGTGGTTGATGCCGGTCTTGCCGCCCACCGAGGAATCCACCTGCGCCAGCAGGGTGGTGGGGATCTGGATGAAGTGCACGCCTCGCTGGTAGCTGGCGGCGGCAAAGCCGGTGATGTCACCAATGACCCCGCCGCCGAGCGCAATCAGGGTGGTATTGCGGTCGAAGCGGCCCTCGACCAGGGCGTCCCAGATTTTCTGGAGGCTTTCCAGGGACTTGTAGGTCTCGCCATCGGGCAGGATCACTGACGCTGTCTTCAGTCCTTCGAGCGCGGCGTCGAGGCGGTGGCGGTAGAGCGGGGCCACCGTGGTGTTGCTCACCACCAGCGCGCTCTTGCCGGGAATGTGTTGGCGCAGCAGTTCGGGCTGATCGAGCAGGCCCTGGCCGATGTAGATGGGGTAGCTGCGGTCGCCGAGATCAACGTTCAGAGTGTGCATCTTGAAGTCGGAAGAGAGTCGTTGGCGAATTGTAACAAGGAGGCGTTACTCACGGGGGCTTGCAAGGACATGAGCGCCACAAAATTCGGCTGCCGCGGCGTGTGAAGCTGGGTGAGGCCTCGGCCTTTTTCAATCAAGGCCGTCCGCATGTGAGAGCGTATTTCCCTTGTGGGAGCGAGCTTGCTCGCGATTGGGGGGGCGCGAGCAAGCTCACGCCAAGCTGGCGCGAGCCCGCTCCTGCAATCCCGTCGGAACCCCGTAGCCCGGATGGAACGCAGTGTGATCCGGGGGCATGCTCACACCGTCAAGTTTCCCGGATGACGTTCCACGCCATCCGGGCCAGGCTCGACTCAGTGGCGAGCCTCGAGCCTCAAGCCCCGCACAATCCGTTGGACCACGGTCTTCGGGCTGAGCCCGTCGGTCTCGACGATGAGATGTGCGGTCTGCCGGTAGAGCGGCTCGCGGAGCTTCATCAATTCTTCGAGTTTCCCTCGGCGATCCGGTGTTTGCAGCAAGGGGCGGTTGCGATCATGCGCGGTGCGCTCCATCTGATGATCGATGGATGCGTGCAGATAGACAACATGGCCGCGCTCGCGCAGCGCTTCACGGTTCTCTGGCGCCAGGATGGCGCCGCCGCCGGTCGCCAGCACGATATTGGGCGAACGGCTCAATTCATCGATGACGGCCTGTTCCCGGGCCCGAAAGCCCGCCTCACCCTCCAGTTCGAAGATCAGCGGAATACTCGCCCCAGTGCGTTCCTCGATCACCTTGTCGCTGTCGATGAAGGACATGCCCAGAGTGCGTGCCAGAAGCCGCCCGGAGGTGGATTTGCCCGCGCCCATGGGGCCGATGAGGAAGATGCTGCGTTTCATGAGGGCTTTATGCCAACGGCAGGGCCATAAAGCAAGAAAGCCCGGCGGGTGCCGGGCTTGGATGTCACAGGGTGTCTGTGCAGGTGAGTGATTGCCCAAAGGGGCTCGGGTTGCCGGGCGGATCGACGTCCTGCTTGTTGAAGTCGGAGGCCAGGCCCTCAAGCCAGAAGCGTGCGGTCTCAACGCTTTCACTGCCGCTGACGGTCGCGGTCGCCTGGAGGGTCACGTTCACCCAGTTGGCGTACTGCTGGGCGTAATTGATGTCAAAGTACGCAAAGCCGGTGCTGTCGGTGGTCAGTGTTTTCGTGCTGGGTGCGGCGACATTGCCCGGCTCCAGTCGGCCGTTGTTATTTAGATCGATATCAACGCTGGTGTCCAACACGCCATCTCGATCCACGTCTTCATTAGCGCAGGTTGCCGTAACGACCTGGCTCCATACCGGGGAGGTCCATTCATAAAAGCCTTTCCGGTATTGCTCGGGGATGATGGCGATAGTCACTGTGGCGTTGGGAATGGGATCGCCAGCAGGTCCAGTCACCAGCACACTCCAGGGCTGGGCATAGGTTGTTGAGTTGGGCTCGGCAATGGTGTTGCCCGTACCGAGGGTGATGAAAAGACCAAGGCCTGCGACAGTGATGGTGGCTTGATCGGTAATCGCGGTTTCTTGGACCGTGGCATCGATAATTACTCCATCCTTCGCACTGGCTGAAGTGCCCGCGATGTAGTTCACCGTTGCGCGTCCATACAAGTCGGTCGTGGCCGTGGTTGCGGTGAGACTGCCACCCGTCGAGTCCGTGAGGGTGAATGCCACCACCGAGTTGTACACGAGGTTGTTGTTGGCGTCGCGGACGATGGCGGTGATCCGGCTCTGGTTGGTGGTGCTTCCGGCCTGATTGGCACTCACGACCGTCGGATCAGCCTGTACATCGACACGAGCCGGAACGGTGGCCACAAAGCTCAGTTCGATGCTGCTCTGCACGGCTTGACCGCCGGGGCAGGTGGCTGCGGCACTGATCAGGGCGGGGCCTGAGGTGTTCGAGCTAATGCTATTGGTAGCGTTCCCTGTCCCGTCAGTAATGACGGACGCGGCGCTCAGGGTTCCACGGGTGGATGTGAAACTGACGGCGACACCTGGTGTGGCAACACCGCCGCACTTGAGGTTCGCGTTCAACCCACGCGCGCTTCCTATCGCTACGGGGTCAGCGGAGGAGGCAGTAAGCGTGATGATGTCCGTACTGACTGAAATGCTTGCAGAATTAGAGGCGTTCAGTGCGGGGTCGCTGACGGAAACCTGTACCGGATTGCTTGTGGCAACAACGGATACGTTGGTTTCACCGCCGCTGTTCGTGGCGGCGGGTTGCGAAACAACCGTGCCACCTGTCGCGGTGACGTTGAGAGATCGGCCGCTGAGTGGTGTGTCGATAGCCTTGATGGACAGGGGGATGGAAACAGTCTGGCCAATGGTCGCACTCGGAGGGGCGCTAATAGTGATGACGGTGCCGCTGACCGTGACGTCAGCAGACGCGGTAAGAGAGCCAGAGGTTGCGCTAACCGTGATGGTTCTGTTTGCAGGGTCACCCTTGCTGTCGAGTTCGGCGCTGGCTACACCTGATGCGCTTGTGCTGCTGGAAACGACAACAAGATTGCCTGATGAAGCGGTGAATGTGACTGGTACGCCGGAGATGAGGGTGTTGTTGGCATCCTTGGCGATAGCAGTAACGTTGATGCTATCCGAGCCATCCGAACGAAGCTGAGTGTTGGATAGCAGCAACTGGAGACTGGCGACGCTCTTTCCTGTCACGGTGATGGAGACGGAGCTTTGTACTGTGTTGCCATTGGCGTCTGTTACTGACGCGATGACTGTGTCAGATCCAGAAAGCGTGCCTGCCGTGTAGCTGACGCTGGCTTTTCCCGAGGTGTCTGTATGTGCGGTGTCAGCTGAGAGGCTTGCTCCGGAAAGGTTTGTACCAATTAAGAAACTGACTTCCAGGCCAGCTGCGGAAGTGCCTGAAACCGTCGCCGTTAGAGTGGTTGTTTGTCCGCTGTTCAAGCTTGTGCTGGCCGCGCTAAGGGCGACTGTGACAGCACTTACATCGGTCGTCTCGCCACCTCCCGTAGAGCCGGTGAGTGATCCGCCACCACCACCGCAGGCAGTCAACATTGCAATTGGGGCAATGAAGAAAATCTTGAAAAGAGCTTTGCGCATCCAGTTCAGCATGGCTTTATTCCAGTCTTACCTTTAGATATTGGGATCAACCATCACGCCGTTTTCGATGATGCGCGGCGTGACGAAGATGATGAGTTCAAACTTGGTGTTCGAGTTGGCGTTGCGCTTGAACAGGTTGCCAAGTACCGGGAGGTCGCCGAAGAAGGGTACCTTGTCGACGCCTTCGATATTGCTGATCTCGTAGATGCCGCCCAGCACGACGGTCTCGCCGTTCCTGACCTGGACCTTGGTCTTGACCTCGCGCTTGTCGATGGGCGGAACCCCGTTCACAAGGCGGGTGAAGTCGGGCTCATCCTTCTGCACCTTGATGTCCATGATCACGTTATTGTTGGGGGTGATCTGGGGGGTTACTTCGGTCGCCAGTACGGCTTCCTTGAACTCTACGTTGGTCGCGCCGCTGGAAGTCTGCTCCAGATAGGGGATTTCCTTGCCCTGCTTGATGCTGGCGGGCTGGCCGTTGGCCGTGATGACGCGCGGGCTGGAGACGATTTCACCCTTGCCCTCGGCCTGCAGCGCGGAGAGCTCCAGGTCGACCAGGACGTTGGAACCAAGAATGGCCAGCCCCAAGCTGCCTGTCGGGTTTGCGACAGGAAGGTTGACGTTATACCGGTCACTGATGGCAGTCGGGATGCCGGGAGCCAGTCCCGAGGCAAGGTTGCTGACCATGCTGTTGGAGCCAGTACCATTGCCGGTGAACACCGCAGGATCACCGTCGCCATTGACAATGCCTGTTACCCCCCAGCGCACTCCGAGTTCTCGTGAGAAATTGTCGGTGGCAATGACGATGCGCGATTCGATCAAGACCTGCTTGATCGGGGTGTCGAGCTTCTTCACCAGGTCGCGGATCTTGTCCAGACTATCCGGCGTGTCGTGGATCAGCAGGGTGTTGGTTCGTTCATCGACGGTGAGGTTGCCGCGCGGGCTCAGGAAACCGAGACGCTGGGCTGCGGACCCGGCACCGCCAGCGGTGGGCGCTGCAGTTCCTGCGCGCGAGGTCGGGCGCAGCAGGCGGGCGATGTCTTCGGCCTTGGCGTAGTTGATCTGGATGAACTCGGAAACCAGGGGGGCGAGTTCCTGGGACTGCTTCTGCGCTTCCAGTTCGGCCTTCTCGCGCGCGGCGATCTCCGCGGTAGGGGCGACAAAGATGACGTTGCCGTTCTTGCGCTGCGAGAGACCCTTGGTGGTGAGGATCAGATCCATGGCCTGATCCCAGGGCACGTTTTCCAGGCGCAGGCTCATACGGCCCTGGACACTGTCGCTGACGACGATGTTGTTGCCGGTGAAGTCAGCCAGAAGTTGCAGCAGGGGGCGGATTTCGATGTCCTGGAACTTCAGGGTGAGGCGCTCACCCTTGTAGGTCTTCGGGCCATAAGCTGCGGTGGCAGGTTGTTCCTTGGGTAGCGGGCGAACTTCGACGGTAAGCTGGTTGCCTGTCTGGTAGGCCATCTTGTCGAACGGCGCAGAGGTATCGAGGATCAGGCGTGAGCCGGCGCCTCGCTGCTGGACACTGACCCGACGCACGGGAGTGGCGAAGTCACCCACGTCGTATTTGCCCTCGGCCAGACGCGTCTGTGGCAGGTCGATGATGAGCCGTTTGGCTTCGGCATTCATGTTCATCGGTGCGTTCGGCTGCGGCAGCTGGACCAACAGGCGGCCTTCGCCCTGTGCGCCGCGACGAAAATCGATCTCGGCGACGTCGTATGCGCTTGCGGGCTTGGCTTGGTTGGCGTGAGTCGTTCCGGTGGCAGCCGCAGTCGTCGCTGGCATGCCTGCACGAGGCTGCACGGAAAGAATCACGTTCTGGCCGGCGGTCTTGATGTCGTAGGCGCTATTTTCCTTCAGGCTGATGACGGCGCGGGTGCGTCCCTGGGCTTCAGCAAAACGTACATCTTGAACGGCGCCGCTTTCGATCGCTTGAATTCGCTTGTCCAAGCCGACCTTCGTGTCGGGAAAGTCCAGCGCGATACGTGCAGGCTGATCAATGCTGAAATGCGACGGAGGGCCCTGAACGGCCTCGCTCATGATGAAGCGGATCTGTACCGAGCCATCCGCGTTGGAACTGACATCCATCCCCTGGATGGCGTTGGCGGCCCAAATCGGGCTTGCTCCCAGGCCCAAGGTGATCGCAACGGCACACGCAAGGTGCTTTTTCTTGGACGGAATCTGGTTCATGGTTTCTTACCCTGGGTTCCTTCTTCACGTGCGCGGATAGTGGCGGGACGCTCGATCCAGCCGCCCATGCCATCAGCAATGATCTCGATGAGGTCGACGTGGTCTTCCTGGATGTTTGTGATCCTGCCGAAGTTCTGGCCGGCGTAGTTGCCCACGGCGACCTGATGAATCGTGCCATCGCTTGATTGAACAAGTGCGAGCTGGCGCTTGTTTTTTTCGATCACGCCCATCATGTTCAAACCGTCCAGGGGATAGTTTTCCAGAGGCTCCCTGCGGCGTGTGGTGTCAGGGCGGAGCCCGCCAACTGATCCGGCGTTTTCGTATTCTGGTATGGAGAACGGGTCACGCAGATCGTAGGCTGCGTAGGTGAACGGAATATACGGTTTGATTTCCGGCATCGGCTCGATAGGTTTGGCCGGGCGCTTCTTGACCTCGGCAACGAACTGTTCAAGGTCATCGAGGCCGCGAGTGCAGCCTGTCAGCAACGTGGCCGCGAGCAAGCCGACGGTCATGCGGAAAAAAAGATTCTTGCGCATCATGGATCAGCCCTTGCCTTTGCTCTTGGCAGGGGGAGCTGCCTTGCCCTTGCCTTTGGTGGGCTCAGGTTTTGGCATCTCGCCCTCTTCAAGGTAGCGGTAGGTTTTTGCGGTGATCTGCAGGTTCAATTCCTTGTCCTTGGCGAAGTCCTTGGACGGGGTGATGGTGACAAAGTCGTGCAGGGTCACGATCCTCGGCAGGGCGGCCGTGTCGCTGGCGAATTTGGCCAGCTGGTGATAGGTGCCTTGCAGGCGGAGGGTATAGGGGAGTTCGGCGTAGAAATCGTGCATGACTTCCTGGCCTGGCTGGATCTGCTGGTTTTTCAGGCCATTGGCCAGGGAAGTCTGGGCCACATCAACGATCAGGTTTTCTGCTTCCTTCTTGTTCGGTAGCTGGCGCAGCAGGGTGCCGAAGGTGCGCTCCATTTCGGCGAGCTGCTCGCGGTAGGCCTGAAGGTTTGCAGCAAGCTGCTGTTTCTTCTCGATCTGTCTCTTGAGCTCGGGTTCCTTGGCGATCACGCTGTCGCGCTGCGTGACCAGGTCCTGGATGTCGAGCTGGTAGCCGGCAAATAAAGTTCCCGCCATCAGCAGGGCGATCATCCCTATGCGAATGGCAAGCGGGGCGCGTCCGATATTCTGCAGGTCGATTTCACGGAGTTCCTGGAGATTCATGTTCACTTGTCTCCCTGTGCCGTTTCGTCAACTTTTGCGCCAGGCTGGCCGAAATGAGCCGTGATGAAGAAGGCATATTCACCACGATAGGCGCTGCTCTGGTTGTTTTTGGTGCCGCCTTTGGCCTTCTCTTTTTCGTCCTGCGCCAGAATGCCGCTGCCGATAATTTCGGCGTTGGAAAGCCAGTCACTCTTGTTGAGATTGCGCAGGTAATCAGCCACGCGGGCGGCGGAATCGCTGATGCCGTTGATTTCAAGGATCGAGCCTTGCTTGAGGCTTACATTGGTGAGAACAATCCCCTCGGGCACGGTGCGCGCAAGCTCGTCATATACATGCACGATGAGTGAGCGGGTGTCCTGCAGCTTCTGGATGATCTCCATCCGCGCAACCAGATTGGCACGGGTTTCTTTCAGCTTGTTGATTTCGGCAACCTGCTTGTCGAGGTCGTCTATGGCCCTCTGCAGGAAGGCATTACGCTCCTGCTGGTAGTCGATCTCTCCCTGCACGATGAGGTGGGCCAGAACGACCAGGCCAACGGCGACAGCGAAACCGGTGCCAAGGTGCTTGAAAAAATCACGTTGACGCTGCTTGCGCAGGTTTTCACGCCAGGGCAGTAGGTTAATGCGCGCCATTAGTCGAAACTCCTCAGGGCGAGGCCGCAGGCGATCAACATGGCCGATGCATCCTCATTGAGCATGCGGCTGGCGACTCGCGGAGCGCGAGACATGCCAGCGAAGGGGTTGGCGTACTCGGCTTCGATGCCGGTGCTTGTGGAAATCCGGTCGTTGAGTTCGGGGAGAGCGGCGACACCACCGCCGAGCAGTACGCGCATGATTGGCACGTTGGGGTGGGCGGCGTAGAAGAATTGGAGGAAGCGATTAACCTGCTGTGCGGCCAGGTCCAGGAAAGGCTCGAGCACCTCGCTGACATAGCTTTCCGGCAGGCCGCCCTGACGTTTGGCTCGCCCGGCCTCGGTATAGCTCAGCTGGTAGCGACGCATGATCTCTTCGGTGTGTTGGCGCCCGCCGAATGGATGTTCGCGGGTATAGATCATCTTTCCTTGCTGGAACACGGAGAGGCTGGTCATCGTGGCGCCGATGTCGAACAGGGCCACGCCCATCTCAGGGCTGATATTGCCTAGCCGGGGCTGGAGAAGTTCGAGGTAGGCATTCTCGATGGCGAAGGGTTCGATATCGACGATATCGACATGCAGGCCACCAAGATCGGCGGCAGCGACGCGCGACTCAAGGTTCTCGGTGCGGGTGGCGGCCAAAAGAACGTCGAGCGTGCCAGGGTTGCCGGGCGTCGGGCCGACGACCTCGAAGTCGAGGCTCACTTCTTCCAGCGGGTAAGGAACGTACTGGTCGGCTTCCATGCGGATCTGCTCTTCGAGCTCGATCTCGCTCAGGTTGGCCGGGACCGTGACGATCCTGGACACGGCTGCCGAGCCAGGCACGGCTATTGCCGCACGCTTGGAGCGCGTTCCTGAGTCCTTGACCAGTTTGCGGATGGCTCCGCCCACTGCTTCGGGATCCATGATGGCTTTGTCCTGCACGGCGCGCTCCGGCAAGCCTTCGATGGCGAGGGCTTCAATCCGGTAGGTGTCACGTGCGTGACTCAGTTCGATCAGCTTGACCGCTGTGGAGCTGATATCCAATCCAAGCAGCGGTTGTTTGCGGGCTCGGCGAAACACGATCCGTTTTCCTCTCTCGCACCCTTTGCGGTATTGTGACGCGCAACCTTCCAAAGGCCAAGCGATGAACTGCGCGGCGCGGACATCGTGCAGTCATCAATTTGAGTTAGTACGCAGAAACCTGTGGCGTCCGTTCCGGGATCGCCGAGTTACTTATGAACCTTTTAACAGTTTTTTTCAAGTCCGTCTTCTATCTTGTTGTTCTTTTGGCATTCCTTGCCTTGGGCGCATGGGGCGTCGCTTATCGTGTGTATAGCGAGGATCTGCCGGATGTCAATTCCCTGCGCGATACCCAGTATCAAGTGCCCCTGCGGGTTTATGACCGTGAAGGTGGCTTGATCGCGGAATTTGGGGAAAAGCGTCGGATCCCTGTTTCAATGGGGCAAGTCCCTGAATTGGTTAAAAATGCTTTTCTCGCGGCGGAAGACGACAGGTTCTATCAACACCGTGGCGTGGATCTGCAGGGCCTGTTTCGGGCGGCTTGGGAACTGTTGCGCACAGGCCACAAAGGTCAGGGGGGGAGCACGATCACCATGCAGGTGGCGCGCAATTTCTTCCTCAGCAGCGAGAAAACATACAGCCGCAAGTTCAAGGAAATCCTTCTTGCCATCAAGATCGAAAACCAGCTGGGCAAGGAGCAGATTCTCGAGTTGTATCTGAACAAGATTTACCTCGGAAATCGTGCCTACGGCGTGGCGGCTGCGGCTGCAATCTATTACAACAAGCCGCTGGATGCCCTCACGCCAGCCGAGTCAGCCATGCTCGCTGGTTTGCCCAAGGCTCCGTCCAAATTCAATCCGGCCATCAATCCGGCCCGCGCCAAGATTCGTCGTGATTACATCCTGGGTCGCATGGCGGATCTTGGGTTCTTGCCCGTGGATCAACTTGATCAGGCGATCGCCGAGCCGGTGAGCACCACGCTCTACCTGAACGCGGCGGTTGAGTTGGATGCCCCGTTCATCGCGGAGATGGTACGAGCGCAGGCGGTGGAGCAATTCGGTGAGGCGGCCTACGAGATGGGCTTGCGTGTTCACACGAGCATTGACCCGGGACTGCAGCGCGCGGCCGGCGCCGCCTTGCGCTCCGCTTTGCAGGATTATGACCTCCGCCATGGCTGGCGCGGTCCCGAGGCTCATGTCGACTTGGGCAGTGGCGATTTGTCTTCCGTGCGCGAGCAGGCGGCCGATGTGGCTCGCCAGCAACGCGTCGTCGCCGACCTTCCCGCTGCGGTCGTGATCGAGGTTGCCGATCAGCAGATCAAGGCCGTGGATGCGGCGGGGCAGATGCACGAACTCGGCTGGTCCGCGCTGCGGTGGGCGCGTCCCTATCGCAATGAGGATGCCAGAGGGCCGGCGCCCAAGAGTGCGGGTCAGATTGTTGCTCGCGGGGATGTCATTCGTCTGCGCCACACCGCTGAAGGTGTACGGCTTGCGCAGATTCCGCAGGTATCCGGTGCCTTCGTGGCGTTTGATTCGCAGACCGGAAGCCTGCTGGCGCTGGAGGGGGGATATGACTTTTCCCTCAGTAAATTTAATCGTGCGACTCAGGCCCAGCGCCAGCCGGGTTCCGCGTTCAAGCCCTTTCTTTATTCGGCGGCGCTGGAACATGGCTTTACCCTGGCAAGTGTGATCAGTGATGCGCCGTTGGTCTATGCAGGCGCAGCTGGCTACAACAAGGATTGGAAGCCGGAGAACTATGAAGGCAAGGCTTATGGTCCGACTCGTCTTCACGAGGCACTGGTGCGTTCTCAGAATCTGGTGTCGGTTAGGATCATGGAGGCGATCACGCCAGATGTGGTCCTGAACCATGCCAAGGCCTTCGGCCTCCCGGTCCGGCAGTGGAGCCCGACCTTGTCGCTGGCCTTGGGTAGCTATGCCCTGACGCCCTATGAATTGGCCTCGGCCTACGTGGTACTGGCGAATGGCGGTTACAGGGTGTCACCCTACTTCATTCAGAAGATCGAGGATGTTAACGGTGCGGTGCTGTTCGAGGCTCAGGCGCCTCAATTCTGCGATCGTTGCCCTGTCGATCAGCCGGGTGTGGCGCCACGGGTGCTCGCCCCGGAAAATGCCTGGTTGACTCAGCTCCTGCTGCGGGATGTGGTGCGCAGAGGGACTGCAGCCTCGGCCGGGCGCGCGCTCAAGCGTCCGGATATCGGTGGCAAGACAGGGACGACCAATGATCAGCGTGATGCATGGTTCTGTGGTTTCGGCCCTGGCATCGCCGCTACGGCCTGGGTCGGATTCGACGATTACCGTCCGCTGGGGCGGCGGGAAACGGGTGGTGTGGCTGCGGTTCCGATGTGGGTTGAATTCATGCGCACAGCACTCAAGGACCGTCCGGTGGAAGAGAGCAGGCCGCCCAAGGGGGTGGTGACCGCCAGTATCGACCCCGTTACTGGAAATGTAGTGGAGGCTGACACGCCCGGGGCCATCATCGAGTTTTTTGATCGGCGGTACCCGTTGGCCACCACGGCGATCCTGCCTGAGGAGGTTCCTTCGATTGAGCTGGCCGACAGCCTTGGTGATACCCAAGTGGTTGAAGAGTTGTTCTGATGGGCTTGCGGAGTGAATGGGCCGAGCATGCGGCTCGCCTGATGGGAGAGGGGCAGGGACTGGATTGCGAGGCGGCCAAGCGTCGAGCGGCTGAGGCACTCGGGCTGGCGCCCGGGCGTGACGAGCCCGGCTGTGACGAGGTCGAGGAACAGCTGCGTATCTATCAGCGTCTGTTCAGGCCGGATCAGCCCGAGGTGGTCCGTCGCATGCGGGAGGAGGCGGTCAAGGCCATGCGCTTCCTGGTCGATTTCGAGCCGCGTCTGGTCGGCTCCGTGCTGTCCGGTACCGCGGACGAGGGCAGCCCGATCACTTTGCATCTGTTCGCCGATACGCCGGAACAGGTCATGTTGAAGCTGCTGGATGCCGATATCGGGTATCGCGAGGGGCAGCGCAGCGTACGTTATCGGGATGGGCGCTCGCGCGCCTACCCACTGTTCTCCTTCCTGGCTGGCGGGTTTCCGGTCGACCTGGTGGTCATGCCGGTCATGGCCCTGCGCGAACCCCCGGCCGGTTATGGAGAGGGTGGGGCGATGGCGCGTGCGTCCCTGCGCAAGCTCGAGCGTCTGCTCGACGCGCCGGCGGGCGAGGCCGCCGGCGCGCATTAATCAAACGCCACCCGCACCTGCGGTAGGACGTCCTGCCGGGCTCCTTAAATGGCGGAGTGATAGGCGGGGCTTAGTTCCCGCACGGCACTGACGAGGGCTGCGACATGCTCCGGGTTGATCCCTGGATGAATCCCGTGGCCGAGGTTGAAGACATGTCCCTCACCGCTGCCAAAGGAGGCCAGGATGGTGGCGACCTCTTCACGGATGCGCTCCGGTGACGCGTACAGCACGTTCGGATCCATGTTGCCCTGCAAGGCCACCTTGTCGCCAACGCGGCGGCGTGCGTCGCCGATATCCGTGGTCCAGTCCAGGCCCAGCGCATCCGCGCCGCTGTCCGCCATCGCCTCCAGCCACTGGCCGCCACCCTTGGTGAACATCACCACCGGCACCTTGCGGCCGTCGTTCTCGCGCTTGAGCTTGGCGATGACCTTGCGCATCGGCTCCAGCGAGAAGCGCAGGTAATCACGCGGCGAGAGCAGGCCGCCCCAGGTGTCGAACAGCATCACGGCCTGGGCGCCGGCGGCAATCTGGCCGTTCAGGTAGGCGGCGACCGAGTCGCTGAGCTTGTCGAGTAGGCGCTCCATCAGGTCCGGACGGTCGAACATCATCCCCTTGGCGATCGAGAAGTCGCGGCTTCCTTCGCCCTCGACCATGTAGGCGGCGAGGGTCCAGGGGCTGCCGGAGAAGCCGATCAGCGGCACGCGGCCGTGCAGCTCGCGGCGGATGGTGCGCACGGCGTCCATCACGTACTTGAGCTCGCCTTCCGGGTCCGGGATGGGCAGGCGCTCGATGTCGGAGGCGGTGCGTATGGGGTTGGCGAAGCGTGGACCCTCGCCCTCGAAGAACCCAAGGCCCAGGCCCATGGCGTCCGGCACGGTGAGGATGTCGGAGAACAGGATGGCGGCATCCAGGTCGTAGCGATCGAGCGGCTGCAGGGTGACTTCGCAGGCAAGCTCCGGGTTCTGGCACAGGCTCATGAAGCTGCCGGCCTTGGCGCGGGTGGCGCGGTATTCCGGCAGATAGCGGCCGGCCTGACGCATGATCCACAGCGGGGTGCGGTCCACGGGCTGGCGCATGAGGGTGCGCAGGAAGCGATCGTTCTTCAGTTCGGTCATTTGGCTGTGTCCCAAGTATGAAAAAGGCGCCCGCAGGCGCCTTCGTTCGGCCTTCAGTTCGGGGGTGTCGATCAAACGCCCAGATAGTCGAGGATGCCCTTGGCGGCCTCGCGGCCCTCGAACACGGCGGTCACCACGAGATCGGAGCCGCGCACCATGTCGCCGCCCGCGAAGACCTTCGGGTTACTGGTCTGGTGGGCGAACTTGCCACGCGCCGGAGCGATGACGCGGCCATCCTGCTGCAGGTGGATGTCAAAGTCGGTCAGCCACGGCGCCGGCGAGGGGCGGAAGCCGAAGGCCACCAGCACGGCGTCGGCCGGGACGATCTCCTCCGAGCCGGGCACGACTTCCGGGCTGCGGCGGCCGCGCGCGTCCGGCTCGCCGAGACGGGTCTGGACGAACTTGACGCCTTCGACCCGGCCGTTGCCCACGATCTCGACCGGCTGGCGGTTGAACAGAAAGTGCGCGCCTTCTTCCTTGGCGTTGGCCACCTCCCGCTTGGAGCCCGGCATGTTGGCTTCATCGCGTCGGTAGGCGCAGGTCACCTCACTGGCGCCCTGGCGCAGCGAGGTGCGGGTGCAGTCCATCGCGGTGTCGCCGCCGCCGAGCACGATCACGCGCTTGCCCTTCATGTCGATGAAGTCGGCTGCGTTTTTCTCCAGACCGAGCAGGCGGTTGACGTTCGAGATCAGGAAGGGCAGGGCATCGTGCACGCCGGGCAGATCTTCGCCGGGGAAGCCACCCTTCATGTAGGTGTAGGTGCCCATGCCGAGGAAGACCGCGTCGTATTCTTCGAGCAGGGTCTCGAACGGGGTGTCGCGACCGATCTCGGTGTTCAGACGGAACTCGATGCCCATGCCTTCCATGATCTCGCGACGGATCTGCATGACCTCCTTTTCCAGCTTGAACGGCGGAATGCCGAAGGTCAGCAGACCGCCAATCTGCGGGTGGCGGTCGAACACCACCGCCTGCACGCCGTTGCGCGCCAGGATGTCTGCGCAACCCAAGCCCGCTGGACCTGCGCCGATGATTGCGACGCGCTTGCCGGTCAGGGTGACGCCGCTCATGTCGGGGCGCCAGCCCTGCTTGACGGCCTCGTCGGTGATGTATTTCTCGATCGAGCCGATGGTCACCGCGCCGAAGCCATCGCCCAGTTCGGCATAGCTGTCGGTGTTGAGGGTGCAGGCGCCCTCGCACAGGCGGTCCTGCGGGCAGACGCGGCCACAGACCTCGGGCAGGGAATTGGTCTTGTGCGACATCTCCGCCGCTTCGAACAGGTTGCCCTCGGCGATCAGCTTCAGCCAGTTGGGGATGTAGTTGTGGACCGGGCACTTCCATTCGCAGTACGGATTGCCGCAGGCCAGGCAGCGGTCGGCCTGCTGGGCGGCGGTCTGCGGATCGAACTGACCGTAGATTTCCTTGTACTGGTGAACACGCACCTCGGCCTTGACCTTGGGCGGGTCCTGGCGGGGGACATCGAGAAACTGGAAGACGTTACCCATGACGGCGTCTCGCTGTGGTCTGGATCAGAATGAAAAGCCTCGCACCCACGATTGAATGATCAGGGCCGAGGCTTGCAACCGTTCAGTTCGCGTGGATGGGCGGTCAACCGCCAAGAGCAGCCTTGATGCGTGCACTTACTTGGGCCATGTCCGCACGTCCCTGGGCCTGGGCGCGAACCTTGCCCATGACCGCGCCCATGTCCTTGATGGCGGTGGCGCCCGTGCTGGTGATGGCCTCCGCGATCATGGCGTCGATTTCGGCATCGGTGAGCGGGGTGGGCAGGTAGGTCTGGATGACCTCGAGCTCGAAGGCTTCCTGCTGCTCAAGATCCGCGCGACCGGCGGCCTTGTACTGCTCGATGGATTCGCGGCGCTGCTTGGCCATCTTGTCGAGCACGCCAATGACATCCGCGTCGGTGAGGACGATACGCTCGTCCACTTCCTTCTGCTTCAGCGCGGCCTGGATCAGGCGGATGGCGGCCAGGCGAGGCTTGTCGCCCGCCTTCATTGCGGCCTTCACATCATCCATGATGCGCGTCTTGAGCGCGGAGGTGGCTTCGGTCATGCCTCGGTCCCGGTCAAATCAGTAGAGGCGGGTGCGACGAGCGACTTCCTTCGCCATGCGCTTCTGGTTGCGCTTGACGGCGGCAGCCAGCTTGCGTTTGCGCTCGGTGGTCGGCTTCTCATAGAACTCGCGGGCGCGCAGTTCGGAGATGATGCCGGCCTTTTCACAGGTGCGCTTGAAACGGCGCACGGCGACTTCAAAAGGCTCGTTCTCTTTGACGCGGACGGAAGGCATTGGGACTCCAAATAAAAAATGTCTGAACCGGTTCAGTCTCGACCTGGGCTTGTTCGCACAGGCAGGGCTTTCAGAAAGAGCGGAATTATACGGCCTGGGGCAAGCAATGCAACAATAGATGATCTTGTCTTCCATTGCCTGATGTGCTTCCCAATGATTGTCCTTGGTATCGAAACCTCCTGCGATGAGACCGCCTGTGCGCTGTATGCCACGGAGGAGGGGCTGCTCGGGCATCGGGTGCACACCCAGGCCGTGCACGCCGAATATGGTGGTGTCGTGCCCGAGCTGGCCTCGCGCGACCACGTGCGCTGGTTGCTGCCGATGGTCGAAGGTCTGCTCGCGGATGTCGGGCTGTCGCGCAAGGAGATCGCCGGGGTGGCCTACACGGCGGGGCCGGGACTCCTCGGGGCGCTGCTGGTCGGCACGGCCTTCGGCGCCGGCCTGGCGGTTGCGCTGGGGGTGCCCGGACTCGAGGTCCACCACATGGAAGGGCATCTGCTGGCGCCCATGCTTGATAATCCCGAGCTTCAGCCACCTTTCCTGGCCCTGCTCGTTTCCGGGGGGCACACCATGTTGGTGGCCGTGCCGGAGGTCGGTCATTACGACGTGCTTGGCGAGACCCTGGATGACGCGGTCGGCGAGGCCTTCGACAAGATCGCCAAGGTGATGGGGCTGGGCTATCCGGGCGGTGCGGCGCTGGCGCGCCTGGCGCGTGACGGTCGTCCTGGCGTGCACCGTTTCCCCCGGCCGATGACCGATCGCCCGGGGCTCGAGTTCAGCTTCAGCGGCCTGAAGACGCGTGCCATGCTGGCGCTGGACGGGGTGGACGATGCCCAGGGCCGGGCGGATGTGGCGCATGCCTTCGAGGAGGCCATTGTCGAGACATTGGTCATCAAGTGCGAGCGTGCGCTGGAGCAATCCGGCCTGCGCAATATCGTGGTGGCCGGCGGGGTGGGGGCGAATCTGCGCCTGCGCGCGGACTTGACGGCGATGGCGGCGCGTCGCGGTGGGCAGGCCTTCTTCCCGCGTCAGGAACTCTGCACCGACAATGCGGCGATGATTGCCTATGCGGGCTGGCAGCGCCTCCGCGCCGGGCAAGGTGGCCCGGTCAGCGCCTTCGCGGCGCGCGCGCGCTGGCCGTTGGATCAGTTGTCCGCGCTGGTCTGAGTGTCTTCGGTGGGCGGCGTCTTCTTGGCGCCGATCCGGCTTTCCGTGCCGTTCAGCAGGCGTTGGATATTGCCGCGATGGCGTGCGATCAAAAGTGCGCTCATGCAGGCGGTGCCGACGAGGGTCATGGCCTGCATGCCCAGTCCCCAAGCTACTGCTGGGGCGCTGACGGCGGCGACCAGGGCGGCCAGTGACGAGTAGCGCAGGGTGAAGGCGACCAGCAACCAGGCGCCCAGCACGGCAAGGCCGAGCCAGGCCGACAGGCCGAGCAGCACGCCGAGCGCGGTGGCGACCCCCTTGCCGCCCTTGAAGCCGAAGAACACCGGGAACAGGTGGCCAACGAAGGCAGCCAGCGCGGTCAGGATGATGGTGGTCTCGCCCGCCTCGAGTGCGCGGGCGATGAGCACGGGGATCAGGCCCTTGGCCATGTCGCCGAGCAGGGTGGCCAGGGCCGCGCCCTTGCGGCCGGTGCGCAGCACGTTGGTGGCACCGGGGTTGCCGGAGCCCATGGTGCGCGGGTCGGGCAGGCCGAGGAGGCGGCTGACAACGATGGCGGTGGCCACCGAGCCAAGCAGATAGGCGCCCAGTGGCAGGGCGAAATCAAGCCAGGTCATGGTTGGTGTTCATTGGATTGAGGTGTAGGGCGAGCGAATGATGATACATGAGGCGGATGCCAATCCATCCGTGCCCGTGGTTTGGTTGCACGGCTGGGGCATGAGTTCGCGCATCTGGGAGGTGTTGCCCGATAGCGCTCGGGCAGACGCTGTCATACTCGATCTGCCCGGTCATGGCGGTCAGCCCTGGGATGAGGCCCTGGGCGCGGATCTGTGGCGCTGGGTCGATGCGCTGCTTGCACGGGCTCCGGAGCGTGCAGTGTGGGTCGGATGGTCGCTGGGCGGGTTGTTGGCACTTGCCGCCGCCTTGCGTGCCCCGGAGCGGGTGGAGGGATTGACCTTGCTGGCCGCTACACCGTGCTTCGTTGCATCTGGCGAGAAAGGATGCGGTATGGCCGCGGATGTCTTGGCGGAGTTCGAGCAAGGGCTTGTCGAGGACCATGCGCTCACCCTGAAGCGCTTCATCGCTCTTCAGTCGATGGGGGCGGCTGATGCACGCACCATCCGGGAGCGCCTGCTGGACATGCTCCTGAACCTCCCAGCGCCTGATCCCCGCGCCTTGGTGGCAGGGCTTAAGATTCTGTGCGAATCGGATCTGCGGGGGGAGTTGGGGAAGGTCCATGCGCCTGTGCGTGTCGTGTTGGGGGGGCGGGACCGGATCGTGCCGCCCTGCGTGGCGGGTGTGTATGCCGGAGCCTGGCCGGAAGCCGCCATTGAGGTGTTGCCCGAGGCGGGGCATGCACCTTTTGTTCATTGTCCGGAGCGGACTGCGGACTGGATTGATCATCGGCGGATTACTAAATGAATGAGTTTGAGATCGACAAGGTACGCGTGCGGCGCTCCTTCGACGCAGCCGCGCACGGGTATGAGCGGCATGCCGAGCTGCAGCGCATGGTGCGACAGGAGATGCTGGAGCGCCTGGAGTGGGTGCGCTTGGAGCCGGAGGTCGTTGTTGATCTGGGTTGTGGTACCGGCGCGGCCCTGAGCGCGTTGCGCAAGCGCTACCGTCGGGCGCGCATCCTCGGTCTCGATATCTCCCAGGGCATGTTGGCGCAGGCCCGCAAGGGCCTGCCCTGGTTGCGCAAGCCCGATCTGGTTGGCGCCGACATGGAGCGCTTGCCCCTGCGTGATGCCAGTGTGGACCTGTTGTTCTCCAGCCTGACCATTCAATGGAGCAATGCGCCGGAGCGCGTGTTTGCCGAGGTGAGGCGAGTGCTCCGTCCCGGTGGCTTGTTCATGTTCTCCACCCTGGGGCCGGATACCCTGCGGGAATTGCGCGAGGCCTGGCGCGCGGCGGATGCAGGGCATGCCCACGTCAATCTGTTCTACGACATGCACGATGTGGGGGATGCCCTGCTGCGCGCGGGGCTGCGTGACCCGGTCATGGATGTCGAGCGTATGAAGCTGGGGTATGTCGACGCCGAATCGGTCATGCGTGGCTTGAAGGGCATCGGTGCCCACAATGGACTGGCCGGCCGGCCGCGGGGCCTGACAGGCAAGGGGCGTTTGCAGCGCGTGCGTGATGCCTATGAAAGGTACCGTGATGGCGCGGGGCTGCTCCCCGTGACCTACGAGGTCATCCATGGTCAGGCCTGGGGCGGGGTGGCGGGGTGTTTCCGCGCCGATGCTCAGGGCGAGGTCAGGATTCCCCTGAGTTCCCTGAAACGTTGATTAAATATTTTGATTGGCCAATTTCTTTTGTTGTTCGATATTTCAAAAGACGTTGAATTCCTGTGTGTTTTTTCTATATCCGAGAGAAAAGCCCGGAAAATCATCGAACTTTAGAGGGGGCTAACGTTGCAGTAACATGCACGGGCCAGCAAAGGGTGTGGGGAAAGCCATAGTTGACGACTTGGTTTCCGGGGCCCCGAGCAACAAGCATTCAACCTTGGGAGGAGTCTCGAGATGTCAACGAGCACGGCCGTTGCCACAGAGCAGTACAACTACGACATTGTGAAGAAGTTCGCCATCATGGCGCTCGTCTGGGGTGTGTTGGGCATGACCGCCGGCACCTACATTGCCAGTGAGCTCGCGTGGCCGTTCCTGAACTTCGATGTGGCCGAAATCACCTTCGGGCGCCTGCGTCCGGTGCACACCACTCTGGTGATCTTCGGCTTCGGCGGCAGCGCGCTGTTCGCCACGTCCTACTACATCGTGCAGCGCACCTGCCAGGCCCGCCTGTGGGGTGGCAAGTGGTTGCCCGAATTCACCTTCTGGGGCTGGCAGATCGGCGTGGGCGCCGGCGTGGTCCTCTACATGCTGGGCTATACCCAGGGTCGCGAGTATGCCGAGTTCGTATGGCAGCTCGACCTGGCCATCGCCGTGGTGTGGGTGTCCTACATCCTCATCTTCGTGATGACCCTGCTGAACCGCAGCCAGCCGCACATCTACGTGGCCAACTGGTTCTTCATCGCCTTCCTGCTGGTGATTGCCCTGCTGCACATCTTCAACAACCTGGCGGTGCCGGTCGCGTTGACCAGCTTCGAGTCCTACAGCCTGTTCTCCGGGGTGCAGGATGCGATGACCCAGTGGTGGTATGGACACAACGCGGTGGGCTTCTTCCTGACCGCGGCCTTCCTCGGCATGATGTACTACTTCGTACCGAAGCAGGCTGGCCGTCCGGTCTACTCCTATCGTCTGTCCATCGTCCACTTCTGGGCGCTGTCCTTCCTGTACATGTGGGCGGGCACCCACCACCTGCACTGGACCGCGATTCCGGACTGGACCTCCACCCTGGCAGCGACCTTCTCCATCCTGCTGCTGCTGCCGTCCTGGGGTGGCATGATCAACGGCATCATGACCCTGTCCGGCGCCTGGGATAAGCTGCGTACCGACCCGATCATGCTGTTCATGATCACCGCGCTGTCCTTCTATGGCATGTCCACCTTCGAAGGCCCGCTGATGTCGCTCAAGAGCGTCAACGCCCTGTCGCACTACACCGACTGGACCGTCGGCCACGTGCACTCCGGCGCGCTGGGCTGGGTGGCGATGATCACCTTCGGTTCCTTCTATCACCTGATCCCGCGCCTGTGGGGTGCGACCAGCATGTACAGCACCAAGATGATCTACACCCACTTCTGGCTGGCGACCATCGGCATCGTGCTGTACATCGCCGCGCTGTGGGTGGCGGGTATCGGCCAGGGCCTGATGCTGCGTGCCTTCGATGAATACGGCAACCTCGCCTACACCTTCATCGAAACCGTGACCTTCATGCACCTGCCGTACGTCGTGCGTGCCATTGGCGGCATGTTCTTCGTCGCCGGCATCCTGCTGATGGTTTACAACGTGTACATGACCATTGCTTCGGCCAAGCGCGGCGTTGCCGTGCAGGTGTCCGGCGAAGCAGCCGTCGCACGCTGATTGGAGATTGATCGATGAAGCATGAAAGCATCGAAATCAATGCCGGCCTGCTGATCGTCCTCACCCTGTTGGTGGTCAGCATCGGTGGCTTGGTTGAAATCGTCCCGCTGTTCCATATCAAGGACACTGTGGAAGAGGTCAAGGGTGTACGTCCGTACACCCCGCTTGAGCAGCGTGGCCGCGACCTTTACATCCGTGAAGGTTGCTACGCCTGTCACTCGCAGATGATCCGTCCGTTCCGCGACGAGATGCTGCGTTACGGCCATTACTCGCTGGCGGCCGAGTCGAAGTACGACCATCCGTTCCAGTGGGCGTCCAAGCGCACCGGTCCGGACATTGCCCGCCTGGGAGGCAAATATTCCGACGAGTGGCACACCCAGCACCTGATCCGTCCGCAGAACGTCGTGCCGGAGTCCATCATGCCCCCGTACCCGTGGCTGATGCAGAACGAGCTGAAGTACGACGATATCGAGGCCCGCATGAAGGCGCTCAAGCGTACCGGCGTGACGTACTCCCTCACCGAGGAGGAGTATCAGACCAACGTCAAGGAGCATGGCAAGGAAATGGCGGACAAGCTGCACATTCCGAACGCCAAGGCGACCCTCGAGGCCGAAGCCAATGGCCGCAACTGGGATGGCGACAAGACCCGCATTACCGAAATGGATGCGATGGTGGCCTATCTCCAGGTGCTGGGCACCATGGTCGACTTCAAGCAGTACGAGCAGGGCTACTTCGCCAACTTCCGCTGATCTGACCGTTAAAAGACCTCTGGAGCACGTATGTCCGAAATCTGGTCCTGGCTGGGTGATCTCGGCAACAGCAAGGTGCTGTCGCTGTTGATCTTCTTCACCACCTTTGTCGCCATCGTGCTCTACGTCTACACCGGCAAGAAGCGTAAGGAACGGCTCGAGTCCTACAAGAACATTCCGTTTATCGATGACCAGGACAAGGTGCCTGGGTCGAAACAAGGGGAAGGTCATGACGAATCCCGCTAACAAACCCTCCAAGCAGGTTGAAACCACCGGTCACGTCTGGGACGGCGACCTGCGCGAGTACAGCAATCCGCTGCCCAACTGGTGGCTGTGGGCCTTTTACGCCACCATCATTTTCTCGATCGTCTACTGGGTCCTGTATCCCGCGTGGCCGGTCGGCAAGAGTTTCACCCGCGGCATCGCCACCGTCACCGTTGAAGAAAACGGCCAGATGGTTGAGAAGCCCTGGAACTCCCGCACCCAGCTGATCGAAGAGATGCAGAGCAGCCCGGCGGCGGTCAAGCAACGCGAGTATCTCCAGAAGGTGGGGGCCGCCTCCTACGAGGAAATCCTCGCCAACCCCGACATGATGGCTTTCGCGCGCTCCATGGCAAAAGGGTACTTCGGCGACTACTGCGCCGCGTGCCATGGTCAGGGTGGACAGGGCAACCTGCCTTACTTCCCGAACCTGGCCGATGACGATTGGCTCTGGGGTGGCAAGGTCGACCACATCCAGGCCAGCATCAACAATGGCCGCAAGGGCAACATGCCCGCCTTCCCGGTGCAGGGTGATGCGCTGGATGATCTGGCGACCTATGTGCTGAGCCTGTCCGGCGAACAAGTTGATGGTGCCGCTGCCGAGCGTGGCAAGGCTGGCTACGCCATGTGCATGGGCTGTCATGGTGCCGAGGGCAAGGGCAATCCGATGCTGGGCGCGGCCAACCTGACTGACAAGACCTGGTCCGTGATCAACATCCCGGCAGCTGGCAGCCTTGAAGAGAAGAAGAAGCTGATCGCGGGTGTGGTGAACAAGGGTATCCAGCGCGAGATGCCGGCTTTCGCCAACCGTCTGAAGCCGGAAGAGATCAAGATGCTGACCGTCTACGTCCACGAGTTGGGCGGCGGTCTATAACCAAGCTCTACAAGGCTCTTGAAAGATGCCGGCACCCGCCGGCATTTTTTTTGCTTGAGGCCGCTTCATAACGGCCTGGCCATGGAGAGGCTTGATGTATCATAAGCCCCATAATTCGTAGACCATCAGGAGTCAGCGTATGTCCGCCGAGACTGAGGAGCAGCTCTATCAGGCGCGTGTCGCCATTCATCCCAAGTCGGTGAAAGGGACCTTTCGCACCTTCAAGACCAGTGTTCTGCTGCTTGCCTACCTGGTGTTCTTCCTGTTGCCCTGGATCCGCTGGGATCGCGGCGATGGCCCTTCGCAGGCAGTGTTGTTCGACCTGCCTGGGCGTCGCTTCTACATCTTCGATCTGATCATTCACCCGCAGGACATGTTCCTGCTCGCCGGTGTGCTGATCATCTTCGCCTGGTTTCTTTTCTTTGTGACCGGTGTGGTGGGTCGCGCCTTCTGCGGCTATTTCTGCTTCCAGACCCTGTGGACCGACGCCTTCATGTTCATCGAGCGTTGGGTGCAGGGTGATCGTCAGGCGCGCCTCAGGCTGGAGAAGATGCCCTGGAACAGCCAGAAGATCACCAGGAAGGGCTTGACCTGGCTGGCCTGGCTGGCCTTCGCCTGGTGGTCCGGCTTCACCTTCACTGCCTATTGGCTGGATGCACCGACCTATCTGACCGGCTTCTTCATCGGTCAGGCGCCCTCGGCGGCCTACATCACCACCGGGTTGCTGACCTTCACCACCTTCGTCGTGGCGGGCTTCGCGCGCGAGCAGGTGTGCATCTACATGTGCCCCTATTCCCGCTTCCAGACCGTCATGTTCGACAAGGAAACCCTGATACCCTCCTACGACTTCAAGCGTGGCGAGGGTGAGCAGGGGCGGGCCCATCTGGGCCGCGGACTCAAGACCCAGGAGGAGCGCCATGCGGCCGGTCACGGAGATTGCGTGGATTGTGGCCTCTGCGTTCAGGTTTGTCCGACCGGGATCGATATCCGCAATGGCCTGCAGATCGCCTGCATCAACTGCGGTCTGTGCGTTGATGCCTGCAACGAGATCATGGACAAGCAGGGTTGGGAGCGCGGCCTGGTTCGCTATGCCTCTGAGGAAGAGATCGAGACCGGGATCAAGCCGCGCGTGCTCAAGCCGAAAACCATTGGCTACGGTCTGGCGATCATGGTCGTGGCCGGCTTCCTGATGTATGGCGTCTTCCATCAGGCGCCGATGGATTTCGCCGTCAACCAGGTGCGCAATCCCCTGGCCGTCACCCTGAGTGACGGGCGGGTACAGAACAGCTACGAGATCAAGATCAACAACAAGGTGGCCAAGCCGCTGAATCTCGCCCTGGCGGTGGATGGCTTGCCGGATGCCGAGATCGAGATCGCGGGCGGCAAGAAGGAGATCGAGGTGGCCTCGGACAATCTGCTGCGCCTGCTGGTGCGGGTCAAGCGCCCGGCGGGTGCCCGGGGCACCCAGCAAAGCTTCAACTTCGTGTTGACCGACAAGGAAGGTCAGATCGATCCAGTGTCGATGCACGCCACCTTCAACATGCCGCGCTGATCCTTAGTCATGCCCATTCTCGTTACTCTCGGCACCGGCATCCTGCTTATCGTCCTGCTGTTCCTGGCGTTGAACCGTCTGGTGCGGCTGGATGGTCGGCAAACGGCGGTGATCCTCGCCATCCTCACCCCGGGCTTCTACCTGCCGTATGCGCTGATGAACTGGCCGGGGGCGGACGTAGTGGCCATCCATGTCGCCGTTTTCCTCATCGTCGTGTTCATGCTCGGGGTGCTTGCTTTCCAACGTGAGCAGAAGCTCAAGGCTGAAGGCAAAGGCTTCCGCTGGGGGCCCGGGCTGATCATCGGTTTCTTCGCCGTGATCATCGCGCTGGACGCCGTGTTCGTGACCGTAGCCACCGGTGGCCTTGACAGTCGGGTCAGCGCCTGGCTGCTGCCCAAGCCAAAGCAGGGTGAGGCGATCAGTTCCCACTTCCCAGGCGTCATTTCGCATGATTTCCAGAAAAAGGAAGCCCTCTACAACGAGTACCTCAAGCGCGTCGAGGCGCAGAAGGCGCGAGGCTGGCAAGTCGACTATGGCTGGTTGAAAGATCCGCACAAGGGTGTCGAGGCACCTTTTCAGGTCACGGTTCGCGACCGTCACGGCTCGCCCGTTGCCGGGGCCAGGGTGTCGGTCCGTTTCCTGCGCCCCTCAAACCAGCGCGAAGACTTCAGTCTCACTCTACGGGAGGTCGAGGCGGGCATCTATCGCAGTCCCGCGACCCCGAGCCTGCCCGGGCTCTGGCAGGTCGTCATCCTGGTCCAGCGTGGCGAGGATGTGCATGAGGTTCAAGCGTCCACCGACGTGGGCGGTGCCTGATCTCGATGGCCGAGTCCGACCGGCTCCCCGATAAGGGTGAGTGTTTCCACTGCGGCCTGCCTGTTCCGCCCGGCGCCCATTACAGCGTGCGCATCCATGACCGGGATCGCGCCATGTGCTGTCCCGGCTGCCAGGCTGTCGCTCAGGCCATCGTCGATGGCAGCATGGCGGACTATTACACCTATCGCACCGAAGCCGCCGTGCAAGGCCATGAACTGGTCCCACGCGAGCTGGAGAGCATGCGTCTGTACGACCGCGAGGCGCTCCAGAGGAGCTTCGTCACCGGCGAGGGCGATCAGCGCGAGGCGGCGCTGATTCTCGAGGGCATCACCTGCGCCGCTTGTGTGTGGCTGAACGAGAAACACGTCCGCGCCCTGCCGGGCGTGCTCGCCTTCAACATCAACTACGCCACCAAGCGTGCGCGGGTGCAGTGGGATGCCTCGCGTATTCAGTTGAGCGACATCCTGCAGGCGATTGCCGCGATCGGCTATCAGGCTCATCCTTTCGACGCCGGACGCCAGGAGGCCGCGTTCAAGCGCGAGCGCTCACAGGCCCTGCGCCGGGTGGGCGTGGCGGGCCTGGGCATGATGCAGGTCATGATGATCGCCATCGCCCTTTATTCGGGGGATTTTCACGGCATGGACGAGGGCCTGCGCAATTACATGCGCTGGGCCAGCCTGATCCTCACCCTGCCGGTAATGTTCTACAGTTCGCTGGGGTTCTTTACCTCCGCCTGGCGTGATTTGCGCCAGAAGCGGCTGGGCATGGATCTGCCAGTCTCACTCACCCTGGGCCTGACCTTCGGTGCCAGCGTCTGGGCCACGGTCAGCAACAGCGGTGAGGTCTATTTCGACACCGTCACCATGTTCGCCTTCCTGCTGTTGGGCGGGCGCTACCTTGAGATGATCGCGCGCCACAAGGCCGGTGAATCGGCCGAGGCGCTGGTCAAATTGTTGCCGAACGTGGCCTCGCGCATCGACGAGGCGGGTGTCGAGCAGATGGTCGCGGTTATCGAACTGCGTCCGGGCGACCGGGTGCGGATTCGCCCCGGGGAGAGCGTGCCGGCCGACGGCACGGTGTTGGAAGGCCATAGCAGCATCGACGAATCCCTGCTTACCGGCGAGAGCGTGCCGAGTGGTCGAGGGCCGGGGGATACCTTGATCGGCGGCGCGGTCAACGTCGAGAGTCCCCTCCTGATGCGGGTGGACAAGGTGGGCGAGGAGACGGTGCTGTCGTCCATCCTGCGCCTGCTGGACCGGGCCCAGGCCGAAAAGCCGCACATTGGCCAGCTGGCCGACCGGGCCGCGCAGTGGTTCATTGTCGGGCTGTTGCTGGTCAGCGCCGTGGTGGCTCTCTGGTGGTGGTTCCACGAGCCTGCCCGCGCCTTCTGGATTACCGTCGCCCTGCTGGCCGTCACCTGTCCCTGTGCGCTCGGACTGGCGACACCTGCCGCGCTCACCGCCGCCACTGGACGTCTGACCCGCCTCGGATTGCTGGTGACTCGCGGGCATGCTCTGGAAACCCTGGCGCGGGCTACGCATGTGGTATTTGACAAGACGGGTACCTTGACCGAGGGTCGACTTTCGCTTGAACGCATCCATCCGCTGAGTCGATCAGGTCAGCAGGAGGTGCTCGAGATTGCGGCTGCACTGGAGCGCGCCTCCGAGCATCCCGTGGCACGCGCGATCGTGGCGCGAGCCGGGGAGGGCGTGGCTGCGGATGATGTGCGCTCGACCGCTGGCCAGGGTCTTGAGGGCCGAGTAGAAGGACGCGTTTACCGTATCGGAACGGCCGGGTTCGCCTTGGCGCTCTCGGGCGCATCGGTGCCCGACCTGCCGGTGGATGCCGACGGAACGGTCGTGCTGCTGGCGGATGAGAGTGGAGCGCTCGGCTGGTTCGTGCTGCGGGATGTTCCTCGCGCCGAGGCCGTCGATATCACCGCGGAACTTAAGCGGCTGGGGCTCGGAGTCAGCCTGCTCAGCGGCGATCGTGCCGAGGAGGCCGAGCGGGTTGCGCGAGAGTTGGGCATCCCCTCCGCGCACGGCGGCCTGCTGCCGCAGGACAAGCTGGAGCATCTGCGTCACATGCAGGCCAGTGGAGAAGTGGTGGTCATGGTGGGGGACGGGGTGAATGATGCACCGGTCCTGGCTGGCGCGCAGGTGTCGTTGGCGATGGGCGGCGGCACGCAACTGGCCCAGGCCACGGCGGACATGATCCTGTTGTCGGAAAACCTGCGTCATATCCCGGAAGGTGTACGCGTGGCGCGCCGGACCATGAACATCATCAGGCAGAACCTGGCTTGGGCCCTGGGCTACAACCTGATCGCGGTCCCCGCCGCCGCCGCGGGCTTTGTCCCGCCTTGGCTGGCGGCGATCGGCATGTCATTAAGTTCTCTTTTTGTGGTATTAAATGCCTTGCGCTTGCGCCGCTGAATGACGCGGAGTAACGTGCGCGTAATAGACCGGATGCCGAAGTGGATATTCTCTATTTCCTGATTCCGCTCAGCATGCTTGTGATGGGCATCATGATCTGGGCCGTGATCTGGACCGTGCGCAGCGGCCAGTATGACGACCTTGAGGGTCCCGCGCACCGCATCCTGATGGATGACGATGATCCGAGGATCCCGCACCGGAAACCTTCGCCGGACGCCCTAGGGGCAGAGACCGGGGAAGAGAACAAAGAACAACCGTAACGACAGGAGCCCGAACCATGCTGTCCCAGTACTTCAATTTCCAGAATTTCGCCCTGACCTTCACCATCGGTCTGATCGCCTTCTCCTGGTTGAGCTTCCTGAGCGTGATCTTCGGCTGATCCTGGTTACTATCAGGAAAACAAAAAGGCCCGCATTCGCGGGCCTTTTTCCTTTGGGGGGGCGATCAGGCTTCCATCGCCTTGCGCATCTTCTTCATCGCGGCCTGCTCGATCTGGCGGATGCGCTCGGCGGATACCTGGTACTCATCGGCCAACTCATGAAGGGTCGCTTTCTCGCCCTCGTTAAGCCAGCGGCGCTGAACGATGTCGCGGCTGCGCGGGTCGAGTCGTTCCAGGGCCGATTCCAACTGATCGAGTCGGAAGGTGGCACTGTTGGCCCGCTCCAGTGCCAGTGCCGGGTCGCTGTCGGGTGCTTCCAGCCAGGCGATCGGCGCCATGTGGGCGTCGTCCTCGTTGTCGGCCTCCATGGTGACGTCCCTGCCCAGCAGGCGGGACTCCATCTCGAAGACCTCCTTGACCGGCACGTTCAGTTCGCCGGCGATGGATTGGGCTTCGTCCTGGGTCAGCCAATGCTCGCCGTCGCGCATGCCGCGCAGGCGAAAGAACAGCTTGCGCTGCGCCTTGGTGGTGGCGACGCGGACCATGCGCCAGTTGCGCAGGATGAATTCGTGGATCTCGGCGCGGATCCAGTGCACGGCGAAGGTGATCAGGCGCACCTTGCGATCGGGCTCGTAGCGACGCACGGCCTTCATCAGGCCGATATTGCCTTCCTGCACCAGTTCGCCCAGCGGCAGGCCATAGCCGGAATAGCTGCGCGCGATGTGGACGACAAAACGCAGATGCCCTAGCACCAATTGGCGCGCTGCCTCCAGGTCCTGTTCGTCACGCAGGCGCACAGCCAGCCGGTATTCCTCATCGGCCTCCAGCATGGGTAGACGACGTAGCTCGGCCAGGTAGGCGCTGAAGGCCTCTGGCGCGACAGTAGGAACAGCGGGCAGGGTGGCAAGTTCTCGCATGGGCGGGACTCCTTAGGGGCATGAGCATGAATTTAGCACTCGTTTGGTTCGAGTGCTAATGGGTGTTCGAGTTCCCTATGTTTTCATTTTGCAGTGCGTTGAAAAATGCGATTCAACGGACTGGGAGGCCAGCCATCGATGGGTTGCGCGAACATCAAGCACGATAAGTTCTTGAGTTCGTAGGCTGTTGCGTGCGTGAACCGCGGCAAGCTGAGTCGAACAAGGGCAGGAAAGCCCTTTTCCGACATCCTGTCAGTGAGGGCGAATGTGTCGGATATGCAGGCTACTGGCCATCCAGGCAGCCAGCACACCCAGCAGGACACCTACCGGAATGAGCAGGGCGAGGATGGCCGAGGGCGGCATGACCGGAAGGATGATATGCCAGCCGTGAGTTTGCGCGACTTGCAACAGTTGGCGGACGGCGAGGCCAGCGAATAACAGGCTGAGCAAAGTGCCGCCCAGACCCAGCATGGCTCCGGCGTAGAGCAGCGGGCGGCGGATGAAGGCGTCGGTGGCGCCGATCAATTGCAGCAGGCGGACTTCATGTGCCCGGCGTTCCAGTTCCAGGCGGATGGTGTTGCCGACCGTGATGGCCAGGGCGGGTGCGAGCAGGAAAAGGAATACGAGGGTCAGGTGTTCGCCGGTATCGATCAGGGCCCGCAGGCGCTCCACTGCTTCGGAGTCCATCCGTGCGCTGTCCACTTCCGGCTGCGCGGCCAAGCGGTCTCGCAGGGCTGCCAGTTGCGAGGCGTCGCGCGGGCGCAATTCGATCACGGCCGGCAGCGGATTACTTTTGAGTTCCTGCAGCAGGCCGTCGAGCGCGTGAGCCTTGGCGAGTTGCGTCAGGCCTTCGTCTGGGCCGATGAGGTGGGCTTCGCCGATCGCCGGATCCCGCTTCAGGCTGTTGAGCAGGGCCGCGCTTTCGGCGCTGGTGACGGTCGGTTTGAGAAAGAGTTGCAGCAGAGCAGTCTCGTTTGACCAGCCAGAGAGACCCATGCGTGCGCCCTGCAGGGTGGCGAGCAGGGTGATGGGGATGGTCAGGCTGGCAGCGATGACCAGCATGCTCAGGAGGCTGCCTATCGGTCGGCGGGCGAGGCGGCGCAAGGCATCGCGCTGGCTGTCGCCATGATGCGCCAGCCAGGCGCCAAAGCGGACGCTGTGGCTGTGGCCGCGCTGGGCGTGATGTTTGCTCATCCTCCGTCCTCCATGCGCAGCATGCCGTCGCGCAGGGTCAGGCGCGGGATGTCGAACTGGTTGATCAAGCCGATCGCGTGGGTGGCGATGAGCATGGTGACTCCCGCCGCGTTGAACTGGGTGAACAGGCGCATGGTGTCCAGCGCCAACTCGGGGTCCAGGTTGCCGGTCGGCTCGTCGGCGAGGATGATCGAGGGCTTGGCGACCAGCGCGCGGGCAATGTTGACGCGTTGCTGCTCGCCTCCCGAGAGCTCCAGGGGGCGCGCTTTCTCGCGATCCAGCAGGCCAACCTTGTCGAGCGCCGCGCGTACCCGGCGGGCGGTTTCCTCGCGCGGGTAGTGCTGCACGCGCAAGGGCAGGGCGATGTTGTCGAACACGCTCAGCTCGTCGAGCAGGTTCGGGTCCTGGAAGATCAGGCCGATCCGGCGGCGCAGGTGCGGAATGCGCCAGCTCGCCATTCGGCCGATGTCGGTGCCGTTGATCAACACCTTGCCGCCGGTCGGGCGCTCGATCTGCGGAATCATCTTCAGCAGGGTGCTCTTGCCCGCGCCGGACGGGCCGGTCAGGAAGGCCATGCGGCCGGCGGGCAGGCGGAAACTGACCTGGTGCAGGGCATGTTGGCCGTTGGCGTACGTCTTGCTGACCTGGCTGAACTCGATCATGAGCGGCTCATTCGTGGTCCAGCAGGGCGTCGACGAAGTCGCGCGCGACGAAGGGGCGCAGGTCCTCCGCCCGCTCGCCCACGCCGATGAAGCGGATCGGCAGGCCCAGGCGGCGGGTGATGGCGAATACGATGCCGCCCTTGGCGGTGCCGTCCAGCTTGGTGACGGCCAGGCCGGTCACGCCCAGCGCCTCGTTGAACTGCACCGCCTGGTTGAGCGCGTTCTGGCCGATGCTGGCATCCAGCACCAGCAGCACCTCGTGCGGGGCCTCGGGGTCGAGCTTGGCCAGCACGCGCTTGACCTTCTTGATCTCCTCCATCAGCCCGCCCTGGGTGTGCAGGCGGCCGGCGGTGTCGGCGATCAGCAGGTCGGCGCCGCGTGCCTTGGCGGCCTGCAGGGCGTCGAACACGACCCCGGCGGAGTCTGCGCCCTGGCCCTGGGCGATGACCGGCACGCCGGTGCGCGTCCCCCAGGTCTGCAGCTGCTCGACCGCGGCGGCGCGGAAGGTGTCGCCCGCCGCCAGCATGACCTTGTGGCCGGCCTGCGCGTAACGCTGGGCCAGCTTGCCGATGGTGGTGGTCTTGCCCGCGCCGTTGATGCCGACCACCAGGACCACGTGCGGCTTCTTGCCGGTGTCGATGACGAGCGGCTGCTCGACCGGCTCCAGCAGGCGGACCATGTGCTGGTAGAGCGCCTCCAGCAGCGCCTCCGGCGCCTTCAGCTCCTTGCGCGTGACGCGCTTGGTCAGGTCGATGATGATCTCCTGGGTGGTTTCCATGCCCACGTCGGCCAGCAGCAGACGGGTCTCGATGTCTTCCAGCAGCTCGTCGTCGATCTGCTTCTTGCCGAGGACGAGGGTGGCGAGGCCCTCGGTCAGTCCGGCCCGAGTGCGGGACAGCTGCTGGCGCAGGCTGGCCCACAGTCCGCCGGATTCAGACGAGGGTTTCTCCGTGACCGGGGCGACTTCCTCAGCGGTTTCGGCCTCGTTTTCGGGCGCAAGCGTCGGGACAGCTGCAGGAGGGGCTTCGGGGGCTGGTGCCGGGGTCTCTTCTTCGATGCGCGCCTCGACGTGTTCCTCGATCGGCCCCGGGATCAGCTCCGGGGCGGGTGGAGGAACCATGGCCTCCTGGGGTAGTTCCGTCTCGGCGGGTGTTTCTTCGCGTTTGAAGCGGCGCAGGAAACCAAACATGGGATGAACTTGTCGCACGGGGAGAACGTGCCAGTATCGTATCATCCCCGGGCCTGATGGCCGGAGCCTCTGGAGATTGTTCTTATGCCTCGTTTCCTGTCTCGTTCAATTCTGCTCTGCGTCGTGCTGGCCTGTGGCGCGGCCCAGGCGGCGCCGGTGGTGACGGAAGACCGCCTGGCCAATGGCCTGCGCATCCTGGTGCAGGAGGATCATCGCGCCCCGGTGGTGACCTCGCAGGTCTGGTACAAGGTCGGTTCCAGCGACGAGCCGGGCGGCCTGACCGGCATCTCGCACGTGCTTGAGCATATGATGTTCAAAGGCACCAAGCGACTTCCGGCGGGTAAGTTTTCCGAGATCATCGCGGCCCACGGCGGGCAGGAGAATGCATTTACCAGCCGTGACTACACTGCTTATTTCCAGACCCTGGCCAAGGAACACCTGGACGTGGCTTTCCGGCTGGAGGCCGACCGCATGCGCAACCTGCTGCTTCGCGAGGAGGACTTCATCAAGGAGGTCGAGGTGGTGAAGGAGGAGCGCCGCTTGCGCACCGAGGACGACCCGAACGCGCGCCTGTACGAGCAATTCCAGGCCATGGCCTACCTTAACGGCGGTTACCACCACCCGATCATTGGCTGGATGTCCGACCTTGACCGGATGACGGCCGAGGATCTGCGCGACTGGTACCGCGCCCACTACGCCCCCAACAACGCCACTCTGGTGGTGGTGGGCGATGTGAAGCCCGCCGAGGTCAAGCGGCTTGCCCAGAAGCATTTCGGCGCCCTCAAACCCTTCAAGCTGGAGGCGCGCGAACGCCGCAATGCCATCGAGCAGGCGGGCGAGCGGCGCATGATCCTGCGTGCCCCGGCCAAGCTTCCTGCCTTGCTGATGGGCTATCGCGCCCCCGTCCTGCTGGACGAGGTCCCCGCCTGGGAGCCCTATGCGCTGGAGGTTCTGGCCGGGGTGCTGGACGGCGGCCAGAGTGCTCGCCTGCAGCAACGGCTGGTGCGCGATTCGCGCCTGGCGGGCGAGGCGGCGGCGGGCTACGGCGCGGATGGCCGCCTGAGCGATCTGTTCATGCTCTCCGCCGTGCCTTCCGAAGGTGTGAGCGTGGCGCAGCTTGAGCAGGCCCTTCGCCAGGAGATTGCGCGTCTGCGCGACGAACCGGTCAGTGCCGAGGAACTGGCGCGGGTCAAGGCCCAGGTCATCGCCGCCGAGGTCTACGGCCGCGATTCGGTGTTCTACCAAGCCATGCGGCTCGGTTCCTATGAAACGGTGGGGCTTGGTTACAAACGCCTGGATGCACTGGTGCCGGGCATCGAGGCGGTCACCGCCGAGCAGGTCCAGGCCGTGGCGCGCAAATACCTGGTGGATGACCGGCTGACGGTGGGCGTGCTCGACCCGCTGCCCCTCGAACCGGGACAGAAACAGCCGCGTAATGCCAGCATGGGAGGGATTCAGCATGTTCGTTAATGTCATTCGTGGCTGGTTCATCCTGGTCTTCGCCGTTGCGGCCCAGGCCGGCGTGCCCATCCAGCATTGGGAGACCGCGGGCGGCGCCCGGGTGCTGTTCGTCGAGGCGCGCAGCCTGCCGATGGTCGATGTGCGGGTCAGCTTCGACGCGGGCAGCGCGCGGGATGGTGTGGCGCACGGCCTGGCCAGCCTGACCGCCGCCTTGCTCGATCAGGGTATCAAGCTGGAAGGGGGTGACAAGGACGCCCAGGCGGTGGCCGAGGCGTTCGAGAACATAGGCGCGCGCTTCGGCAGCTCGGTGAGCCAGGATGCCGCCACTCTCAGCCTGCGCAGCCTGAGCGATGCGGCGCGGCTGGAGCCCGCGTTGGACACCTTCACCGCCGTCATGACCCGGCCGCGCCTGGCCGAGGAGGATTTCCTGCGTGAGCGGGAGCGCGTCCTGCTCGGCTTGAAGGCTGCCGAGCAGCAGCCCGGCGAGGTGGCCCGGCGCGCCTTCTACAAGGCCCTGTACGGCACGCATCCCTATGCCTTCCTGCCGGATGGCGAGCCTGAGACGGTCTCAGCCCTGAGCGTCGAGGATGTGCGCGCCTTCCATCGCCGCCACTACGTCGCCTCCGGCATGGTGATTGTGCTGGTGGGTGACCTCAGTCGCGAGCAGGCGGGCCGGATTGCCGAGCGCCTGAGCGCGGCGGTGCCTGCGGGCGAGGCCTTGCCGGCGTTGCCCGCCGTGGTCGATGTGAGCGAGAGCAAGATCATCCGCATTCCCTTTCCGTCCACCCAGGCCAGCATCCTCGCGGGCCAGGTCGGCATGGCGCGCATCGACCCGGACTATTTCCCGCTCTACGTCGGTAACCACGTGCTCGGTGGCAGCGGCTTCTCCTCGCGCCTGGTCGAGGAGATCCGCGAGAAGCGCGGTCTGGCCTACAGCGTGTACAGCTACCTGATGCCCATGCGCCAGCCCGGTCCCTTTGTGATGGGCATGCAGACCAAGCTCGATCAGGCCGGGCAGGCCGATCAGCTGCTGCGCGAGAACCTGCAGCGCTTCGTCAAGGAAGGACCGACCGCCGCCGAAGTGGAGCACGCGAAGAAGAACATCGTCGGCGGCTTTCCGTTGCGGCTGGACAGCAACAAGGACATCGCCGACTGGCTGAACGTGATGGGCATCTACCGTTTGCCGCCGGACTTCCTCGACCGCTATCCCGAGCAGGTCAAGGAAACCACCCTGCCCGGCATCCGCGCAGCCTGGCAGCGCCGCATCCACCCCGAGCGTTTCGTCATGGTGATCGTGGGTGGGCCGCAGCAGTAACGTCGTACGGATCATCGGTGGCGAGCACAAGCGCCGTCAGCTCAAGGTGCTCGACCGGCCCGGCCTGCGCCCGACGCCCGATCGGGTGCGCGAGACCCTGTTCAACTGGCTGGCTCCGGTGCTGCCGGGGGCGCGGGTGCTCGACCTGTTCGCGGGCAGCGGGGTGCTGGGGCTGGAGGCCCTTTCGCGCGGCGCGGCCGGCTGCGACCTGGTCGAGAAGGACGGCGGCGCCGCGCGGCTGATCGGCGACAACCTCGCCATGCTGCGACTGGAGGCGCGCGGCAAGGCGCACAACCTCGATGCCATGGCCTTCCTGCGGCGCAAACCCGAGCTGCCTTACGACCTGGTCTTCCTCGATCCACCCTATGCCAGCGACCTGCTCGGCAAGGCGCTGACCGCGCTGGCCGCACCGGGCTGGCTGGCGGAGGAGGCGCGCGTCTATGTCGAACTCCCTGCCAGGCTGGGAGCGACCGCGGTGCCGGAAAGTTGGACCCTGCTCAGGCAGGGCGACGCGGGCGAGGTGGGGTACTATCTCTACTCCCTTGAAGCCGTGGATTGAGCCATGCCCGTCGCCATCTACCCTGGCACCTTTGATCCCATCACCTACGGCCACATCGATGTCATTCGCCGCGCGGCCTCGCTGTTCGGCGAAGTGGTCGTCGGCGTGGCGGGAAGCAGCACCAAGGCCCCGGTGTTCAGCCTGGAGGAGCGCACCGCCATGGCGCGCGCCTCGCTGGCCGGCATTCCTGGGGTACGGGTCGAACCTTTCTGCGGGCTGCTGGTCGAATTTGCCAGTGCAATGGGCGCGCGCGCCGTGATACGCGGCCTGCGTGCGGTCTCCGACTTCGAGTACGAAATGCAGCTTGCCGCCATCAACCGGCGGCTGGATGCCAAACTGGAAACGGTCTTCCTGACCCCGGCAGAGAACTACAGCTTTCTCGCCTCCACCCTGGTGCGCGAGATCGCGCGTCTGGGCGGCGATGTCTCGTCCTTCGTGCCTCCCAACGTCGAGGCTGCACTGAAAGCCAAGTTTGGCTAACATTCGCGCCAACGATTATTTCGAGGTGAAAAAAAACACCATGTCCCTGCTGATTACCGACGAATGCATCAACTGTGACGTCTGCGAGCCGGAGTGCCCGAACGGCGCCATCTCCCAGGGCGACGAGATCTATGTGATCGAGCCGGGTCTGTGCACCGAGTGCGTGGGCCATTACGACACCCCCCAGTGCGTGGAAGTCTGCCCGGTGGACTGCATCATCCCGGACCCGGACAACAAGGAAACCCAGGACGAGTTGATGGCCAAGTACGAGCGCATCAACGGCTGATTCCGGTTCTTGCGACGGTCACGATTTTCAGCCTAGACTCACAAGCTGTCCCTCCTCTAACGCAGACAGGTGAATCGCCATGGGTGTACTCGTAGGCCGTCAGGCTCCCAACTTCACCGCCGCCGCCGTGCTGGGCGACGGTGAGATCGTCGAAAACTTCCGCCTCTCCGATGCCATCGCGGGCAAATATGCCGTGGTGTTCTTCTACCCGCTGGACTTCACCTTCGTGTGCCCGTCCGAGATCATCGCCTTCGATCACCGCATCGACGAGTTCAGGAAGCGCAACGTGGAAGTGATCGGAGTGTCCATCGACTCGCACTTCACCCACAACGCCTGGCGCAACACCCCGGTGGACAAGGGGGGTATCGGTCCGGTCCGCTACACCCTGGTTGCCGACATGAACCACGCCATTTGCAAGGCCTATGACGTGGAAACCCCGGACGGCAACGTCGCCTTCCGTGGCTCCTTCCTGATCGACAAGAATGGCACCGTGCGCCATCAGGTGGTCAATGACCTGCCGCTGGGGCGCAACATCGACGAGATGATCCGCATGATCGACGCCCTGCAGTTTACCGAGCAGCATGGCGAAGTCTGCCCGGCCGGCTGGCGGGAAGGCGAGAAGGGGATGAAGGCCGATCCCTCGGGCGTCGCGGAATATCTGGCCAGCGAAGCCGGTAAACTCTGAGACCCTCGCGCATCGAGCGACCAGGAAGCGCGGCCAGGCCGCGCTTTTTCATTGCTGGCCAGCACGACGATCCTCCGGATGGGTGAATGAAGCCACCGCCGGACTGTCATACCATCATGTCATTCATCACAGCCGCGCCCCCCATGCCGCCATCGCCAACGCGTTGCCATCGTTACATCGGCGTCCTTCTCGCCTGGGTTTTTCTCGCAGGGTCCAGCGCCGTGGCGGCACAACCACCCTCCGGGCTGGATGCCCGCATTGATGAGGCGAGCGGGCTGACGACCTCCACCCTGCACGCCGATCGTTACTGGGTGCACAACGACAGCCGCGCCTTTTACGACAGCCAACCGACCGAGCCGCTGCTGTACGCCATCGGGGCCGACGGACGCGTGCATGGCGAGCTGTGGGCCACCGGGCTGAAGCCCTACGACTGGGAGGCCGTCAGCGCCTTTCGGCTCAAGGGCAAGAGCTATCTGCTGATCGGGGATCTTGGCGACAACCGTGCGCGACGTGGCCGAGGCATCCGGCTGGACGTGTTCGAGGAGCCCGATGGTCTGGGCACCGGGCGGGTACGGCGCAAACCGGCCTGGACCCTGCGCCTGACCTACCCGGATGGCCCGCGTGACGCCGAGGCGATGGCGGTGGATGCGGAGGAGGGCGCGATCTACATCCTCAGTAAGCGCGATGACAATCCGCGTCTTTACCGCGCGGATCTGCAGGCCAACAGGGGGGGCACCCAGGTCATGAGGCTGTTGGGTGACATCCACGCGCTGGACGCGCCGGTGGTGACGACCGAGCCGGGCGATCTGAAGGTGTTGCCTTATACCCATCAGCCTACTGACATGGCGTTCGCGCCGGACCGGCGCGAGGTGGCGGTGCTGACCTACGCGCACATCTACGTGTTCAGGCGCGAGGCAGGGCAGGACTGGCTGACGGCCCTGCGCGGCACGCCGCGCGTGATCGACCTGCCGGGGGCGCGGCAGTACGAGGGGCTGAGCTATACCCCTGACGGCAAGGGCTGGGTGGTGGTTCGGGAGGGGGATGGCGCCACGATCCTCAGGGTGCCGCGCTGACGGCCTCTGGCGTCCAGTGAGCGATCGCCCACTCCAGTACCTCGACCGGTGAGGCACCGGACATGCCCTCGTCTAACGGCTGGCCGAGGAAACGCAGGGCATGCAGCAGATCGGCCGTCGGCGTTTCCAGCGGCAGGGGCGGGGCCAGGTTCTGCTTGGAGAGTTTCTGGCCATTCTCCGCCAGCGCCAGCGGCAGGTGCATGTAGCGCGGCTGGGGCAGCCCGAGCAGTTGCTGCAGGAGGATCTGGCGCGGAGTGGAGTCGAGCAGGTCGGCGCCGCGCACGATGTCCGTGATGCCCTGCCAGGCGTCATCCACCACCACCGCCAGGTGGTAGGAGGCGAGGTCCTCCACTCGCCAGATGACGAAGTCGCCGATCTCGGCCTCGATGTCCTGCCGGATGCGGCCACGCGCCCGGTCCTCGAAGCGGATGTCGGCCGTGCGGGTGTCCAGCCGCAGGGCCTGCTGCTGGCCGGCCTTGCCCGGAAGGAGGCGGCAGGTGCCGGGGTAGATCGGGCCTTCCGCGCCGAAGCGTTTGGCTCGGCTGCGAATCTCGCTGCGCGAACAGGTGCAGGGGTAGGCCAGCCCGAGGGCGCGCAGCTGCTCCAGTGCCTCGCGATAGGCCTCGGTGCGGCGGGACTGGTAGACCACTTCGCCGTCCCCGTACAGTCCATAGGCCTCGAGCTGACGCAGGATGGTGTCCGCCGCGCCAGGCATGCAGCGTGGCGGGTCGATGTCCTCGATCCGCACCAGCCAGCGGCCACCCTGCGCGCGGGCGTCGAGGAAACTGCCGAGCGCGGCGATCAGGGAGCCCAAGTGCAGCGGGCCGCTGGGGGTTGGGGCGAATCTGCCGATGTACATGAACGATGGGTCGGGAGCGGATCGAGAGTCGCCTGCAGGCGCTCCGGATGGCCGAAGGGTCGGAGAGGAGGGACCTGCCTGGCCGGAATCCGCTAAAGTATAAGGGCGTTTGCCCCCTTTCCTCCAAAGTGGGATGAGAGTTTGCCCATGTTTGCCAGAACCCTTGCCCTTTCGCTCGTCGCCCTGAGCGGTCTGTTCTCTTCCTTCGTCCAGGCTGGACTGGAGGAAGAGCGCGCCACTTTCCGTGAACTACATGCTGCCATGCAGGGTGGTCAGCGTGAGTCCGCGTTCGAGCGGCTGGATGAAATCAAGGCCTATCCCCTCGCTGACTACCTCCGCTACCTCGACCTGAAGGAGCGCGTCGCCAGTGCCACGAACGAGGAGATCAGCGCCTTCCTGCGCGATGCTCAGGACAGTTACATGGCCGAGGACATCCGCAAGCGCGTGTTGCGCCAGTTGGCCAGGGCAGGGGACTGGGCGGGATACCAGTCCTTCGATGACGAGAGGCTGGACAGTGTCGAATTCCGTTGCCAGCGGCTGGTGGCGCGGGGGGCCGAACAGGGTGTGCGGCCGCTGCTCGACGAGGCATTGGCCCTCTGGCGCGAGGCGCGCGAGCTGCCCGCCACTTGCGAGCGCATGGAGGACTGGCTGGCCGCCTCCGGCAAGCTGACCGCCGATCTGCTCTGGAAGCGGCTCGAGTCCGCGATGGATGATGGCAAGGTTGACGAGGCCCGCCGTCTTGCCGCTCGTCTCGAGGCACAGGCCCGCATCCCGGAATGGCAGCAGGCCCGCAAGTCGCCGGAAAAATTCCTCAGGAAACACAAGGACGCCAAGGGCGACACCGTCCTCCATCACATGCTGGCGGACGCGATCAAGCGCGTGGCGCGCAAGGATGCGCATGAGGCTCGGGCACTCTGGATGGGCCTGAAGGCCCGCGAACACATGTCCGCATGGGCACGCCACGATGCCGAACGCGATCTGGCCGTCGAGGCCGCGCGCCAGCACCTGCCCGAGGCGAGCGCCTGGTTCGAGAGCGTTCCCGCGAGTGCGATGGACGACTACGCCCGCGCCTGGAAGGCACGCGCGGCGTTGCGCGGTCAGCGCTGGGATCGCGTGCTTGCGGCCATCGAGGCGATGCCCGCGGAACAGCAGGCCGAGGACGAATGGCGTTACTGGCGTGCCCGATCGATGGAGGCGCTGGGGCAGGGTGAGGCCGCGCGCCGGATATGGCAGGACGTCGCGCGTGGCATCAGCTACTACGGTCTGCTGGCCGCCGATCGAGCGGGTGTCCGTTACGGCCTTGCCTACGTCGAACTGCCATCTGATGACAGGGTGGGAGATGTCGCCCTGCGTCCCGCCGTGCGTCGCGCGCGCGAGTTTTACGTGCAGGGCCTGATGCGGGAGGCCCGACTGGAGTGGCAGGCCGCCCTGCGCAACATGGACCCGCCAACCCAGCGTGCCGCCGCCCACCTCGCCGCGCGCTGGGGCTGGATGGAGCGTGCTGCGATCACCATGGGCAAGGCGCGCCATGCCGGACTGGAAGACCTCGAAGTCCGCTTCCCGCTGCCCTGGCGGGACGACGTGGAGCGCTTTGCCCGCGCCGAGGCCATCGACAGCGGCTGGATGTTCGGGGTCATGCGCCGCGAGAGCGCCTTCATGCCGGACATCGGCTCCAGCGCGGGCGCCCAGGGTCTGATGCAGCTCATGCCGGCCACCGCCAGGTACGTGGCCAAGAAGTTCGATCTTCCCGCGCCGGACCGCGGTGATCTTCACGACCCGGCGACCAACATGCGTCTTGGCAGCGCCTATCTTCGCTACGTGCTGGACAAGTTCGATGACAACCAGGTGCTGGCCACCGCCGCCTACAACGCCGGGCCCGGCCGTGTGAAGCAGTGGCTTCCCAAGGGCGAGAGCCTGCCTGCCGATATCTGGGTGGATACCGTGCCGTTCACCGAAACCCGCGAATACTGCCGGGCCGTGCTGCATTACGCCACGGTCTTCGAGTGGCGCCTGCATGGCGAGGCCAGACCGCTGTCGGCCAGGATGCCGGGCGTGTCCGGCGGTTGAGATCCTTCCTGGCGAAGAGGCAAGAGCCATGAAACCACGCATCAGCATGATCACCCTTGGGGTACGCGATCTCGCGGCGTCGGCGCGGTTCTATGAAGAGGGGCTGGGCTTTCCCCGCATGGCATCTCCGCCGGAAGTGGCGTTTTTCACGCTCCAGGGCACCTGGTTGGGCCTGTATGGCCGCGGGGCCCTGGCGGATGACGCGCAGGTTTCCGCCGAAGGCCATGGCTTCGAGTCATTTTCGCTCGCCCACAACGTCCCGTCCGAGGTCGAGGTGGATGCGGTCATGGATCAGGCCGTCGCCGCTGGGGCAACCCTGGTGAAAAAACCGCGGAAGGTCTTCTGGGGCGGCTACAGCGGCTACTTCAAGGATCCGGACGGCCATCTCTGGGAGGTCGCTCACAATCCGCATTTCTGGGTTGGTCCGCCTGACGTCTGAACGGAATATGCTGAGGGAACGGACTTAAAACTCCAGCGGTTCCGCCCCGTGCTTGATCCGGAGCTTGTTGACCGTCTTCAGTAGAATGGGCCGCTGGATGATCCAGCGCTCCAGCCGGTACTTGCCTGGGTAATTCATCAGGATCAGTCCGGCAAGGATGGTGATCAGGCCGGGGCCGGGCGTGGCGATCATCAGAATGCCCATGACGAAGACGACCAGGCCGACCAGGTTGCGCAGGATGAGGATGTCCCAGCGCAGCACCGGGTGCTCCTTGGCAAAGCGCGATTTTCTGCGCTTGGGCGGGACGAAGTAATCCGCAGGGATGCGGGTGACCAGCCAGGGCAGGATGGCCAGGGTGACAAGGAAGCTCAGCACGCTGAAAGCGGTCAGGCCGATGACGATGCGAGGATGGGCCTCGAACCAGGCGAGCAGATCGGTGATGATGTCCATATCCGCATTCTAGTGAGCGCGAAGCCGCAGGGATACTCAGCTTGAACTCCATCCTCTGGTACGACTACGAAACCTTCAGTGCCTACCCGGCCACCGGACGCATTGCGCAGTTCGCCGCCATCCGCACCGACGAGCGACTGGAGCCGGTCGGCGCGCCGATCGAGCTGTTCTGCAAGCCCGCGCATGATTGCCTGCCGGAGCCGATGGCCTGCCTGATCACCGGCATCACCCCCCAGCAGGCGGACGAGCGCGGTCTGCCGGAGCCCGAGTTCGCCGAGCGCGTGCGCGAGGCGCTGGGCGCGCCGGGCACCTGCATCGCGGGCTTCAACAGCATCCGATTCGACGACAACTACACGCGCTACCTGTTCTACCGTAATTTCATCGACCCCTACGCGCACGAATGGCAGTTCGGCAACAGCCGCTGGGACCTGCTGGACGTGGCGCGCTACACCTACGCTCTGCGCCCGGAGGGCATCGAATGGCCGCGGCGGGATGACGGCGCGCCAAGCTTCAGGCTGGAGCACCTGACCGCCGCCAACGGCCTGAGCCACGCGAATGCCCACGATGCGCTTTCCGATGTGCGCGCCACCATCGCCCTCGCGCGGCTAATCCGAGAGAAACAACCCAGGCTGTTCGATTACGCCTATGGCCTGCGTGGCAAGCACGCGGTGCGCGACCTGCTGGCCAGGGAGCAGGGCAGGCCACTGCTGCACACCTCAGGCATGTTCCCGGCCATCCACGGGCATACCAGCGCGATCGCGGTGCTCGGGGCGCATCCGCGAATCCAGAACCGGGTGATCGTGGCGGATCTGCGTCAAAACCCGGAGGCCTTGCTGGAAACCCCTCCCGAAGTCCTGCTGGAGCTGTTGTTCGCACGTGGCGAGGATCTGCCGGAAGGCGCCGAACGCCCGGCGATCAAGGAGCTTCATCTCAACCGCGCGCCCCTGTTGGCGCCTTTCCGTGTGCTCGATGAGGCGGGCGCGGCGCGGCTGCGGCTTGACCAGCCCGCGTGCCAGCGCCATTTCGACTTCATCCAGGCCCGCCGCGAGACCTTTGAATCCCTGGCCCGCGGGCTCTATGCCGCCGAACCCGTGCCCCGTCCGCTGGATGCCGAGGCGGCGCTCTATCAAGGATTCATACCGGATGCCGACAAGCAACGTGTGGGGCAGGTGCGTGCCATGGCACCCACGCAGCTGGCGGAGTTGCAGCCCACGCTGCAAGACGCTCGACTGCGGGAGTTGCTGTTCCGCTACCGGGCGCGCTGGTTCCCGGCCAGCCTGACGCTGGCCGAGCAGGGCCGCTGGCATGATTTGCTGAGTTCGCGCCTGCTGCATGATGAAGGGGGCGCTGGGCTGAGCGCCGGGCGCTTCTTCGCCACCATCGAGGATTTGCGCGCGGACCCGGCCTCAACCGGGCGGGAGTGGCTTATTCTCGATCAGGTCGAGGCCTGGGGGCGTCGACTGCTGGCCGAGGCCGGGGTGACGCCGGGCTAAGGATGCGCTGAAAAATTCAACCCGGATTTTCCATTGGAACGCGGGAGTATGGCGAAGCCGAGGGCGAGCGGATTTGTGCACGGGCGACGAGGCCATAGTCCGGTCCATGGGCGAGGAGCACGGGCGCAAAGATGCCGCAAACATCGTTGCATGGAGCAACGATGGAACGCAAAGCGTTCCCCGAAGGGCTGGACACAGGGAGGTGTCCAGCCGCAGGCCGGCCCAATGGAAAATCCGGGTTCAAAGCATCCTGCTTGGGGTAGGGAAGCCCCAACGCGAACAACGGCGTAAGTCACTGATTCGCGGAGGTAACCACGAATTCGGTTCGCGATGTGCCGAGCTGAATAAAGCCATGGATGGCCTTATTCAGCATTTACCTGAGGGCTGATCAACTTCTGGGGGGGGGTTATGGCCATCATCGTGCACGGACCGGGTGTAAGCGATCCCGTCCCTCTCGGACCGCCCAAGGGCGACAAGCCCGCGCCCACCGACGCCATCAGCCCTGTCCAGCCTGTCCGTGACGAGGAGAAAGGCAGTGGCAGCTACGCGGCGGAACGCCTGCGGGCTGCCATCAGCGCCGCCGGGGAGCGGCAGGGCGCGGCTACCCGCGCGCTGCGCGCCGGCACATTGATGTCCGAATCGCTCTTCACCCTTGTGGTCTCCATGTCTCTTGCCGAGGCCCGTCACGAGTTGCACGCGCGGGGACTGGAGCATGCGCCGGTGGTCGATGCGTTTGGCCGGTTGGTCGGCCTGCTGGAGCAGGGCGATCTGCTGGGCATGGTCTGGCCGCCCGATGGATTGCCCACGCTCGCCGCTCAGGTCGTGACGGTGGGCGAGGCCTGCCGCAAACCTGTCACGGCCTTGCGCGTGGACACGCCGTTCGAGGCGATCGTCCGACTGATGCTGGATGAGGGGCACGCCGCTCTGGCGGTGGAGGACGGAGACGGCGTGGTGATCGGCATGGTTACACAGCAGGACCTGCTGCGCGGGGTTTTGCGGGTCGCTCGCCTGGAGGCTTGGGCCTGAGCGTCCGCAAGGTTCAGTGCTCGGCCTTCTCTTCGGAAATGCTGAAAAAATCCATCCTTGGATTTTTTCAGCTCGGCTCGTCGCGGCACATGTCCGCGACGGCCTCCGCGAATCCAGGACTTACGTCCTTGTTCGCGCCGGGGCATCCTTGCCCCGGACAGGAAGCGCTGAATTGTTCAGCGCTTTCCTTCGGCAATCTGCAGACAGTGGTCTTCCAGCACCTTGCGGAACAGGCCGTGCAGACTACCGAAGAACAGGCTTTGCGCCTCTTCGATCTCGAGGAAGGCATCCTCGCTGATCGGCGTGCCGTTGCGCACTTCCAGCAGGGCCTGGCGCATCAGTGCATGCATCTGCTCATGCATCTCGCCGATCTGGGAAACCATGTCCCCGCAACCCGGCGGCGTCTGAAAACGGTGAAGAAAACAGCCCAGCTTGCAGTTGTGATGGGCATCCTTGGCAGCAAGGTCTTCCCCTGCGCCAAGCTTGAACATCAGGTGACGTACGCCGCGTGAATACCAGGCGATATGCCAGTAGATGGCTTCCTCGAACTGGTCGAGAAAGTCCTGGTAGGGAAAGCTCTGCGGGGTCTCGTTCATTGGGGATTACCGTGTGCGAGGTCAAACCGTGCCGGCCAAGAGTCCGGCGTTCAAGCATAAGCTTTGTCTGATTTTCGCGTGATTGAACGATTCGATGCGCGCCAAGAGCGGATCTATTGCCCGGCCAGCTGACGCAGGAAGGCGACGTCCACCACGCAGGAACCGCTGGCGCCCTGGAGGATGCCGGCGGGTTGTTTCGGTTCGCCAAGATGTTCGAGGATGAGGTGAGCGCCTTCGAGATCATCGTCGCGGGTGTAGTCGTTGACCGTGACCAGGGTGCGCAGGCCCGCGCCGGTGGAGGAACGCACGCCGTTGCGCGAGTCCTCGAAGGCCAGGCAGACCTCCGGGGTCAGGCCCATCTGCTCCAGCGCCCAGGTGTAGATGGCCGGGTCCGGCTTCTTCTTGGGCACGATGTCGCCGGCGGCGATGACCTCGAACCAGTCGATGCTGTCCGGGCCCAGGGTGGCGGAGAGCAGGGCGGTGACGTTTTCCGGCGTGGTGGTGGTGGCGATGGCCAGGCGCAGGCCTTCCGCGCGCGCCTCGTCGATCAGGCGCCTGACGCCCGGGCGCAGCGGAATCAAGCCTTCGCCGAGCATGCGCACGTAGTGGCGGGTCTTGGCCTTGTGCAGGCCGGCGATCCACTCGTCGGCGTTGTCGGGCAGCTCGAAGTCAGTGTTGAAGCGCTCAAGGTAGTAGCGGATGCGTTCCTTGCCGCCGGTGACCGCCAGCAGCTCGCCGTACATCGGCACATCCCATTCCCAGTCCAGCCCGGCCTCGGCAAAGGCGGCGTTGAAGGCGGGGCGGTGGCCGTCACGCTCGGTGTCGGCCAGGGTGCCGTCGACGTCGAAGATCAGGGCTTGCAGGCTCATGGGGGCTCCATTCGGACTGGTTTGAACTGGCGATATCAATACGGGCAAAGGGCCTTGAGTTCAACCCGCCATCTGTCGCGGACATGGGGCATGGATAAAAGCTGGGGGCATGAAAAAGGAGGCCGTAGCCTCCTTGTTTGCCGGGGTGAGCGATCACTCAGTGGTGATGGCCGTGCTCGCCATGCACGTGACCGTGCTCGATCTCTTCGGCCTGGGCCTCGCGAACCTCGCGCACGGTGACGTCGAAGTGCAGGGTCTGGCCGGCCAGCGGGTGGTTGCCGTCGATGGTGACCTGGTCGCCTTCGACCGCGGTGACGGTGACCACTTCGATGCCGTGGTCGGTCTGCGCATGGAACTGCATGCCGACCGCGATCTGCTCGACACCGCCGAACATGCTGCTCGGCAGGGTCTGGGTCAGGGCCGGGTTTTTCTCGCCATAGGCCATCGCCGGCTCGATGCTGACCTGGAAGCTGTCACCCGTGGCGCGGCCTTCGAGGGCCTGTTCCAGGCCCGGAATGATGTTGCCGTGGCCATGCAGATAGGCCAGCGGGCCGTGGCCCTCGGAGGAGTCGATGACTTCGCCCGCGTCGTTGGTCAGGCGGTAGTCGAGGGTGACGACGGAGTCTTGGGAGATTTGCATGCGAATTACCTGCGGCCCATGTGGTAGAAGTAGTTGGTGGCGGCGACAAAGCCGCCGACGGAACCGCAGTCGAAACGACGGCCTCGGAATTTGTAGGCGATGACGCGGCCCTGTTTGGCCTGCTCAAGCAGGGCGTCGGTGAGCTGGATCTCGCCCGCCTTGCCTGGCTTGGTCTCGCGCAGGATGTCGAAGATATCCGGGGTGATGATGTAGCGGCCGATGACGGCCAGGTTGCTCGGGGCGACCTCGGCGGCGGGTTTCTCGACCATGGTGTCGACCCGGTAGATGCCTGGCTCGATTTCCTCGCCGGCGATCACGCCGTAGTTGTGGATGTCGTTCTGCGGCACTTCCTCGACCGCGATCACGGTGCAGCCGTACTTCTGGTGTACCTCGGTCATCTGGGCCAGCACGCCCTTCATGTCGCACACGCAGAGGTCGTCGGCGAGGATGACGGCGAACGGCTCTTCATGACCGATCAGGGTCTCGCCGGTCAGCACCGCGTGGCCCAGTCCCTTCATCTCGGTCTGGCGGGTATAGGAGAAAGTGCAGGTGTCGATGATCTTGCGGATCCCGGCCAGCATGTTCTCCTTGCTGGAGCCGCGCAACTGGGTTTCCAGTTCGTAGTTGATGTCGAAGTGGTCTTCCAGGGCGCGCTTGCCGCGCCCGGTGACCATCGCCATTTCGCGGATGCCTGCTTCCATCGCTTCCTCGACGCCGTACTGGATCAGCGGCTTGTCGACGATCGGCAGCATCTCCTTGGGGATGACCTTGGTCGCCGGGAGGAAGCGGGTGCCGTAGCCGGCTGCGGGGAACAGGCATTTTTTGATCATGGTCGATTCCGCGTTTATGGGGGCCCCACTATATACCGCAGGTGGGGCCTCATCCAGCCGGGGGCGTGGCAATCAGGCGACGCGCCGTGTCCGCCACGCGCCGGCCAAGCGCCTGGCAAAGGGCTTTCTCTTCCTCGCTCAGGGGTTGGCGGCCATCGGCCGAGGTGTGGCTGGCGCCATAGGGCGTGCCGCCGCTCTTGGTGCGCAGCAGGGCGGGTTCGCTGTAAGGCAGGCCGACGAGCAGCATGCCGTGATGAAACAGCGGAATCATCATCGACAACAGGGTGCTTTCCTGGCCGCCGTGCTGGCTGGCGGTGGAGGTGAACACGGCGGCAGGCTTGCCGATCAGGGCACCGGTCATCCACAGGCTGCTGGTCTGATCAATAAAGTGTTTGACTGCTCCGGCCATGTTGCCGAAGTAGGTTGGACTGCCCAACACCAGGCCGGCGCATTCGGCCAGGTCTTCAACCCGGGCGGCGGGCGGAGCGTCCGTTGAAAGGGTCTCGCCGGCCTCAATGCGGCGCAGGCGGGCGCGCATCCCGGGCACGGCCTCCACGCCACGCGCCACATGGCGCGCCATGGCCGCGGTGCCGCCGTCACGGCTGTAATAAAGAACGAGGATTTCGGAGGTGCTGGCGGACATGATGACGTGGCGCGAATCATGGTTGACTGAAATGCCGAGGCATTATGCCATGCGCTTCGGATGCCGGGACGTTGAGGGCGGCCGGGCTTCCCCTTACACTTGCGGGAGTTTTCATTACCCTCAAGGAACGTCCGATGAAGTTCATCGAAACGCTGTTCGAGAAGATCCTCTGGGACATGCGCCTGGTGGTCATCGTGGCCGTCGTGGTCAGCGCCATCCTCAGCCTGGCGATGTTCTACGTGGCCACCGTGGATGCCTTCAATACCGTGGCTCACCTGCTGCACTACGCTGACCCGGCGCTGGATGCGGCGCAGAAGGTGGCCTTGCGCAACCAGACCGTGACCCACGTGGTCGAGGTGCTCGACGGCTTCCTGCTGGCCACTATCCTCCTGATCTTCGCCCTGGGTCTGTACGAACTTTTCATCAGCAAGATCGATGTGGCCCATGCCGGCGAGGGCGCCTCCAACGTGCTCATCATCAACAACCTCGACGACCTGAAGAACCGCCTGGCCAAGGTCATCCTGCTGATCCTGGTGGTCAAGTTCTTCGAGTACGGCATCAACATGGGCTTCAAGACCCCGCTGGACCTGCTCACCTTCGCCGGTGGCATCGCCCTGATCGGCCTCGCGCTCTTCCTTTCTCACAAGGCCGAGGAACACTGATGCGACTGCTGGCTGCCTTGTGCCTGCTGCTGGGGTTGCAGGCCCCGCTGCTGGCGGACGACCTCGTCCTGCAGGACACGCAGGGCAAGACCCACAGCCTGGCCGCGCAGAAGGGCAAGTTCGTGGTGGTCAACTTCTGGGCCACCTGGTGCCCGCCCTGCCTGGAAGAGATCCCGGAGTTGATCCGCTTTCACGACACCCATCAGGCCAAGGACGCGATCGTCTGGGGCGTGGATTTCGAGAAGGCCGATCCCGCCAGGCTCGCGCAATTCATCGATGACCAGCTGATCAGCTACCCGGTGATGCCGATGTCGCCCGGCCGCAAAGGCCCGTTCGGGCCGATCCGCGGCTTGCCCACCACCGTGCTGGTTGCCCCGGACGGCAGCGTCGCGCGCACCCATCTGGGCCCGATTACCCACGACACCCTGGAGCGCTACATGCGCGAGTGGTGCCAGACCCCCGCAGGCAAGGAGATCGAGACATGTCGTTGAAGCGTGATTTCGTGAACACTACTGGGCGCCTTCTGGGCGCCTTTTTTATGGCGTTTATGCTGGTATCCAACCCGTTGATGGCAGCCGAGGGCGGGTTCTTCGACGAGAACTTCGGCAACCTGAAGGAGGAGCTCCAGAGTGCGAAACAGGAAGGCAAGGCCGGCGTGTTCCTGTTCTTCGAGATGGAGGAGTGCCCGTTCTGCCACAAGATGAAGACCACCGTGTTTTCCCGGCCCGAAGTGGCGGATTATTTCCACAAGCACTTCCGTATCCTCAGCATCGACATCAACGGCGATGTCGAACTGGTGAACTTCAAGGGCCAGAACACGACGCAGAAGAAGTTCGCCTTCGAGGAGTACCGTGTGCGTGCCACCCCGGTGCTGGGCTTCTTCGACCTGGACGGCAGGCTGATCACCAAGTACACCGGCCCGACCCGTGATGAGAAGGAATTCATGCTGCTGGGCGAGTACATCGTCAGCGGGGCCTACAAGCAGCCCGGCATGAACTTCACCGTCTACAAGAAGAGCAAGAGCCAGTGATGGCGCTTCGCAAACCTTCGCTTTGGCTGGCGGGCCTGCTGGCCAGCCCCTGGCTTGTCGCCGCCCCCCTGCCGCAGCCGCTGACCCTGCAGGATGCGCTCAAGCTGGCGGACGACGAGGGCCACTACGAGCTCCAGTTGCGTCAGGCCGAACTGGAGGTCGCCCGTGCTGGCCTGCGCACGGCCCAGGGGGAGAGCGACTTCACCCTCGGTCTCGAAGGGCGCCTGCGCTATGTCGAGCCGCCGGCCCAGAACGTCAATCAGGACCACAACGACAGCGCGGCCCTGCTGGTGGCGCGCAAGCGGCTGTACGACTTCGGTCGGAGCGCGGCGCTCGAGGATGCGGCCCTGGCCGCCATCGAGGGCGAGGAACAGCGCATGGGGCTCGCGCGCGAGCAGCGCAAGCTCGACGTGCTGCGTGCTTACTATGACGTGTTGCTGGCCGATCTCGCCTTCACCGTCGCCAACGAGCGGATGGCGGTGGTCTATGTCGACTACGACAAGGTCAAGGACAAGCATGAACTCGGCCAGCTCTCCCAGGTGGAGTTGCTGCGCGTGCAGACCGGCTATGAGGAAACCCTGAGGGAGCGCAACGCCGCCGAGGCGCGTCAGCGCAGCGCAAGGGTGAAGCTGGCCGCGGCGCTGGGGGATGTCACTCAGCTGCCGGCCAAGCTCAGCGAGCCGGCGCTTGATGCCGTGGCTGCGCGCAAGACGCCGGAGATCGACAAGACGATCAAGGCCGCGCTGGAGCGCAATCCGACCCTGCTCGCCCTGCGTCGCCAGCTCGAGGCCGCCACCCGCCGGATCGAGGCCGCGCGCGCCCGGCGCCTGCCGGTGCTCGACGCGGTGGTGGAGGGCGGGGCCTACAACCGTGATTTCGGCTCCAACGACCCCTTCCGTGCCGGCGTGGTGTTCAGCGCGCCGCTCCTCACCGGCGGGGCCGTGGATGGGGAGATCGCCCGCGCCGAGGCCGAGCGCCGCCGGGTCGAGGCACAGATCGCCCGCGCCGAGGCCGAATTGCGCCAGCGCCTGACCGAACTGGTCCTCGATATCGACGTTCTGCGCAAGGCCACCGCCGGCGACAAGGTCCGCGGCGACTACCGCGAGCTCTATCTCGATCGCAGCCGTGCCCTGTATGAAATGGAGGTCAGCACCGACCTTGGCGACAGCATGGTGCAGATGACCGATGCCCGCCAGCGCTCGATGCGCACCCTCTATGCCCTGAGCCTGGCCTGGGCCGAACTGGAGGCCCTCTGCGGCCGTCCGGTCGATCCGCTGGCCAAACTGGAAACGCCCGCCCAAGGAGCCGCCCAATGATTTCCGTGAAGCATCCCATGATGGCCGCCCCGCTGCTGCTTTCCGGCCTGCTGGCGGTCGCCATTCCCGTATCGGCGGCCGAGTTCGCCGCGACCCTGGCCTGGTCCGATCGTGCCGCCCTGTCCCTGCCGGTGTCCGGCCAGGTCAAGCAGGTGCATGTTCGGGCCGGCCAGCAGGTTGCCGTCGGAGCTCCGCTGGTCAGCCTCGACGCCCGGCCCTTCGATGCCCGCCTGGCCGAGGCGCGCGCCGGTGTGCAGGCGCTGGAGCGCAAGCGCGCCGAGGCCGTGCGCGAGGCCAAGCGGGCGGAAGAACTGTATGCCCGCACCGTACTCTCCAATGTCGAACTGGAGAAGGCGCATATCGAACAGCAGCAGGTCGAGGGCCGTTACCAGCAGGCCCGCGCCCAGCAGCAACTGGCCGAAGTCGAGCGCGGCTACGGCCAGCTCACGGCCCCGTTCGCCGCGCGAATCCTGGCGGTGAACGTCAGTGCCGGTGAGGCGATCAGCGCCACCATGCAGGCCCCGCGCCTGGTCGAGGTGGCGCGTGCCGACAGCATCGACGCCATCGCCAGCCTGAAGCCGGACGAGGCGCGTGGTCTTGCACTGGGGGGGAAGGCGGAAGTCGAGTTCGACGGGCACAAGGTCAGTGGCGAGATCATCACGCTGGAGAGCCCGCGTGAAGGGGGTTACCGTCTGGTGGTGCGGGTGCCGATGCAGGAAGGGTGGCTTGCGGGCGTGAGCGCGAAGATCGTCACGCCCTGACAGGGCGTCCTGAAAACGAGGGTTTCCTGGGCAAGGGTGGTCGAAGGGCTAACTTCCCCCTGCCGGATACGCCAGCCCCGGCACGGCCAAGGGGGAATCACCTTCGCGCAGCGCTGTAGTATCTGGAAAAACTTTCTTTTCCAGACACACTTCAAACCTCCTTCGCCCGGTGTGGAAAGCGGTCTCTTAACAGGAGGCTGAAAAACCTCATCCTGAGGTTTTTTCAGCCATGGCCAGTCCGGTACACGACCGTACTGGCCAACCGCAAATCAACCACTTGCGTGGTCGAGTTGCGTGCTGGACATCCATGTCCCGCCTTAACAGCCTGCTGAAATAAGTATTTCAGCAGGCTGTTAAATCCCGCACTGCAGACGAGACTTTTGTTGCCTAGACTCCGATGACCCCCGTCATTGGGGCGGGGGGCCACAGGTTTCCCTCGGGAGGGCCGAGTCATGAGAATCACCGTCGAAATACCTGTCGTTGCCGAGTGCGGCGTGGTGGAGTGCACCTACAACGCCGGGCATGCCTGCCATGCCAAGGCCATCACCATCGGGGATAGCGTTCATCCTGGCTGCGACACTTTCCTGCTGGCGGATGAACATATCCACGCGAGGAAGCAGCGCGCCGGGGTCGGTGCCTGCAAGATCAGCGCGTGCAGCTTCAATGTGGATTTCGAATGCGGGGCCGATGCGATCCGTGTCGGACACGCGGGCCAGGACGTCCATTGCCTGACCTTCATGCAGCGTTGATCGCCCTGAAAAGGGTATCGGTCGGGGCGAGCCCCGACCTCCTCTCCAGGGGGAGTCTCAGGCGAGCCCCAGACGCGCCTTGACGACGTCCATCACCTCGTCCACCGCCACCATCTCGTTTTCCGCCGCGTCACGCGCGCGATATTCGAGCTGTCCCGCTGCCAGGCCCTTGTCGCTGATCACCAGGCGGTGCGGGATGCCGATCAGTTCCATGTCGGCGAACATCACACCCGGCCGCAGCTCGCGGTCGTCCAGCAGTACGTCCACGCCAAGCGCGGTCAGTTCGGCGTGGAGTCTCGAAGCCAGCTCCATGGTCTGCGGTGACTTGGAGGCGTTGAGTGGGAGCAGGGCGATGTGGAAGGGCGCCAGCGCCATCGGCCAGAGGATGCCGCGCTCGTCGTGGTTCTGCTCGATGGCGGCGGCCACCACACGCGACACGCCGATGCCGTAGCAGCCCATGGTCATGACCTGGCTGCGGCCCTGCTCGTCGAGCACGGTGGCGTTCATCGCGCGGCTGTACTTGTCGCCAAGCTGGAAGATGTGGCCGACCTCGATGCCGCGCCGGATGACCAGGGTGCCCTTGCCGTCCGGGCTCGGGTCGCCCTCGACCACGTTGCGGATATCGACCGGGATGGCCTCCGGCAGGTCGCGGACCCAGTTGACGCCCGCCAGGTGCTCGCCGTCCCGGTTGGCGCCGCAGACGAAGTCGGCGACATGCAGGGCGGCGCGGTCGGCCAGCACCGGGATGCCGAGCGCATCCAGCCCGACCGGGCCAATGGAGCCGACGTCCGCGCCGATCGCCGCGCGCACCTCTTCGGGGCTGGCGAACTGCAGCGGGCTGGCCACCTCGGCCAGTTTTTCGGCCTTGATCTCGTTCAGTTCATGGTCGCCGCGCAGAACGAGCGCCACCAGGCGACCTTCCTCCTCGCCGCGCATGATCAGGGTCTTGAGGATCTGCCGCGCCGGGTGGCCGGTCGCGGCGCTCACCTCCTCGATGGTGTGCGCGTTCGGGGTGGCGATGACGCGCAGGGTTTCCGTGGCGGCCGGGCGTTCGCCCGCCGGGGCGACGGCCTCGGCCAGTTCCACGTTGGCGGCGTAGTCGGATGCGGTCGAGAAGGCGATGTCGTCCTCGCCGGAGGAGGCGAGCACATGAAACTCGTGCGAGCCGGTGCCTCCGATGCTGCCGGTGTCGGCGCGCACGGCGCGGAAATCCAGGCCCAGGCGGGTGAAGATGCGGGTGTAGGCCGCGTGCATCACGTCGTAGGTGGCCTGCAGCGAGTCCTGGTCCATGTGGAAGGAATAGGCGTCCTTCATCAGGAACTCGCGCGCGCGCATCACGCCGAAGCGCGGGCGGACCTCGTCGCGGAACTTGGTCTGGATCTGGTAGTAGCAGACCGGCAGCTGCTTGTAGCTTTTCAGGTCGCGGCGCGCGTAGTCGGTGATGATCTCCTCGTGTGTCGGGCCGAAGCAGAACTCGCGGTCATGTCGATCCTTCAGTCGCAGCAGCTCGGGACCGTACTGCTCCCAGCGCCCCGATTCCTGCCACAGCTCGGCCGGCTGCACGGCGGGCATCAGTACCTCCAGGGCACCCGCGCGGTCCATCTCCTCGCGCACCACCGCCTCGACCTTGCGCAGCACGCGCAGGCCCAGCGGCGACCAGGTATAGAGGCCGGCGGCCAGGCGGCGGATCAGGCCGGCTCGCAGCATCAGCTGGTGGCTGACGACTTCCGCGTCGGAGGGGGTTTCCTTGAGGGTGGCGAGGGGGAACTGGGAGAGGCGCATGGCGTGAAGGGCCTGAAGGTCAGAGGGTCGAAAAGGGAGCCGGGATTCTGGGTCAGAACGTGCCGCCGTTCCAGCCCCAGCGTTGGGCCTCGGCGGCGGCGAACTCGATGTAGATGCGGGCGGGATCGAGGTCCAGTTCCTCCCGTAGCAGGGCGCACAGCCCTTCGCTGATGTCCGGCATGTCGGCATCGGGCAGGCCGATGCTCTTGAATTCGACGAAGGCACAGGGGGCGTCGGACCCGGCGAAGCGCATGGACTGCCCCGCCTGAACCAGGGTCATGACCCATTGCTCCGGCTTGCGGGTGGCCTGTGCGGTGAAGCGGGAAAGGGCCTCGCTCAGCGCGACTCGGCGCTCATCGTCCAGTGCGGCATTGGTGTGCAGGATCAGGGTGGGCATGACTTACTCGCAATACAGTTCGATGCGCTTGCGCTCTTCGTCCATCATGCGCTGGCGCTCCTCTTCGGGGACGCGCTGCATCTGGCCATCCGGGGTACGGGTCAGCAGGCGCGGGCTGGTTTCGAGTTGCTGCAGGCGCTGGCGGGCATCCTGGCACTGCTTGGTCAGCTGCTCGGGAGAGAGCGTCATCATTTCCTTGGGCTTGGCGGCATCGCCCTCTTCGGCGGGCTTGCCGTTGGCGTCCTTGTCGACTTCAGCCTCGCTCGGCGGGGCCACGGTCTCCGGCATGGGGGGCTGCGTGACGCGCGGCTGGATTTCCTCGACCTTGCCCGCGGGAGGCGGGGTTTCGGTGTAATGAGTGACCCCTTTGGAATCAACCCACTTGTAGATGGCGGCCTGTCCCAGGCTGGGCAGGATGAGGAGCGCGACCAGGGCAAGAACGTAACGCATGATGATCCCTCGAAACATGTCTCCGTGGATTATATCCGCTGTGCGGGCCAGCCGTGAGGCAAGCCGGAACTGCCCCGATGATTCACTGTCACACAGACGTGCGCCACCCTCGCCAGGGGGGTAAAATGCCTGGACCTGATTTTTTCTGACCTCCACCCCGACCTGCCAGAAATGCCCATGCTTCGTCTCGCTTCACTGTTTTTTGCCGCCAGTCTTTCCGCCGCCCCCGTACTGGCAAATCCCGCGACCCAGCCCGTCCCCGTCGTCCCGGCGCCCATGGCTGCCATGCCCCAGCCCAGCGCGCCGACCGTTGCCGCCAAGGCGCATCTTCTGATGGACTACCACAGCGGCAAGGTGCTGGCCGAGGGCAACATCGACATGCGTGTCGAGCCGGCCAGCATCACCAAGCTGATGACCGCCTACATCGTCTATGGCGCCCTGCATCGTGGCGATCTCACCCCGGACACCCTGGTCACCATCAGCGAGAAGGCCTGGCGCATGCAGGGCTCGAAGATGTTCGTCCGGGTCGGCAACCAGGTGAAGGTGGATGACCTGCTCAAGGGCCTGATCATCCAGTCCGGCAACGATGCGACCATCGCCCTGGCCGAGCACATCGCCGGCAGCGAGGACGCCTTCGCCAACATGATGAACCACGAGGCCCAGCGTCTCGGTATGACCGGCACCCACTTCGTCAACTCCACCGGCTGGCCTGACCCCAATCACTACAGCACCGCGCGCGACATCGCCACCCTGATGAGCGCGGTCATCCGTGACTTCCCCGAGCACTATGTGCGCGAGCGCGAGAAGGAGTTCACCTGGAACAACATCAAGCAGATCAACCGCAATCGCCTGTTGTGGCGCGATCCCAGCGTGGATGGCGGCAAGACCGGGCACACCGAGTCGGCCGGCTACTGCCTCGCTTCGTCTGCCCAGCGCGACGGCATGCGCCTCATCTCCGTGGTGCTGGGTACCGCCAGTGACGAGGCGCGCGCCGAGCAATCCCTGGCCCTGCTGAACTACGGCTTCCGCTTCTTCGAGACCCGCCTGATGCGCAAGGGTGGCGAAGTGCTGGTCGAGCCCAGGGTGTGGATGGGCAACAGCAAGACCGCGAAACTGGGCCTTGCGAATGACTTTTATGTCACCGCGCCGCGTGGCCAGTTCGACAAGCTGACCCTGGCCATCGAGATGCCGCCTCGCATCGATGCGCCCATCACCCAGGGCCAGCCGGTGGCCACCCTGCAGGCCAAGCTGGGTGAACAGGTGGTGGCCGAGGCTCCCGCCGTGGCGTTGAGCGAGGTGCCGCAGGGCGGCATCTTCCGCCGGATGACCGACCGCTTGCTCTTGATGTTCAACTAAGCCGCATTCACAGTGCTTGTTCATGAGGCGGCTGGATCAGCCGCTTCTTTCTTTTCTTACCCCGGGATTGCCCATGTCTGCCATTGTCTATCTCAACGGCCAGTTCATGCCTCTGGAAGAAGCCAGGGTTTCCGTGCTCGACCGCGGTTTCCTGTTTGGTGATGGCGTCTATGAGGCCATTCCCGTGTATGGCGGACGCATGCTGCGCGGCGAGGAGCATCTGGTGCGCCTGGAGCACAGCCTGGCGGGTATCCGCATCGACAATCCGCTCAGCCGCGCCGAGTGGACGGCCATGCTGAACGCGCTGATCGAGCGCAACGGTGGCGGTGACCAGTCCATCTACCTGCAGGTCACGCGCGGCGCGCCGGCCAAGCGCGATCATGCCTTCCCGCCGGCGGGGACCTCGCCGACCGTGTTCGCCATGAGCAATCCTCTGACGCCCATCCCGGCCCAGTGGGTGACCGAGGGCGCCGAGGCCGTGACCGTGCCCGACCTGCGCTGGCTGCGTTGCGACCTCAAGACCGTGCAACTGCTCGGCAATGTCATGGCGCGCCAGGAGGCCGTCGAACGGGGCGCTGTCGAGGCCATTCTGCTGCGCGACGGGATGGCGGTCGAGGGTTCGGCCAGCAATCTGTTCATCATCAAGAACGGCGTGGTCTTCACCACACCCAAGTCGGCCTCCATCCTGGGCGGCATCACCCGCGACCTCCTGATCGAGCTGGCCCGCGCCGAGGGCCTGACCGTGCGCGAGGAACTCATGCCGGAGCGCCTGCTGCGCGAGGCCGACGAGGTCTGGGTGACCAGCTCCACCCGCGAGATCGTGCCGATCACCAAGGTCGATGGCGTCACCGTCGGCGCCGGCAAGCCGGGGCCGGTCTGGGCGCGCCTCCATGCCGCCTATCAAGCATTCAAACAGAAGGTACGGGAGGGAGCAGCATGAGTTTCTGCGCACTCGACAATCCACCGCCGCTGGAATTTCCCTGCGACTATCCGATCAAGATCATGGGTGAGGCCTGCGAGACCTTCGAGGCCGAGATGGTGGCCCTGATCCGCGAGCATGCGCCGAATCTGGGTGAGGGGGCGGTCAGCGTGCGTCCGAGCAAGGGCGGCAAGTATGTGGCCGTCACCATCGCCCTGCGCGCCGAGTCGCGCGCGCAGGTGGATGCCATCACCCTGGCCCTGCGCGCGCACCCCAAGGTGTTGATGAGCATCTGATGCCGACGGGATTGCGGGTCCGCGACCTGGGCGAGCGGCCCTACGCGGAAACCTTCGAGGCCATGCGCGCCTTCAGCTCGGCGCGTCAGCCTGACACGCCGGACGAGCTCTGGCTGCTCGAACACCCGCCGGTCTTTACCCAGGGCTTGAATGGCCAGCCGGGACACCTGTTGATGCCCGGCGACATCCCGGTGGTCCAGACCGATCGGGGAGGCCAGGTGACCTACCATGGCCCCGGCCAACTTGTCGGCTATCTGCTGTTCGACCTCGGCCGCGCGCGACTAGGCGTGCGCGAGACGGTCGAGCATCTGGAGCAGGCGGTCATCTCCCTGCTGGCCGATCTTGGCATCCGCGCCGAATCGCGCCGCGATGCCCCCGGCGTCTATGTGGACGAGGCCAAGATCGCCTCGCTGGGGCTCAAGGTCCGCGCCGGGCGCTGCTATCATGGCCTCGCCCTCAACGTGGCGATGGACATGGCGCCATTTGGGCGCATCAATCCCTGTGGCTATGCCGGCTTGCGGATGTGCCAGGTCAGCGACTTCGTGTCTTCGGCGACGGTCGATGCGCTCAAGCCGGCCCTGGCCGGCCAGCTGGCCCGCCGGCTGGGGCTTCATGCCGATGTTCAGGCCGAATTTCAGGAATTGCCGTGAGCGAAAAAGTAATTACCCGCGAGATGCGCGGCCCGGACAAGGTCTCCCGCATCCCGGTCAAGGTCGTGCCCGCCGACCAGCCCCTGCCCAAGCCGAGCTGGATCCGCTCGCAGGTGCATGGCAGCGCGGAGGTTCAGCGCCTCAAGGGCATCCTGCGCGAGGCGCGCCTGCACACCGTGTGCGAGGAGGCCAACTGCCCCAATCTTGGCGAATGCTTCGGCGGCGGCACCGCCACCTTCATGATCATGGGCGGCATCTGCACCCGCCGCTGCCCGTTCTGCGACGTGGCGCACGGTCGCCCCGACCCGCTCGACGCCGAGGAGCCGCTCAACCTCGCGCGCACCATCGCCGCCATGGGACTGAAATACGTGGTCGTCACCTCGGTCGACCGCGACGACCTTCGCGATGGTGGCGCGGCTCATTTCGCCGCCTGCATCCGCGAGTCTCGCGCGGCCAGGCCCGAGCTGACCATCGAGGTGCTGACGCCCGATTTCCGTGGCCGCGAGGCGGTCGCCATCGAGATCCTCGCCGCCGAGCCGCCGGACGTGTTCAACCACAACCTGGAAACCGTTCCCCGCCTGTACCGCGAGGCCCGTCCCGGGGCGGACTACGCCGGCTCGCTGCGCCTTTTGAAGGACTTCAAGGCCAGGGCGCCGCAGGTGCCGACCAAGTCCGGCCTGATGGTCGGGCTGGGCGAAACCGACGAAGAAATCATCGAGGTGCTCAAGGACCTGCGCGCCCATGATGTCGACATGCTGACCCTGGGCCAGTACCTGCAACCCAGCGCGCATCATCTGCCCGTCAAGCGTTACGTCTCGCCGGAAGCCTTCGTTCATCTTGCCGACATCGCCCGTGAGTTAGGCTTCCGCCACGTCGCCAGCGGCCCGCTGGTACGTTCCTCGTATCACGCTGAACACGGCGGATTGGCCGTGCTGGAAAGGTAGTATTCCAATGCTCAAACGATGGGCCGCCCTGACCGATACGCCGGAAAAAGCCGGCGCGCGCGTGAGCGCCGTGCTCTCCGCCTCCGGCCTGCCTTATATCCGTGATGTCGTCGTTCCCGATCAGATCGGCGGCTATACCGAGATTCCCCATCTCCTGCTGACCCCTGACGGCATCCTTGTGCTGGAGAGCCAGTACTTCACCGGCATCGTGCACAGCTCTGCATTCACGAAGAACTGGACGCGCTTCGAAGGCGATCAACGGCATGTGTTCGGGAACCCGCTGCACCGTCAGCGGGAGCTGGCGGATACGCTCGACAAGATGATCCAGGGCGAGCGCGTGGGTGTCGGTGTCGAGACCCGTTTCGTCATCACCGGCCCGGTGCGCTTCGCCAAGGAAATCCCGGGCGGGATCCTCTCCGAAGCCCAGTTGCAGTCTTTCCTCGCCACGCGCGCCCGGCAGATTCCGGCTCGCCAGCGCGCGGTCTGGGAGGTTCTTCTCAGCCGCGTCGCCTGCGAACCGGTCGCCCCCTTCGGCACGCGCGGCGAAGTGTCCGTCCATCCTCAATCCGCCTGAGCCTGCCGTGTCCCTCCCGCCGCCGGACGCCAGCCTCGACCCGATCCAGGCCCTCCTGGAACTGATGGCAGCCCTGCGTCACCCGGAGCAGGGCTGCCCCTGGGACGCGCGACAGACCTTCGCCAGCATTGCCCCCTACACACTGGAGGAGGCCTACGAGGTGCTGGAGGCGATCACCCGCGAGGACATGCGTGAACTGCGTGAGGAGCTGGGGGACTTGCTGTTCCAGGTCGTCTATCACGCCCGCATGGCGGAAGAGGCGGGTCATTTCGACTTTCACGACGTGACCCGCGATCTGGTCGAGAAAATGGTGCGCCGTCATCCGCACGTGTTCGGTGCGATCCGGCATGAGGACGAGGCCAGCCTCAAGGCCGCATGGGAGGCGCAGAAGGCCGCCGAGCGTGCGGCCAGGGGTGAGCCGGAACAGCCACCGAGCGCGCTGGACGGCGTCGCCCTCGCGCTCCCGGCCCTGACCCGCGCGGTCAAGCTGCAGAAGCGCGCGGCCCGTCAGGGCTTCGACTGGCCGGACGCCGAGGCCGTCTTGCCCAAGATCGACGAGGAGCTGGCTGAACTGCGTGAAGGCATCGCGGCAGGCGACCGGGCGAACATCGAGGAAGAAATCGGCGACCTGCTGTTTGCCGTCACCAATCTCGCCCGCAAGCTGGGCGTGGATCCCGAGGCCGCGCTGCGGGCCTGCAACGACAAGTTCGTACAGCGCTACCAGGGCATGGAGCAGATCGCCAACGAGCGTAAGGTCAGGCTTGAAGACCTGTCGCTCGATGAACAGGAAGCCATCTACCATGAGGTCAAGGCGCGGCTTTCCTCGCCCTGAGGCTTATCAGGGTGTTGAAAAACGCCCTGGTAAGGCAAGCCATCCATGGCTTGCGCGAAGATCGAGCGCGCTAAGTGCTTGATCTTCGGAGCCCGTCGTGGACTTCGTCAGCTTCGCGTTAGGCATGTACCGCGACGAGGCGAGTTGAAAAAGGGCAGGAAAGCCCTTTTTCAACATCCTGTTATTGGGCAAGCCGGTTTATCAGTCAGCCATCAATTTATCTTGAATTGATATTTCGTTGACAAGGGTGCATGCGCGCGACAATCTATCAATCAACTATCAATTAAAGATTTTTTGATAATTGGCTGGTATGAAAATCCCTCTCACCCCACCTGATCTGGCTTCCCTGCTGGCCAAAGCCACACCGCAAGACCTTGTGCAAACCATGAGCCTGCAGCACGGGCCAATGGTGAATGGCGCTTATCTGCATTGGGATGAATTACGTCATCGCCCAGCCCCGGAGGGTATGAGCCATGATCTCTGGTGGCTGGCACTGAAAATGGCCCGCCAAGGCCAACTCCGGCCGCTCCAGTTGCTCGATAAACACGGCGAACCGATCCGTTTCGGCATGCCCGAGCCCGTCTTGCGCCAGCTTGGCGCCATCGACCGTGAAGCGGCTGGCCGCATCAGCCTGCCGGATCAGGTGGTGAGCGGCAGTGATCGTGACCACTACATCGTCAACTCGCTCATTGAGGAAGCGATCACTTCCAGCCAGCTCGAAGGCGCCTCGACGACGCGCATCGTTGCCGAAGCCATGCTGCGTGAGGGGCGAGACCCTCGCGATCACAGCGAGCACATGATCTTCAACAATTTCATGGCCATGCAGTGGATTCGGGAGCGCAAGGATCAGGCGCTGACGCCCGGTCTCGTGCTCGAGCTCCATCGGATTCTGACCGAAGACACACTGGACGACCCCGCCGATGCCGGGCGGCTGAGGCTGCGCGATGATGTCCGGGTGATCGATCATCGGGATCAGGTGGTGTTGCACGAGCCTCCCTCAGCCTCAACCCTGCCCGAGCGCCTGGAGCGACTGTGCGCTTTCGCCAATGGCAGCGAAGATGACGACCCCTTCGTGCCGCCGGTTCTGCGGGCCATCCTGCTGCACTTCATGCTTGGTTACGATCATCCCTTCGTGGATGGCAACGGCCGCACGGCCCGCGCGCTGTTCTACTGGAGCATGGCGCGGCAGGGCTATTGGCTGATGGAGTACCTGTCGATTTCCCACATCATCAAGCGTGCCCCCTCCCGTTACGCGCGCGCCTTCCTGCATGTGGAAACCGATGGCAATGACGCGACCTACTTCCTGCTGCACCAGTTGGGTGTCATCCGCGAGGCCATCCATGCCTTGCAGGCCTACCTTGCGCGCAAGAGCGCGGAACAGCGGGATACCGAGCAACTGCTGCGCACCTCGAGCGCCCTGCGCGGTCGCTTCAATCACCGCCAGCTTGCCATGCTGACGCACGCGCTCAAGCATCCCGGCCATGCCTATGGCATTGAAGGTCATCAACGCTCGCACGATGTGGCCTATGCCACGGCGCGGGCCGACCTGCTCGGTCTGGCCGAGGCCGGCTTGCTGGAGCAAAGCAAGCGCGGGCGCGCGTTGCTGTTTGTTGTGCCCGACGATTTGCGTCAGCGGATTACATTTCGTTCGCAATGACGACCTTCGAAACTGGTCGGAGTTTCCCCAAGGATGGAAGGGCGGGCGTTAAAGCATCCGTCGGATGCACTCCAGATAAGCCTGCTCGTCCGGACCCATCGGTCCGGCTTCGTTCAGGGCCTGGAGCAGGCAGGCGATCATGCGGTGCTCCGCTTCCATCACGTCGCCGGTTCGTCGGACCAGCTTTTCATAGGCGGCGCGGATGCCGGCCGGGCGGTCGGTGCTGATCTGTTCGCGCAGGCCGAGGTGCATGCCGAGGTGGAGGAAGGGGTTGCTCATGCCCTGTTCCGGCGATTCTTCCCAAGCCAGCGTCTTTTCTTCGTCTGCCAGCAGGGCGTGGTATTCCGGGTGCATTTCGACCACGTCGGCAATCATGGTGTCGAGCGCTTCCATCGGCAGGCCTTCGCGGCGCTTGCGCCATGCTTCGACGTACATCAGGCGGAGTTTGTTGCGGTCAGGGCTGAACAACATCGGGAAAATGCTCGGGATCGGGGCAGGGGGCGGTCTTCTGCTTGAAGTCGCACAGGTCACAGACCGGGCAGATGCCGCACTTCGGGCTGCGCGCGGTGCAGATGTAACGGCCATGCAGGATCAGCCAGTGGTGGGCGTCCTGCATGAAGGCTTTCGGGATGACCTTGACCAACCGGTCCTCCACCGCGCGCACGGTCTTGCCAGGGGCGAGGCCGGTGCGGTTGGCGACGCGGAAGATGTGGGTGTCGACCGCCATGGTGGGGTGGCCAAAGGCGGTGTTGAGGACCACGTTGGCGGTCTTGCGGCCGACCCCGGGCAGGGCTTCGAGCGCCTCGCGGGTGTCCGGCACCTCGCCGCCGTGCTTTTCCAGAAGCTGGCGGCAGAGCCCGATGACGTTCTTCGCCTTGGTCTGGTAGAGGCCGATGGTCTTGATGTACTCGCGCAGCCCATCTTCGCCCAGATCCAGGATGGCCTGTGGCGTGTTGGCGACCGGGAACAGCCGTGCGGTGGCGAGGTTCACGCCCTTGTCGGTGGCCTGGGCGGACAGCACCACCGCAACCAGGAGTTCAAAAGGAGTCGTGTAGTTCAGCTCGGTGGTGGGTTTGGGATTGAGGCTGTGCAGGCGCTCGAAGAACAGGCGGCGGGTGGTCGGGTTCATGAGGTCCTTGGAAGGGCGTTCAAGCTTTGTGGGGTGGCTGCCGAATAACTGTTAGGATACATCGTCAGATCGGCCGTCCGGAGCGGCCCGCGCAAAGTACAGAGGACTGAGGAAGCATGTTCACGATCATCGGATGGGTGATAGTCATCGGTGTCATCATCGGCGGCTACATCATGGCGGGTGGCCATGTCGCGATCCTGATGCAGCCCATCGAGGTGTTGATCATCTTCGGCGCGGCGGCCGGAGCGACGCTGGCGGGCAATACCATGACCGATCTCAAGGCGTTCGGCTCCGGGATCGGGGCGGCATTCAAGGGCTCCGCCTACACCAAGCAGAAGTACATGGAAACGCTTGGCCTGATGTTCAATCTCTTCGCCAAGGCACGCAAGGACGGCTTGATGTCGGTCGAGGGTGACATTGAAGAGCCGGAAAACAGCGAAACCTTCAAGAAGGCCCCGCTGGTCGCCAAGGACCATCACGCCACCGACTTCATCGCGGATTACATGCGCCTGATGATCAGTTCCAGCCTGGATGTGCATCAGATCGACAACCTGATGGATGTGGAGATCGAAACCCATCACCATGAGGCCTCCGTTCCTGGGAGCATGATGTCCAAGCTGGCGGATGCCCTGCCCGCGTTCGGTATCGTCGCGGCGGTGCTCGGCGTGGTGCACACCATGGAGTCGGTCAGCCTTCCCCCGGCGGAGCTCGGCAAGCTGATCGCCGCCGCGCTGGTGGGCACCTTCCTCGGCATTCTGGCGGCCTACGGCTTCTTCGCCCCGCTGGCCAACGTGATGACCAAGCAGGGCGAGGAGGGGACCGTCTACTTCAACTGCCTCAAGGCCACCCTGATCGCCTTCATGAACGGCTATCCGCCGCAGGTCGCGGTCGAGTTCGGGCGCAAGACCCTGCCTTCGCACTTGCGCCCGGGGTTCCGTGAGCTGGAAGAGTTCATCAAGAGCAACAAGTAATTAATCCCGCACGACGGGGCAGGCGCCATGCAGACGGAACATCAACGTCCAGTCATCATCAAGAAGGTCAAGAGGGGCGGTCATGGCGCGCATGGCGGCGCGTGGAAGATCGCCTACGCCGACTTCGTGACCGCGATGATGGCCTTCTTCCTGCTGATGTGGCTGCTCGGCTCCACCAGCAAGGAAGACCTCTCCGGCATTTCCGAATATTTCAAGAACCCCACCGTGGTCTCGCTGACCGGCGGCACTGCCACCGGCGACCGCACCAGCTTCATCAAGGGCGGCGGGGCCGACATGACGAAGCAGGATGGTCAGGTCAAGAAGGGCGAGATTGTCGATCCCGAAGAGGTCAAGAAGCGCCAGCGCAAGGAAGAGGCCAGGCGGATGAAGGAGGCCAAGGAAAAGCTGGAGAAGATGATCGAGCAGGATGCCGTGCTCAAGGAATTCAAGAACCAGCTCAAGATCGACATCACCCCGGAAGGCCTGCGCATCCAGATCGTCGACCAGGACAAGCGGCCGATGTTCGACGCCGGCTCCTCTCACATGGCGACCTATGCCGAGGCGATCCTGCGCAAGGTGGCGCCGATCGTCAACGAGTTACCGAACAAGGTCACCGTGCTGGGGCATACCGACTCGCGTCCCTTCGGCAGCGGGCGGGGCGATTATTCCAACTGGGAGTTGTCGGCCGATCGCGCCAACGCAGCGCGGCGCATGCTCAACGCCAGCGGGATCACTGAAGACAAGGTGATGCGCGTCTCCGGACTGGCCGATTCGGTGCCGTTCAATCCGGCCGATCCGGCCGACCCCATCAACCGCCGCATCTCCATCATCCTGCTGAAGAAGGAGGTGGAGGAGCAGTATGTCGCCAATACCGGCGCGGCGGCTGTCCCGGACGAAGCCGCTTCCGAGGCGGCCCCCGAGAGTGCGGCCCCCGCGACGGGCGCCGAAACGAACTGATTCCCATGAGCCTGATCTACGACCTCACCCGCCGGGCGCTGTTCCTGTTGCCCCCCGAAACCGCCCACGATCTCGCCCTCGAGGGTATGCGCCTGACCATGCGCGGCCCGCTGGCGGCATGGATGCGTTCGCGCGTGCCGGACAGCCCGCGCGAGGTGATGGGGCTGAGCTTCCCCAACCCGGTGGGTCTGGCCGCCGGGCTGGACAAGAATGCGCGCTACATCGATGCGCTGGGCAACGTCGGCTTCGGCTTCATCGAGGTCGGCACGGTCACCCCGCGCCCGCAGCCGGGCAACCCGCGCCCGCGCCTGTTCCGCCTGCCCAAGGCCCAGGCCATCATTAACCGGATGGGGTTCAACAACCTCGGCGTCGAGCAGTTCATCGTCAACGTGGAGCACAGCCGCTATGCGCGCGAGGGCGGTATCCTCGGCCTCAACATCGGCAAGAATTTCGATACTCCGGTGGAGAAGGCGGCGGACGACTATCTGTTCTGCCTGCGCCGGGTCTACCCGCATGCCTCCTACGTCACGGTCAACATCTCCTCGCCGAACACCGTCGGGTTGCGCACCCTCCAGCATGGTGACGCCTTCGACGACCTGCTCGCCCGTCTGAAGGCCGAGCAGGCGCGACTGGCCGAGCAGCATGGCCGGTATGTGCCGCTTACGGTCAAGGTGGCGCCGGACCTTGAGGCTGACGAGGTCGCCTCGATTGCCGATGCCCTGCGCCGTCACCGGATCGATGGCCTGATCGCCACCAACACCACCCTCAGCCGCGAGGGCGTGGAAGGCCTGCCGCACGCCGACGAGAAGGGCGGCCTGTCCGGCGCGCCGGTATTCGCGCGTTCGACCGAGATCGTGCGCCAGTTCCACGCGGCGCTCGGCGGCGAACTGCCCATCATCGCCGCCGGCGGCATCATGAGCGGCATGGATGCGCAGGCCAAACTCGATGCCGGCGCGAGTCTCGTGCAGATCTACACCGGCTTCATCTACAAGGGGCCTGCGCTGGTACGCGAGATCGCCGAACGACTGGCGCCCAAGCCGCTCATGTGTGGGTTGGATCTCCGCCAGGGCGACTGAGCCATGATGCGGGCGGCCCATGGCATGCCCATGTTGGGTACAATACCGCCCTCATTTTTCTGCCTCCCTGGAGCCTCCCTATGTCCGCCCAACTGATTGACGGCAAACGCGTCGCCGAGGAGGTGCTGGCCTCCGTTCGCGAGAGTGTCGAGCAACTCAAGGCCGCCGGCCGCCGTGTGCCGGGCCTCGCGGTCATTCAGGTGGGTGAGGACCCAGCCTCCAGGGTCTATGTCGGCAACAAGCGCCGCGCCTGCGAGCGCACCGGCTTCCACTCCGTCGCCCACGACCTGCCCGAGAGCACCGATCAGGACGCCCTGCTGGCCCTGATCGACCAGCTCAATGCCGACGACAGCATCGACGGCATTCTCGTCCAGCTGCCGCTGCCCGGCCACATCAACAGCGAGGCGGTGATCGAGCGCATCCACCCGGACAAGGACGTGGATGGTTTCCATCCCTACAACGTCGGCCGTCTGGCCCAGCGCGTGCCGCGCCTGCGTCCCTGCACCCCGTATGGCGTGATGCGCCTGCTGGAGTCGGCCGGGATCGATCCGATGGGGATGGAGGCCGTGGTGGTAGGTGCTTCCAACATCGTCGGCCGTCCGATGGCGCTGGAACTGCTGCTGGCCGGGGCGACCGTGACCGTGACCCACCGCTTCACCCAGGACCTGGCCGCCCATGTCGGACGCGCCGACCTGCTGGTGGTGGCGGCGGGCAAGCCGGGGCTGGTGAAGGGCGAGTGGGTCAAGCCGGGCGCGGTGGTGATCGACGTGGGCATCAACCGCCTGGCGGATGGTCGTCTGGTGGGCGATGTCGAGTTCGACGCGGCCTTCGAGCGGGCAGGGCACATCACCCCGGTGCCGGGCGGTGTCGGTCCGATGACCGTGGCCATGTTGATGCAAAACACCCTGGAAGCCCGTCAGCTCCGTGATTGAACCCGTAGCCTGGATGAAGCGTAAGCGGAATCCGGGGACAGATCCCGGATTCCGGTCGCAGACCAGCATCCGGGCTACCTGGTAATCCCATGGTCTCTGATTCCCCTCAACGCGCCATTGTCATCGGCGGCGGCCCCGCCGGGCTGATGGCCGCCGAGGTGCTGGCCGAAGCCGGTATTCCCGTCGATCTCTTTGATGCCATGCCCTCCGTCGGGCGCAAGTTCCTGATGGCGGGCAAGGGCGGCATGAACATCACCCATTCCGAACCCTTCGAGGCCTTCGCCGCGCGTTACGGCGACCGTCGTGCGTGGATCGAGCCGCTTTTGCGTGCATTCGACGCCGAGGCCCTGTGCGCCTGGATTCATGGCCTGGGCATCGAGACTTTCGTCGGCAGCTCGGGCCGCGTGTTCCCGAGCGACATGAAGGCCGCGCCGCTGCTGCGCGCCTGGCTGCATCGGTTGCGCGAAGCGGGGGTGCGCATTCATGTACGGCATCGCTGGCTGGGCTGGACGGATGATGGCGGACTGCGCTTCGCCACGCCGGATGGCGAGCGCGTCCGTCATGCCGATGCGGTGGTCTTCGCCCTCGGCGGTGGAAGCTGGGCGCGGCTGGGCTCGGATGGCGCGTGGATCGGCGAATTTGCCCATGCGGGCATTGACACAGCGCCCCTGCAACCCAGCAATTGCGGCTTCGAGACGCGCTGGAGCGAGCATCTGCGCAGCCGCTTCGCGGGTGCGCCGGTCAAGCCGGTGGTGGTGAGTCATGGCGATGCACAGGGACGAGAAACTCGCCTGCAAGGCGAAATCATCGTCACTGAGAATGGCCTCGAAGGCGGCGTGATCTACGCGCTGTCCGCCGCCTTGCGCGAGGCCATCGTCGCGCACGGCGAGGCCCTGATCCACCTCGACCTCCTGCCGGGCCGCGTTTCCGGCGAGGTGCGCGAAGCCTTGGCCCAGCCGCGCGGGGCGCGCTCCATGAGCGATCATCTACGCCGCAAGCTGGGCCTGGAAGGCGTGAAAGCCGCGCTGTTGCGCGAGTGCTTGTCCAAGGAGGTCTTTGCCGATACCGCTCGTCTGGCCGGGGGGATCAAGGCCCTGCCAGTGCATCTGCATGCCACCCGCCCCATCGACGAGGCGATCAGCACGGCGGGCGGCGTGCGCTTCGAGGCGCTGGACGAGCGCCTGATGCTGCGCGCGCGTCCCGGCGTGTTCTGCGCGGGCGAGATGCTGGACTGGGAGGCGCCGACCGGCGGCTACCTGCTCACCGCCTGCTTCGCCAGCGGGCGCGCGGCGGGGCAGGGCGCGGCGGCATGGCTGCACGGTCAGGCCGCGTCGTCCAGCGGGTGATCTTTGATCCACTCCTTGAGCGCCGCGTCCATGCGCGTCTGCCAGCCGGGCCCGGTGGCGCGGAAGCGTTCGAGCACTTCGGGGGATAGGCGGATGGTGATGCGCTCCTTGGTGGGCGCTTTCTGCGGACCGCGTACCGCGCGCAGCTTGGCCTGAAGCTCGGGGGAGAGTTGGTCGAAACGCTTGGCGCGTTTGAACCACTCATCATCCAGCTCTGGATTTTCGTCATCGATCATTTCTGGATTGGGCAGTCTGTTCATAGCGTTTGATCTCGCGTGCGTTGGCTTTGCGAAAGCTGATGACGCGGAGGCTGTCCGCGCGCAGGGTGAACACCAGTACATGTAGCCTTCCGTCCAGAAAGCCAATCGCGGTGTAACGATCTTCACCATAGGCCTTGCGGCCATCGATTTCGATGACGGCCGTATCAAACTCAAAGTCCGCTGCGCGTTCGAATGAGAGTCCCCGCGTGCGGATATTGGTTTCGTTCTTGCCGGGATCGAAGTTGATATCCATACCGCTCCTTGCGTGCCGTCCATGTTTAATGTATGTACAAAAAAATGGGTGTCAAGCCCGCATGAAGCTGGCCTCAAAGCCGCCGTACTTCATCCACCTCCCGAATCCCCGCCAGCTTGTCGATCAGCGGCTGGATGTCGTTGACGCTCGGCACTTCCAGCGTCAGGCGCATCAGACTCAGACCGCTGCGGCGGTCGGCGCGGCTGTCGCTGGCGAGCACGCGGGCCTTGAACTGGGCGAGTACGTTGCCGACGTCGCGCAGCAGGTCGGGGCGGTTTTCGCCACGGATTTCCAGGGTGGTGCGGATCGGCAGGCCCGCGATGCGCGGCCACTCGACTTCCATCAGCCGTTCCGGATGAAGTTCACGCAGGCGGGCGAGGTTGCGACAGTCGGTGCGGTGCAGGCGCAGGCCCTGACCGCGCGTGACGAAGCCGACCACCGGGTCGCCGGGGGCGGGGTAACAGCAGCGCGCAGGCTCGGCCTGCAGGCCTTCGAGGGTGATGCGTCTGGTTGTGGCGGTGGGTGTGAGATGGCGCGAGAGCAGTGGTTCGGCTTCGGCTTTGCCACCAGCCAGCACGGCACGCGCGGCGTCGAGAAAGACGGCGCGTGAGAGCTTGCCTTCCCCAAGCGCCTCCCACACCGCTTCCTCGCTTTTCAGATGCAGCGAGTGCAGCAGAGCCTCGCGCTGCTCGCGCGAGAGGCCGAGCCGCCGCACGGTCTTGTCCCAGTGGGCATGGCCTTCCTCGCGTGCGCTTTCGCGCTCGCGCCGCACGAACCAGGCGCGCACCTTGGCGCGCGCGCTCTTCGACACCAGATAGCCGGCCTTGGCGTCCGCCCATTCGCGGCTGGGCGTGCCGTTGGGGGCTCGCATCAGTTCCACCCGGTCGGCGTTGTTGAGCGGGGTGTTGAGCGCGACCAGCTTGCCGTTCACCTTGGCGCCCTTGCAGCCGTGTCCGAGATCGGTATGGATGGCGTAGGCGAGGTCGAGCGGGGTGGCGCCGCGCGGCAGCTCCATCACATGGCCCTTGGGGGTGAAAACGTAGACGGTGTTGGCGGCAAGCTGGGTGCCTTCGCCTTCCTCCAAGGCCAGACGCAGGCGTTCCAGTTCATCCTGGAAGGGATCGCCGCCACCCTTCGCGCCTTCCTTGTAGCGCCAGTGCGCGGCCACACCCAACTCGGCCTGGTCGTGCATGGCGCGGGTGCGGATCTGCACCTCCAGGGTCTTGCCCTCCAGCGCGTGTACGGCGGTGTGCAATGACTGATAACCGTTCGGCTTGGGGTGAGCGATGTAATCGTCATACTCGCTGGCGATCGGCGCCCAGAGGGTGTGCACCACACTCAGCGCGGCATAGCAGTCGGCCACGCTTTCCACCTGCACGCGCAGGGCACGCACGTCGAAAAGCTGTTCGAAGGAGAGCTTCTTGCGCCGCATCTTGCCGAAGATGCTGTACAGGTGCTTCGGGCGACCGTAGACCTTCGCGTCGATGCCCTCGGCCTGGAGCGCCCGCTCAAGCTGATCGCGGACGCGGACGATGTAGTCTTCGCGTTCACCGCGCCGTTCGTCGAGGAAGCGGGCGATGCGCTTGTAGGTGTCCGGCTCCAGATGGCGGAAGGCGAGGTCCTCGAGTTCCCATTTGAGCTGACCGAGACCGAGGCGATGGGCCATCGGGGCGAACAGCTCCAGGGTCTCGCGCGCGACCAGCCGGCGCTGCTCCATGTCCTCCACCAGCGGCAGGGCGCGCAGGCGCTCCAGCCGGTAGGCCAGCTTGACCAGGATGACGCGCACGTCGCTTACCATCGCGAGCAGCAGGCGGCGCATGTTCTCCGCCTGCTGGGCGTTTTCGAAGGCGGCCTGGGTCTCGGTAAAGGTGTTGAGCCGGTGCAGGTCGGCGACCATGCGCGCAACATGGGCGCCGTACTGCTCGCGCAGAGCGTTTTCGCTGAAGCCGCGCCGCAGGCGAGGGTCACCAAGCACGGCGGTCAGCAGGGTGTCGGGATCGGCCTTCAGTTCGCACAGGAGCAGGGCGGCGCGCTGCCCGCGTGGTCGCGTGGGATCGCCGTCCCACACGGTACTGGCGGATTCACAGGCTTCACGCAGCCGTGGGGCGTCGCCCGCCTGCCCCATCGATTGGGTGAGCAGGTCGGCGCAGAGCTTGTCCGGGGCTTCGTCGAGTGGGTGCTGCATGGCACATAGCATGTCACAATCCCGGGGTCATGAATGAGACTTCCCCCGCATCGCCCCTGAAATTTCGCGGCGGCGCCTTGCGCGCCCTGCTGGCGCACGCACCGGCCCTGCTGCTGGCCCTGCTGCTGTGGCGTTATCTGCCGGCGCTGACGCCGCCGCCGTATTCCGTCTGGACGTTCTGGGCCGCTGAGGGCGTGCTTGCCGGCCTGTTTGCCGTCGCGCTGCGCTGCGCGCCGTGGTGGTGGGGCATCAACGCGCTGTTCCCGGTGGCGCTCGTTCTGGCGCTGGGTGTCTTCGACGCGCTGGGCCTGTCGCCTGTCTGGCTGGGGCTGATTTTCCTTATTCTGCTGATGGTGTTCTGGAACGCACGTGGCGAACGGGTGCCGCTCTACCTGACCAACGCGACCACGCATGCCGCCCTGCGCGAGATTCTCGACCGCGAGCCGGGCGAGCACCGTCGCGTGATCGATCTGGGCTCCGGCCTGGGCGGCGCGCTCCAGGCGATGGCCGAAGCGCCGCGCGTGGGGGAGGCGGTGGGCGTGGAAAACGCGCCCTTGCCCTGGCTGGTCAGCAAGCTCCGCTTCCTGCGTCATCCCAACATCCGCATCCGTCGCGTCAGCCTCTGGTCAGAGCGGCTGAGCGACTTCGACGTGATCTACGCCTTCCTCTCCCCCGAACCCATGCCCAGGCTGTGGGCCAAGCTCGTGCGCGAGGCGCGGCGACCCATGCTGCTCATCTCCAACAGCTTTGCCGTGCCGGATGTCGAGCCGGACGAAATCATCGAACTGGACGATGCCCGCCACACTGAGCTTTTCCTTTACAGGCTGCCCCTTAAATGAATCTTCCCTATGCCCATGGCCGCCCGGCCGTGACAGGTTGCCTGCGTACCGTGCCCGAAGATTTCGTGGTCGACGAAGTGTTGGGCTTCGTCCCGGAAGGGCGCGGCGAACACCTGTGGCTGTCCGTCCGCAAACGCGGTGAAAACACCGCATGGATCGCCAAGCAACTGAGCCGTATCGCGGGCTGCTCCGAGCGTGACGTGGGGTATTCCGGTCTCAAGGACCGCCACGCCGTCACCACCCAATGGTTCAGCCTGCCCGCCCCGCGCAAATCGGTGAACTGGGTCGCCCTGAGCGAACGCACCGCAGCCGAAATCGTGGTCATCACCCGCCATACCCGCAAACTGCGACGCGGCACCCACCGCGCCAACCGCTTCCTGCTCACCGTGCGCGACCTGGAAGGCGAGATGGAAGGTCTTGAATCGCGGCTCGAACGGATCGCGAGCGAGGGCGTGCCGAACTGGTTCGCCGAACAGCGCTTCGGCCATGAGGGTGGCAATCTCGAAGCCGTGCGTGAATGGTTCGGCGGCGGCAAGCCGCCTCACCGGAGCAAGCAGGGCATCCTCCTTTCCACCGCGCGCAGCGAGCTGTTCAACGCCGTACTCGCAGCGCGCATCGAACGCGGCGACTGGCTGCAAGCCCTGCCGGGCGAACCCCTGATGCTGGAGGGCCGCCACAGCTTCTTCATCGCCCAGCCCAACGATATCGAACTGCCTGCACGTCTCGCCTGCGGCGACATCCACACCAGCGGCCCCCTCTGGGGCAGGGAAGGCACCCAGGCCGAAGGCGAATGCGCAGCCTTCGAGCAAGGGGTGATCGCCACCCAGCCCCTGTTGGCCGAAGGCCTCGCCCGTGAAGGCCTTGAGGCTGCCCGGCGTCCGTTGCGGGTGATTCCTCGCAAGATGCACTGGCGGATCGATGAGGCGAACCGCGTGCTGCGCGTGGGCTTTGACCTGCCCTCTGGTAGCTACGCCACGGCGGTCATGCGGGAAATCGTGGATACGCCAGAGAGTCCTTGAGTCTGTTCTGGCGTCATTGCGGCAGAAGCCATCCCCGGCCTCTGGCTTTCGGCCAAAGCAAGCTTTGCATCAGCGCTCCTGCGCTGTGGTTGGCGGAGCGAAGCAATCCAGGCTTTCATGTCCGGCATTCATGCCGGACGCCCTATCGGGTTCGGCGTTCGCGTTAACCCGCCCAATGTTGCTGTTCTCCCATGATGTTACCCCGCCATTGCGGAATGCATGGTTGTGTACTTTGCTCGGGTACGCGGCCCCTGCTGCTTGCGCAGATGGCCGTGAGGCCTGTCCCCAGCCCTTGTCCTTCCCCATTGCTGGAGACACTCCTTCCCTATCTCTCCATGGGGGATTCCATCATGAGCATGTTTGGATATGGTGCGGCCGTCATCCTGCTGGCCGTCCTGTCGATACCGGCCGGCGCGGAGGACTCGCCCGCCAAGAACATCGCGGCCTACGGCAAGGCCGCGAGCATCGAGCAGGGCCGCTACCTGGCCCGCATCGCCGGATGCAACGACTGCCACACCGCGGGCTACATGGCTTCCGCGGGCAATGTGCCGGAGGCGCAGTGGTTGTTGGGTGATACCCTCGGCTGGCAGGGCGACTGGGGGACGACCTATGCGATCAATCTGCGCCTGTACGTGCAGGACATGAGCGAGGAGCAGTGGATGGTCATGGCGCGCACCAAGCAGACCCGCCCGCCCATGCCCTGGTTCGGCCTGCGTGAGATGAAGGATTCGGATCTAAGGGCGATCTACCATTTCCTGAGCTACCTCGGCCCGGCCGGGGAGCCCGCGCCGGCCTATGTCCCACCCGGGCAGATGGTTGCGGGTCCGGTGGCCCGGTTTCCGGCACCGCCGCCGCAGTAAGTGCTCAAAAGAAAAGGCGCCCAATCGGCGCCTTCTTCATTTCATTTCGGGACAAGGCCCGCCTTACTTGGCCAGGCGCTCGATGCCGATGGCCTTGAGCACGTACTTCTCGTACAGCGGCTCGGAGGTGCCGGACTTCATCTTGCGGATGAAGTACTTCTCGAAGGCGATCTTGGCCAGGTGCACCCACTTGCCCTTGGCGAACCAGTTGACGTTGCGCGGCGGGATCTGCGGCAGGGCGATGAAGGCGGCGCCACGGTCGCCCATGTCGGCCAGGCAGATGGCCTGCCAGGTGCCCTTGTGGGTCGGCTCCTGGCCTTTCAGCTCCTGCTCGATGTTGTGCACGATCGCGGTGACCATGGACTCGATCATGTAGCCGGTCTTTGGCGCGCCGACCGGCACCGGGGTGGCCTCGACCGGCGGGATGGCGACGCACACGCCGGCGGAGTAGATGTTCTTGTACTTCGGGTTGCGCTGCTTGTCGTCGATCAGCACGAAACCGCCCGGGTTGACCACGCCTTCGCCCAGCGCGGCCACGGCGTCCACGCCACGGAACGGCGGCAGCATCATGGAGTGGTTGAAGCCCAGTTCATGGGTCTTGACCACGTTGCCCTGCATGTCGAGTTCCTCGACGAACATCTTGCCGGCTTCGACCTTGGTGGTGCGGGCATTGCAGATCCACTTGATGTCGTGCATGCGCAGCTCGGATTCGAGCATGCCCTTGGAGTCGCCCACGCCGCCCAGGCCCAGGTGGCCGATGTATGGCTCGGCGGTGACGAAGGTGATGGGCACCTTGTTGCGCAGCTTCTTCTTGCGCAGCGCGGCGTCGAGGATGAACACGTATTCATAGGCCGGGCCGTAGCAGCTTGCGCCCTGGAAGGCACCGACGATGACGTGGCCGGGGTTGTCGCACAGCTTCTGGAAATCCTGGTAGGCCAGTTCGGCGTGGTCCACGGTGCAGACGGAATGGGTATGGCCGCCGTGCGGGCCGGCGCCTTCGATGGCCGGGAAGTTCAGCTTCGGGCCGGTGGTGATGACGAGGTAGTCGTAGTTGACGGTCTCGCCGTTGTCCAGGTGCAGGGTGTTGTTGTCGGCGTCGATCTTGTTGACCGCGCTGGCGATGAAGTCGATGCCCTTGCGCTTGAGGTAGGGCTCGATCGGGAAGGTGATCTCGTCACGGGTGCGCCAGCCGACCGCGACCCAGGGGTTGGAGGGCACGAACTGGAAGTAGTCCGTCGCGTTGATGACGGTGATGCTGTGCTCTTTGCCCAGCAGTTCACGGGCCTCATAGGCGGCCGGCATACCGCCGATGCCCGCGCCGAGAATGACGATATGCGCCATGGTGTCGATGCCTCCAACATTGTGGGTCGTGTTTCGCTGTCGCGAAAACGTGCTGTTATGCCGTCTTGTTATAGCTCAAGACCGCATGGATGCTAGCACGCCGATATGGAGGAGGCTCATTGGAGTGCCTTATGTTCTATAAGGCATCAATAACTCACTAATGCACTCGACTATTGTTGGGGCGGCTCAGGCCGGGACGCGGCCCTTGAGCATCTGCTCGTACAGGGGCTTGATCGCGTACAGGTCCAGCGCCCACCAGGCCCAGCTCGGCTTGGCCTGATCGACGAACGGGAAGGTCTGCACCAGATTCAGGTCGTAGCCGAACTCGACCAGCGCCGCCTTGCCGATGCCGGTGACCAGCGGGCAGGAGGTGTAGCCATCGTACTGGCGCTCCAGCGGCTTGCCCTCGATCAGGCTGACCAGGTTTTCGGCGGCGATCGGGGCCTGGAACTTGACGCTGGCGGCGGTCTTGCCGATCGGCGTGCCGTTCACGTCGCCCACGCCGAACACGTTGGGGAAGCGGAGGTGTTGGAGGGTGTGCTTGTCCACCTCCAGCCAGCCGCCGGCGGCGAAGGGGCCCTCCTGCCAGGCCAGGGCGCTGGTCTTGACCACATCCGGCGAGGTCATCGGCGGCACGATGTGGAGGAAGTCGTAGTGCATGTTCACATCGCCGTCCGGGGTGGCGAACAGGGCTTCCTTGCTGTCCGTATCGACCGCCTTGAGACGATGATGGTAGTTCATGCCGAAGCCGCGCTCGCGGAACAGGCCGTCGGCCAGGTCGTTGATCGGCTTGACGCTGAACAGCTTGTCGATGGAGGAGTTGAAGTAGAGGTTCAGTGCTTCGCGTCGCCCGCCGTTGCGCGCGTGCGATTCGGTCAGGAAGCCCATCTTCAAGGGGGCTCCGGCGCACTTGAGCGGGGTGTGGGGCAGGGTGAAGATGCCGTCGCCGCCCTTGACGATGAAGGCCTGCATCTCGGTCCACATGGCCTCGGCCTGGTCGGGGCTGGCATAGACGCTGACCAGACCACCCTTGCCGAGCATGTCGCGGGTGAGGCCTTCGATGGCCTCATAGTCGAGCTTGAGGCCGGTGGCGACGATCAGGAAGTCGTACTCCAGCGTCTCGCCCTCGCCGGTCACGAGCTTGTTGGCCTCGGGCTCGAACGTGGCGACGCTGTCCTTGACCCAGCGCACGCCATCCGGAATGTAGTCCGCGTTCGGGGTGTCGGTGGTCCAGCTCTTGTCGTGCACGCCCGCGCCGACGAACACCCAGCCTGGCTGGTACCAGTGGGTCTCGCGTGGTTCGACGATGGTGATCCTGGCGCCGTCCAGCCACTTGTTCAGCTTGGCCGCGGCGGTCAGGCCGCCGGCGCCGCCGCCGACGATGACGATGCGGGCCTGGGTCTTGACGGCGGCCTGGGCGTCTCGCGGATGGGCCAGGGCCGTGGTGCCTACGGTGGCGCCCGCGCCGATCAGGCCGATCGATTTGAGAAAGTCACGACGTTCGATGTTCATCCGCTGCTCCCATACTTGAACCATTGGTTTTTATGGGCGCATAAAATAGCAGTCATTACACCTGGATGACAGGGGCGCTGGTCATGACTTCAAGGCGAAGACCTGGCCTTGTCCTTGGCGTTTTTTTCAGACGGCGTGTGTTCTGAGCAGTTCGAGGAAGTCGTCGCGCGGGATGGAGCGTGCGCCCAGGCTTTCCAAATGGCTGGTGGAGAACTGGCAGTCGATGACGGCAGGGGTGAAGCCGATAGCGCCCTGGCAGAGGGCCACGAGGGCAACCTTGGAGGCATCCGAGACGCGGCTGAACATGGACTCGCCGAAGAACACCCGGCCCAGCTTGACGCCGTACAGCCCGCCAACCAGCCGGCCGTCCTGCCAACATTCGACGCTGCGCCCGTAGCCCATGCTGTGCAGGCGAAGATAGGCCTGCTTCATCTCTGATGTGATCCAGGTGCCTTGTTGTTGCGGCCGGGGTGCGGCGCAACCTTCCATCACGCCGGCGAAATCTGTGTTGACGCGGATCACGAACGGGGCGCGCTTGAGGGTCTTGCGCAGGCTGCGGTGGATCTTCAGTTCGCCGGGAAACAGCACGGTGCGCGGGTCGGGGGACCACCACAGGATCGGATCGTCCGGCGAATACCAGGGAAAGATGCCGTGGCGGTAGCCTTCCAGCAGGCGCACCGGTGAGAGATCGCCGCCGATGGCGAGCAGGCCGTTCGGCTCGGTCAGTGCCTCGCGCGGGTCGGGAAAGCGGGTGTCGCTTGGATCAAGGCGATAGAGGGGCACGGCCGGCTACCGTGGCGATCGCGGTTCAGCGCGGCAGGCTGATCTGCGAGTCCTTGGCGCGCTGGCGGAACAGCACGGCGACGTGGCCGATGGTCTGGATAAGTTCGGCACCGGTTCGCTCACAGATGACCTCGATGACATCCTGCTTGTCCTCACGCTCCATGCCCGGCACCCGCACCTTGATCAGCTCGTGATGGTCGAGCGCCAGTTCGATCTCGGCCATGACCGCCTCGGTCAGGCCGTGCTGGCCCATCAAGACGACCGGCTTGAGATGGTGGGCGAGGGCGCGCAGGTGGCGCACCTGGTTGGCTTTCAGGGACATGGAATCGGTTCCGGGACAGAAGCGCGCCAGTCTATCACGCCTTCGCGGGCTCGCTGTTTGCATGTGCGGCAAGTGCATGCTGGGCCGCGCCGAAAAGGGCCATCTGCAGACCAAACACGAGCGCCGCCAGCATCAGGTGGAGCGGCTGCAGGAAGGCGGGGAAGCCGAGTCCCGCCAGCGACATGCCGATCGTCAGCTCGACCAGCACCACGCCCATCATCGCGGTGGCGAGCTTCTGGATCAGGGGGTTGTCGTCACGTCGAAGCACGCGCAGGCCAAGCCACAGGTTGTAACCGACGATCGCCAGCGCGCCGAGGATGTGCACGGTCAGCGGCGCACCGACCTGGGCCACCCAGGTGGCCCGTTCGGCGTAGTCGAGCTGCAGCGAGATGATGTCGATCCGCTCGCGCACCTGCACGCCGAGGGCGATCTGCACGATGGTCAGGACCATGCCCACGATCAGCCAGCCGCGCGTGCTCAGCGCGCCCTGCAGGCTCATGCGCAGGGTGTCGCGCATGGAGTAGCTGATGGCAAGGACGAGGCTTGCGACCACCAGCAACGAGGCCACCATGTGGGTGGTGATCATGGCCGGATGCAGGTTGCTTGAGACCACGACCTTGCCCAGCCAGCCGTTGAAGCCGACCAGCAGGAAGGCGGTGAGGGTGTACCAGAACACGGGCCCGTTGTTCAGGCGGTCGTCGCGGCGGACGCGGAACGCGGCCCACAGGGTCCACAGCGAGAGGAAGCCGATGGTCACCCCGGTCAGGCGGTTGAAGAATTCGGTCCAGGTCTTGACCGCGTTGAACTCCACGTCGGCATAGCCACGGTCGCGGTAGATCTCCTGGTAGTTCTCCGGCAGCTGCGACACGTCGGTGGGCGGGATGATCTGGCCGAAGCAGGTGGGCCAGTCGGGGCAGCCCATGCCGGCGCCCGTGGCGCGCACCATGCTGCCCACCGCGATCAGGATGTAGACGGCGGCGATGGTGATCAGGGCGATGCGGCGGAAATGACGTTTATGGCGGTCGATCATGATGCTGTGTGTGGTTGTCGTGCGCGACGGCTGGCAAGGCCGCCAAGGATGAGCAAGGGCACGGCGAGGCTCGCCAGTACCCACAGGATGCGCCCCGGCATGCCGAGCAGTTCGCCGGTGTGCAGGTTATACAGCAGTTCGCCGGTCGATGCGGCGGAATTCATGTCTTCCCGCAGGCCAGTTTCAGCTTCCCAGGTCCATCCCTGCACGCCCAGAGTGCCCGCATGGCCGCGCGTTTCGCACAGCACGCTCAGGCTTTCGCGGGACGCGGCCTCGATCCAGCGCGGGGCGCAGTCGGGACGGGCAACGGCCAGGGCGTCGAGAGCAGGCGTGGGATGGGTAAGCGTGTCGCGCGGCGCTGAATGCTTCATGACCTGGTGCTGCACCGTGCCGAAAGGCGGCTGCCAGGCCAGGAAGGCCAGCGCCGAAGCGCTGATCAAAAGCAGGATCGGCGCACTGGTCATGCCCAGCAGCGGATGGGTGCGAGCCGTCATGCCCTGGGCCTGGGTGCGGCTGCGCAGGACCAATCCGCTGAGCGTGGTGAGCAGCAGGCCGAAGGCGGCCAGGCGGGTGATCCAGCGACCGGTCTCGTCCAGCAACAGGGTGGTGTGGAGGCGGTGGGCCAGGCCATACAGGCTGTCCCCGGTCGCGCGCTGGCCGCGTATTTCGCCTGTGCGGGGGTGGACATAGACCTCGCGGGCCTGGCCCTGGGCATCCTCCATGAGGACGAGGACGGCGTCGACGGGCGTCGCGGCCAGCGCCATGCCAATCGGGCGCCAATCTGGGTGAGTCTGGCGGGCGGTCGCAAGAAGCGCATCGGCGGAACGCGGTGCGGCGGATGAGAAGGGGGCGCCCAGCAGATCGACATGCATCATGCGGTCGCTCTCACGGGCAAAGCCCAGCATGGCACCGCTCAGGCTGACCAGCAGCAGGGGCAGGGCGAACAGCAGGGCCAGCCAGCCGTGCAGGGCGCGCATCGGTCGCGGCTCAGCGGACGTAATGGTCGACCAGCAGGGCGGCGAACAGCAGGACGAGATAGAGGATGGAATAGCCGAAGGTCGGCATCGCCATCGCATGCTCCGGGTCGCGATAGAGCTTCCAGGCGTAGACGATGTAGACCGCACCAAGGATGGCAGCGCTGACGAAGTAGAGCATGCCGCTCATGCCGATGGTGGTTGGGAGCAGGCTCACGGTGACCAGCACCATGGTGTAGAGCAGCACCTGGTACTTGGTGTGCGGGATGCCCTTCACCACCGGCAGCATCGGAATGCCCGCGCGCTTGTATTCCTCGACCCGGCGGATCGCCAGCGGCCAGAAATGCGGCGGGGTCCAGAGGAAGATGATGAGAAACAGGATCAGGCCCTCGATCGTCACCTGGCCAGTCATCGCGGTCCAGCCCAGCAGCGGCGGCGCGGCGCCGGCGGCACCGCCCCAGACGATGTTCTGCGGGGTGTTGTGCTTGAGGTAGACCGTGTAGATCACCGCGTAGCCGATCAGGGCGGCAAAGGTGAGGAGCGCCGTGAGTACATTCACCTGCCATACCAGCAGGCCCATCGACAGCGCGGCCCAGGACAGCGCAACCATTAATACTTCGCGGTTATTGACGCGGCGGGTGGGAAGGGGGCGGTTGTGGGTGCGATCCATCAGCGTGTCGTAACGCTCATCCAGCAGGTGGTTGATCGCGGCCCCAGCGGCCGAGGCGAGTGCGATGCCGAGCAGGGCGAAGAACACGCGTTCCCCGTCCAGCGTCCCCGGCGGGCTGGCCAGCAACATGCCGACAAAGGCCGTGAACACGATCAGCCCCACCACCTTCGGCTTGGCCAGCTCGTAGATCGAGCGAATCTTTGAGGGCAGAGGGAGTGCTGCGGCCTGGGTCATGAAACATGCTCCTGCAGTCGTTGTGTCATTTGACGCGCTTTTTATACCGTAATAAAAAATCGCGCAAGCCAATAAGCAATACTTGAATTTAACTCTAGCTCGTCAGGCTGCGGATGTCGCAATCACAGAAAAGTTGACCCTTTCCCTGTGTTGTATCGATACATAGATTGAACTTATAGTGTGTGAAATGCCGCACTCTAAATGAGGGGTGCCGTGCATTCGGCTTCTACGACCCCCGGGGGTCCTTTGCTTGAGGAGAGTCAACAAAAATGACCAAGCGAATCCTGGTGATGGGGATCGCCCTGGCGGGCATGGTGTCGGCGGGTGCCGTCCATGCCGAGCACACGGGCGAGATGATGGCGCAGACCTGCGCGGGCTGTCATGGCACGCAGGGGCGTCTGGCGCGTGATTCGGCCTTCATGCCACTGGCTGGCATGAGCGAAGCGGCCTTCACGAAGGCGATGAAGGACTTCGCCAGCGGCGCACGTCCGAACACCCTGATGGGGCCGATCGCGCAGGCCTTCAGCGAGGCCGAGATCCGCGCGATGGCGGAATACTTCGCCAAGCAGCCGAAGTGATGAGGGAGAGCACCATGAAATCGAGCATGAATGCGCAGCACGCCATGCAGCGTCGTCATTTCCTCAAGCTGATGGGGGCCTCGGCCCT
>JBFLVP010000048.1:0-11958 GCA_040758395.1 Pseudomonadota bacterium
CGAGCGGCACGATCCCGAAACCCACCTGATCCCCCTGATCCTGCAAGCGGCCTCCGGGCGCCGCGACGCCATCACTGTGTTCGGCACCGATTACGACACGCCGGACGGCACCTGCATCCGCGACTACCTCCACGTGCAGGACCTGTGCGAAGCCCATCTGCTCGGCCTTGAAAGGATGATGGCGACAGGCTTGAGCGCCCGCTTCAACCTGGGCAACGGCAGCGGGTTCTCGGTGAAGGAGGTCATCGACACCGCGCGCAAGGTTTCCGGGATGGAGATACTGCTTAAATACGGCGAGCGCCGCGCGGGGGACCCGGCCCGTCTGGTGGCGGATGCTTCCGCGGCACGCAGGGAACTGGGCTGGATGCCGAAGTTCGATTCACTGGACATCATCATCCTGCACGCGTGGAAATGGGAAGCGCAGCATTTCTGCGGCGGGACGGTTAAGCGGCATCGCTAACCCCCAGGGACGACGACCGCAAGTCCCCGGCGCATCTCAGCTTCGAGTAACATGAGCACTCACACAAACACCATCTTCTTACCATCATGTGCGGAATAGTCGGCGCCATCGCGGAACGCAACGTCACCCCCATCCTCCTCGAGGGACTGCGCAGGCTCGAGTACCGCGGCTATGACTCCGCCGGGCTCGTGGTTCGGGCCCCAGGGAACGCCCTGGAACGCAGGCGCGCCGTGGGCAAGGTCGAAACCCTTGCCGAAACGATCACCCAGCAACCCGTAACCGGCTCCATTGGCATCGCCCACACCCGCTGGGCCACCCACGGCGCCCCCGCCGAGCGCAACGCGCACCCGCACGTGTCCTGCGACCGCGTGGCGCTGGTGCACAACGGCATCATCGAGAACCACAACGAGCTGCGGAACCGACTCATCGAACTCGGCTACAGCTTCACCTCCGAAACCGACACCGAGGTCGCGGCCCACTGGATCGAGCACCAGCTGCGCGAAACCGGCGATCTGCTTACCGCCGTGCAGAAGGCGGTAACCGATTTCGAGGGTGCCTATGCCCTCGGCGTGATTGCTTTGGACGACCCCGACCGGCTGATCGCCGCACGCAAGGGCAGCCCGCTGGTGATCGGACTCGGCATCGGCGAGAACTTCATCGCCTCCGACGTCGCCGCGCTGCTGCCGGTGACCCAGCGTTTCATCTTCCTGGAGGACGGCGATCTGGCCGAATTGCGCCGCGAGTCGGTCGTGGTGCATGACGCGCAGGGCAACATGGTCGAGCGGCCCGAGAAGCTTTCCAGCCTCACGGCCGCCTCCGCCGAGAAGGGCGAGTACCGCCACTTCATGCAGAAGGAGATCCACGAGCAGCCGCGCGCGGTGGCGGACACGCTCGAGGGCCGGATCGCCGGGCCACATGTGCTGGAAGGCATCTTCGGTGCGAAAGCGAAGTCCATCTTCCAGTGCATCCAGCGGGTGCAGGTCATCGCCTGCGGCACCAGCTTCCATGCCGGCTTGACCGCGCGCTACTGGTTCGAAGACATCCTCGGCCTGCCCTGCCAGGTGGAGGTGGCGAGCGAATTCCGCTACCGCAACCCGGTCATCAGCGCGGACACGCTGTTCGTCACCATTTCCCAGTCGGGCGAGACGGCCGACACACTGGCCGCGCTGAAGAACGTGAAGGAGCGCTGCCCCGGGGTCGCCACGCTGACGATCTGCAACGTGCCGGAATCATCGCTGGTGCGCGAGTCGGACCTGGTGTTCATGACCCATGCCGGGCCCGAGATCGGCGTGGCCTCGACCAAGGCCTTCACCACCCAGCTGATCGCCCTGGCGCTGCTGCTGATGTCGGTCGGCAAGGCGCAAGGCCGGCTGGACGAGGCGCAGGAGGCCCGCATCGTGCAGGGCCTCTCCCGCATTCCGGGCAAGATCGCCGATGCCCTCGCGCACGAGGATCGCATCCTCGCCCTCGCCGAGAAGCTGGTGAGCAAGCAGCACGCGCTGTTCCTCGGCCGCGGGGCGATGTACCCGATCGCGCTGGAGGGTGCGCTCAAGCTCAAGGAGATCTCCTACATCCACGCCGAGGCCTACCCGGCCGGCGAGCTTAAGCACGGCCCGCTGGCCCTGGTGGACGAGGCCATGCCGGTGATCGCCATCGCCCCGAGGGACGATCTGCTCGCCAAGCTCAAGTCCAATCTGGAGGAGGTCCGCGCGCGCGGCGGCGAGCTGTTCGTGTTCGAGGACGAGAGCGCGAATGTGGCGGAATCCGAGGGCATTCACGTCGTGCCCGTCACCTCCAACGTCGGCCGTATCAGCGCGCCGATCATCTTCAACATCCCGCTCCAGCTGCTGGCCTACCACGTCGCCGTGCTGCGCGGCACCGACGTCGACAAGCCGCGCAATCTCGCGAAGTCGGTGACCGTCGAGTGAGACTCAGACCAGCAGCATCTTCAGCCCCACCAGCAGCAGCACCACGGCGAACACCTGCCGGAGCCGCTGTACGTCCAGCCGCTGGCAGAGGCGCACGCCCTGGGGCGCGAACAGCATCGTCATCGGCACCAGGGCAGCGAAGGCCAGCCAGTTGACGTAGCCCGTCGACCCCAGCGGCAGCTGCGCGACGCCCCAGCCGGTGGCGATGTAGCCCAGCGCGGCCGGCACGCTGACGATCATGCCCACCACCGCGGCCGAGCCGACGGCGCGGTGCATCGGATAGCTGAAGAAGTTCAGGAGCGGGACCACCAGGGTTCCCCCGCCGATGCCCAGCATCGCGGCAACGGTGCCGACCCCGCCCGCCATGACGCGCTGCCACCACGCGCCCGGCAGATGGTCGCTCACCGCGAGCTTGCGCCACGAGGTGACGAACATGTGGATGGCGACCAGACTCATGAAGCCGCCGAACACCATGCGCAGGGCGTCACCGGGCAGGGCACTGCCGAGCCAGGTGCCGAGCAGCACTCCGAGGACCACCCCAGAGAACCAGCGGCGGACCAGTTCGAGGTCCACGTTGCCGCGCGCATGATGGCCCCGCGCGGACATCATCGAACTCACGATGATGGTGGCCAGGGAGGTGCCGATCGCGAGCGGCATCACCACCGCCGCGTCCACCCCCACGAAGGTGAACACGTGATAGAGCATCGGCACGATGACGATACCCCCGCCGACGCCGAGCAGCCCCGCCAGTAACCCCGCGACCGCGCCGCAGATCAGCAGGAGGGGCAAGAGAATGACCAGTTGTTCCATGATGTCCCCTTAGAAGGCGGCGACCAGACCGTCGCCACGTGGATCGGCGGCGCCGGCGAGAACACCCTGCGGGTCGCGCACAATGGCCCCCGCGTGGCCCATCATCTCGTCGAAGGCCTGCACGACCTCGAGATCGTGCCCCTTCCCGCCCAGCGCCCGGAGCACTTCCTCCGGGAAGCGTGACTCCAGCTTCAGGGTGTTGGAATGGCTGCCCCAGGTCCGGCCCAGCAGCCAGCGCGGCGCGGTGACCGCGGCCTGCAGCGCCTGGCCGTGGATGGCGTAACGGCTGAACACGGCCGCCTGAGTCTGCGGCTGACCGTCGCCTCCCATGGTGCCGTAGACCATGAGGCGCCCGTCGCTCAGTTCCGCCATCGCCGGATTGAGGGTGTGGAAGGGCTTGCGGCCGGGGCGCAGGGCGCGCGGCGAGGCGGAGTCGAGCGCGAAGGCCAGCCCCCGGTTCTGCCAGATCACCCCGGTGCGCGGCAGCACCACGCCGCTTCCGTATTCGTGGTAGATGCTCTGGATGGCGGACACGGCCCGCCCTTCGCCATCGATCACCCCGAACCAGGTGGTGTCGCCCATGTCCCCCGCCCCGCCCCAGGGGGCGGCGTGGTCAGGGTCGAAGCCCTGTGCGAGCCGGTCCAGTGCTGCATCTTCCAGCAGACTGGCGGGATCCACGTCCATGTCGCGCGGATCGCGCACATGCCGGTCGCGCATGCGGAAGGCCATCTTGGTCGCCTCGACCAGACGGTGGAGATGGTCGGCGCCATCGGGCGCGACATCCGCCCCGCCCATCCGCTCGAACAGGGCCAGGATCATCAGGGAGGCCACCCCCTGGGTGGGCGGGGGGGCGTTGTAGACCCGCCCGCAGGCGAGCTCTACCGACAACGGGTCCGCACAGACGGCGCGATGCGCCTCGAGATCGGCCAGTCCGAGCGGGCTGCCGACGGCATCGAGATCGGCCGCCAGCGCCGCCGCCAGCTCGCCCCGGTAGAAATCGTCCGCGCCGGCCCGGGCCAGCTGTTCGAGCGTCGCGGCCAGACGCGGCTGACATTCGAGAGTGCCGGCGGCCCGCGCACCCTCCGGCGCGAGGAAGGTGTCGGCGAACCCGGGCACGGCGCCCAGTTCCTCCCGCCGCGCCGCCGTGGTGCGGGCCTGGCTGGCGGTGACCGGATAACCCTGCCGCGCCTGCTCGGTCGCATCCTCCAGCAGACGCCCCAGCGGCAGCCGCCCGCCCCAGGCGGTGCGCGAGAGCCGTTCGGCCGCATCCCAGGCGGAGACCGCCCCCGCCGTGGTGAGGCAGGCCAGGGGGCCGCGGGTGGGGATCTCGCCCAGCCCTTGTTCCGCGTAGAAAGCGGGCGTGGCGCGCAGGGCGGCGGCGCCGCAGGCGTCGATGAAGACCGGCTTCTGGCCCGGCGCGCGCACCAGCCAGAAGGCATCGCCGCCGATGCCGGTCATGTGGGGGTAGACCACCGCCAGCGAGGCCGCTGTCGCGATGGCCGCCTCGATGGCGTTGCCACCGTCGCGCAGGACATCCAGTCCGGCCTGTGCCGCGAGGGCGTGTGGCGCGACGACCATGCCGCGTCGTCCCCGAATCGTATTCAACATGTATGAGTCCTTGAATAAGGGTTACCAGCCCATGCTCTTGGGCAGCCCGGTGGCGATGACCGGGAAGGCCAGCACGATGGCGAGGGTGAGCAGTTGCAGGCCGATGAAAGGCAGCACCCCGAGATAGATGTCCCTTGTCTTCACCTCCGGCGGCGCCACGCCCTTGAGGAAGAACAGTGCCCAGCCGAAGGGCGGGGTCAGGAAGGAGGTCTGCAGGACCAGGGTCACCAGCATGGCCAGCCACACCATGTCCACGTCGGCCGCCGCGAAGATGGGCAGCATCAGGGGCAACACGATGTAGGAGATCTCGATCCACTCCAGGAAAAAGCCCAGCACGAACAGCACCGCCATCATGAAGATGATGGCCCCCATCGTCCCGCCCGGCACCCATTCGAACATGGCATCGATCAGCTCCTCGCCCTCCAGACCGCGGAAGCTCAGGCTGAAGGCCTGCGCCGCGATCAGGACGAACATGATCATGCCGGTGATCTTGAGGGTGTCGCGCATCGTCTCGCGGAGGGTCGCGCGGTCGAGCTTGCCCATCGCGGCCACCATCAGCAGGGCACCCAGCGCGCCGAGCGAGGCCGCCTCGGTCGGCGCGGCCACGCCCCCGATGATGGAGCCGAGGACGGCGATGACGAGCAGCAGGGGCGGCACCACGACCTTGACCAGCTGCAGCATCAGATCGCGCCGGCTCAAGGCGTCCCGCTCGGCCTGTGGCAACGGCGGCGCCAGATCCGGACGCACTCGCCCCAGGATCAGCAGGTAGACGACGAACAGGCCGGCGAGCAGGAGCGAAGGCACCACCGCCGCCGCGAACAGCTCACCGACCGATTCACCCATGATGTCGGCCAGGAGGATGATGATGAGGCTTGGAGGGATGATCTGGCCGAGGGTGCCGGAGGCGCAGATCGTCCCGCACGCCAGGGCCGGATGATAGCCACGCGCGAGCAGCTTGGGCAGGGTGATGAGACCGACCGCAACCACGGTGGCCCCCACGATGCCGGTCGACGCCCCCATCAGAACCCCGACCACGACAATGGCGATGGCCATCCCGCCCGCGCGGTTGCCGGAAAGGTGACCGATCACGTCCATCGCGTTCTCGGCGATCCTCGATTTCTCCAGCAGCACCCCCATGAACACGAACAGGGGAATGGCCAGCATGGTGTAGTTGGTCAGCACCCCGAAGATGCGCGCCGGCAGCAGGTGGAACAGGCCGTCACCCATGCCGATATAGCCGAACACCAGGCCTGATGCGGCGATGGCGAAGGCGACCGGCACCCCGGCGAAAATCAGCACGAGGAGGCCCAGCACCATCAGCATGGCAATGGTTTGCGGGTCCATCTCAGCACTCCTTCAGGGCGGGGTGGGCATACTGCGGCGCGAACAGTGCAAGACCATCACGCATGGCCATGGCCAAGCCTTGCAGCGCGATCAGGACAAAGCCGATGGGAATGACCGACTTGATGAGATAGCGATACGGCAGACCGCCGGGATCCGGGGAAATCTCACCGCTGCGATAGGCCTGCATGACATAGTCGAGCGACAGCCAACCGATCCACAGCGCCATCGGCACGATCACCAGGAGCGCCGTGCCCAGGTTGAGCGCCAACCGGGCGCGATGGCCGTAGCGTTGATAGAACAGGTCCACCCGGACATGCTCGTTCTGTTGCAGGGTATAGAGCGAACCCAGCATCGCGAGCAGGGCCAGAAGGTGCCACTCCAGCTCCTGGGTGGCCACGGAGCTGAGGTGAAAGAAATAGCGCGCCAGGACATTGCCGGCGACCAGGAGCACGAGCAGCAGGGTGAGCCAGGCGCTCACCCTGCCGATCCCCTCGATGCCCCGATCCAGCGCCCGCGCCAGGCGATCGAGTACAAGGATCATGGTCAATCAGGCCAGGTCGGTTTGGAGCACGGTTTCACTGCGACGCTGCCAGCCGTCGTGCTTCTTCTTGAAGGCGAAGTAGCTTTCGTACACCTTCTTGGTCAGCGGGTCCTTGGCGGCCTCGGCAGCCAGGGTATCGGCGGTGATCTCCTTGAGGCGCTTGACGATCTCCGGCGAGAGCGCGCCCAGGGTGACACCATGATTGGCCACCAGGTCATCCAGCGCGTCGGCGTTGTTCGCCTCGGACCAGGTATGGCTGAGCACGTTGCAGGCTGCGGCCGCCGACTGGACGATGGCCTTGAGGTCATCGGGCAGGCTGTTCCAGGCCTCCTTGTTGACCAGCAGCTCGGTGACGTTGTTCGGCTCGTGCCAGCCGGTGGTGTAGTAGTACTTGGCCGCCTTGTGCAGGCCGAGGCGGCGGTCCTGGTAGGGGCCGACGAACTCCGCCGCGTCGATCACGCCGCGCTCCAGGGCCGGGAAGATCTCACCACCGGGCAGCAGCTTCACGCTCACGCCCAGCTGCTCGTAGACCTTGCCGGCCAGGCCCGGAATACGCATGCGCAGCCCCTTGAAGTCCTCCAGGGACTCGATCGGCTTGCGGAACCAGCCGGTCATCTGCACGCCGGTGTTCCCCGCCGGCATGCCGATCACGTTGAACGGGGCATAGACCTCGTCCCACAGCTTCCGGCCCTCGCCGTGATAAATCCAGGCGTTCATGCCCTGGAAATTCATGCCGAACGGCACGGTGGTGAAGAACTGCGCGGCGAAGGTCTTGCCGGCCCAGAAATAGGAGTTGGCCCAGTTCATTTCGACCGTGCCCTTGGACACCGCATCGAAACCCTCGAGCGCGGGGATCAGCTCGCCAGCGGCGTAATGCTTGATCTTGAGGCGACCGTCGGACATCGACTCCACCATCTTGCAGAAGTCGGTGGCGCTGCCAGGACCCGTCGTATAGAACGGCGCCCCGGCGGGGTAGGCATTGGTCATCTTCCAGCGGAAGGTCTTTTTCGAGTCCGCGGTGGCGATCATCGGGGCAGAGACGGCCCCCAGGGCAATACCGGACTTGAGGAAACCGCGACGAGAAATGGACATGAACGAGCTCCTTCGGAAACAGATGGTGGACTTGAACGCTTACAAATGTTCACACTCCAGACCACCAAAGCGAACTTCATGCCACCCAAGGAAAAAATGGAATTAATCATTTAATATCAGTTAATTACAAACACTCCACCACTATCCGAACCTGGACTCGACACGCACTTGATTGAGGCACCGCCCCCGCCTCGCCACGGACATTTGTAAACCAAGTCCGCAATCATTTATCGTTTGTAAACTCAAACCCGCCCGCCCCCATGGGCATGAAAGAACTTTCGACGCCCGACGGCACAAATGTATGGATTTCAGGCCACGGGGAGACGCTGCACTCGTTTGGTGCGCAGGAGACGAGCAATGAACAAACTGGATACCGAAATCCTCGGCATGCTGATCAAGAATGGCCGACTGGCCTTTGCCGAGATCGCGCGCCAGCTGAGCGTGACCCGCGCGCATGTCCGCGACCGTGTGCAGGCCCTGATGGACGAGGGCTACATCGAACAGTTCACGGCCGTGATCAATCCCGAAAAGCTCGGCAAGACCGTCTCCGCCTTTCTCGATGTGAAGGTTGCCCCGCAGGGCCTGGAGAGCATCGCTCAAGAACTGGCCGACCAGCCCGAAGTGGTGAGTCTCTACATCATGAGCGACATGCGCAGTCTGCATGTGCATACCCTGACAGACAGCCAGGAAGCGCTACTGGCCTTCGTGAGCCGACAGCTGTTTGCCCGGGAGCATGTCATCAGCGTCGACAGTCACACCCTCCTCAAGCGCATCAAGCACCGCAGAGGCGGGCCACGGCTGTGACGTCCTGACCGCGCATCACAGCTTGATCCTCAACGCCCCGGATCATCCAGCTTGAACCCGGATTTTCCATTGGAACGCGGGAGTATGGCGCAGCCGAGGGCGAGCAGATTGGCGCACGGGCGACGAGGCCATAGCCCGGCCTATGGGCTAGGAGCACGGGCGCAAAGATGCCGCCAACATCGTTGCAAGGAGCAACGATGGAACGCAATGCGTTCCCCGAAGGGCTGGACACAGGGATGTGTCCAGCCGCAGGCCGCCAGACCCCGCGTAGGCCAGGCGCCCGTCCATCCAGCCGGCGCAAAGTGGTGTTGGCCGGTCCAATGGAAAATCCGGGTTGAATTGGGCGGCAAACAGCGGGGCCGCCGAGCGGGCGCTCGATGCCCCCCGAAGGCGCATCATGACCCTTCCCGCGCCACGAACCTCGCCCAGCCCCGCACCGATCCCGCGCCATCATCAATGCCGCCCACGACCACCAGTTGAGTTCCCGTGACAGCCGCGGCCTTGACCACGCCACGCGCGCTCTCGACCAAGGTTTGTTCGGACAGGACTTCGCCGTTGAACGACACGCGGGCCAGACGCACCCTCCAGGCGGAAAAGCCGGGACCGAAGACCTCGGAGACGGCATAAAGAGAATCTCCGCTCGGTGCCACCGCCGCGGCCCAGTCCGTCTCCGGGCTGCCGAACGAGCGTATCCAGGATAAGGCCCCGTCCGGCATCGACAGCCCGGCGATGAAGAGATCCGATCCGCCTGCGATCCCGCCCCCCAGGTCCTGGTAACTGGAGCCGAACACGAGCAAGCCCCCGGATGGCTCTTCCACCAGGCCCGCGATATTGTCATAGGGACTTTGCGTGAGGGGCGTCAGCCACAGCGGGTTGCCATGCGCATCACGCGCTTCCACGGACAGCCCCCGTTCGGCCCCGGCAAAGCGTCCTCGCGCCAGCGCCACGGCAAACGACGGCCCGGGGATGACATGGGCGGCGAAGTAGGTGTCAGGGTCCTCACTTCCAGTGGGCACGAGCCAGTCCATGCGGTACTGCCCGTCCTCGAGCCCCAAACCCGCCACCCACGGCTCCTCCCACGCCTCGACATAATTCGTCGGGACATGGACGTCGTCGTTTCCCACCAGAAACGCACGCCCCGGCTCCGACGCGAGCAGCGCCAGCGGCCGGTTGGGACGCTCGTTACCGACGCGCGACAGCCTCTTCGAAGCCCCGTCGGCGGCGAGCTGTCCGATCAGCACATCGCGCTGGCCATACGCGACATCCCCTGGCTCCACGCCGTCGCTCCAGCCAAGAAAACGTATGCCGCCTTCAACCCACTCCACCGAGGTAATCGCATCCGTTCCAGCCCCGTCCAGCACGTGGCGCCAGTCCTCATGAACCTGACCGTGCGCATCAAGCCGCCAGCGCAACACGAAGCCCTTGGTATTTCCGGAAGGCTCGAAGGGGTTCGCCGCGCCGAAATGGCCGGCCACGAGCATGTGGCAGGCGTCGACGATGGCCACGGAGGCAATCACGCTGCCCGGCATGTCCTGCGGCAGCATCACGGAGGTCGGCCAGCTGCCGCAGGCGGGGCTACCCGGCTGCGCCGAATCCGCCCCCCCTCCGCCGCAGGCCGCCAGCACCGTCGTGCCGAGAAGAACGGCCATGAATCTGGCCACAGGCCTCATGACATGTACTCCTGCCCGGGACAACGCCGGGCATCACATCTCGCCAAGCTGCTGCTGGATGGCGGCGAGATCGAGCCACACGTTCTCGCGACGAATCCGGCCGCCATCGAACTCGAAGACATGCAGCAGGCGGAAGCTGATGCGCCGGTTGCGACCGGGAAGGCCAAACGGCGCGCCGACCGCCGTGCTTTCCGCCAGCGACTCGTCCACCGCGAAGCCGTCGCCGTAAAGACGGCGAACCGGCGTGATCCGCGTATCGGCAAGGTCCGCGAACAGGCGCTCGTAGAAACCGCGCGCCGCGTCCGGCCCATGGGACGGGCCCGGCGGCCACCCCACCACATCGTGCTCCACATCGGGGGTCAGGGTTTCCAGAACCCCGGCGACATCGTCGCTCTGCTCATACTTGAAATGAGCATCGATCAGGCGATCCATCTCTTCCCGGCTCAACATCGCGATCCTCCTTCGGGGTATACCCATATTGGTAAGCTACACTGACCATTATAGACAGGATGACTTACCATATGCCAACATTTTCAAGCCCACCGTTCAGCCGTTCCCTCTGGAGAACCAAGCATGCCCGACGCCTCCAAGGTGAATGACGCCCTCCAAGCGGGCATGACGCTCGGCAGCATGCTGCGCCGGATGTATCGCGCGCTATCGGAAAACGTCTATGGCCGCCTTGCCGATACCGGATTCCCGGACATCCGCCCCATGCACAGCAGCGTGCTGCGCCACCTGACCGCCGACGGCGCCCGCGTCACGACCCTGGCCGCCCAGGCAGAGATCACCAAGCAGAGCATGTCCGCCATCGTCGAGGATCTCATCCAGCATGGCTATCTCGAAAGCCGTCCCGACCCCAGTGACGGACGGGCGCGGCTTGTCACGCTTACACCACACGGACAAGCATTGCAGGCGACATTGACCCGACTGAGCTCCGAGGCGGAAAAGGTGCTTGCGGAGAACATCGGTGAGCAAAAGTACGCCCAGCTGAGAGCGCTACTGATGGAGTGGACGCAAGCGGAAAACGAAAGAGAACGCGCGGGGAAGTGAATCGCTCGGCGTTCCGGAAAAAAAACGGTCCCGGCTTGGATTTCTCTGATGGTGAATTCAGGCCAACCGGACTAAAAAGGACGGGCCGGCAACGTCGCCGGTTTTCGTGAACAAGGAGCTTCAGGATGAAATCGTTCATTCGCCCGTTCGTGCTTGCCCTCGCACTGGGCCCGCTGTCCGTCATGGCGGCCGACCTGATCGACATCAACAGCGCCGATGCGCTGACCCTGCAACAGATCAACGGCATTGGCCCCGCCAAGGCTCAGGCGATCGTCGAATACCGTGGCAAGCACGGTGCATTCAAGAGCGTGGATGAGCTGGAAAACGTACCGGGCATCGGGCCGAAGATGATGACCACGCTGAAGCCGCAGGTCACCCTCAAGGCCGCTCAGGCCGCCGGCAAGAAATAAGACCATCGGATCAGGGCTCAAGGGCGGCTTCGGCCGCCCTTTTTGTTTGCAAAACATGGCCTTTGCCGGATCAAAGGCTTAACAGGCCGTTGAAAAATGTTTTCAACGGCCTGTTAAAGCAAGCCAAGGATGGCTTGCCCGAAGATCAAGCAACGTAAGTGCTTGATCTTCGCCCTTCGTCACGGGCGTGTACCGGGACGAAGGGGTTGAAAAAAGACAAGGAAGTCTTTTTTCAACATCC